>JAGRGB010000101.1 GCA_020445745.1 Rhodocyclaceae bacterium | reverse complement strand
GGTGACGTGGTCGTAGCCGGCCAGCGTCATCTGGGCGCGCAGTCCGTCGGCGTCGAGGCGTTCGCCCTGCCTCAGGAAGAAAGTGTAGGCCGCCAGGTAGGCCGGTGGCGCCAGCCGGGACAGCGCCGTCGTGACCAGCACCAGGATCAGCGGTGGCGTGCCGGTCGAGATCGCATGCAGCGTCGCCAGCCGCTCCGACACCAGGTCCTGGTGCGGGGAGAAGCTGTCGTAGGGCAGGGTCTCCCAGTCGGGCAGAAGCAGCGGTTCGATCTGCGGCGCGAACCAGCGGATCTCCTCCTGCAGCCGCAAGGCATCGGTCGGGCTGGCGGTGATCACCAGCAGGCGTCGTCCGGATGCGGCGATGCGGGCCAGCGCCAGCGCGTCGGCGGAGCCGGCGAGCGGCGGCAGTTCGAGCTTCTTGCCGCTCTTCGGCACCGTGATGGCGTCTATCGCCGGCAGGGCGGGGAGGTGTTTCAGGGACATCGCTTCGACGGGCCGTGCTTCGGGAGAGGAGCGATTATCCTAGAAAGCGCCGTTCGGTGCGCCCGCGCCGGCAGCCGGCGCGGGGTCCGGAGGGTGTGCGCCGGAGAGTCGCCGCCGGCGGGCTTCCGACAGCGCCGCCGGTTCAGGCCCTTTCGTCGATCTGGCCGCCCGGCACGGCACCCGCCCGGCCACCGTAGCTGTCGCGGACCTCGGCGGCGAGCGCCGCGCGCGCCTCCGCGGCCATCCGCGCGGCACGGGCCGCCACGTGCATGTCCTGCGCCGAGGGTTCGGCCGGGGCCAGTGCCGCGGCGCGGATGCGTTCGGCGCGGGCGATGGTCTCCTCCGGCGTACCCCCTTCGGAGATGTCGATCGACACTTCGCCACCGACCGCGTACATCTTGCCATCGGGGCCGCGCTGGAAGCTGAAGCTCGCGGCGCTCAGTGCCAGGCCGCCCGCAGCCGCGAGATGGGCGGCTTCGTGGGCGCGCACCTCGCGGTCGCGGGCTTCGAGTTCGCGCAATTCGCGGCGGGCGTCGTCATCGAGGCGGGTGTCGCCGGCTGCCGTCTTCCTTTCCGCCCCGGTTGTCGTCGCGGCGTCGCCGTCCGCAACACCCTGTGCCCGCCCGCCGGCGTCGCCGGCTGGGGTGGCCGGCCGATGGACGGTGGCTTGTCCTGTCGCGGCGCCGATCGCCAGGCTCATTGCGGTTGCTCCCCGACGGCGTTGCGGTCCGCCGTGGCGGCAGGTGCAGTCTCGGGATCTTCCGGCGGCTTCGGCGGCGGCAGGTGTCCGGCCACCCACTCCAGGGTCAGGCGGGCGGCGTTGTCGAGGCTGCCGGGCGCGCGGAAGTCGCTGTCGGCCTGATCGATCGACTGCCAGTCTCGTGGCGCCGTCACCAGCTCGAAGGCGGGCCGCTGGAAGCGCGGCGCGCCGGCATCGACGCCGCCGGTGATGAAGCGCACCGGGCAGCCGAGGCTGCGCAGGGGCGCTGCACCGGCCAGGTCGGGGCGGCCGCCGCGGCACACCAGGGCGCCGACCCGCTGCGGCCGCCGGGCGGCTGCCCGCACCGCTGCCCCGCAGGCGGTGCCCGACGCGACCAGCGCCACCGCGAGCCGGTCGAAGCCGGGCTGGTGGTCCAGCCACTCGAGCACGGCGTCGAGGCGGGCGCTCATCAGCGGCACGTTGTAGCGGGCGTCGACGTCGCGCTGCTCCTCGTAGCGGGTCAGCAGATCGACGCTGAGGGTCGCGAAGTGACCGTCCTGCAGGCGCTTGGCGATCACCGCGTCGCGCAGGTCGGCGTGCAGGATGCAGCCGTTCTGGACGAGCACGGCGATGCCGCGCGCGTCCGGCGCGTGGGCGAGCATCGCGTCGAGCCAGACGGTGCCGGCGGCGACGCTGAGGGAGGAATGGCGAAACGCGTACACAGCTTGGTGCCCATTGGATCTCGCCCCATTGTAGCGGCCTGGAGGCCGCTGCCTTCAGAGCTTGTACAGAGGAACGCGACGAGGGCCGAAATTGCCCCGATGGGCGGCGAAGCGACCGGCCAGCGCGGTGCCGCAATCGGGGCAGCAGCCGTGTTCGTCGAGGCGGTAGTCGAGAATCCGGTACCAGTCGCGGCGGATCAGGGTCGCGCCGCAAGCGGCGCAGCGGGTGGTGCCGCCCTCGCTGTCGTGCACGTTGCCGGTATAGACGTGGCGCAAACCGGTCTCGAGGGCGATCTTGCGGGCCCGTGTCAGGGTGGTGGCCGGGGTGCCGTCGCGATCGGTGAGCTTGAAGTCGGGATGGAAGGCGGTGAAGTGCAGCGGCGTCTCGGCGCCCATCTCGGCGAGCACCCAGCGCGACAGCGCGGCAATCTCGTTGTCCGAGTCGTTGGCACCGGGGATCAGCAGGGTGGTGATCTCGACCCACACGTCCGAGTCGCTGCGCAACCAGGCCAGCGTTTCGAGCACCGGTTGCAGGTGGGCCCCGGTGAGCTTCCAGTAGAACTCGTCGGTGAACGCCTTCAGGTCGACGTTGGCCGCGTCCATCACCGCGAAGAAATCACGGCGCGCCGCGGGATTGATGTAGCCGGCGGTGACCGCAACGTTGTAGATGCCGCGTGCCCGGCAGGCCAGCGCGGTGTCGATCGCATACTCGGCGAAGATCACCGGATCGTTGTAGGTGTAGGCGACACTGACGCAGTCGTTGGCGGCCGCGGCATCGGCGATTCTCTGCGGGCTGGCGAGGGCCATCAGCCGGTCCATGTCGCGGGATTTCGAGATGTCCCAGTTCTGGCAGAACTTGCAGGCGAGGTTGCAGCCGGCGGTGCCGAACGAGAGCACCGGAGTGCCCGGGTAGAAGTGGTTCAACGGCTTCTTCTCGATCGGGTCGACACAGAAGCCGGAACTGCGTCCGTAGGTGGTGAGCACCATCGTGTCGCCGCTGCGCATGCGCACGAAGCAGGCGCCGCGCTGGCCTTCCGCGAGGCGGCAGTCGCGCGGGCAAAGGTCGCACTGCAGGCGACCGTCGTCGAGCCGATGCCAGTAGCGCGCGGGGTGGGCGCTGCCGGCGTCGTCAGCCGTTTTCTGCGAACTTGTCGACATGGTAGGTCGCGACCATCATGTTGTCGCTCCAGTGGCCCGCTGACAGCCCGGCCTTTTCCTTGAGCCGGCCGAGGAAGGTCTGCGGCTCCGGCAACTGCTCCCAGACCTGGGGCAGGAAGGTCGCGCGGCGGCAGCCCTCGAACAGGATGACGCCATCGACGCCCGGTTCGAGACGTTCGAGAACGTCCTGTTCACTGCGGAATTCCATGAACTCCGGCCGGCTCAGCAGCGACACCTCGACGCTGAGCTGCGGCCATTCGTCGGCGTCGACGGGCGCGAAGCGGTGGTCGCGAAGCGCCGCGGCGACGGCGTTGTCGTCGACGTCGTCGCCCAGCGAACGGCGTTGCTGGATGCTGCCGATGCAGCCGCGCAGTTCGCCACTCTTCTTCAGCGTGACGAAGCATGCGCCGCGCTCGGCAAAGGCCGGATGCTTGACCGCCGCGCCGGCCGGGAGGCCGAGGGCCGTGGCGATCGCCCGGCGCGCGCGGGCGAGCAGCGCCGGACCGAGAGTGGGGTCAGTGTCGGGCACCGTCGTCGTCCTCGTCGAATTGGAAGCTGGCATAGCCCACCACCCGATCACGGCTGCCGGCGGTGTCGCCGGAATTGCGCAGGTCCAGCAGATGGGGGCGCAGGCGGTGGTTCGCGGCGACGGCCAGCAGGCCGTTCACCGGTGTCGCGCCGCAGGCGTGCTCGTGGTCGATGCCGGGCCGCAGCGCGAGGATGCGATCGCAGGTGCCGCGGTCGAGCACGCGGGCTTCGTCGTAGGGATGGTAGTGGGAGAGGTCGGAGCTGATCAGGATCAGCGTTTCCGGGCCGCCCCACAGCGCCTCCATGAGCGGCTGCAGGTCTTCGGCGCGCATGCGGCCGACCAGCAACGGCAGGATCGTGAATTGATCGAGCACACTTTGCAGGAAGGGCAGTTGCACCTCGAGGCAGTGCTCGAAGGCGTGGGCCGCCTCCGACACCTGTATGCCCGGCATCGCCTGCAGCCGCTGCCAGTCGTCGCGATCCACCGGCACGTTGCCGAGCGGGGTCTGGAACGACAGCGCGGCCGGCAATGCCGCCCCCAGCACGGCCACGCGGTGGGCCGGGCCCAGCATCACGACCTTGCTGAAACGCTCGCGCCAATGCGCGAGCAGGGCATAGGCCGTGGCCGCGACCGGCCCCGAGTAGATGTAGCCGGCGTGGGGCACCACCAGCGCCTTCGGCGGCGCCGCCGGCATGTCGGGCGGCACCGCGGCGCTCAGCATCTCGTTGATCTGCAGTTGCAGATGGCGAACATCTGCCGGGTAGAACTGGCCGGCCACGGCGGCCGGGCGGATCGAAGCGCTTGCCATCGTCGTAGCCGCCATCGGGGAAGAGGTTGACGATCAGATTATAGTCGGCGGCCGGTGCCCGATTGGCGCCGCAGAGGGCCGGGACGCCTTTCGATACGCTCGAAATCTCCCGGTTTTTAAGCAGATCGCCTAAAGACGGCGCGGAATCGGCCGAAGCAACGGGCGAGGGGTGTCACCCGCGGTGCCGGCGACGGCCGCCGCTTTGCCGGGTCGGCGCCCTCGACCATATCTCGGCGCGCAAATGGCGAACCCCATGCAACTGGCCCCTCCCCTCACCGGCTTTGCCCGAGTGCCGCTGGTGCTCCTGATGGCGGGCCTCGCGGTGGCAGGAAACATGATGGCGATGCCGCTGTTCTTCGGCGTCGACCTGATCTTCGGTTCCGTCGCGGTGATGATCGCGATCGTCGCGCTGGGGCCGATGCCGGGTCTCGCGGCGGCCTTTTGCGGCGGCATGTACACGCTGTTCCTGTGGGGCCACCCCTACGCCCTCGCAGTCTTCATGTGCGAAGCGCTGGTCGTCGGCTGGCTCCACAAGTGGCGGGGGGTGGATGTCGTGATGGCCGACCTCGCCTTCTGGCTGGCCCTGGGGGTGCCCATCGTGCTGCTGTGCTACGGGGTGTTTCTCGAAGTGGCGTGGCCGACCGCCGGATTGATCGCGCTGAAGCAATCCTTGAATGCCTTGTTCAATATCGTGCTCGCGAGCCTGCTGTTGAGTGCCGCCAAGCTTCGCAGCGTCGCCATTCCCGGCGTCGTGCTGAAGCCCCTGAAGATGGGCGAGATCCTGTTCCAGGTATTGCTCGCGGCGATCCTGCTGGCCGGCGCGGTGCCGATCATTCTCGGCGGTCGCGAGCAACGCCATCAGCAGGAAGCAATGCTCGGCCATCAACTGGTGGAACTGGCGGAGCACATAGACGGCCGGCTTCACGCGGCGTCCGCCCCCGACCTCGGGGCGCTGCTGGCCGAAGCGCGCACCAGCGCCGACATCGGCCTCGCGCTGCTGTCCCCCGCAGGGGTCGTGCGGGTTGCCCTGGGCGAGGTGACCAGCCTCGAATCCCCCGTCCAGGCGCTGAGTGGGCTGCCGCGCGTGGCGTTCTGGAAACCCGCGGGGGCGATGTCGGAGATGCAACGCTACCGGCTCGGGCGCTACCGCGTGGCGGTCGACGTCGAAGGGATCGACGGCATCGGCTCGATCGTCGTCGAGCGTGCCGCCAGGCAACTGGTCGAGCGCCTCGATCGGGGCCGTCTGCAACTGTTCTCGTTCCTGGCGGTGCTGACCGTGTTCGGCATCGTCAGCGCCCGCCTGCTGAGCCGCTGGCTGACCGCTCCGATTCGCGAGCTGGAGGACGCCAGTCGCAGCATGACGCGCCGGATCGCGCTGGGCCGCGCGACCCGACTTCCGGACAGCCCGATTCGCGAGTTCTCCCATCTGAGCGCGATGCTGCGGGAAATGGCGGAAAGTCTTGCCGGCAGCTTCGAGCAGCTCCAGAGCAGCCGCGACAACCTCGAGAAGGAGGTCGCGGCGCGCACGGTGGAGCTGGCGCGTCTGTCCCGCGTGGCCAGCCAGAGCACCAATGCGGTCCTGATCACCGACGTCGGCGGCGCGGTGGTGTGGATCAACGATGGCATGACGCGGCTCACCGGTTACACGCTGGACGACCTGCGGGGCCGTTCCCCGGGCTCGGTCCTGCAGGGCGCCGAGACCGATCGGGCGACGGTGGCGACGATCCGCGAGGCGCTGGCGGCCGAGAGGTCGTTCGAGGCGGATCTGCTCAACTACGCGAAGGACGGGAGGTCGTATTGGGTGCATATCAATTGCGACCCGCTGCGGGACGATGCCGGTGAGCTGCAGGGCTTCATGGCGATCGAGACCGACATCACCCGGGAGCGGCTCGACGCGGAGAAGCTGCGCGCCAGCGAGCAGCGGCTGGCGGCGGTCATCGACGGCACCAGCATCGGAACCTGGGAATGGAACGTCGACACCGGCGAGACGACGTTCAACGAGCACTGGGCCGGAATCGTCGGCCATTCGCTGGCCGAACTCGCGCCGCTGTCGATCCGCACCTGGACCGCGCTCGCCCATCCGGACGATCTGCCGGGAGCACGTGCCGCGCTCGACAGGCACTTCGCGGGCGAGACCGACTTCTTCGACGTCCAGTGCCGGATGCGCCACAAGGCAGGGCACTGGGTATGGGTGCACGATCGCGGCCGGCTGATCAGCCGCACCGCAGCCGGCCGGCCCTTGCTGATGTCGGGCACCCACGCCGACATCAGCGAGCAGAAGCTGGCCGAAATGGCCCTCGCCGATCAGGTTCAGCATACCCGGGCAATCATCGACAACATGGTCGATGGCCTGATAACCATCGACCAGCGCGGCAGCATCGATTCGGTCAATCGGGCAGCCGAGCGCATTTTCGGCTACCGGGCGGAGGAACTGGTCGGGCAAAACGTCAATTGCCTGATGCCCGACCCCTATCGCCGGCACCACGACGAGTATCTGCGCCGCCATCGCGACGGCACCAAGGTGGGGTCGATCGGCGCCGGTCGAGAAGTGGACGGGAAGCGCAAGGATGGCAGCCTGGTGGCGATCGAACTGTCGATCTCGGAGATCACCCGCGAGGGCTTCCCGATGTACGTCGGACTGATCCGGGACATTACCGAGCGCAAGCGGATCGAGCGGATGAAGAGCGAATTCGTCGCCACCGTCAGCCACGAACTGCGTACACCACTGACGGCCATCTGCGGTGCGCTGGGCCTGCTGGCCGGCGGCGTGATGGGAAAATTGCCCGACAAGGCGGAACAGCTGCTCGCCGTGGCGGACAGCAACAGCCGTCGGCTGACCTTGATGATCAACGATCTGCTCGACATGGAGAAGCTCGAGGCGGGCAAGATGCGGATGCAGCTCGAGCAGCAGCCCCTGATGCCGGTGATCGAGGCCGCGGTCGAGGCCCAGCAGAGCTTCGCCGAGGAGCGGGGCGTGCGCATCGGCTGCGATTTCCGCGACGCGCCCGTCCCCGGCGAACTCGAGGTGCTGGTCGATTGCCAGCGTCTCCATCAGGTGCTGGGCAATCTGCTGTCGAACGCCATCAAGTTCTCGCCACGGGGCGGCCAGATCCGGCTGGGGACGGAAGTCGAGGCCGGGCAGGTCGTGGTTCGCGTCCGCGATCAGGGACCGGGAATTCCGCACGAGTTTCGCGACCGGATATTCCACAAGTTCGCCCAGGCGGATTCGTCGGACAGCCGTGAAAAGGGAGGAACCGGGCTCGGCCTGGCAATCTCGAGGGAGCTGATCGAACGCATGGGCGGGCGCATCGGCTACCAGTCGAAGCCCGGCCACGGTGCCTGTTTCCACTTTTCGCTGCCGCTGGTGACGAGCGCCGCCGGCACAGGCGCGAGCGCTGCCGTGGACGCAGGCGGAGAAACTGCCGGAGCCCACTCATGAAGCCGCTGCGACGCATCCTCTACGTGGAAGACGACGCCGACATCCGCATGGTCGCCTGCCTGGCGCTCGAGAGCATCGGCGGATTCGAGGTGTCGGCCTGCGCCAGCGGCGAGGAAGCCCTGGATGTCGCCGATGACTTCGCGCCGGACATGATTCTGCTCGATGTCATGATGCCCGGCATGGACGGGCCGAGCACCTTGCGCGCGCTGCGCGGCTTGCCGGGCTTCGCAGACACGCCGGTGGCGTTCATGACCGCCAAGGTGCAGCCGGAGGAGCTCGCCGAATACGGCGCCCTCGGCAGTTGCGATGCGATCGCCAAACCGTTCGATCCGATGCTCCTGGCCGACCAGGTTCGCGCACTGTGGGAGTCCGTGAATGGGTGCTGAGCGTCTCACCGTCGAAGCGCTCGAGGCCCGGCTCGAAGGCCAGAGGCAGCAATACCGGGCACGCCTGCCGGCCGAGCTCGATGCCATGTGCGAACTGGTCCGCGGCGTCGCCGGCGGCCATCCGCAGCAGCTGGAGGCCTTGCGATTGCGCCTGCACCGGCTGGCCGGCTCCGGCGGCACGTTCGGTCTGGCAGACCTGAGCCGTTCGGCCCGGGCCCTGGAACGGGAAGTCGAGGCGATGATGCGCGACGCTGCGGGAGCGGCCGCCCTGTATGCGGAGGACTGGTACCCGAGGATCCAGGCGCTCGGCGACAGCCTCGTGGTCGTGGCACCGCGGCGCGCGGCGATCGGGGTCGCCGGCGATGCCGGGGCAACGGCCGTCGCGGTCGGCGCGACAGTGCTATGGCTGGTGACCGACCTGGCAGCGGAGCTGGCCGAATTCGTCACCCAGCTCGAGTCCTTCGGCTACCGGGTGCGGCATTTCCGTGCGCTCGACGATGCCGAAGCGGCCGCTGCGGACGGCGCCGTTCCGGACATGCTGATCATCGACGTCCTGCTCGCCGGCGGCAGCCAGGACAGCACGGCCAGGCTGCCCGCATGCCCGGCCCTCGCGGCGCTCGACGTGCCGCTGCTGTTCGTGTCGGACGAAGACGACTTCGGTGCCCGGGTCCGCGCCTCGCGACTCGGCGCCGAGGGCTTCGTCCTGCGACCGATCGACGTCGCGCGGATCGTCCATCACATGGACGGGATCCTGCTGCGGCGCCACGCGCCGGCCAGGCGGGTGCTGATCGTCGATGACGACATCGATCTCGCCGAACACTACCGAACCGTGCTGCGTGGCGCCGGCATGGAGGCCGAGGTGCTGCCGCGGCCCGACCGCTTGCTCGAGCGCATGTCCGCCTTCCGGCCCGAAGTGGTGCTGATGGACCTTCACATGCCGCACTACTCCGGCACCGATCTGGCCGGCGTGATCCGGCAGCTCGAAGCCTGGGCAGGACTGCCGATCATCTACCTGTCGGCGGAGGCCGATCCGGTCCGCCAGCTCGCGGCGATGGACCGCGGCGCCGACGATTTCCTGACCAAGCCGATATCCGAGAACCAGTTGATCGGCGCGGTGCGCGTGCGCGTCGACAGGGCGCGGGAACTCGCCGCCCAGATCGCCCGCGACGGGTTGACCGGCCTGCTCAAGCACGCCGCGATCAAGGAAGTCGTCGCGCTCGAAGTGGCGCGGGCGCGGCGCGAACGGGAGCCGCTGGTCGTGGCGATGATCGACATCGACCACTTCAAGTCGGTGAACGACACCCATGGCCACGCCGCCGGAGATCTGGTGATCAGCTCGCTGGCGATGCTGCTCAGCCGCAGGCTGCGGCGTTCCGACGCGGTCGGCCGCTATGGCGGCGAAGAGTTCGTCGCCGTGCTGGGCAACTGTCGCCTCGCTGCCGGCGAACACCTGATCGAGGGCATTCGGCGCAGTTTCGAGGAACTGCGCTTCGGCAACGGCGCGTCGCGGTTCTCGTGCACCGTGTCGGTCGGGCTGGCGGACCTCGAAGCGATGCCGGACGCTTCGGCCAGTGAGCTGCTCGGCGCCGCAGACAACGCGCTCTATTGCGCGAAACGCGCCGGCCGCAACCGGACGTGCAAGGCCGGCGGGGCGATCGGCGGAGGCCGGCGCGAGGCGGACTGAACGCCGCCGCCGGGGCCACGCGGGCCGCCGTCCGGCAACTACGCCGCCGTCGCCGGCGCGTACCGTGCGGCCGGGATCGGATCCTTGTCGGCCGCTTCTCCCGATTGCCGGCGTCGGCCTGTCGTCGTGGCGCTCGTCGAAGCGCGACGGTCCGATTCGAGGCGAGGATAATGGGGCGCATCCGACGGCCCGACGAGGAGCCTGCAATGCGATTCATGGTGATGATCCGCGCCACCCGTGGCAGCGAAGCCGGCGAAATGCCGGATCAAGCCCTGTTGGCGGCGATGGGCCGCTACAACCAGGAGCTCGTCGATGCCGGCGTGATACTCGCCGGTGAAGGCCTGCAGCCGAGCGCAAAGGGCGCGCGGGTGCTTTTTTCCGGCAGCCGGCGCACGGTCGCCGCCGGACCGTTCGTGCACACCCGCGAGCTGATCGCGGGGTTCTGGATCTGGCAGTGCGAATCGCTTGACGAGGCGATCGGCTGGGCCAGGCGTTGCCCGAACCCGATGGTGGAGGACTGCGAGATCGAGATCCGGCAGATCTTCGAGGCCGACGACTTCGGCGAGGCGCTGACGCCCGAGCTGCGCGAGCAGGAGGAGCGCCTGCGCCAGCGCGTCGAGCGCGCCGACGACCCGGCTGGCTGAAGGGCACGGCTGGCGGGGCAGCGCGGCCCCGGCTGGCGATCGCCGTGGCTGCAGGCCGCCCGTGTAGAATCCGCCCATGCAAAGACCCCGACCCCGTCACGTCGCGCTGGTGCCGGCTGCCGGCAGCGGCAACCGGATGCAGTCCGGGCGGCCGAAGCAGTACCTCGAGGTGCTCGGGCGGCCGCTGATCCGCCATGCCCTCGAGACCCTGTGCGCGGCCCCGGACATCGACCGCGTGTACGTGGTGCTGTCGGTCGGCGACCAGGAGTGGGACAGCCACGACTGGTCGGATCTCGCGCCGCGGCTGGTCAGCCTGTTCTGCGGCGGCGCGTCGCGCGCCGACAGCGTGCTCAACGGCCTGCGCGCGATCCGCGACGAAATGGCCGACTCCGACTGGGTGCTGGTGCATGACGCGGCACGGCCGTGTCTCGCCCCATGGCACCTCGAGCGCCTGCTGAGCCTGTCCGACGACGAAGTCGGCGGTCTGCTGGCGGTGCCGGTGGCCGACACCCTGAAGCGCGACGACGGACACGGCCACAGCGTCGAGACTGTGGCGCGTGAACGCCTGTGGCAGGCGCAGACGCCCCAGATGTTTCGCTACATCATGCTGCGCCGCGCCCTCGAACGGGCGCGCGGGGTCACCGACGAAGCCAGCGCGATCGAGGCTGCCGGCCTGCGTCCGCGGCTGGTGGAGGGCGATGCCTCCAACCTCAAGGTGACCTACCCGCTGGACCTGCACATGGCCGAATGGATTCTGGCCAACCGGGCGCGCTGACATGGATCTCCCGTTCTCGATCGGCCAGGGTTTCGACGTCCACGCGCTGGTGCCGGGGCGGGCGCTGATCATCGGCGGCGTGACGATTCCCCATGAACGCGGCCTGCTGGGCCATTCGGATGCCGACGTCCTGCTCCACGCGATCACCGACGCGATGCTCGGGGCGGCCGCGCTGGGCGACATCGGCCGCCACTTTCCCGACAGCGATGCGCGTTTCGCCGGTGCCGACAGTCGCGAGTTGCTGCGGGCGGCAGCGGCGGCGGTGTTCGATACCGGCATGCGCGTCGGCAACGTGGACGCCACCGTGATCGCGCGGGCGCCGCGGCTGCTGCCCCACGTGCCGGCGATGGTGGCCAATATCGCCGCCGACCTGTCGCTGCCGCCGGCGCGGGTCAACGTGAAGGGGAAGACCACCGAGATGCTGGGCTTCACCGGACGCGGCGAAGGCATCGCGGCGCAGGCGGTGGTGCTGCTGCTGCGTGGCGGCTAGGCAGGCCGGCGAGCGGCTGTTCTTCGCCTTGTGGCCGAGCGCGGCCGAGGCACGGGCGATGGCCGATTTCGCGGCTGGCCTGGCGTGCCGGGGCGGCCGCCGCATCACGACCGACCGGCTGCACCTGACGCTGGCCTTCATCGGCGCCGTCGACGGCGGGCGCCGGCGGGCGATCGAGGCGATGGCCGCCACCCTGGCCGGCACGGCATTCGCGCTGCAGTTCGACCAGGTCGCGCTGTGGCGGCGCAGCGGCATCGTCTGGGCCGGCTGCTCGCAGGTGCCGGCCGGCGCCGTCGCGCTGCACGAGGCGCTGCGCGGGCGCCTCGCCGGGCTTGGCGTGGCGGTCGAGCGGCGCGGCTTCCACCCCCACGTGACCCTGTTCCGGCGGGCAACGGCGCTGGTGGCCCCGCCGCCGCCGATGCTGACCTGGACCTGCCGGGATTTCGTGCTGGCGGGCTCCGAGCTGGACGCCGCCGGTGCCCGCTACCGGGTGCTGACGCGCTTCCCGCTCGGCCCCGCAAGCGGCCCGGCGTATAGTGGCTGAGGGAGGTGCGAGCAGATGACAGCGATACTTGGCAGGGTCGCCGCGATCGCCATCGCGACGGCACTGGCGGTGCCGGCGTGGGGCTGGGAGCTGGCGGGCGACAAGCGGGTGCGCTTGCATGCCCGCGACGGCAGCGTGACCGACATCGGCTCCGTGCATTTCGAGCCGGATGGCACGGCAACCCGTTTCGAGCTCGACCTGGCGTTCGAGCGTTTCAAGGATTTCTTCCTGTCGATGAAGGAATTCAAGTGCCTGGAGGCCAGCGTCGAGATCCAGTGCTACGTGCCCTATCCGTATGCCCAACCGGGGATCGTCGGCGATGGCGACCTGCGCTGGCTGGAACACTCGCTGCTGTTCCTGTACAAGGCGCCGAAGGATTTCGGCGCGAAGCTGTGGAACGGCATCTACTACCGTCTCGAGGCCGGCACGGACGGTCTCGTCGGCATGCCCCATGCGGTGGATCTGAACCTGATCGGCGCGCCGCCCGACGACCCCGGGGTGCCGCCGTTCGCCGATGCCGACATCGCCGAGATCGATCCGTCCTCGCGCTGGTTCGTCAAGCTCACCATCGACTGACCGCCGCCGGCCGCCGGGGCTGCAACGAAAAGGGGTGCCGCCCGGCACCCCTCTCGCCGACGGGCCGTTGTCGCGGCTACAGGAAGATGCAGGAGGCCAGCCGTTCCTTGAGCTGGGATTCGGACGCCTTGGTGTAGTCCTTTTCGAAACGGTCGGACACCAGTTGGGCGGTGGGGCCGTCGATGCTGGCATTGAGCAGGCCCATGAAACCGGGCGGCGCCACCAGGATCGCCCGCGCGTAGGCCTGGCGGTTGCGCCCGGCATAGAATTCGCGCGCGATCTCCTGGGCGAAACTGCGGGCGGCGTTTTCCTTCGGTGCGCTCGGCGCTTCGTAGGAACCGTCGCCGTGACCGGTTCCGCCGCGGTCGGTGACCAGGTCGGCATTCTTCTGCCGGCTCTCCGGGTGGTCCAGTTCCTTGACCAGCGTCAGCCCCTTGTTGGGGCCGAGGTTTGCATACAGTCTTGCAAGGCTGGCGTTGGCAACCAGAATCCAGGTAATGGCCATAGGGTCGTCCTCCAGATGGATTTCGTTCGCGTCTGCCGAAGGCCGCGAACACTCCTGCCCAATCTCCGGCAAACGCGATATCAGCCTAGAAGACGAAACGTATGCCGGCAAATGCCGGGCAGCGGCGCGCCTCGGCAGCCGCTGCCGGTGGGCCGGAGGTGGATCAGAACACGCCCAGCGCCAGCCCGCTGGCCATCGCCTCGCCGAGGTCGCGGGCATTGGCGAGGTCGTCCTCGCCGACTTCACCGCGCACGATCATCGCATCGCACACCTGGCGCCAGCCGTAGCCGTTGGCGATGCGGCCGATCTCGCGCACCGCGCCGCGGCCGTCATTGCCGGCCGACACGAAGACGCCATAGGGGACCCCGGCCATCTCGCCCTCGACCGCATAGTAGGTGCGGTCGAAGAAGTCCTTCAGGGCACCGGACATGTAGCCGAAGTTCTCGGGGGTGCCGAGCAGCAGCCCGTCGGCGTGGCGCAGGTCGTCGGCGCCGGCATCGAAGGCACGCAGCAGCACGGTGTCGCATTCCTCGACCGAGCGGGCCCCCGCCGCCACCGCGTCGGCGAGCCGGCCGGTATGGCCGGTCTGGGTGTGATAGACGATCAACAGCCGGCGCTTGCCCTCGCTCACTGCTCCGCGGCTCCATGGTCCATGCGCCAGCGCCGTGCTACCGCGGCAGCCTCGCCCTCGGCGGTGTCGACGCCGTAGAGTTCGGCGAGCAGCGCATAGACCCGCGGATACTCGGCGCGCAGGCGCAACGGCATCAGGAAGAAGGCCTCCGACAGGACCGCGTAGAACTCCGCGGGCGACTCGCTGGCATAGGCGTCGATGGCGGTCAGTTCGCCGCCCTCGACACGGCGACAGAAGTCGTCGAAGGCCTGGCCGAAGGCGTCGGACCAGCGCGCCACGTCGATGTCGCGCGGCAGCAGCGGAAGGCCGTCGGCGCCGCCGTTGGCCATGTCGAGCTTGTGGGCGAACTCGTGGATCACCACGTTGAGCGCGCGTGGCCGCTGCCCGCCCGCCGTCCACGAGACCAGCACCGGACCGCCCTCCCAGGCCTCGCCGAGGGCCGGCTCCTGGTACTCGTGCACGACACCGGCCTCGTCCACCACGCTGCGCGGGATCACGAAATCGCCGGGATAGACGACGACGCCGACCCAGCCCCGGTAGCAGCCGCTGCCCAGGCGCAGGATCAGCAGCGCCGCCTGCAGCGCGATCGACAGCATCATGCGGTCGTCCACGACGAGGCCGTGGGCGCCGTGGAACTCCTTGTCGCGCAGGATCTCGGTGGCCAGCGCGCGCAGGCGCGGGCGCATTTCCGGCGGCACGAACTCCAGGAAGGGCAGGTCCGATTCGATCCACGCCCAGACGTTCTCGTCCACGGCGGGATCGTCGCGGCTGGCGCTGCGGAACAGATCGTGCAATCGGAACATCAGGACGCCCTTCGGGTATTCATCGTGATCCCGGCGAAGATCAGGACGATGCCGACCAGGTGGTACCAGTGGGGCCGCTCGCCGAGGAAGACGGCGGCCAGACCGGTGCCGAAGGCCGGCATCAGGTGGATGAACAGCGATCCCCGGTTGGGACCCACCGCGGCCACGCCTCGATTGTAGAAAACGTAGCCGAGAAAGCCCGGAAAAACCCCGGTGTACAGGATGCCGGCGATCGTGCCGGCGTCGACCCGGAGGCGCGCCCCGGAAAGGTACTCCACCGCCGCCGCCGGGATCAACGCGGCCAGGCCGACCACTGTGAACGCGGCCAGCATCACCATCGAGTCGAGCCCCGCGGGCCGCCACTGCAGACCCACCGTGTATAGCGCCCAGGTCAGCACCGCGAGCAGCATCCACAGGTCGCCGCGGTTCAGCGACAGCGACGCCAGCACACCGGGCTCGCCGCGGCCGACGATCAGCAGCACGCCGGCCATCGACACCATCACGCCGACCGCCTCGACGCCGCGCAGGCGCCGCCCGAGCAACGCCCACGACAGCGCGATCGTGACGATCGGGATGAAGCTGTTGAGCAGCGAGGCGTTGGTGGCGGTGGTATGCTGCAGTGCAATGTAGGCGAAGGTGTTGAAGCCGCCGACCCCCAGCAGGCCCAGCAGCAGCATCGCCGGCCACGCCTGCAGCATCGTCGCGAGCTGGCCCCGGTCGAAGCCGCGCACCGCGAACGGCAGGGTCAGGCCGAGGGCGATCAGCCAGCGCAGCAGCGCCAGCAGGATCGGCGGCACGTCCTCCCGCAGGCCGCGGCCGGCGACCATGTTGCCCGACCAGAACAGCACGGTCAGGGTGAGCAGCAGGTAGGGGTGGGCGAGAGCGCTGGGCATATGGGTGGCGGTATCGATTGACGATTATCGCCGACACGGGTGGCGGCACCACTGTGGGATAATTCGCGCCATGGTCTCGGTTACTCATTCGATCGCGGTCGGCGACGACGAAGCCTGCCTGCCCCTGCTCACCGAGGGGCTCGCGGACGCGGAGGCGTCACGCGTCGACAAGGCATTCCAGTATGCCCGCGGGCTGTACGGCGACAGCGTGCTCGGCACCGGCGAGGCGACCTGGAGCCACGCCCTCGGCATGGCCCTGGTCAGCGCCTCGCTGAAGATGGATGCCGACGCGCGCCTGGGTGCGATCCTGTTTGCGGTGCCGCAGCACGACGGCGGCAAGGTCGAGGATGTCGAAGCAGACTTCGGCGCCCACGTGGCGATGCTGGTGCGTGGCCTGCGCAAGCTCAACGGCCTGCGCATGCTGACCCGGCAGAGCGGCAAGTACAGCACCCCGGCCGAGATCCGCTCCCAGACCGAGACCCTGCGCAAGATGCTGCTGGCGATGGTCGAGGACATCCGCGTGGTGCTGCTGCGGCTGGCCTCGCGCACCCAGACCCTGCGTTATCTCACCGACCATCCCGGCGACGCGCGCCAGCAGGTGGCGCGGGAGAGCCAGGAGATCTATGCGCCGCTCGCCAACCGGCTCGGCATCTGGCAGATCAAGTGGGAGATGGAGGATCTGTCGTTTCGCTTCCTCGAACCGGACACCTACAAGCGCATCGCCAAGATGCTCGACGAACGCCGCTCTGAGCGCGAGCAGTTCATCGAGACCTCGATCGAGCGCCTGCGCAGCGAGCTCGGCAAGGTCGGCATCGACGCCGAGATCCACGGGCGGCCCAAGCACATCTTCAGCATCTACAACAAGATGCGGGCGAAGAAGCTGGATTTCTCGCAGGTCTACGACGTGCGTGCGCTGCGCGTGCTGGTCGGCGACATCAAGGACTGCTACGCGGTGCTCGGCATCGTGCACCAGCTATGGACGCCGATCCAGAAGGAGTTCGACGACTACATCCTGAAGCCCAAGGGCAACAACTACCAGTCGCTGCACACTGCCGTGCTGGCCGGCGACGGGCGGGCGCTGGAGGTGCAGATCCGCACCCACGAGATGCACCGCCATGCGGAACTCGGCATCGCCGCCCACTGGCGCTACAAGGAGGGCAGCGGCGCCGCCGGCAGTGCCTACGACGACAAGATCGCGCTGCTGCGCAACCTGCTGTCGTGGCGCGACGAGGTGACCGACTCCAGCCACTGGGTCGAGCAGTTCAAGCGCGCGTCGCTGGACGACACGATCTACGTGCTGACGCCCCAGGGCCGGGTGATCGACATGCCGCGCGGCGCCACCCCGGTCGACTTCGCCTATCGCCTTCACACCGAGGTCGGCCATCGCTGCCGCGGTGCCAAGGTGGACGGCCACCTGCTGCCGCTCAACACCCAGCTCGAATCCGGCCAGACCGTCGAGATCATCACCGCCAAGGAGGGCGGGCCGTCGCGCGACTGGCTAAACACGCTGCAGGGCTACGTGCACACCGGCCGTGCCCGCCAGAAGATCAAGCAGTACTTCAGCGCCCAGGAAGAGCAGGAACTGCTCGGGCGCGGCCGCAACGCGGTGGTGCGGGAGATGCAGCGCGAGGGCCACAGCCAGGTGAACGTGGACGAGCTGGCCACCCGGCTCGGCTTCAAGAGCGCCGACGCGATGTTCGTCGCGGTCGGCCGCGGCGACGTCGGCGCGCGCAGCCTGCAGGTGGCGATCCGCGGCGACAAGCGCGTTCCGGCTCCGGCGCCGCCACCGCCGGAGATGGTGGTCGGCCGCGAACGCGGCATCGACAACGCCGACAAGGTGCTGATCGTGGGCGTCGGCAAGCTGATGACCTCGCTGGGCCGTTGCTGCCGTCCCGCGCCGCCGGACGCCATCGAGGGCTTCGTCACGCGCGGACGCGGTGTGTCGATCCACCGCATCGACTGCCGCGACTTCATGCACCTGGCCGCCCGCCACCCCGAGCGCGTGGTCGGCGCCGAGTGGGGCGACCAGCCGACCACGTCGAGGCCGCAGATCTACCCGATGGACGTGCTGGTCGAGGCCGGCGACCGCCAGGGCCTGCTGCGCGACATCTCCGACGTGCTGTCACGCGAGCAGATCAACGTGATCGCCGTGAACACCCGCTCGAAGGCCGGCAAGGCCCACATGCGCTTCACCGTCGAGGTCGGCGGCGTGCCGGCGCTGAACCGGGCGCTGCAGAAACTGCGCGACGTCGAAGGGGTGGATAGCGCGTCGCGGGCATGATCGCGGCGACACAGAGCGCTGCGAGGCGCCGACCCAATCGCGGAGGCACCAGGGTGGCAACTGCGATTCGCCGCGGCCGCTGGGCACGGAAGGCCGCCATGGATCGAGTCGAGCCCGACCATCGAAGCGCAAGGCGCCTTTAGCCTGAGTCGGCGCAATCCCGGGCGAGCCGCTTCGATGATTCGGCTCCGCGCAGCGGCAGGGGCGCGCGATGCTGGTGCTGGAGCGGCAGGTTTGATGGCGGACCGGTCGATGGGCTCATGAGCGTGCAGGGCAGGCCACGGCCGGTTGCTGCCGGCGGGTATCCGGTCAGAATTTCCCTCGCGGGATCGTCCTGAACGGCAGGTTTACGGCGACGAACTTGGACCTGTCGCTGTCGCGACCCGGCCACTTCCGGCCGCTCGAGGAATGAGCCGGATAGCTGCCGTCCGACAAACGCGTTATGCTTTCCGCCTAGATGCAAAGAGGATTTCAAGCGAGGCGGATCGACGAAGCTTGCATCCCAACTTTTCTGTCGGTTAACTTCACATAGCAATGAATCTCGACCGAAACTCGCCCAACAGAAAGGGTTATATGAGCCATCACTTTCTGTATGGTCGTTTACGATAGTGACCTCAACACCCCTCTTATGATGACGAGACTATCAACCTTTCAGCACGCAGGGGATACTCGATGGTAAAGATCCTCGCCAGCTTTAGTTTGCTCTTCTTGGCCGGCTGCGCCGGACTTCCCTTCCTCTCAAGCGAAGCGGATATCCAACCAATGGGCAGTGGCTTCATGGCAACAATTTCCAGTTCATTGCCGGCCGGCATCTACACACTTGAGCACGTCGACGGGATCTTGCTGTCTCGAGGAGTAGCTGACCCGCGGCGAGGCCTCACCCCCAACAAGCGGATGATAGTAGGATTTGACGTTAACGTCAGGGCGCTCCCTGAGCCAAGCGCATGTTTGCGGATCCGTCGCCCTGACGGCAAATTGCTCGAAATAGGCGCTTCGGGGCAGACGCAATTCCGCCTGCCTTCGCTCGAAGCTGCTTATATTCAGACGATTGAGATTCCGGAACTCAATACTGCGGAGCGTCTGTATTCGAGAAACGTGCAAATTGTCGCCGAGACCAATCGTTGGATTGCCACCTCTCCAGCCGAGTTGGGTCCGAACCGGGTATGTCGAGTCCCTATTCCGAACCTTGGCGTTTGCAGCACCGATAGCATGGCAAGACACGCTGCCCAGAGTAGCTGCATGGCTTCAGTAGTCACATGCACAGGCGCAGGTGCGCTCGGCGAGACAATCGCTTCACAATGGAGCGATCGAAAGCAAGGTGCTACCGCGCTGATTGGGGCACTGAGTTCCGGGGCGTGCCAAGCGGCCATCAATGTAGGGCGAGGAGACCGCGTCGAGTGGTGGCCACTCGTTCGTGATCTCTTCATTGACTTGTCGGCACAGTCTCTTCTTAGGAGTCTGACGAACGACAACCCGAGTGTCGAAGCCCAACTCGCCACAACAGCAGCAGTTGCCGCGATTAGCTACGAAAACTGTCTCGACGACGCGGTAGCGCAGTGCCGTCAGCAGAGTTACCAACAGCAGCGCTTCTCCCGACGACAGTACAACACCTGTAATGCTCGAATGGCTCAATACAGGCAGGCCGACTACTTGATCAGTACTTACCACACCCCAACAGAAATTCGCAACCAACTTCAGCTTCGAGAGGCCCAACTGAAGAGACTTACTACGACGACAATTCTTCGGCGCGCTCCAGAAGTGATAAAAGTGCAATCCTGCTATTGATTAGACGAGCCTATCCCAATGAGGACGCGCAATTTGGATTCGCCCCTTAATCTGAAACTTCCACGAGAGACCATCAATGGGTGAATTACAATTTGATTCGACCCCGCAGCAGTTGCGGCCGGATGCCACCCGCGCAATTCGCCACGTTACGGCGGAAGTATGCTAATGCCGTAACGCAAGACAACATAAACCCAACTAAATTTGCAGCCGGCCTTCCTGCTGATTGAGTGGTACGAAATAGGGTTGCAAGCCATGGGACTTGTGCGTCACAAGCTGCCTTAACCTGTGCAGCGTCGGTAGGAGAGGTGGCGCTTGCCTGTGTATCCCAAATAACTAAGAATGAAGCTCCGCCTTGTTCCGAGCCAACTGTACGGAGAGTCCCATGGGTACACCGCCCAAGCGGTCAATGTTGAGTACTTTAGAATTGCTCGAGCCCTCGCTCTGGGCCCTGAATAGCACTGGGTGGCTGTCGTTGGCTCTGTTGGCTATTGGCGGCCCGGCTGCCTTTTTCGGGTTCTTTGCCAAGTTCGCAGTGGGGATGGAAAGTCCGGCCTACAGTGCGCTCGCAATCGTCGGCTGCGCGTTCATCGTGATCGGACACATCACTTGGAAAGTACACTGTGATGCGGGCAACGGCATGCGAGACCGTCTGGCCAGATCATTGATGCAGACTTTGGAAAGAGGGGGAGCGGTTCGTCAGTTCGCCCTGTTCTTGAGGCCATTCAGGGCCGATGGCCGTCTTCCTGTGACTGCGACGCCGACAATCGACACGGCACGGGATGTGTTTTCGTTCGGCTTGTTGCGCCGGTCTGGATTGGAGGGGCTGTTGGTGCGGTGCCTCAAGTCGGACTATCCGGTTGTCCAGATCGGATTGCAGGAGAACCTAACGAAACTCGGTTCTCTAACCAAACTGCGACTGGAATTGCGCCACCGCATTGGAGCTTTGTCGGGTGCCGATGGTGCCCATAGGGACGCTTGGAAAGATGACTTCAGGCTTCTGGCCAAGAACGCTCGGGTTTGTCTGCTTGTTCCGCCAGACAGAGTGAATGATCCTGGTGCCGCTGGCTGCGAGACAGAGTGGGAGCTTAGGCAGATAGTCGAGAATGGTTGGCTGCAGAAAACGATCCTCCTCATGCCGGCACAAGATCTACCTGCGTACGGACCGGGGGAGGCAAAAACCTCAAGGAAGTGCGTTTGGGAAAACGCCGTTGCCGTGGTGGGAGATCGTGCGGCACTCCCGTCCAGGTACCTCTTTCACGGTGCTCTAGTGGTCCCGACGGATAGGGGCCATTTGGCCGTCAGGGGCCTCGACGGACGGCGCTGGGACAGGGCGCACGTGCTGCGACGCGTGTTGCTTGGCGGAGAACTCACCAGGTCGGCGTGGTTGGATGCCCTCCACCTGGCGTTCCAGACAGTCGTGGCAGTCCCACTAACGCTCCTTTTTGCGGGCCTAGTGTGTGCAGCGATACTCGAGTTGGAACAGGGAACGCTGGGGCATCTTGCGCTTTGGGGTGGCGCGGTCTGTTTCTATCTATTGGAAATTTACCAACGGAGCTGGACCTATTTGCTTGATACAGTCCAGTCCTGGATTTTGTTTCTGGCTTCAGTGGGGGGGTTCCTGATCAGTGGCCTCCTTGTTGAGTACTTGGCCGATCCTTGGCTCGATCGATGGCTGCATCTCGAGTCAATGGAGGCGCAAGCCATCACAAGTACAGCAATCTTCGTTCCTGTGATAATCCTCATCACCACAATGTTAGTGTGGTTGGTACTTCGAAAGCGCCCTCGGATCCAAGCAAGTTACTCGCTTGGGGATCGTGACCCGGCGGGGCAGCCACTGAATCGCCCCGGGTATCCCGGAGGCCCCAGCTCTTGAGAAGACGGTGCGCACCGGCGCCGAAACCACGCCGCCCTGGCCCTTTGGGGCATTGTCGCCTAGATTGTGCGACGGCCAATCCGACCTCTGACTGGCGTGATAGGGTCGGCCGTTGCCGCTGATCTCGAAGCGAAGCTGCCATTCGTCGGTCGATCACCTAGAACGGCTAGTGTCTGGCGACCTCAAATGCGAAGCTTCGGCCAGCTACGGTCGGTCGCAGCAACGCTTCAAATTGACGAAATGGACATGGATTGGCGCAAGTGCCAACCTTGCGGGTGGCAGAGCATTTTGGGCTTCGAGGCAAGGGGTTGCAGCGCGACAGCTGAGCTGACAATACGATACCCCGGCGACGAGCATTAACAAGGAAACAGACCAGAGCATTTGCGATAATCACCGCGCGATCGGGAGGAGCGTCCGGCCACGCCCTTCTCCACTTCCCAATGCACACCTTCCTTCGCTAAACTTATCCAACGCAATTTCGCGCAAAGTCGCTGCCGGCGCCAATAGGAATTTAGCGCCTAAGGGTACGTGTGTAGGTCGTTCAAATTGAATATGGTTCATGGCCAACTCGAGCTCTGAGCGCAAGGAAACTCAATGAGAATTGCATATTTAATATTGATCTTGATTTCTATTTCTGGATGCGCGGCGAAGCCAATATACACCCTGCAGTCGCCGACGGGCCTAGAGGTTGGGCTGAATAGAGACACAAAACATGCGTACAGTCTAGTGGACAGAAATTGGAATGTTGTAGCAAGAGCTCGCGCGTCAAGCAGCAAGGTGATATTTGATCTGGATAGCCATATTTCGCCCACTAATTGCTACGCAGTTGTTGACGACGAAGGAGATAATTTGTACGGCAAGAGTGCCGGGTTCAAAATTACTGCGATTTACGATTATTATCAAATCCTAAGAAGGTTGGATGGTGCAGAGAAGGAATTTTCCAGATGTGCAGAAAAAGAAAGCGGGGACAAAACAGCACTCAGTGCAGCCGAAGCCAAACTCAATAGCAATCAACTTTTCAACGGCAGAACTTGCAATTTGCCGTCTCAAAGAGCCATCCCCCCATTTCCAAGAACTATATGCGGAAATCATAGTCAATGCCAAAGACTCGCCAGTGACGCATGCATTAAGAATCTGGTTGATGCTGAAAGTTGCGGTGCGGCCTTGTCTCAGACCAATATACATAGCTCAATATCGAGTGTAGGCTGCGGGGCAATTTTGTCGGCACTCAATGGCGATGAATATGGAATCGGAGCCGGAGTGCAAGACGCAATTACTGGTTATCTTGATGAGCACACTAAAAGCATGATCAATGCAGGAGAGTATGGAAATGCAATCGCGACTGGCGCTTTGAGAATAGCTCTTACATATTGGCGAACTGAAAATTGCAAGGAGCAATTTTTTAGGGCGGCATATGCGCCAATTGAGAGATGGGCGACTGAGAAGGAATATATTGAAAGAGAGCCGTACATTAGGCAAAATTCATGCAACCAGCTAATTGTTGCATACAATAATTTATACGGCAATTTGGAACGCAGCAATGCTTGCGTCAAAAATATGAATGCGGTGGTTGCGTCTCTTTCAAATGACTTGCAAAAAGCCAGACTATCTACTTCGACTCCAGAAGCGTGTAGCATAAATTAGACCTTTGCTGTATTCGCTTCCACCTGAGCACTCGAACACGTATGGCGGATTCATTGAAATCTGAACGCTTGGTTTTGGGTCGAAAGGAGGCAAGACCGAAATGCGTCTGCCGAATGCCTGGCGTTTGACCAATCAGGAAAGCTATCTCAGAAACGCAACGCCAATCTAGCGCCACTAGAGGCCGGCCAGCGCTGAGAGCGACCACGACCACTGCGAATTCTGTTGGGCGCAATTCATTATCCGTGAATCGCCAGAGACTTTGCGCGAGGGTTACTCGACGCCAGTTGGCGATCGCTGGGTTTGCCAAACGTGCTTTGAAGACTTTTGCAAGCACTTCGGTTGGCAGGTGAGTGACGCGGATTCGCACGAGTTCTGAATGGCAGCTGCTATTCTCCTCGACCGACTCCTTCGGGTCGAAACGACTCACTGGCGAGCGGCTGCTTTCGGGAAGCGAATCTTCGACATCGGCTTTCGGGCGATGAGTCCGAAGAGTTGTCGGTCGCCGCCCGACCGGCAGCGGTTCATCGTTGCCGACCGACGATCGCGCAAACACTATCAAGCAGAACGCACATCTGCTCACTAAGATCTCAGTAACTGGCTTCCGGGGGTCGGCATAGATGGCAGCGGTGGATAAAGCGATCTGGTACATCGAGAGTCACTTTCGCGAGGACGTATCTCTGGAGACTCTCGCTGACGTGGCAGGAGTCTCCCGATATTACCTGAGCAGGATATTCTGCTACTCCGTCGGACTACCGGTCAGTCGGTACTTGAGATTGCGACGCCTGAGCGAAGCGGCGCAGGCGCTGGCGGCTGGAGAGACCAATATCCTCGATCTCGCCGTCTCACTCGGATATGCCTCGCACGAGGCGTTTTCGCGCGCTTTCAAGCTGCAATTTTGCCAGACACCCGAACAAGTCAGAAGAAGCGGCCACACCAGGAACCTGTCTTTATTGGAGGCCAAGCGCATGAAACAGCGAGCAGAAGTAGTCTTGTCGAAGCCGAGCATGGAAAGAGCGGATACCCTTCGGATCTGCGGTATTTCCCGACACTACGGCTTCGAGCAGATGGCGCAGATCCCGAGTCAATGGCAAGCGTTCGGGCCGCTGATTTCGAGAATTTCATGCGCGCCCAACCCGACGACCTATGGCGTGATATGCAACAGCGATGACAGTGGTTTCGACTACCTGTCGGGCGTACTGTTTGCAAGAGACGAACGGCTACCCGCCGAAACGGTGCAACTGGTACTTGAACCGCAAACCTATGCAGTGTTTGAGCACCAGGAGCATGTCTCCTCGGTAAGTGCAAGCTGTGCCGCGATTTGGGGTGAGTGGTTGCCCGGTTCGGGCAAAGAAGCGGTACAGGCCCCGTGGTTCGAGCGGTATGGCGAGAAGTTCGATCCGATGTCCGGAGACGGCGGTCTGGAGATCTGGATTCCTATTCGATAGGGAGGTCGAAATCTTGCACCGAGTGTCGGACCATGGCCGGACTGAGCCAAAGGTGTTCAATTGGGTCGCCGTAAGGCGGTCATCTCGGAGGATCCGCCGAGGGCGATCGTGGACGGGGCTCCAACTACGGGTTGTGGACGGGTGTGAGAGTCCGCGAACGGCAGCTTCGTGGCAGCGGAACGAGCAATGGTTCAGTTTGCCTGAAGCACCGCCCCCGAAGGGTTCGGACGGCCTCCTTGTGTCGCCTGCTGCCTGCCGAACGTGACGACCCATCGTCTGGTTGCAGCATAAACGGCCCGCGGCGGACTGAATGCAGAGCGACGTCGAAAAGGGTGCGCTTCCCGAGATCAGAGGTCGACCGACTCGTAGCTGGGGCTGCGACCTCCCGCTGCTGTTTTCCTCAGCACACCGAGCGAAACCAACTCGGCGATGTCGCGCTATGCGGTGTCGGTCGAACATCTTGCGATCGCAGTCCACTTCGAGGTCGTCAGCTTGCCCTCGAAGCCATCAAGCAAGCGATTGAGGAGTTTCGTTTGCCTCGCATTCAAGGGTGTTCCGGCCAAGCGCTGCCAGAACCGTGACTTGGCCAAGACGCCGCCAGCCGACACCTGTGCCTGAACCGTGGCCCGCCCGAGTCAGGGCATATAGAAGCCAGGTGAGCCACGCCGTCACGTGCATCGTGCCTTTCCGGGTCTTCTCCAGGATGTCGTAACAGGCGTTGCGTTCTCGCTGGATCTGCGGAAAGGCTGTAGAAGTGCCGGGGGCTGGCGTCCGCTCGCGCCAGGAACAAGTCGCCGAGGGCACGGGCGATCCGGTCGTTGCCGTCGTCGAAGGGATGGATGGTGACGAACCACAGATGGGCCAGAGCTGCGCGAACGAGCAGTAATCCGTTGGTGCCACCGTTGGCGCAGTCGAGCAAGCGATCCACTTCAAGGTCAAGGTGTTCGGCAGGCGGCGCTTGATAATGGACGCGCTGCCGACCAAGCGGATTGGGCTCGACTTGCATGGGCCCTTTCGCGTCGTCTCGCCAACGGCCGACGCCGATCCGGGCAAGTCCCGAGCAGCCCGTCGGAAAGAGCGCGGCGTGCCACGAGAACAGGCGTTAACGGTTGACCTCCATGTGACAGTTCGAAGTCGCGTCGAGCACCATCTCCACGAAACCCTCTGCATGTCGATCAACCGGCGCCAATGCACCGATGTCCTCACCGAGACGGCGGGCACTGGATGGGCGAACAGTATCGCCGCTGAGCTTCCCGCCCTCGATCTCGCTAGGTCGAACGACGTCCGCGGTGAGCGCGACCAGGCTGGCCTCGCTTTGCGCCAACAGGCCGACATCGGCAAGTCGCCCCACCCATGTGCCCTGCGCTCGGCTCGCCTCGGCCAACGACGCGGCAAGCACCGCGAGATCGCAGCGCCAGTTCGGCCAATCGTCGGCCTGCCAGATATATCGATGAGCGCCGCTTCCCATGCGGTGGTAGTCATGCTGAATCGCCGCAGACGCAAGCTCAACACCGCATCATTTGCGAAATTTGCGATTGGATTCCCCGCACGGAACGGGAATCTCGCGTACGGGCGCATCGGCTGCGCCGGGGCGGCAGGCCTTGGAAACCTGACCCCCAGGTTCGTCGCCGCGCCGGCCGCACCCGGCCCCAAGCCTTCCGTCGAACGAGCGCTGCTCGTGCTGCTCGTGCGGTGGCTTCGTGACCTCACGTGGCGGCATGGCCACAAGTCGAGTGACGCACGCTGCTTGACGAGCATGATCGGTGCCCATGTGAATTGTGCCGCTGACAACTGGTGGTCTACCCGTCGGATATCGACGGTTGCCAGAAGCCATGCTATTTAGATGCTCGACACCATGCCGATCCGCGTTTCGCGGCCGGTATCGGATTCACACGACGCGAGGAACTCTAATGAAGAAGTTGAGGTGGGTAGTGCTTTGTGTCGCTGGTGGCCTGATGGCCACGTCCGTTGCGGCGGCGAAGAGGCCGGTCAGCGCATGTCTCGAGAACACGGCGCCTCGGCAATGCGTGCTCACACATGCCGTCGACGTGCTGCCGTCGATAACCGACAGGGCGGAGAGGCTCGATGCGACGGCGCAGATCGTGTTCGCTCTGGCCGACAGTGGCGCACGAGATTCCAGCATCCTGAAGCTGGCTTTCGAGTTGCTTCAGGAATCCGACCCGAGCGCAGAATCGATTGCTCTCCAGGTCGCAATCCGGACCTATGAACTCGGTCACGACATCTCCCCACCTGCGCTATCCGAGGACAACGTGATCCAGAGCGCAGACTTCCTACTGGACAGTATCGGTCGGGAGGATGTCGCGTTGGCGATGGTGGCAACTGCGTGCAGCACCCGATACTTTCTTCGAGTCGATCGCAGGCATTGGACGCGATTCCGAGCGAGGTACTGCGTGCCGCCGGAAACGCTCATCAAGCGCGAAATTGCGATACTGCCTCTGATTTCGGCCGCGCTGGGTCCTTTAGTGAACGCCGAGCGGGAGGCGAAGGAATTTGCGGAAGCGATGAAAAGGCTGGAACAACTGGCCGACTTCGCAGGACGATATCCGGAAGACCCCGAGCACGATGGCCAAATTGAGCAGGCGCTATATTCGCTGACGATTCTCGGCCGCTGCCTGGAGGCGATAGCCCTCTCCGATCTCGGCCGTAGCGAGGAGGCCGCCAATTCCTTGCGCTCCGCCGACGCCTTCATGCAAAGAGCGAGTTTCGACGCGGAAACAGCTAATGAGATGATCAACATACGCGCCTTTGCCGCCATCAGGCTGAGCGCACCGGAGGTCTTGACGGAGCAAATCACGTCCCTCCTGGCCATCGTGGACGCCGAGCGCACGATGCCCCCCGATGCCAAGGTCGACAAGCTTGTGCTCGCGGTGGATATGCTCAACGAGCTTGACCGAATGACCAGGCGCCGCATCGGCCTTTGAAGAAGTCCGCGGCACTGGTCCTGGCCCTGCAGGAGCGCCTTGCTCGAATGGCCAGCGTCCGGGACGAACGATCGGTCCCTGGTTCGGACGTCCGTCCTGGCGCCGTGCGAAGCGGACCACTAGCTGTGCCAGCCGACCGGCAGGCCGGCGCCGGATCGGGACACCGCCATGCCTTGGGCGACCGGCCGGATGCCGGCGCGAAACCGTCGCCCGCCCTGACCACCAAGCCGGCGGGTGACACTGGACGGCGCCCAAGGGCTGAAGGCTGGATGTCGCCCGGCAGCTGCGCTCACGCAGGCCGCGCCTTGGTACCGACGACGGTTGCGAAGCGCATCTCCAGCGGCAGGCCGTGGATGTTGCGGGCGGTGGTGCCCACATGGGTGGCACGGATATCCACGCCGAGCGGCTCGACGGCCCGGACGATCGCCCGTTCGTCCGTCGGGTACTCGAAGAAGCGGTGGTCGTGTCCGAGACTGACGATCTCGCTGTCGCGGCCGATCTGGACATTGAGTCCGATCGTGCCGCCGGGCCTGAGGGTGCCGACGAGGTTGCCCAGCGCACGTGGCCAACATTCGGCGGGTATGTGATTGAGCGCGACGGCGCACCACACCGCGTCGAAATGGTCGGCGGGGAGGGCGCCTGCAAGGATGTCACCGCGGACGAACGGGATGCCGTGGTTCTTCCGGGTGGCGATGTCGAGCATCGTGCGCGACAGGTCGAGGCCCACCGGTGCGAAGCCCGCCTGCCGGAAAAAACGGGCGTGGTGGCCGGGGCCGCAGCCGGCGTCGAGGACGCTCGCGCCGCGGGGCAGTTGCGCGACGAAGGATTCCAGCGCTTCGCCGGGCATCACGTCGAACCAGACGTCCGCAAACTGGTCCGCGATGGCGTCGTAGGACAGGCGCGTGGCGTCCTGCAGCGCCGTGGCGCTGATCGGCACGCGGTGCGGGCAATCGGTCAGACGCGCGACGATGCGCCGGTACGGGGTGCCTGCCTGGCCTCGTCCGGCGTCGGCGCCGACCAACACCAGGTCGAAGCTGTCGCGGAGCGAGCCGGCGGCAAGGTGGCGGCTGCCGTTGGCACCGATCAGCGCCAGCGAATGCCGCGCGCGACGAGCCGCGGCAGCGTCCGACAGGTCGGCGAGGCCGGCGCGCACGCCGCCCCGTCGCAGCTGCCGCTGGAGGCGCAGGGCGTCGACCGCGTCGGATTGCGCGTGGTGGATCATGACCTGGAAGATGCAGGGGCTGCTAGCCATCGTGCCGGTTCCGGGTCTGCCCGCGACGGTCCGTCCAGTCGCGGATCGCGGCCATCGCTTCGACCATCCGCGACGAGCCAATCAGCGCGGCGAGGAGGCCCGCCGCGCCGAGCGGAGTGGGCGCGAGCGAATCGACGAAGGTGCCGTGCTGCATCGCGTGGCCGAGGCGGGCGCCGAAGGCGACCCTGTCGACCGCCTCCACGGGCAGGCCGGTGTCGTTGCGGAACTCCGCCAGCAGGCGGATGGCGCTGGCGTGGTAGCGCCCCGGATCGGCGGGCTCGCCCGTCGGCCCGGCTGCCGCTGCGAGCTGCAGCAGGTCGCGGTACAGCCGTGCCGAGAACGCTTCGAGTGCGTCATTCGCGTACAGCCGGAACGGGGTGCCGTCGAGGGAGCCGCTGAGCTGGGTATCGTCCCGGTCGAGAATGACCAGGGTGGGGCGGGCGTGCGGGCGCGCGACGGCGAGTTCGTACATGACGAAGGCGTTGTGCCGCGACGGATCGGCCAGCACGAGGTCGCAGTGGCGAACGGCATCGTCCAGCCAGTCCAGCCACTCCCAGTCCTCGAGCAGGGCCTCCATGCGCAGCATCTCCAGGCCGGCAGCCGCGATTGCCGTGGCCACCGTCTCGCGCACGCCTTCGTAGCCCGGCAGCATCGGCATCAGTACCAGCACCCTGGCCGGCCCGGTTCTCTGGAAATCGGTCATCTGCAGGTTGGCGCTAGTGCGCCCGGACCGGCGCGTCGAGCACGTCGAACGAGCGCAGGACGGACTGGCAGAGGGCCAGTTCCTGTTCGCTCCAGGCCAGGAAATACACGCTGTCGACGCTGGATTCGGGATGCCCGGCGAGATACTCGAGGGCGGCTTCGATCTGGCGGTTCAGGACCGGGCGAAAATCGCCGCGGGTGAAGCCGATGCCCAGCAACGGGATCAGAATGCTCGCGAGCCCGCTGCCGGCGACGTTGCTGGCCGGGTCGTCGATCAGCGCCAGGGCGTTGGTGACGCATCGATGGATGTCGCGCACGGGTTCGTAGCCGTAGCCGATGGCACCGCGCACGGAGGCGGCGTGGAAGACCGCCCGCACGCCGTACCGGCTCAGTTCGCCGGGCCCGGTCGCGATCACCGTGCCTTCCGGCACACTGCGTTCGCCAGCCATGATCTCGTCCAGTTCCTTCTGGATCAGGTCTTCGGCGACATGGCCGGTGCGCGTCTTGCGGGCTCCTTCGTAGCGAATCATGCTCGAGATGGCGAAGTCGTAGTAGCGCGCCATCTGCATGTTGGTGTTCTCGGAATTCACCCATACGTCGATGCCGCGCACGTTGCGCAGATCACCGGTGATCAGCGCCAGCTTGCGGTGGCTGCCGCGGATCGGATAGCTGTAGATGTCGCAGCTGCCGATCACCCGGGGCCGGTCGGATATCCGCAGGTCGAGGGTCTCGCTGACGTGGCTGTCGGACTGACCGTCGCGGAGACCGACGGATACGGCCCTGCGGATTCGCCGGCGTGCCTCCTCGTCGTGCGCACCGCGGTCGAAGTCGTACTCGATGGCGTTCAGGTTGGCGATGTTGAACGGCAGCTTGGCGTTGCGATTGCGGATGATCACGGTCACCGCCTTGTGCAGCGCATGGCGGATGCCCAACTCGTAGAAGACATTGGGATTCGGAATGCTCACGTCGGCGATGGCCACTTCCGCGCGCCAGATCAACTGGAACATCCGGTTGTGGATATTGCCCGCCTCGTCCACCTCGTCGCAGCGAATGGACTCGAGTCCCTCGCTCTCGATCGTCGGCTTGATGAAGGTCTCGTATACCTCGTCGAAGTCCACTTCCCGGCCTGACGCGTCGAGCTTCTTGCCGAACGGCATCATCACGAAGCAGCGCTTGTGGTCCGGTTCCGCGAAGTATTCCTGCTTCAGCGTGTCGATCAGCGCCAGGATCTCGACGGCGCCCGCGCGTGTCGCTGCTTCGGGCGATTCCGCCATGAGCCGGTAGATGGCGGTCGCCGAGTCGAGTTGCCAGCTGGCGTTGGCGAGGCGCACGGCCTCGGTGATGGCCGCGCTGCTCGCGACCCGCTCGCCGCGCAACAGGTGGAACTGGGCGAGGTCGAAGCAGGCCCACGGCAGGTTGCGGCCGGCGTCGATGTCTTGCCGGCAGCTGCGGGCGCCGGCCTCGAGGGCGGCGGCGAACCGGGGAAGCGCCGCGTCGAGCGTGCCGGTGCGGGCGCGGATCGCCAGGTAGTTCAACAGCGCGAAGGTGCTGCCGTTGGCCGACAGTTCGAGGCCGCGTTCGAACGATGCCGTCGCCTCGTCCAGTTTCCCCTGGGAAAGATAGACACCGCCCAGCGAGCAGTGGGCATCGACGTCGCTCCCGTCCAGCTCGATGGCGTGGGCCAGGTGTTTCTCGGCCTGATCGTGGTGGCCGAGCTTCTGGTGGACGACGCCCAGGTTCTTCCACACCCGCGCGCTCGTCGGGTTGTCGAGGGCGAGTGCTTCGAGCGGCTTCAGCGCCCGCTCGAAGCGTCCCTTGGCGATCCACGCCTCGATCAGCGCGACATCCGCGCCTGGTATTTCCTGCATGTCCGAACGCCTCTGGCTGGTTGATTGTCCATGCGCCGGGATCTTGCGAGCAGCGGAGAATGGCGGCTCGCCGCCGGGAGGCCGTGGATCAGTTTAGCCAAGGAGGACGCGCCGCGTGAAGCCGCGAAGGGCGCGGGCGTCGCCGTCGCCCGGTCGGGCGCCGGGATGCGACGACGGTGATCGGAAGATCGGCGGCCCGCGCCCCGGTCACCCGCTCAGTTCGTCGAGCAGTTGCCACTGGGCGACCCGCAGCTTGCCGCGCGCGCTGCGCCGGCGGTAGCCGCCATGTTCCTGCAGTTCCCAGGATTGGCCGTTGTCGGCGAGGTAGCTGCGCAGGCCTTCGCGGATGACGCGGCGCTTGAGTTTCGGGTCGAGCACCGGGAAGGCGGTCTCGATGCGGCGGAAGAAGTTGCGGTCCATCCAGTCGGCGCTCGACAGGTACACGCGGTTGTCGCCACCGGCGCCGAACAGGAATATGCGGTGGTGCTCGAGGAAGCGGCCGATGATCGAGCGCACCCGGATGTTCTCGGACAATCCGGGTACCCCGGGGCGCAGTGCGCACGGGCCGCGCACGATCAGGTCGATCGCGACGCCGGCCTGGGAAGCCTGGTAGAGCGCCTCGATGGTCTTCGGCTCGAGCAGCGCGTTCATCTTCGCGACGATGCGTGCCTTGCCGCCGGCGGCGGCGATCTCGGCTTCGCTGCGGATCGATTCGATGACGTTGGCGTGGAGCGTGAAGGGCGCCTGCCACAGATACTGGAGCGTGCTCGCCTGGCCGAGGCCGGTGAGCTGCTTGAAGATCTCGGCGACGTCGGCGCAGATGCCCTCGTGGGCGGTCATCAGGCCGAAGTCGGTATAGAAGCGCGTGGTACGCGGGTGGTAGTTGCCGGTGCCCAGATGCACATAGCGGCGCAGCCCGTGCTCCTCGCGGCGTACCAGCATCAGCATCTTGGCGTGGGTCTTGTAGCCGAACACGCCATATACCACGTGGGCGCCGACCTCCTCGAGCTTGGCCGCCCAGCCGATGTTGGCTTCCTCGTCGAAGCGCGCCATCAGTTCCAGCACGACGGTCACCTCGGTGCCCTTCTGGGCGGCACGGATCAGGTGTTCCATCAGCACCGAGTCGGTGCCGGTGCGATACACCGTCATCTTGATCGCGACCACGCGCGGATCGTCGGCGGCGGCGCGGATCAGTTCGATCACCGGGGCGAAGCTCTGGAACGGGTGGTGCAGCAGGATGTCCTGGCGCCGCAGCACCTCGAACAGCGACACCTTGCGCTCGACTGCCGCCGGCAGGCCGGGTTCGAACGGCTGGTACTTGAGATCGGACCGCGGTACCCGGTCCGGCACCTGGATCAGGCGCGCCAGGTTGACGATGCCGGGGGTCTGGTAGAGGTCGCCCTGACTCAGGCCGAACTGGCGCAGCAGGAAGCTCATCATCTGCTCGGAGCAGTTGTCGGCCACCTCGAGGCGCACCGCGTCGCCGAAATGGCGCTGGTGCAGTTCGCCCTTCAGCGTGACGCGCAAATCCTTGACCTCCTCCTCGTCGACGAACAGGTCGGAATTGCGGGTCACGCGGAACTGGTAGCAGCCGCGCACCCGCATGCCGGAGAACAGGTCGCCGACATGGGCGTGGAGGATCGACGACAGGAACACGAAGCCGTGGTCGACGCCGGTGATCTCCGACGGCAGCTGGATCACCCGTGGCAGGGTGCGCGGCGCCTGCACGATGGCGGTGCCGGAGTTGCGGCCGAAGGCGTCGCGACCGTCCAGCTCGACCGCGAAATTGAGGCTCTTGTTGAGCAGCCGCGGGAACGGATGGGCCGGGTCGAGGCCGATCGGGGTCAGCACGGGCAGAACCTGGCGCTGGAAGAAATCCGTGATCCAGGCGCGCTGGGCATCGGTCCACTCGGCGCGCCTCAGGAAGCGGATGCCCTCGGCGTCGAGCGCCGGCAGGATCTCGTCGTTGAGCAGCTGGTACTGCTCGGCGATGATCTCGTGCACCTCGCGACTGACCCGGTCGTTGAGTTCGGCCGGCTTGAGACCGTCGCGATCGGTGCCGCCGGCCGATAGGCGCATCTGCTCCTTGATGCCGGCCACCCGCACCTCGAAGAACTCGTCGAGATTGCTGGAGACGATGCAGACGAAGCGCAGCCGCTCGAGCAGCGGTACGGTCGGATCGGCGGCCTGGGCCAGCACCCGTCGCTGGAACTGCAGCAGCGACAGCTCGCGATTGATGAAATGGCGCTGTTCTGGTTCGATCCGCTCCGCTGGGTGGTTCATGGTGTCGATCGGGCGCTCGCCGAAAGCAGGGCAATCCGGGAAGTTTGCACTTCGACAGGATGGTCGGGCAAGCCGCGGCGGCACGCTTCGCCGTGTACAATCGCCGCTTGGGAGGCCGTCCGTGGCCGTGTGAACCGGAAACGCATCATGACAACAGAATTGATCGCGGCGGTCGACCTGGGCTCCAACAGCTTCCGGCTGCAGATCGGGCGCATCGTCAACGACCAGATCTATCCGCTCGACGGCATCAAGCAACCGGTGCGGCTCGCTGCCGGCCTGTCGTCGGACAAGCGCATCGACGATGCCGCCCAGGAGCGGGCACTGATCGCGTTGCAGTGCTTCGGCGAGCGCCTGAGTGGATTCGATCCGGATGCGGTGCGCGCGGTGGCCACCAATACCCTGCGGGTCGCCAAGAACGCGCCGCATTTCCTGGTGCGGGCCGAGCACGCGCTGGGCTTTCCGATCGAGGTCATCGCCGGTCGCGAGGAGGCGCGGCTGATCTACGTCGGCGTCGCCCACAACCTGCCGGATCCCCACAAGCAGCAGCTGATCGTCGATATCGGCGGCGGCTCCACCGAGTTCATCATCGGCAAGAGCTTCAAGCCGCTGATGCTGGAGTCGCTGTACATGGGCTGCGTCGCCTTCAGCCTGCGCTATTTCCCGGGTGGGCGCATCGACAAGCGCGGCCTGAAGGAAGCCGAGATCGCCGCGCGGCGGGAGCTGCAGCTGATCGCCCATCCCTATCGCGCGCTCGGCTGGGAGGAGGCGGTGGGCAGCAGCGGCACGGCCAAGGGACTCTTCGAGATCCTCCAGCAAAACGGCCTCGCGGGTGATGCGATCACCCGCGAGGGCCTCGACAATCTGCGCGGCGTGCTCCTCAAGGCGGGTTCGCTCGACAAGCTGGAGCTGTCCGGCATCAAGCCCGACCGCCGACCGGTGCTGCTCGGTGGCTTCGCGATCATGAGCGCGGTGTTCCGGGAGTTCGAGCTGGAGCGGATGCTGTTCTCGGAGGGGGCGCTGCGCCTCGGGGTGCTCTACGACCTGCTCGGCCGCTACCATCATCACGACCTGCGTGATGCCACCGTGCTCGCCTTCCTCGAGCGCTACCAGGTGGATGCCGCCCACGCCGCCGAGGTCACGTCGACCGCGCGCATGCTGCTCGCCGAGCTGTTGCCGCGCGTGCGCGATCCGCTCGATCCCGACGGCCGCTTTCTCGACTGGGCCGCACAATTGCACGAGATCGGCATTTCGATCGCCCATTCCAGCTACCACAAGCACAGCTCCTACATCCTCGCCAACGCCGACATGCCGGGGTTCTCGCGGATGGACCAGGGGCGGCTGTCGCGGCTGGTGCTGGCCCATCGCGGCAAGCTCGCGCGGGTCGCCGCGATCGACCCGGGCAGCGTCGACTGGTCGATGATCCTGTGCCTGCGTCTCGCCGTGGTGCTGCATCGGGCCCGCGACGGGCGCGGTCTGCCGCCGGTGCGCCTGCGGGCGGTGGATGGCGGGCACGAACTGGTGTGCGACGATCAATGGCTGGCCGGCCTGCCGCTGACCGAGGCCTCGCTGCAGGAGGAGCAGGCCCAATGGACCACGATCGGGCGCAAGCTGAAGCTGCGTACCGAGCCGGCGGTGCTGCCCCTCGGCAGTGCGGGCGGGTAGCGCGGTGCGCGGTACGGCTCCGGAGCTGACGGTGTGCCAGGGCGTGGTGGTGCTGCGCGGCGAATGGACGCTGCGCGCACTGTCGCCCGAGCTGCGCCGGATGCGCCAGCTGCTCGACCAGGCCCGCAGCGTCGCGTCGTGGGATCTCGGCGGGGTCAGCCGTCTCGACAACTTCGGTGCGCAACTGCTGTGGCGCCACTGGCGGCAGGCGCGCCCCGGGCGCCTGTCGGCCGCGCCCGAACTGCTGCGCGTGATCGAGGCCGTCGAGGCCCTTGGCGCTGCCCGCCTGCCGACCAGGCCGCGGCACTGGCTGGCGCCGATCCACACCCTCGGCGATCCGCTGCTGGGCCTGATGGCCCATTTCGCCGGGCTGTTGCACCTGCTCGGCCAGCTCGCCATCGATCTGGCCTATCTGTGCGTGCGCCCCGGGCTGTGGCCGATCAAGGAGTTCTCGGCCAATCTGTACAAGACCGGCGTGCAGGCGATGGCGGTGACCGCGCTGGTCGGCTTCCTGATCGGTGTGGTGCTGTCCTATCTCTCCGCGCTGCAGCTGAAGGCCTTCGGCGCCGACATCTTCATCGTCAACATCCTCGGCCTGGGGATCATCCGCGAGCTCGGGCCGGTGCTCGTCTCGGTGCTGGTGGCCGGCCGTTCCGGCTCGGCGATGACCGCGCAGCTCGGGGTCATGCGGGTCACCGAAGAGATCGACGCGCTGGCGACGATGGGCATCTCGCGACATGTCCGGCTGGTGCTGCCCAAGGTCATGGCGCTGGCGGTGGCGATGCCGCTGCTGGTGCTGTGGGCGAGCGGCGTGGCGATCCTCGGCGGCATGGTCTCGGCGCGGCTGCAGCTCGGCATCGGCTTCGGCTTCTTCCTGCAGACCCTGCCCGGCGTGGTGCCGATCGCCAACCTCTACATCGCGGTCGCCAAGGGCGCGGTGTTCGGCGTGGTGATCGCGCTGGTGGCCTGCCATTTCGGCTTGCGGGTCAAGCCCAATACCGAGAGCCTGTCGGCCAACACCACCGCGTCGGTGGTCTCGGCGATCACCGCGGTGATCCTGATGGACGCGGTGTTCGCGATCGCCACCCGCCATATCGGGGTGCCGCTGTGAGTCCGGCGGCGAGGATGGGCGAGTGACGGTGGCGGCGGTGGAGCTGGCGGGCATCGTCACGCGCTTCGGCGCGACCGTCGTGCACGACGGTGTCGATCTGTCGATCCCGGCCGGCGAGGTGGTCACCCTGGTGGGCGGCTCCGGCAGCGGCAAGACCACGCTGCTGCGCGAGATCGTCGGCCTGCTGACGCCGAGCGCCGGCGAGGTGCGCCTGTTCGGCGAGCCGCTGCTCTCCGGCAGCCGCGCCGAGCAGGTGCGGCGGCGGCGGCGCTTCGGCATGCTGTTCCAGCAGGGGGCGCTGTTCTCGGCATTCAACGTGTTCGACAACATCGCGTTTCCGCTGCGCGAACTCGGCTGCCTGACAGCGGACGAGGTCCATGACGCGGTGATGCTGAAGCTGGCGATGGTCGAGCTGCAGCCGGAACATGGGCTGCGCATGCCGGCGGAACTGTCCGGCGGCATGATCAAGCGGGTGGCGCTGGCGCGGGCACTGGCGCTGGAACCCGAGCTGCTGCTGCTCGACGAGCCCACCGCCGGCCTCGACCCCGACCGCAGTGCCGCCTTCGTCCGGCTGATCCGTGCCCTGCAGTCGCAGCTCGGCCTGACGGTGGTGCTGGTGACCCACGACCTCGACACCCTGGCGGCGCTGTCGAGCCGTGTCGCGGTGCTGGCCGAGCGCCGCATTCTTGCCTGCGATGCGCTTGACCGTATCATTGAACTCGATCACCCCTTCGTCGAGCGTTTCTTCCGAACCGAGACCAGCCGGCGCGCGATGGCGCGGGGCCTGGAGAGCATCTGATGGAAAATCGAGCCTACGCGCTGGTCGCAGGCATCTTCGTGATCCTGCTCGGGGCGGCGCTGGCCGCCGCGCTGTGGTGGTTCGGCGAGCCGGTCGAGAACCTGAAGCGCTACCTGCTGGTGTCGACCAGCAACATCACCGGCCTCAACGTCGAGGCGCAGGTGCGCTTTCGCGGCATCGAGGCGGGACGCGTCGAGGCGATCGGCATCGACCCGGACGACCCGCGCCTGATCGTCGTGCGCATCAACCTGCGCGACGACCTGCCGGTGACCGCCGGCACCCGCGCCAGCCTAGGCTACCAGGGCGTGACCGGACTGGCCTTCGTGCAGCTGGAGGATAGCGGCGAGGACCCGCGCCCGCTCACCGCTGGCAGCGACGGCCTGCCGCGCATCGAACTGAAGCCTGGCCTGCTCGACCAAGCCTCCGACGCTGCGCTCAACACCCTCAACCGGATCAGCGAGATGGCCGACCGGCTGACCCGGATCCTCAGCGACGACAATGTTGCGCGGGTCGAGCGCGTGCTCGACCGGCTGGAACATGCGTCGACCAACGTCGACCGGACCTTCGCCGAGGCGCCGCAGACGCTGGTGGCGATCCGCGAGGCGGTCGGGCCCGATCAGCTCGGCCAGTTGCCCCAGGTGCTCGCCAACTTCGAGAAGCTAGGCCGCGAGGCGTCGCCGGCGATCAGCGACTTCCGCCAGCTGATGACCAAGCTCGAAGACACCGCCCACAACTTCAACCGGCTGTTCGACGGCGCAGGACAGGGCCTGATGACCGGCACGCTGCCGCGCCTCAACGCCTTGCTGCAGGAGCTGGCAGACACCTCGCGGCAGATCTCCAGCCTGTTCCGCGAAGTCGAGGCCGCGCCCCAGATGCTGCTGCTTGGTCGAGGCCGGCAGCCGCCGGGGCCCGGCGAGGCCGGCTACGAAGGGCCGGTGCTGTCCGGCACCCAGCAGGAGACCCCCCGCAGATGACCCCTCGAAGAACCGTCCGGGCGCGGGCCCGGCGGACCATGCTGCCGCTCGCCGTCGCGGCCATGTCCGGCTGCGGCGGCGTCGGTACGCTGCCGAAGGCGATCACGCTGCACGATTTCGGGCCGCCGGCCGAGGCCAGCTACGCACCGGCGGTGCCCCTGCGCCTGCTCGAGGTGCGGGCGCCGAGCTGGCTGGGCTCGTCCGGCATGCAGTACCGGTTCGCGGATCGGTCCGACCAGCGGCGGCTGACCTATACCGAGAACCGCTGGGTAGCGGCACCTTCGGAACTGATCCAGACGGCGATGCGGCGGGCCTTCGACCTCGCGCTACCCGACGGCGGCGGCTGCCTGCTGCGGCTGGAACTGGACGAATTCAGCCAGGTTTTCGATTCGCCGACCGCCAGCCATGGCGTAATCGAAGCGCGCGCCTTGTTGATCTCGCCGCGGGCCGATGCCCTGCTTGCCGAGACCCGGATGACGGTCAACGCCGAGGCCGCGAGTGCCGATGCGGCTGGTGGCGCCGTGGCGCTGCGGCAGGCCAGCCAGCGGCTGATCGACGACGTCGCCCACTGGCTCGCCACGCTCGACGATGGTCGCGGTGGCAGCCTGGGCGCCTCGCCGGCATGCCGCTGACGACCGTGCGCTGAAGGGCGGGGCGGGCGTGCGGCGCTGGCGCCGTCCTCGACGCCGCGCCGCGCGCGTCCCGCGGGAATCGTCGCATCGATCGTAAACGGCCGTGCGGTCCCCACGACGGTCCGTGGTCGCGAGCGATCCCGCGCGGTCGCCACGGCCATCGGGCCGGCTGGCCACGATGCGCCGGTGATCGGGGTGGATGGCTGTGCGCCCGACGGGCCGGACCAGGTCCCCGTCCATACGTGTCCGTCTGGTGGCCGGCCGCGCGCGCGGCTAACATGGCGACATGCCCTGTCGAATCATGCCGGAGGAGATCCTGACCATGAGTGCCGTGCCCGAGCCGTCCGCCGACGGCATCCTGCTGCGCCGCGACGAAGGCGGCATCTGCCACCTGACCCTGAATCGGCCGCACCAGTTCAACGCGTTGTCGATGGAGATGCTCGAGACGCTGATCGCCGAGCTCGATCGCGTCGCTGCCGACCCCGACCTGCGCGTGGTCGTGCTCGGCGGTGCCGGCAAGGCCTTCTGCGCCGGCCACGATCTCAAGGAGATGCGGGCCAATCACGTCAAGGCCTTCCAGCAGAATCTGTTCAAGCTGTGCAGCAAGGCGATGATGCGGATCGTGGCGATGCCGCAGCCGGTGATCGCCCGGATCCACGGCATCGCCACCGCGGCCGGTTGCCAGCTGGTGTCGATGTGCGACCTGGCGGTCGCCGTGGACAGCGCGCGCTTCGCTGTCTCCGGCATCAACGTCGGCCTGTTCTGCTCGACGCCGAGCGTCGGCCTGGCGCGCAACATGGGGCGCAAGCAGGCCTTCGAAATGCTGGTCACCGGAGACTTCATCGACGCCCACGAGGCGCGCGCCCGCGGGCTGGTGAACCGGGTGGTGCCGATCGAGGCGCTCGACGACGAGATCGCGCGCCTCACCGGGTCGATTCTCGCCAAGTCGCCGAAGGCGATCGCGATGGGCAAGGAGATGTTCTACCGACAGCTGGAGATGGGGCTGGACGCAGCCTACCAATACGCCGGCGAGGTGATGGCCTGCAACATGATGACCGAGGATGCCGCCGAAGGCATCGATGCCTTCATGACCAAGCGCACGCCCAGCTGGCGGGGGCGCTGACGCGCCACGTGGCGATGTGCTGATCGACAGCCACTGCCACCTCGATGCCGCCGAGTTCGATGCCGACCGCGACCTGGTCGTCGCACGGGCCCGGGCGGCCGGCCTCGGCCTGCTGGTCGTGCCGGCGGTGGCGGCCGACGCCTTCGAGCGGGCCGCGGACGCTGGCCGCCGCTACCCGGAATGCCGGATCGCCTACGGCATCCACCCGCTGTATGCGGAGCGGGCGGCGCCGGAAAGGGACCTCGCCATGCTCGAGCAACGGCTCGCCGCCGGCGAGGTCGTGGCGGTCGGCGAGATCGGCCTGGATCTGTACCAGGGACATCCGGATTTCGATCGCCAGCAACGGGTCTTCGTCGCCCAGCTCGAGTTGGCGCGCCGTTTCGATCTGCCGGTGTTGCTGCATGTGCGGCGCGCGGTGGACGCCGTTCTCAAGCAACTGCGAAGAATCCGGGTGCCCGGCGGCATCGCCCATGCCTTCAATGGCAGTCGCCAGCAGGCCGATCAGATGATCGGCCTCGGTTTCGGGCTCGGTTTCGGTGGCGCGATGAGCTACCCGGGCTCGCGTCGCATCCGCGAGCTCGCGGCGACGCTGCCGCTGTCGGCGATCGTGCTCGAATCCGACGCACCGGACATGCCGCCCGCCTGGGCGCGGGGCCAGCGCAACGAACCCGCCCAGGTTGCGCGTTATGCGCAGGTGCTGGCGGAACTGCGCGACGTGCCGAGGGAACTGGTCGAGGAGGAAACGAGCCGCAACGTGGGCCGATGCCTGCCGCGTTGTGGGCTTGGCCGGCGGGCGGCCTAGCCGGCGCCCGCGCGATGACGGCGCGCCTGCAGTGGGGAAATGGGGCGGCGCCGGTGAAGGGCGGCAAGTCGATCGGCCGGGACGGCGCGGTGCAGCGGGGAGCGGGCGACCGGGATTGCTGGCGGATGGCGATCGCTGGCCGGTCGGATGTATGCTCTCGCGACCCGGACGCCCCCGTCGGCCGGATGAAGCGCCACGGGCGGACACCGCGATATTCGCCCGCGACGCCGCGCCTCTTGTCACCGGTGCCCGCACTGCCAGGGGTGGCCCCGGGCCGGCCATCGCCGCCTCCCGGCACGGTGACCATGGATTGCGGGATGGCGATCGGCAAGTGGCGGAATCGCGGGCGGCGGGGCGGGTTGGTCCGCGGCCTGCGCCGCCCGCCCGGGTTTGGCTGACCGAGGGCGTCGACATGAAGCACCTGCTGTTCATCTGTAGTCAGAATCGCTTGCGCAGTCCGACGGCAGAGCAGGTGTTTTCCGCGTACCCAGGTGTGGTGTGTGCGTCCGCAGGCCTCAATCATGACGCGGAAAACCCTGTCACACCCGAACTGCTGGAGTGGGCAGAGATCGTCTTCGTGATGGAAAAGGCCCACCGAAACAGACTCTCCGCGCGGTTCAGGCGGTATCTCGGCAGGGCAAGGATAGTGTGCCTCGACATCCCGGACGACTACGGCTTCATGGACCCCGTCCTGGTCCGGCTGCTCGAGGCCAGGGTTGCACGCCACCTGCCCGATGCGAATGGCGCGGCCTAGGCGGCGCGCCGGCGTGACGGCCGGCATGCCACGCTTCCCGGCACCCTCGCCATGCCCGGCCGGCCGTCAAGTCGAATTTCGGGAGCCGGCAGGGATTTCGAAATAAAGCGTGACGATCAGCGGCCGGCGGTCGCGGTGGCCCGCGTCGTGCCGGAGACCGACCGCATGGAGGAATCGGCCCGGTTCATGCGTCTCGTCGGCATGCGCGCGATATTCGATGGGCGCCGGGTGTCCGTCCATGAAATGCGCGGGGGCACACATCTGATCCTGATGCTGAAAGAGAAGATCATTGCCGGAGATGCCTCGTTCGACCTCATGGTCGACGACCTGCAGGCAAGCCACCGGCACCTCGCATCGCTCGGGCTCGACCCTTCACCGATCGAGGCTCGACCTGCCGTCGATCATGAGATATTCACGGTCCGGGAACTGGCGGGACATGTCATCACGTTCTGTTCGAGCCACGCTTCCGGAAGACCCACGTGACTGCGTACCGGGTGCCCGTCGGACAGCCTGGATCATGATCGCCGGTCGAGCGGCGATTCGCATCGTGCCGCGGTGGTCTGCCGGCCGGCATGGGACGGATCCGATGCGAAGCGTGGCGCGGCTGCATCGTGATCTCCACGGCGCGCCGGCGCTGCGGGACGCCCCGTCGCAGCGCCTCGGTGCACCAAGTCGATCGAGGGGGCGTGCGCGAGATGCCGTGCAGGCTCTCGGCGGCAGCGCGGCGTGGGCGTTGTTCGCAAATGACGAGGGCTCGTTCGAGCAGGGAATCAGTCATGCCGTATCTGTCGATCATCGTCGTCGTGCTCGTCGTCGGGATCCTGGTGGTGTTCCTCAAGAAGAGACACGACGAATTCGAGAGGAGAATCCGTGGTCGATGCGAAGGCAACGAGATCGAGGCTGTCGACAGGGCGGTATTTCTGGCTGCTCAGGAGTCGAAAGGCAGCTCCCAGATCCAGGGACTGGGCTGTTTGATATTGACGGACAGCCACCTCTGTTTCGAAATGCAGATGTTCGACCGGGCCATCGAGATTCCCCTGGGATCGATCACCGGTGTCGGCGAAACCTTTCGCATGGGTGGCAAGAGTACCGGCAAGCTTTGGTTGAGAATCGATTACACGATCGATGAAGTCGACGATGCCTTGGCTCTCAGTGTCGACAAGCTGGAAGAATGGAAGGCCAGACTTCGTGATGCCATTGATGGGCTGGCCTGACATCGCGATGAATCCTGCCCTCCTCCGGGTGTGCGGCAAGGGTACGGGTTGCGGCGGACACCCGGAGCGTTGGCGGTGACTCGCAAGGCCCTCCGCCGTGCCGCGACGTGTTGCATGCTGGCGCTGGCACCTTGCGTGAGCGACGCCTGTTCTCCGTATGTCGAAGAGCATCCGGATCGGCCCTACGCGACGTTCCGACCCCACGTGAACGCTTTCGAACGCTGCGAGGTCGGCGAGGAGACCTATCGCAGGATCGTCACCGAATGGCTGCGCAGCCGACCGGCAAATGCGCGACACCTCACATCCTTTTCCCTCGGCCGCGCGGTCGCGTTCCCATGGGTGTCACGGCACATCGCCGACGCGGCACTTCGGCTGCCCGATTGGGCGGCCCGGGTGGCCAGTACGCCCCGGGGACGGCGAGACGCACTTGCCAACGCCGCGATCCGCGATCCGGAGCTGCTCGCGCGCCTTGCGCTGCCATTCGAGGACAGCCGCTATGCGGTGACGGCCATCACCTATGAAAAGGTCCTGTACGGCAAGGCCCGCCAGTACTCGTCGCACGGCGATGCCGGCGGGACATTGGTCCCCTTCGATGCCCAGCTCTGGCTGAAACTGGCGCCGCGCGGCGCGAGCACGCGGTAGCTCGGCGGCGTCCTTCGCGACGACTCCCGCGACCGTCGCGCCGGACCGGGACGCCCGGCGAGCCGACGGCGTGGGAGCCGACTCCGGTTTCCCTGCCCATGCCGGCCCGGGCCACGACGACCGCATCCGATCGTCATCTGTCCATCGGAAGCGCCGTCGTCGCGCCGGCCCCGCCGCTGCGTGACCAATGCGTGACGAATCCGGCATGGGCGCGTGAATCGCCGTCGCCAGACTCCATTGCACGTGGATGCCGCGCGGATGCCGGATCCCGGGCACATCACCCGCGCGGAGCTCCACGCCCAGGCCGTCCGGCCGCCGATCGCGGAACGGGGCCGCCCATCCGATCGAGGAGAACCGCAATGACGAATAGATCGAAGCATCGAGTCCGCGACGCCCGCAGCCGGCGGCAGGGGGCAATGGCCGCAGGCGGCCTGGCGATGGCGTTCGCGTGGGGCGCGGCAAGCGCCGATGAAGGTCCGGTGGCACTGCGCAGTTTCATCGACATGCAGGTCGGCGGCATCGAAACACTGATGGTGCCCGCCGACGACAGCGAGCTGCCACAACCGCGGCGCGCCGATGGCAGCCCGGATCCGTTCTTCGAGACCACCGAGGCCAAACGCTACCTCGGCAAGCAACTGTTCCACGACCCGGTACGCACCGCCAGGGTGCGCGAGGAGTTCGGCGGCATCCGCGAGATCGCCCAGACCGCCTCCTGCGGCAGCTGCCATCAGGGCGAATCGGCGTCCAAGTCGGGGACCTTGTTCAATTTCGCGGTGGGCGGCGAGGGCCGGCACTACACGGATCGGAACGGCAATTTCGTGCCCCGGCGGCGCGCGCGAACCGATGTTCTGCCGCCACTGCGGGCGACCCCCCTGTTTGCCGGCGATGCGCTGGTGGACGAACTGCCGACGCTCACCGACATCTACGAATTCGCGGTCGGAAGCCCGGCCCGCGGCCGCAAGCTGCCCGATCCGGGCCGCTTGCTGGCGACCGGCCGGCTCGACGCCCTCGACAGCGTCGCGCGCAACGCCCCCGGCGTGATCGGTGCGGCGTTCAACAACCGCCTGCTGATGGGCGGCTTTGCCGGCGAGCCCGACAGTTCGCCCGGCGGCCTGAACCCGTTCGGCCATCCGGCGCAGGAAAACGTCGCGCTGCTGCTGCTCGATGCCCACCGCATGCTGGAAGACCAGTCGGCCGAGTTGCAGAAGATCCCGGCCTTCATCAAGCTGTTCCAGGAGGCCTTCCCCCAGGAAGCCGCCGCGGCCCCCGGCTGCAGCCCCAGTTTCCCGCCCGCGCCCGGCGGTTGCGATGCGCTGATCAACGACATCACGGCATTTCGCGCGACCGCCACCTTCCTGCGCACCTCGGTCACGCGCGACACCGGCTGGGATCGCTTCCTCGACGGTGACAACGACGCTTTGACCCCCGCGCAGCGCCGCGGTGCAAGGCTGTTCTTCACCGATGCGCGCGATGGCGGCGCAGGCTGCTACAGCTGCCATAGCGGCCCGATGCTCAACAAGCAGGTGGACGATCCGGACGTCGCCGGCGTCGGGCAGTTCGTCGAGGAGAACTTCTACAACCTCGGCCTAGCCGACCATCCACTGCAGGCGCTGAATCGAGCCGGCAGGAACGACCCCGACTTCCGCGACGACGGCCGGCGCGAGGTCACCGGGCGGGACAGTGACGCCTTCAAGTTCCGCGTGCTGACCCTGCGGCAATTGAAGGATGCGCGCTTCTATTTCCACAACGGCTTGTTCACCTCGGTGCGGGACGTCGTGCGCTACTTCAACGACGGTGTGCCGCAGGACGCCGTCGCGGCCGCCGCCGGCACGCTTTCCGAGCGCTTCACCCACCCGCGCGGCAGCGGCTCGTCCCCGGGTCTGGGTCTGGCCAATGCGCAGGTCGACGACTTGACCGACTTCGTCGAGAACGCGCTCTACGATCCGGCATTCGTGCGTCACGACCCGGCGTCGCCGACGAAGATGTTCCAGCTCAGCCCGATCGACGTCCAGTATTCGATCTACCGGCCGGATCTGGCGGCGCTCGGTGCGATCGACGGTTTCCCGCTCAGCGGTCGCGCCGAGGACAACGACGATGCCCTGTCCCGGCGCGACATGGGGCTGGAGTTTCTGGACGTCACCGCGCAGGCGACCATTACCCGGCTGCCCGACCAGGCACGGGCCGCCGGCGGCGTGGCTGCAGACGTGATTCGCATTCGCAATGCCGGAACGTCGATCATCGACACCCACCTGCTGGTGATCGCACGGGACCTGCCGGCCGGGACGAAGATGATCAACGCCAGCGGTACGACCGCCGACGGCGCACCGTACCTGCGTGTGTTCCTGCCGGACGGGCAGCTCGCACCCGGGCAGAGCACCGACGTGCGCCTGCAGTTCGGTGGCAGCCCGCGGCCGATGCCCGCCTATCGGCTGACACTGCTGTCCGGTCAGGGCGAGCCCTGATTCGGCGTGACCGGCTCCGTCGGGCCGTGCATCTCCCGCGCTCCGGATCGGGCGCGGGAGATGTGCGTCGAAGGCGAGCCGACTTGGCCGCCGGCAGGCAGCCGACACCGTCACCGGCACGGCGCGCTGTCCGGCCAGGAACGGGTATCGTCATCGGCAGCTGGGCGACCTTGCGGCCGACGTGCCCGCGGGTGCCGACTCGGCAATGGCGCGCTAGAAACCCTTGAGGAGTTCCTTCAGGTTGTTCTCGAGGCGAGCCTGTTCGTCCAATATGAGCGTATAGATCATCCGCCTCTTGTCGGGTGCCTCCATCACCATCTTGCGCGCTTTCTTCAATTTTGCCGGGATGTCGTTGATCGCGAGACTCTTGTCGAGTATGTCGACCACACGCCCGGCGCCGTCGAGGTAGAAGCGTGACAGATGGCTTCTGCGGCGAATGATCTCGGTCCGGATGTTGCACTCCACTTCCCGCATCAACTTCTTGATCGGCTGCTTGTCCGATCTCTGCAGTGCCTGGTCCAGGATGAAGGTCAGGCGTCCCATCGTGGCAGTCAGATGCATGTCCAGCAGGGATTTGAAGCCATCGATGTCCAGGCAGTTGTATCTCGGCCTGGAAGGCCGCACGGCGTTGTCCGATATGGCGGCGTTTATTGCGTCGTGCAGCGCGGGCCATGCGTCATCGGCGCGCAACTGAAGGTCTCTTTCCGGGATCGCGATCCCGGCAAAGGCGAGCTGTATCGATCGCAGCAGTTCACCGGTGCCGTGCCTCGTGGCTTCGACACTTTGGAATTCCGCAAGGGGGCCACCGCTCAAATCCTGTTTCGAGGCGCTGTCGATCAGATAGGGGCAGATCATCCCGCCGCTGATCGATGCGCTGAGTGCGCCAGCCTCGAAATGCACCCATGGGCTTTGCAGCGAGAATTGATCCGCGCACACGATGCCGAACGACGAGGCCTTCAGCGCCGATCGGAGTTCGTCCCGCCATGCCGTGCCGGCGCGGATGTCGGTCTGGGATACCCACGGCTTCCAGTCCTGATTGACCCGGAACAGAAACGATCTGAGCGCCACGGCAACCGATCTCGATGCGTCGGAGGACCAGCAAATGAAAACTGTCAACGCCAACCCCCTTCGCTGGGACACAAGGCGACATCAGTCTGCACTGCGGCGAAGATTCCGGGGAATACGCCGCCTGCATGGCATCGTGAATTATTTCACGCGATGAGCAAGTGTGGCCGGGCCGTGGCGGCGCACGCCGATGATCCCCTGGCCGGGTGGTGCTTCCGCCAGGGTCCGCAGGATGGCGTGCCCGCGAATTTGCCGCAAACCCGGTGCCTGGATGACGCGCCACCGCCTGGCGTCGATAGCCCGCGGTGAGGCAACTCGGCGGCTATCATCGCGGCATGGCCACGGCGATTCGGCAAATGCGCGCAGCCGTGGACGCCGCTGCGCGAATCACCGCAGTGGTGGCGCGGATGCGCGCGCTGACGGCGGTCGCCAGACCGTAGCCGGAGGAAAGCATGAGCGAGATCGTCCGCGAGTCGGTCCTCACCTGTCCGCTTTGCGGTCACGCGAAGGTGGAGACGATGCCCACCGACATGTGCCTGTGGTTCTACGAATGCGAGGGTTGCCACGCCTTGCTGAGGCCGGCGCCGGGGGACTGCTGCGTGTTCTGCAGCTACGGGAGCGTGCCTTGCCCGCCCGTGCAGATGCACGGGCGGGGAGGATGCTGCGCCGGGTGATCGGGCCGCCGGTTGCGGATCGGCTACGTGCGGTGGAGTCCGGTCGGGCCGGCCCGAACAGCGGCGGCGACCTCCGTTCGTCGACGACCGGCCGCAGGTGGCGGGCCCGGGATGCCCGCCCGGTGGCGCAGGACGCGGCGGATGTCGCGGGTGCGCCGGAGGCCGGCGCGGCGCCGGTCAATCCCTGGCCTTCGCGATCAGATCGGCGATGTCGGCCTTCAGCGCATCGACATCGTCACTGAAACCCTCGCAGATCATCAGGGAAATTCCGAATACGTAGGCGTAGAGCAGGATGCAGCGGCTGGTGGCTTCGCGCGTCGTGGCGCCGCACGCGACGAACAGGTTGCGCGCGTGTTCGAGGCGCTTGGAGTCGACCTCGCGGACGACGTCGGCGACCGCGCTGTCGCGCTTGGCCCATTCCCGCACCGCCAGCTCGATCAGCATGCCCTTGCGGTTGCGGCTGGCGCTGTAGACGTCGATCACGTGGTAGAGCTGCTGCAGCTCCTCGCCGGGGCGCGCGCGGGTCTGCTTGGCGATGTCGCGAATGCGGCTGTCTCGCCAGGCTTCCAGCACGCCGTCGAGCAGATCCTGGCGGTCCTTGAAGTGCCAGTAGAAACTGCCCTTGGTGACTTTCAGCTTCTTGGCGAGTACCTCGACCCGCAGGCCGGCGACGCCGTCCTGGGCGAGAACGTCGAAGGCCTGCTCGATCCATGCCGCACGGTCGAGCTGGCTGCGGGACTTGTGTGGCGCATTTTCCATACGCAGAAGTATTGACACAAAACGTATCCATACGCTACCGTACGCTACCATACTGTCTGGTATGGAGCGCGGTTCGTATCGCCGTGCCGCAGCCCGGCCCTGGTGACATAATGACCGCGGACAACCGTATCCGGATCGGAGACACCCACCCACCAACTGGAGGAGCGCTGCTTTGAAGATTCTTGTACCCGTAAAGCGCGTCGTCGATTACAACGTCAAGGTGCGCGTCAAGGCTGACGGCACCGGCGTGGACGTCGCCAATGTCAAGATGAGCATGAACCCGTTCGACGAGATCGCCGTGGAAGAGGCGGTGAGGCTGCGCGAGGCCGGCGTCGCGAGCGAGGTGATCGCGGTTTCCTGCGGCGTCCAGGCCTGCCAGGAGACGATCCGCACGGCGATGGCGATCGGTGCCGATCGCGGCGTCCTGGTCACCACCGACGCCGAATTGCAGCCGCTGGCGGTGGCCAAGCTGCTGAAGGCGCTGTGCGACAAGGAAGGCCCGGGCCTGGTGCTGCTCGGCAAGCAGGCGATCGACGACGATGCCGGACAGACCGGCCAGATGCTGGCGGCGATGATGAACTGGGCGCAGGCTACCTATGCGTCGAAGGTTGCGGTCAGCGGCGAAAAGGCCAACGTCACCCGCGAGATCGATGGCGGTCTCGAGACCATCGAGATCAAGCTGCCGGCGGTGGTCACCACCGACCTGCGACTCAACGAGCCGCGCTATGCGACCCTGCCGAACATCATGAAGGCCAAGAAGAAGCCCCTCGAGACCGTCACTCCCGAGGCGCTCGGTGTCGATGTCGCGCCGCGGCTGCAGACACTGAAGGTCGCCGAGCCGCCGAAGCGCAGCGCCGGCGTGATGGTGGCCGACGTCGCGCAACTGGTCGACAAGCTCAAGAACGAAGCGAAGGTGATCTGACATGGCAATCCTGGTTATCGCAGAACACGACAACGCGAGCCTGAAGGCCGCGACCCTGAACACCGTCGCCGCGGCTGCCGCGATCGGCGGCGACATCCACGTGCTGGTGGCAGGCGCGGGCTGCGGCGCGGTATCGAGCGAGGCCGCTGCGGTCGCCGGCGTGGCCAAGGTGCTGGTGGCCGACGCGCCGCAGTACGCCGATCAGCTGGCCGAGAACGTCGCCGCGCTGGTGGCGGCCCGCGCCCGGGATTACAGCCACATCCTGGCGCCGGCCACGACCGGCGGCAAGAACATGCTTCCCCGCGTCGCCGCGCTGCTCGACGTCTCCCAGATTTCCGACATCGTGGCGGTCGATGGCGCCGACGCCTTCGTCCGGCCGATCTACGCCGGCAATGCCCTGGCAACGGTCAAGAGCGCCGATCCGATCAAGGTCGTGACGGTGCGCACGACGGCGTTCGAGCCGGCCGGGCAGGGCGGTTCGGCTGCCGTCGAGGCGGTCGAGGCCGGGCCGGACCTGGGCGTGTCGCGGCTGGTCGGTCGTGAACTCACGAAGAGCGCCCGCCCGGAACTGGGTGCCGCCTCGACCATCGTCTCGGGCGGTCGCGGCCTGGGTTCCGGCGAGAACTACCATGAGTTGCTGGAGCCGCTGGCCGACAAGCTGGGTGCGGCGCTCGGTGCCAGCCGTGCCGCGGTGGACGCCGGCTTCGTGCCCAATGACTACCAGGTCGGGCAGACCGGCAAGATCGTCGCGCCGCAGCTCTACATCGCGGTCGGTATCTCGGGCGCCATCCAGCACCTGGCCGGCATGAAGGATTCCAAGGTGATCGTCGCGATCAACAAGGATCCCGAGGCGCCGATCTTCCAGGTCGCCGACTATGGCCTCGCGGCCGATCTGTTCGATGCGGTGCCGGAACTGACCAAATCACTCTGATCCGGCGGGTGGGTGGATCTTTCCGGCCTGCTGTTTCCGTCGGCGTGGCTGTGGCTGTCGGCTTGCGTCGCGTCCGTCGTGGTGGCGGGCGCGGCGTACCGTGCGCCGTGGCGGCGGCTGCGCGATTCGGTGCGCTTCAACGCCTGGCTCGGTGCGATCGTCGTGCTGATGCTGCTGTGGGCGCTGAACGCCGGGGTGCGCGAAGGTCTCAACCTGCACCTGCTGGGCGCGGGCGTGGCGACCCTGATGTTCGGCGCCCCGCTGGCCTTGATCGCGCTCGCAGTGGTGATCGTCGCGAGCGCGATCAACGGTTCCATCCAATGGTCCGCCCTGGGGCTGAACCTGCTGATCATGGGCGCCATCCCGGTGCTGCTCGCGACGCGCGTCAGGCAGCTTGCGGAGCGTTACCTGCCCGCCAACTATTTCATCTACATCTTCGTGCAGGCCTTTGCCGGTTCGGGTGTCGGCGTGTTCCTGGTCGGCATCGCGGCGACCACCGTGCTGACGCTTGCCGGTGCCTACCCGAGCGAGCTGCTGCTCGAGGAATACTTGCCCTTCTTCCTGTTGCTGGCCTCCTCGGAAGCCTGGATGAGCGGCATGGCGATGACCCTGATGGTGGTGTTCCGGCCGGCCTGGGTCGAGAGTTTCGACGACAAGCGATATCTGAATGATTCACCCGGTCCGCCGCCAGGCAGGAACCGGGACAACACTGGAGAGAAAGGGAATGAGTAGCTACAACGCACCCGTTCGCGACATGCAGTTCGTGCTGAAGGAATTGGCCGGCCTCGATCAGATCGCGGCGCTGCCCGGCTGCGAGGAGGCCAGCGAGGACCTGGTCGATGCGATTCTCGAGGAGGCCGGCAAGTTCGCCTCCGGCGTACTGGCACCGCTGAACTGGACCGGCGACCAGGAAGGCGCCAAGTGGCAGGACGGCGAGGTGACCACCGCGCCGGGCTGGAAGGAGGCTTACCAGCAGTTCATCGAGGCCGGCTGGACGGCGCTCGCGGCCGAGCCGGAATTCGGCGGCCAGGGATTGCCCAAGCTGGTCAACACCGCGGTCATCGAGATGTGGAAGGCCGCCAACATGGCCTTCTCGCTGTGTCCGATGCTGACCAACGGCGCCATCGAGGCGCTGCTGCTGCGCGGCTCGGACGAACTCAAGGCCGCCTACCTGCCGAAGATGGTCAGCGGTGAATGGACCGGCACGATGAACCTGACCGAGCCCCAGGCGGGTTCGGACCTGGCCGCGGTCCGCTCCCGCGCCGAGCCCCAGGCGGATGGCAGCTACAAGGTCTTCGGCCAGAAGATCTTCATCACCTACGGCGAACACGACCTGACCGACAACATCATCCATCTGGTGCTGGCCCGCCTGCCGGATGCGCCCGAAGGCGTCAAGGGCATCTCGCTGTTCGTGGTGCCGAAGTTCCTGCTCGACGCGAACGGCGCACCGGACAAGCGCAATGACGTCCATTGCGTGTCGATCGAGCACAAGCTCGGCATTCACGCCAGTCCGACCTGCGTGCTGGCATTCGGCGACAACGGCGGCGCCGTCGGCTACCTCGTCGGTGAGCCCAACCGCGGCCTCGAGTACATGTTCATCATGATGAACGAGGCGCGTTTCGCGGTCGGCATGGAGGGCGTCGCGCTGGCCGAACGAGCCTACCAGCAGGCCGTCGAATACGCCCGCGAGCGCGTCCAGGGCACCGAGCTGGGCGTGCGCGGCGGCGGTAAGGTCAGCATCATCCATCACCCGGACGTGCGCCGCATGCTGCTGTCGATGAAATCCCGCACCGAGGCGATGCGAGCGCTGGCCTACGTCGTCGCGGCGGCCAACGACAAGGCCCATCTGCATCCTGACGAGGCCACCCGCGCGGCGTCGCAGGCCTTCGTCGATCTGCTGATCCCGGTGGTCAAGGGCTGGAGCACCGAGAGCTCGATCGAGATCGCCTCGATCGGCGTCCAGGTCCATGGCGGCATGGGCTTCATCGAGGAGACCGGCGCCGCCCAGCACCTGCGCGACGCCCGCATCACGACGATCTACGAAGGCACCACGGCGATCCAGGCGAACGACCTGATCGGCCGCAAGATCGCCCGCGACGGCGGCAACGCGGTGCGGGCGCTGATCGCCGAGATGCGCGATGCGGCCGGCGCGCTGGCACGCGGTGACGAATCGCTGAAGGCGATCGGCAAGGCGCTGGCCGGAGGCGTCGATGCGGTCGATGCGGCGGTCGGCTACATCGTCGGCAACTACGGCAGCGCCGTGAAGTCGGTGCACGTCGGCGCGGTGCCGTTCCTGAAGCTGCTCGGCATCGTCGCCGGTGGCTGGCAGATGGCCCGGGCCGCGCGGATCGCCAGCCAGCGACTGGCCGACGGCGCAGGGGATGCCGATTTCTACCGCGCCAAGGTGATCACGGCCCGCTTCTACGCCGATCACGTGTTGTCCGAGGCCGGCGGACTCGCCCACGCCGTGACGGCGGGCGCCGAGGCCGCGCTGGCCCTCGACGAGGCCCAGTTCTGAGCGGCGCGCCTGCCGGGTCGACGAAGACGGGGGCCTGCCGGCCCCCGTCTTCCGTCATGCCTCCGGCGTCGCCTACTCGACCTTGGCCTTGCTGCGCAGTTCGAGCATGTGGCGCTCGACCTGCTGCTGCTGGATGCGCTGCGCGAGCTGTCCCTTGACCTCGTCGAATGGCGGCGCCGTGAGGTCGCGCACGTCGTCGAGACGGATCACGTGGTAGCCGAAGTCGGACTTGACCGGCACCCCGGTGAACTTGCCCTTGTCGAGCTTGACCATCGCGTCGGAGAATGGCTTGACGAACATCCCCGGGTTCGACCAGCCGAGGTCGCCGCCCTTGCCCTTGCTGCCGGGATCGGTGGACTGCGCGGCGAGATCCTCGAATTTCTCGCCGGTCTGCAGCTTGGTGATGATCGCCTTGGCCTCGTCCTCGCTCGCCACCAGGATGTGGCGGACCTTGTACTCCTTGTCGCCGGCACGCCCCTTGATCTCGTCGTAGGCGTTGCGCACCGCTTCGTCGGTGACCGGGTTGTTGGCGACGAAATCCTGGATGTAGGCGCGGATCAGGATCGCCTGCTTCGCGAGCTCCATCTGCGCCTGGACGTTGGCCTTCTTGTCCAGGCCGGCCTTGCGCGCCTCCTGGGCCATCACCTCGCGACGGACCAGCTCCTCCTTGACGGCGCTCTGCAACTGCGGGCTGTCCGGCTGGCCCTGCGCCTTCTGTTCGGCGAGCAGCGCGTCGGCGCGGGCCTGCGGGATGGCCTCGCCATTGACGGTGACGATCGTGTTGGCGGCAACCGCTGCAGTGGTGCCGAATACAGCGGCCAGCGCGACGGCGATTCGTGCTGAAACAAGCTTCATTGCAGATCCTTCGATGTGTTCGTGTTTCGATTGGTAGGCGGGAGCGCCTGAATCACAAGCGCATGGATTTCCTTCTTCATCATGTCGCCGAGGGCGTCGTACACGACCCGGTGGCGGGCCAGGGGGTTCTTGCCGGCGAAGCACGCGGCGACGATGCGCAGGCGGTAATGGCCGCCGTCGCGGGCGCCGGCATGACCGGCGTGCAGGGCGCTGTCGTCGCCGATCGAGATCTCGGTCGGCGACAATATCGCCAGGCGCTGCTTCATCCTTTCGATGGTGTCCTGGCTCACGGCAGCACCTTCTTGTAGGGCCGGACCTGGGTTCGGACGAAGACCCCGGTGCGCGTGTAGGGGTCCTCGGCCAGCCAGGCTTCGGCGTCGGCCAGCGACGGAAATTCGGCGACCACCAGGCTGCCGGTGAAGCCGGCAGGTCCGGGGTCGGGCGAGTCGATCGCCGGGAACGGTCCTGCCATCAGCAGACGCCCCTGGTCCTTGAGTTCGTTGAGCCGTGCCAGGTGTTCGCTGCGCACGGCCTTGCGCGCTTCCAGCGAGTCCGGCCGGTCTTCTCCGATGAGGGCATAGATCATGTCTGTTCGTCCTCCATGTGGCGGGACAGCCAGGCGCCCTGCGCGAGCACGAACACCAGCATCAGCCCCATCCCGCCGAAAAGCTTGAAATTGACCCAGGTCGCTTCCGAGAAATGGTAGGCGACCACCAGATTGAGCACGCCCATCAGCGCGAAGAAGAGCGCCCATACGAGGTTGAGTCGCTGCCAGATGCCGTCCGGCAGGCTCATCTGGGCTTCCAGCATCTTGCGGATCAGGTTGCGCCTGAACAGCAGCGACGAACCTGCCAGGGTGATCGCGAACAGCCAGTACAGCGCCGTCGGCTTCCACTTGATGAAGGTCGGGTCGTGGAACAGCAGCGTGGCCCCGCCGAACAGCGTGACGATCGCCAGGCTCACCCACAACATGGTCTCGACCTTGCGGTGACGCAGCCACACCCAGGCGATCTGGCCGGCGGTGGCGACGATGACGATCACGGTGGCGATCAGGATCGGTGCCTGCTTGGCCTCGATGCCGTCGCCGAGCATCGCGCGCGCCAGTCCGAGGGCCTCTCCCTCGTGGCCGCCAGCGATCTTGTAGGCTGCGAAGAAGAGGATGACCGGCAGCAGGTCGAAGAAGAACTTCATAGCCGCGGAATTATATCGAGTATCGCAATATCGCCCGAAAAAGCTGCAGGTGACGCCGTCAGGCGTCGGTTCCGGATTGGCCGCCGTCGTTGCCCAGCGCGAGCCGGAGGATTGCCCGCAGACCGCCGCCATCGCGGTGGAGCAGCAGCAGCGAGCCGCCATGGGCACGGGCGATGCGATCGACGATCGCCAGTCCCAGGCCCGATCCCTTGACGTCGGTGCGGGCCGTTTCCAGGCGGGTGAACGGGCGCTTCAGCCGATCGACCTGTTCGGGCGGGATGCCGGGGCCGCGGTCGAGCACTTCGATCAGTGCATACGGCTCGGTCACCGCGAGAACGACGTCCACCGCTTGGCCCGGTGCATAGCGCAGCGCGTTGTCGATCAGGTTGCTGACCGCCCGGCGCAAGCCGAGCGGTCGTCCTTCGACGTGGACCGACTCCGGTGCGGTGAATCGGACCTGACGGCCCAGGCGCTCGTAATGCGCTTCGAGGTCGGCCAGCATGTCGGTGAGATCGATCTGCTTGCTGGCCTCGCTTTGTCCGTCGCGGGCGAAGTCGACGAACTGGCCGATGATGCGGTCCATCTCGTCGATGTCGGTGCCCATCGCGTCGCGATCCTCCTGACTCGACGACGACAGTTCGACGCCGAGCCGCAGGCGCGCCAGCGGCGTCCGCAGGTCGTGGGAGACGCCGGCCAGGATCAGTCGCCGATCGGCTTCGAGGCTGGCCAGGTCGCCGGCCATCTGGTTGAACGCGCGCGCCACCTCGGCGACGTCGGCCGGACCTTCCTCGCCCAGCGGGGCCGGCATTTCGCCGCGACCGACCGCGCGGGCTGCCGAAGCGATGTTGCGCAGCGGGCGATTGACCCGCGACACGATGACGTAGGCAGCGGCCAGCGACAGGGCGAGGGCGACCCCGGCCCAGCCCAGCCAATCCACCGCGCGGGGCCGCACCACGCGCTCGCTGGGCAGCATCACCCAGTATTCGTCCGGGTCGTCGGGATCCAGCCGGAAGCTGACCCAGAATCCCTCCAGCCCTTCCCACGACGACGCGAAACGCGTGTTGCCGCCGAGGTCGTTGCGCACCCGTCGGGTCAGCAGGGCGAGCGGCCGGGTCTGCGGCAGCGGCGTCAGCACGTCGCTGTCCTCGGCCGGATAGATGCGGATGCCCTCGAGGGCGGCGAGATCGATCAGCAACTCCCGGCGCCGCGAAGGTTCGGCGTTGATCAGCGCGGTACGCGTCAGGTTGACCACGCTGACGACCATCTGCGCCAGGTCCCGGGCGCGCGGCCCCTGTTCGAAGTGCCGGAAGATCTGGTACCAGACCACCGCGGATATCAGCATCACGCTGGTCACGACGACGAAGATCTGCCATAGCAGCGTGCGCGGCCACGGAATGCGCCAGCCGCGGCGCGGCGATGGGGTGCTCTTCGGACTCGGAGTGGGGGTGGCCGCGCCGAGCCCGACCTCAGTTGGTCTTGACGCCATCAGGGACGAAGACGTAGCCGAAGCCCCAGACGGTCTGAATGTAGCGCGGCTTGGCCGGATCGTCCTCGACCAGCTTGCGCAGCCGCGAGACCTGGACGTCGATCGCCCGGTCGAACACCTCGTATTCCCGTCCGCGCGCCAGTTCCATCAGCTTGTCACGGGACAGCGGCTGGCGCGGGTGCTGCAGCAGCACCTTCAGCAACGAGAATTCGCCGGTGGTCAGCGGCAATTCCTCGCCGTCGCGGGTCAATGTGCGGGTGCCCAGGTTGACACTGACCTTGCCGAACGCGATCTCTTCCTCCTCGGCGGCCGGCGCGCCCGGCGGCAACTGGGGCTGCCGCCGCAACACCGCATTGACGCGGGCTACCAGCTCGCGGGGATTGAACGGTTTGGGCAGGTAGTCGTCGGCCCCCATCTCGAGGCCGACGATGCGGTCGACATCGTCGCCCTTGGCGGTCAGCATGACGATCGGGATCTGGTTCTCGGCAGCGCGCAGCCGGCGGCAGATGGCGAGGCCGTCCTCGCCCGGCAGCATCAGGTCGAGCACCATCAGGTCGTAGTGCTCGCGGTGCAGGGCGCGATCCATCGCCACTGCATCGGCAACGGCCTTGACCGAGAAACCCTGCTCGCTGAGATAGCGGTTGAGCAATTCGCGCAGCCGGGCGTCGTCGTCCACCAGCAGGACACGATAGCGGTTCTTGGACATGAGGCTTCTCGTGGTTGTTTCCGGGCGATTTTAAGGCGATGGCGGCCGGGCTGCGGTGGTCGGGTAACGCTTCGTAAGCTCCGGGTGCGCTATTTACACGCCCTTACAGAAGTCGTCCCCCAACGTGACACAGGTTTCCCCATAGGATAGATTTTGCAGCTAATCTTAAGAACCTTCTATGACTTCCGTCCGCAACGCCATGCCCAGACAACGTCCGTCTGCCTCGTTCGCCTGTCGCCAGGCCCGCGTGCTGTGCGCGCTGGCGGTGTCGCTGAGCGCGGCGGCGGCGGTGGCCGACGACTCGGTCGCCGCCGTCGAAGTGACGGCCGACGCGGCACCGCTGGTCGGGCCGGGTGCATCGTGGCGGGCCGAAATGCGCCGCTTGCTGGCACCGGAAGGTGCCGCCTACATGCCCACCAGCGCCGGCGAGCGCCGTGCCATCAGCCGCGAGGAGCGCCACCGCCTGCGCGAGGACATCCGCGCCAGCCGCGACATCTACGAACTTCGCGAGCGCTCGGGCCGCGACCGACACTGAGGCGCCGCTCCGGTTTCATTATCCGGATAGGATCGCTGGGCCAGCTTGCCGGTTACAATTCCGGCAATGATCATCCTCGCCATCGAGACTTCTTCCGAGCGTGGAAGCATGGCGCTCAGCCGTGACGGCAACATCGTCGCCACGCAGCTCGATGCCGGTCCCAAGCAATCCGAGACCGCGCTGACCAAATTGCGTGACCTGCTGCAGGGCTGCGGGCTGCGCATCGAGGACATCGATGCCGTCGCATTCGGTTCGGGGCCGGGGATGTTCACAGGTCTGCGCCTCGGCTGCGGCCTCGCCCAGGGACTGGCGATCGGCTTGTCGAAGCCGATCGTCGCGGTGTCCTCGCTGCATGCGCTGGCCGCCCGCAGCGCCGGCTCGCGGATCGTCGCGGCGACCGACGCGCGGATGGGTGAAATCTACATTCAGCGTTTCTTGCGCGGCGACGCCGGGCTTGCAGCGGGCGGCGAGCCCGAGTGTCTGCCGCCGGAGCAGGTGCCGGCCCTGTCGCCGGAATCCGGCTGGCACGGTATCGGCAATGCTTTTGCGGTGCATGTCGGGCGCCTGCCCGACCTGTTCATGCGGTCGATCGAAGTAGTGGACGCCGACGCCCGCCCGAGGGCCGAGGAGGTGGCGGTGATCGCCGCGGAGCGCGTTGCCGAGGGCCGGACGACACCACTCGACGAGGCGACCCCCCAGTACGTGCGCAACAAGGTGGCCTTGACCACGCGCGAGCGACTCGCTCGCGGAGGGCGCAGTTGACGCAGATCCGGCTCGAGTGCCGGCCGATGCTGGCGACCGATCTCGACTGGGTCGTGGCGGTCGAGCGCGAATTGCACGCCAGTCCCTGGAGCCGGGGCAATTTCGGCGACGCGATGTCCGCCGGCTATGCCTGCTGGACCTTCTGGGAGAACGGTTCGCGGGTCGCCTACGCGATCCTGATGTCGGTGCTCGACGAGGCCCACCTGCTCAACCTCACGGTCGCGGCGGCCCATCAGGGGCGAGGCATGGGCGCCGCCGTGCTGTCGTTCCTGCTCGACGAGGCCCGCCGCCACGGCGCCGCCCAGTGTTTCCTGGAGGTTCGCGAATCCAATCGTGTCGCGCTGTCCCTGTATCGGGCGCGCGGCTTCGAGGCGATCGGGCGACGCAAGGGCTACTATCCGGGCAGGCAGGCGAGGGAGGACGCGATCGTGATGAGGTACGGCTTGTGACGCCGCAGCGTGCCCGGCTGCTGGCGCGGCTGGGGCTGGCGCCGCTGTGGCGGTTGCGGCAGCCGGCGGACGACGGTGCTGAGGGGGAAGGCGACGTCGAGCCTGCCCAGGCGCCCGCCGTCGTGACCGGGTCGACGGGCGCCTTGCTGCTGCCGGCGAACGAGCGCGCCGAGCCGGACCAGCCCGCGCTTCCCGCCCGCCAGGATGCCGGCGGTGCCGACTGGGAAGCGCTGGAACTGGAGATTCGCGGCTGCGCCGCCTGCCCCCTGCACCGGCAACGTACGCAGGCGGTGCCCGGCATTGGCGATCGTCATCCCTCGTGGCTGGTGGTCGGCGAGGGCCCCGGCGCAGAGGAGGACCGGCGCGGTGAGCCGTTCGTCGGACCGGCCGGGCAACTGCTCGACGCGATGCTGGCGGCTGTCGGCCTGTCGCGCCGGGAAGGCGTGTTCATTGCCAATGCGGTGAAGTGCCGGCCGCCGGGCAACCGCACGCCGGAAGCCGACGAGATCGCCAGCTGCTTTCCCTACCTGCGGCGCCAGGTCCGACTCCTGGCACCACGCCTGATCGTCGCGGTCGGGCGTCCGGCCGCCCAGGCGCTGCTGGACCAGCCGGTTCGGATCGCCGACGCTCGCGGCAGGGTGTTCGAATTCGAGGGCATCCCGGTGATCGTCACCTATCACCCGGCCTACCTGCTGCGCAATCCCCAGGACAAGGGCAAGGCATGGGAGGATCTCTGTCGGGCGCGGGCGATGACCCATCCGCCCGCTGGCGCGTCGCACTGACACGCCGCCCCGGCCGCGGCGGACACCGGGCGCATCGGCATCGACCGATGCGGCTAGAATGGGCCGCGCCGTCTGTTCGCATTCCCGCTGGAGGTGCCCATGCCCATTCGCCGCCTGTTGCTCCTCGCCGTCGTCGCGTTGCTGCTCGGCGGTTGCGGCTACAACGATATCCAGGTCAACGACGAGCGTACCAAGGCGACATGGGCCGAGGTCATCAACCAGTACAAGCGCCGTGCCGACCTGATCCCGAATCTGGTGAAGACCGTCGAAGGCTACGCTGTCCACGAGAAGTCGGTGCTGACCGACGTCACCGAGGCCCGGGCGCGCGTCGGCAGCGTCCTCGCCGGCCCGGAGTTGCAGCAGGATCCGAAGGCGCTGGCCAGCTTCCAGGCGGCCCAGGGCCAGTTGTCGAGCGCGCTGTCGCGCTTGCTGGTGGTGGTCGAGCGCTATCCTGAGTTAAAGGCGGACGCCAGCTTCCGCGACCTGCAGGCCCAGCTCGAAGGCACCGAGAACCGCATCGCCGTCGCCCGCAACCGCTACATCCGGGCGGTCGAGAACTACAACGTGTCGGTGCGTACCTTCCCCAACAATCTGCTGGCGATGACGCTCGGCTATGATGCGAAGCCCAACTTCGCGGTCGACGAGGAAGCCGCGATCAGCGCGCCGCCCGGTGTGGAGTTCGGTACCCGGCCCGCGCGCTGAAGCCTTGGTCACGCCTGGCGTCCGCTGGCTGCTGTCGTCGTGGCTGCTGCTGTGGTGCCTGCCGCTGGCGGCCCTCGAACTGCAGCCGGTGCCGGCGGCGCGTTCGCCGCTGCAGGACCTCGCCGGTGTGCTGGCACCGGCCGAGCGCCACGGCCTGCTGCAGCGGCTGCAGGCCATCGAGGCACGTTACGGCAGCCAGATCGCGGTGCTGATCGTGCCGACCACCAGGCCGGAGCCGATCGAGGCCTACTCGATCCGCGTCGTGGACCAATGGAGGATCGGGCGTGAAGGCGTGGACGACGGTGTGCTGGTCCTGGTCGCGATCGACGACAGGCGCATGCGTATCGAGGTCGGACGCGGTCTCGAAGGAGCGATCCCGGACGCCATCGCCAAACGGATCGTCGAGGAGCGCATGGCGCCGGCATTTCGCGCGGGCGACTTCGGCGGGGGCCTGTCGGCGGCGCTGTCGGCCCTGGAATCGAAGCTGGCCGGCGAATCGCTGCCGCCGCCGGCACGCGCCTCCGGGCGGTCGGGTGGTGCCGACATCGAATCCCTGGTCATGCTCGGGCTGCTGGTGTCGGTCTTCGCTGGCGGTATCCTGCGCAGTCTGTTCGGACGGCTGCTCGGTTCCGGCCTGACGGCCGGGCTGGTCGGAGTGGCTGTGTGGCTGGTCAGCGGCGTGTTGGCGCTGGCGGTGGTCGCGGCGCTGCTGGCGCTGCTGTTCGTGTTGTCGATGGGGGGCGGCGGCCATGTCTTCACCGGCGGTGGCTGGCGCCACGGCGGCGGGCGCGGCCGGGGCAGGGGCGGTGGCGCTTGGTCGGGCGGTGGTGGTGGATTTGGCGGAGGAGGCGCGTCGGGAGGATGGTAGGCAAGTGGCGCAGGATCATCAGGCATCTGCTGACGCCGGACTGGCTGGCGCGTCGCCATTTTCCGGGCGAGGTGCTGGACCGGATCGAGGCCGCGATCGTCGATTCCGAGAGCCGCCATCGCGGCGAGATCCGTTTCGCGGTCGAATCGGAGATCGAGCTGTCGGAGCTGCTGAAGGACGTCAGTCCGCATCAGCGCGCGATCGAGGCCTTCGGGCACCTCGGTGTCTGGGATACCGAGGAGAACAGCGGCGTGCTGGTGTTCGTCCAGCTGGTCGATCGCCGCGTCGAGATCGTCGTGGACCGGGGTGTTGCCCAGGTCACCGACCAGGCGACCTGGCGCGAGATCTGCACGGCCATGGAGTCCGCCTTCGCGGCCGAGCAGTATCTGGCGGGGTCCCTCGACGCCATCGAGCGGGTCGGCTGCGTGCTGGAGCAGCACTTCCCGGCCTATCCGCGCAACCCGAACGAATTGCCGGACCGGCCGGCGCTGATCTGATCGCGCTCAGTGCTTGAGTTCGTCTAGTAGCGCCACCGAATCGAACTGGCGCTGATTGGCCTCGTGCAGGTGCTTGATCACCAGCATCGTGCCGGCGACGAACAGGCCGAAGGCGACGATCACGGCATCGACCGACAGATCGAAGGCGATCAGCAGCGCATAGACACCGGTCATTGCCAGGATCGACAGGTTCTCGTTGAAGTTCTGCACCGCGATCGAGTGGCCGGCGCCCATCAGGATGTGACCCCGGTGCTGCAGCAGGGCGTTCATCGGCACGACGAAGAAGCCGGCGCAGCCGCCGATCAGCATCAGCAGCACCATCGCCACGTTGACGTCATGGACGACGGTCATCACCATCACGATCAGGCCCATCGCGATGCCCATCGGGATCACCTTGACCGAGTCGCGCAGGCTCACCAGGCGGGCTGCCAGGATCGCGCCGAGGGCAACGCCGACCGCCACCACGCCTTGCAGCATGGAGGCCTTCGACAGGTCGAAATCGAGCGCGTGCTCTGCCCACTTGATGACGATGAACTGGAGCGTCGCGCCGGCTCCCCAGAACAGCGTCGTCACCGCCAGCGAGATCTGTCCGAGCTTGTCGCGCCACAGCAGGCGCAGGCAGTGGCTGAAATCGTGGATCAGGTACAGGGGGTTGCTCTTGAGCGGCTTGTGGTCGACGCCGGTGTCCGGGATATACACGTTGAAGCCGGCGGCCACCAGATAGAGCAGGCCGACCATGGTGATGCTGACCTCGAAATGGGTGTCCGCCAGCGGCAGCAGGTGCACCAGCGGGTCGACCCAGTCGGGCCGGATCAGGATGCCCCCCAGCACGGTGCCGAGAATGATCGCGCCGACCGTCAGCCCCTCGATCCAGCCGTTCGCCACCACCAGCAGGCGGTGCGGCAGGTACTCGGTGAGAATGCCGTACTTGGCCGGCGAATAGGCCGCGGCGCCGAGACCGACTACCGCGTAGGCGAGCAGCGGGTGGGCACCCAGCAGCATCATCACGCAGCCGCCGATCTTGACGGTGTTGCTGATCAGCATGACCCGCCACTTCGGCATCGAGTCGGCAAAGGCGCCGACGAAGGCCGCCAGGGCGACGTACGAGATCGTGAAGAACAGCTTGAGCAGCGGCTCCTGCTCGGCCGGCGCCTGCATGTCCCGCAGCAGCGCGATCGCCGCGATCAGCAGCGCATTGTCGGCCAGCGCGGAAAAGAATTGCGCTGCCATGATGATGTAGAAACCGAGTGGCATCGGCGTCCGCGGGGTCCGGCAAGCGTGGGCGGGAGCGCGGTTTATAACACGATATTACTTACCACTTCCGCCGCGGCCGTGCATGAGGGCGATTACGAACTGCAAAGGCACGCGGATTGTGATGGAATGTGCAGGTAGATATCACCGATCGGTGAAGGTATGGCCGACCGCAGACTCCAGGTGTTTCATGCCGTAGCGAAGTACGGCTCGTTCACGCGCGCGGCCGAACGCCTGTTCATGACGCAGCCGGCGGTCACCTTTCAGATCAAGCAGTTGGAGGAGCAGCTCAGCACCCGTCTGGTCGAGCGCGGGCCCGGGGGGATTGCGCTGACGCCGGCCGGCGAGATCGTCATGGCCTACGCCGAGCGCATCCTCGAGCTCAACGACGAGCTCGGCACCCGCATCGCCGAGCTCACCGACGAACTCACCGGCACGCTCAACGTCGGCACCAGCACGACCATCGCCGCCTACTGGCTGCCGCAACTGCTGGACGGTTTCAAACGGGCCTATCCGCGGGTGGTGCCGCGGGTGATGGTCGGCAATTCGGCGTACATCGAGGCGCGGGTGGCGCACCGTGACCTCGACCTCGGCTTGATCGAGATCATTACCGAGGATGCATCGCTGGAGCGTCGTGCAGCGGCCCACGACGAGCTGATGGTGATCTGCTCCGCCCGCCATCCGCTGGCCGGCACCCGGGTGCTGGGCGCCTATGACCTGGTCGGTCACGAGTTCATCACCCGCGAGCCGGGCAACGCCATCCGTGACCTGGCGGAGTTCTACTTCGAGGCCGCCGGCATCGCCATCGCCGAGGTGCCGGTGTGTGCGGAACTGGGTTCGCTGGCCGCCGTCAAGCAGCTCGCGCGAAGCGGCTTCGGCTACGCCATCGCGTCGCGGGCAGCGATCATACGTGACGTCCGCGAAGGCTCATTGGTCGCGATATCGCTCGATCCGCCGCTGGCGACGCCGCTCGAGGTGATCTTCCCGCGCGATCGTTTCCGCTCCCGGCTGATCACCACGTTTGCCGATTTCGCGACCCAGGAGCTGCAACGGCTGTCGGAACTGAACGCGGAAGTGGAACTGGTTCGTGGCCCGTAGCAGGACCGCGTTCGTGTGCGGCGAGTGCGGCGGCCAGGCGCCGCGCTGGCAGGGCCAGTGTCCCCATTGTCGTGCCTGGAACACGCTGGCGGAGCACAGCGCCGAGAGTCTCGCCGCGCCCGCCCCCCACCGCTACGCACCGCTGGCCGGCGACGCCGGGGGACTGCTGTCGCTGGCCGAGATCGAGCCCCGCGAACGGCCTCGCACGTCGACCGGCATTGCCGAGTTCGATCGTGTGCTCGGCGGCGGACTGGTGGCCGGCGGGGTGGTGCTGATCGGTGGCGATCCGGGGATCGGCAAGTCCACGCTGCTGTTGCAGGCCTTGTCGTCGATCGCCGAGCGCTGCCGCGCGCTGTATGTCAGCGGCGAGGAGTCCGGCGAGCAGATCGCGATGCGCGCCCGGCGGTTGCAGCTGCCGCCGGGCGGCCTGCAGTTGCTGGCCGAGATCAGCCTCGAGCGCATCCTCGAGACGCTGCGGGCGCACCGGCCCGAGGTGGTGGTGATCGACTCGGTGCAGACGCTCTATTCCGACGGCCTGGCCTCGGCGCCCGGTTCGGTCGGCCAGGTGCGGGAATGTGCGGCCCAGTTGACCCGCTATGCCAAGCAGGGTGGGGTGAGCATGGTGCTGGTCGGTCACGTCACCAAGGACGGCGTGCTGGCCGGGCCGCGGGTGCTCGAGCACATCGTCGACACGGTGCTGTATTTCGAGGGCGACGGCCATTCCGCGTACCGCCTGGTGCGGGCGATCAAGAACCGCTTCGGCGCGGTCAATGAACTGGGGGTGTTCGGCATGACCGACCGCGGGCTGCGTGGCGTCGGCAACCCGTCGGCGCTGTTCCTGTCGCATCACGACAAGCAGGTGGCGGGCGCCTGCATCCTGGCCACCCAGGAGGGTACGCGACCGCTGCTGGTGGAGGTCCAGGCGCTGGTGGACGAGGCACGCAGCCCGAGCCCGCGCCGGCTGACCGTGGGCCTCGACCAGAACCGGCTGGCGATGCTGCTGGCCGTGCTGCACCGGCATGCCGGCATCGTCTGCTCGGACCAGGACGTCTTCGTCAATGCCGTCGGCGGGGTGCGCATCGCCGAACCGGCAGCCGACCTGGCGGTGCTGCTGGCGATCGTCTCCTCGCTGCGCGATCGCGCGTTGCCGGACGGCCTGGTGGTGTTCGGCGAGATCGGCCTGGCTGGCGAGATCCGTCCGGCGCCGCGGGGCCAGGAGCGACTGCGCGAGGCGGCCAAGCTGGGATTCCGGCGCGCCCTGATCCCCTGTGCCAACGCGCCGAAGCAGTCGATCGCGGGCCTCGAGGTGACCGCCATCGAGCGTCTCGAAGAAGCCCTCGACGCGTTGCGGGAGATGGCCGCCTGAGGGGCGGCTCAGTCGAACAGCGCGCCGACGCTCTCGCCACTGTGGATGCGCTCGATCGCGGCCGCCAGCAGCGGTGCCACCGACAGCAATCGCAACTGCGGCAGGCGTGCGAGCTTTTCTTCGGCGACCGAGACGGTGTCGGTGGTGACGATCGCGTCGAGCGCACAGTCGGCCAGGCGATCGATCGCCGGGCCGCACAGGACCGGATGCACCGCACCGGCCATGACCCGACGGGCACCGGCGCGGCGCAGCGTTTCGACGGTGGCGACCAGCGTGCCGCCGGTGGCGATCTCGTCCTCGAAGATCACCGCGTCCATGCCGGCGACGTCACCCACCACCTGACCCTGGTGCACGTCGGTGTCGCTGATCCGCCGCTTGTCGACGATCGCCAGCGGTATGTCGAGCTTCTCGGCGAAGCGGCCGGCACGCTTGGCGCCGCCGGCGTCGGTGGCGACCGCGACCATCCTCGCCAGATCCTGGCTCTTCCGGAAATGGGCGGCCAGCGTCGGGATCGCCGTCAGGTGATCGACCGGCATGCTGAAGAAGCCGTGCACCTGGTCGGCATGCAGATCCATCGTCAGCACCCGGTCGGCGCCTGCGGTGCGCAGCAGGTCGGCGACCAGGCGGCCGGCGATCGAGATGCGGGGCGCGTCCTTCTTGTCCGACCGGGCGTACGAATAGTAGGGGATCACCGCGGTGACCCGGCCGGCGGAGGCACTGCGCAGCGCGTCGAGGGTGATCAGCAGCTCCATGATGTTGTCGCTGACCGGCTGGGTGAAGGATTGCAGCACGAAGACGTCGCGTTCCCGCACGTTCTCGAGGATCTGCACGAACAGATTGTCGTTCGAGAAGCGGGACAGGCGCAGCGGGCTGGCCCGCACCCCGAGGTGCCGGCAGATCTCGGCGGCGAGCGCGGGATTCGAGCTGCAGGCGAAAATCTTCAGATCGTTGTGCATGGCGGCAGGGAAGACCTCTGGTGCGGCCCGGGTGCGGGGGCCGGGTTGAAACGGGGATCGAAGGGGGGGCGGATACCGACCGGCGATCGGAGGAGGGGATTCTAGCCCGCATTCGCGGGGCGCTGCCGCGCTATCGGCCGGCGCCCGGTGTCGCGATCGGTAGATCGATTCCTTCGCCCACGACGCAGGCCGCGCGAAGGCGCCGGCGCCCGCCGCCGCAGGTTCGGCGGCGCCCGCTCGGCCGTCGGCAACTGGTGGCGGTGGCGGCGCGACTCGGCGCACGGCAGGCTTTGGCGTACAATTACGGGCTTTTCGCCGCAGGTCCACGCGTACCGGAGGGAGGGTCCGGTGCGTGGTGCCCATGGGGCCGACGACGATTCGACGGCGGGGCGCCGCGCGACGTCGTGCCAAACGAACAGGCCGCGCATCCGGTCCGGTCCGGGGCGGTCGAGGGATGAACGATGAAATGCGTTGACGATTTCCGACTGAAGCTGGGCGAGAAGGAGGTGGTGCCGATCATGGTCGGCGGCATGGGTGTCGACATCTCGACCGCCGACCTCGCCCTCGAGGCCGCCCGGCTCGGCGGCATCGGCCACATCTCGGACGCGATGATCAAGACCGTCGCCGATCGCCGCTACAACACCAAGTACGTGCGCGAGAAGTTGAAGCTGTACAAGTTCAACGTCGCCAACACGGACAAGTCGGTGGTGCAGTTCAACCTCGGCAAGGTCGCCGAGGCGACCCATCTGCACGTGCGCGGCGCGATGGAGCGCAAGCGCGGCGACGGGCTTGTGTTCATCAACTGCATGGAAAAACTGACGATGAACGCGCCCAAGGAGACGCTGCAGGTGCGTCTCAAGGCGGCGCTCGACGCCGGCATCGACGGCATCACGCTGGCCGCCGGGCTGCACCTCGGTTCGTTCTCGCTGATCGAGGACCATCCGCGCTTCCGGGATGCCAAGCTCGGCATCATCGTCTCCTCGCTGAGGGCGCTGCAGTTGTTCCTGAAGAAGAGCGCCCGCACCGACCGCCTGCCGGACTACGTCGTGGTCGAGGGCCCGTTGGCCGGCGGCCACCTCGGCTTCGGCATGGACTGGGCGGAATACGACCTGGCGACGATCGTCGCCGAGATCCAGAAGTGGATGACCGACAACCACGTGGACATCCCCCTGATCCCGGCCGGTGGCATCTTCACCGGCAGTGACGCGGTGGCCTACCTGGACAGCGGCTGCGGCGCCGTCCAGGTGGCGACGCGATTCACCGTGTCGAAGGAGTGCGGCCTGCCCGACGACGTCAAGCAGCACTACTTCAAGGCCAGCGAGGACGAGATCGAGGTCAATCAGATTTCGCCCACCGGCTACCCGATGCGGATGCTCAAGAGCAGTCCGGCGATCGGCGCCGGCATCCGTCCCAACTGCGAGGCCTACGGCTACCTGCTCGACAGCAAGGGCCGCTGCCAGTACGTCGACGCCTACAACAAGACCGTCGCCGCCCATCCCGGGGCAAAGCGGGTATCGGTGCGGGAGAAGACCTGCCTGTGCACCCACATGCGCAATTTCGACTGCTGGACCTGCGGCCACTACACCTATCGTCTGAAGGACACCAGCCACAAGCTCGAAGACGGCAACTACCGCCTGCTCACCGCAGAGCACGTGTTCCACGACTACCAGTACAGCAAGGACGGCAGGATCGCGCTGCCCGACTGACGCCGGCCGGGCGGCCGGCGCACGTGCAGCCGCCCGGCGGCCCCGCGTCATCGGCTCGTCGCCATCCGGATCCGGCGCGTCCCGCGCCGCCGCCGCCCTGCCGTGCTCCGGCGCGCCGGGCTCGCTCGGTCGCGGAACGCCTCCGACGGATGATGGTCACATGACCGCGGCCGGCGCGCGCTTCACTGGCGGCCGCGACAATCCGACGAGAATCGGGCGGCCCGGGATCGGGCGGCAGCGGCGCCGCGATCCGGGACTGCCTCAGCAGGAGGCGATCATGGGACTGCACATTGGTGACGACGCACCGGATTTCACCGCCCAGACCACGGAAGGCACGATCCGGTTCCACGAGTGGATCGGTGACGGTTGGGCGATCCTGTTCTCCCATCCGAAGGACTTCACGCCGGTCTGCACCACCGAGCTCGGCTACATGGCCAGGCTGAAGCCCGAGTTCGCGAAGCGCAATTGCAAGGTCATCGGCCTGTCGGTCGATTCGGTCGAGGACCACGGGCGCTGGCTGGGCGACATCGAGGAGACCCAGGGCGCGGCGGTCAACTACCCGCTGATCGGCGATACCGACATGCAGGTGGCGAAGCTCTACGACATGCTGCATCCGAATGCCAGCGGCGAGGTCAAGGATCGCACTGCGGCCGACAACGCGACGGTACGCTCGGTGTTCGTGATCGGTCCGGACAAGAAGATCAAGCTGATGATCACCTATCCGATGAGTACCGGGCGGAATTTCGACGAGGTGCTGCGGGTCCTCGATTCGTGTCAGCTGACCGCGACGCACAAGGTGGCGACGCCGGTCAACTGGCGGCAGGGTGAAGACGTGATCATCGTACCGGCGGTCAAGGACGACGAGGCCCGCGAGCGCTTCCCGAACGGCTGGAAGGCTCCGAAGCCCTATCTGCGCATCGTGCCGCAACCGAAGTGAGCGGTGGCGCCGGCCGCCGAGGGGCCGGCGCTCAGCCGCCGAGGGGCCGGCCGCCGCTGCGCAGGCTGGCCGGCAGCGTGCTGTTACCGCTCAGATAGACGTCGATGCAGCGGGCGCAGTCACGCCCCTCGCCGATCGCCCATACCACCAGCGACGCGCCGCGGCAGGCGTCGCCGGCCGCGAACACCCCGGGCAGCGAAGTCATCATTCGATCGTCGGCCCGCAACCGGCCGCCGCTGTCGGTGGTGAGGCCCTGTTCCGCCAGGCGGTCCAGCCGCGGGCCGGTGAAGCCGGTGGCGATCAATACCAGGCCGGCCGGCAGGCGCACGTCGTCGACGACGGTCTTGCCGCGGCGTCGGCCGCGGTCGTCGTGTTGCCAGCGGACCCGCTCGAAACGCACCGCGTCCACGTGGCCGTCGCCGTCGCTGTCGATGAAGGCGCCACAGTCCAGGTTGTATTCCGCCCGTCCGCCTTCGTCGAGGGCATAGCTCGGCTGTTGCGTCCGGGGCCACCAGGGCCACGGGTTGTCGGCCGGGCGATCGAGCGGACGCGGCGCGTCGATCGCGATCTGGGTCACCGAACGCGCATGCTGGCGGTGGGCGGTGGCAACGCAGTCGGCACCGGTATCGCCGCCGCCGAGCACGATCACGTCACGGCCTTCGGCCTCGATCGGCCCGTCGACCGGGCGGCCGGCCTGCCGCCGGTTCTCGCGGCACAGGTAGTCCATCGCATCGTGCACGCCGGCCAGTTGCCGGCCCGGCACGTCGAGCGGTCGTGGCGCCTGGGCGCCGATCGCCAGGCACACCGCGTCGAAGTCGGCGCGCAGGCTCGCCAGGGGGATGTCGCGACCGATCTCGCAGCCGCGGCGAAACGCGATGCCTTCCCGTTCGAGCTGATCGACACGCCGGGCGAGCTGGGTCTTGGCGAACTTGAAGTCCGGAATGCCGTAGGCCATCAATCCCCCGATCGCGTCGTCGCGCTCGAACACCGTGACCCGATGGCCGGCGCGATTCGACTGCTGGGCGCAGGCCAGGCCGGCCGGGCCGCTGCCGACCACCGCGATGCGGTTGCCGCTGCGCCGGGAGGGCGGCTGTGCCGTGATCCAGCCGTGCCGCCAACCCATGTCGACGATCGCCCGCTCGATGCTCTTGATCGTCACCGCCTCGTCGTTGGTGGCCAGCACGCAGGCCGGCTCGCACGGCGCCGGGCAGGTATAGGCGGTGAACTCCGGGAAATTGTTGGTCGCGTGCAGACGCTCCAGCGCATCGCGCCAGTGCCCGCGATGGACCAGATCGTTCCAGTCCGGGATCAGGTTGCCGATCGGGCAGCCGGCCGTGCAGGTCGGTACGCCGCAGTCCATGCAGCGACTGCCCTGCTCGCGGAGCTGTCCGGCAGCCCAGTCCGGCGCATGGACCGGCAGGTGGTCACCGGTCCTGAGCCGCGGATCGCGGTAGGCGATGGGGATGCGCCGGCTTCGGAGAAAGCCGTCCGGATGATTCTCGCTCATCGTCGACCTCCCGCCATCACGCGGCCGTCTGCAGCGCCGCCGGCACACCGCTGCGAATGTCGCGTCCGAGCGCGTGATGGCGCTGCACCACCGCGGCGAAGGCCCGCGGCATGACCTTGGCGAACTGCGCAGCGGCATCCGGCCAGGCCGCGAGCAAGCGGCTCGCCGTGACGCTGCCGGTGGCTGCCAGATGGTTTTCCAGCAGACGCTGCAGCACGGCGAGATCGCGCGGGTCCCCCACTCGCTCGAGGGTGACCATCTCGCCGTTCAGCGCGTGCTGCAGGCGGGCCTCCGGGTCGAGCACGTAGGCCTCGCCACCGCTCATGCCGGCGGCAAAGTTGCGACCGGTGTCGCCGAGCACGACGACGACGCCGCCGGTCATGTACTCGCAGCCGTGGTCGCCGATCCCTTCGACCACCGCCAGCGCCCCCGAGTTGCGCACCGCGAAGCGTTCGCCGGCGATGCCGCGGACATAGGCCTGTCCGGCAGTGGCGCCGTACAGCGCGACGTTGCCGATGATGATGCTGCGCTCGGGCCTGAAACCGGCATCGGCCGGCGGTGCCACCGAGATCACGCCGCCGGACAGCCCCTTGCCGAGATAGTCGTTGGCGTCACCGACCAGTGCCAGCCGGATCCCCGGCGCGAGGAACGCGCCGAAGCTCTGGCCGGCCGAACCGATGCAATGCACGACGATGCTGTCGGGTGGCAGGCCGATCGCGCCGTGCCGGCATGTCAGCGTCCAGCTCAGCATCGTGCCGAGGGCGCGGTCGCGGTTGCGCACCGCCAGGCGCAGGCGTACCGGGTGGCCCCGTTCGAGGGCCGGCAGTGCCGCGCGGATCAGCCGCCGGTCCGGGTGGCGCTGCAGGTGATGCTGCTGGCCGTGGGTGCGACGCGGCGCGTCGTCGCTTTCGGGGCGGTGGAGCAAGCGCGACAGGTCGAGACCGGGCATGTCGCCGCCGGCTTCGCGCTGACGCAGCCGCTCGACGCGGCCGACCATGTCGTCGAGGGTGGCGAAACCGAGCCGCGCCATGATCTCGCGCAATTCGTCGGCGACGAAGCGCAGATAGGTCACGACATGCTCGGGCAGGCCGGCGAAGCGCGCCCGCAGCGCCGGGTCCTGGGTGGCGACGCCGACCGAGCAGGTGTTGCAGTGGCACTTGCGCAGCATCACGCATCCCAGGGCCACCAGCGCCGCGGTGCCGAAGCCGAACTCCTCGGCGCCGAGCAGCGCGGCGATGGCGACGTCGCGTGCGGTCTTCAGGCCGCCGTCCACGCGCAGCCGTACCCGCGACCGCAGGCGGTTGGCGAGCAGCACCTGCTGGGTCTCGGCGAGCCCCACCTCCCATGCCGCGCCGGCCGACTTGATCGACGTCTTGCGTGCCGCGCCGGTGCCACCGGAGTCGCCGCTGATCAGGATCGCGTCGGCCCGCGCCTTGGCAACGCCGGCGGCGATCGTGCCGACATTGGCGACCGCCACCAGCTTGACGTGGATCTCGGCCTGGGGATTCGCGCACTTGAGATCGTGGATCAACTGCGCCAGGTCCTCGATCGAGTAGATGTCGTGATGCGGTGGTGGCGAGATCAGGCCGACGCCGGGCGTCGTGAAACGCACCGCAGCGATCTCCTCGCCGACCTTGCCTCCCGGCAGTTCTCCTCCCTCGCCGGGCTTTGCGCCCTGGGCCATCTTGATCTCGATCTGGCGGGCACTGGCCAGGTAGTGGGCGGTGACGCCGAAGCGACCGCTGGCGATCTGCTTCATCGAGCATTCGCGTTCGCTGCCGAAGCGTTCGACCTGTTCACCGCCCTCGCCGCTGCCGCTCTTGCCGCCGACACGGGTCATCGCGACCGCCAGCGCCTCGTGGGCCTCGCGCGACAGCGCGCCGAACGACATCGAACCGGTCGAGAAGCGCCGCAGCAGGCTGTCCGCCGATTCGACGCGCTCGAGGGGAATCGCGTCCTCGGGCTCCGCCACGAACTCGAGCAGGCCGCGCAGGGTCTGGGCGCGACCGCCCTGCGCGTCGACCTCGGCCGCGAAGGCCCGGTAGGCGGCGCGGTCGCCGCGCCGGGCGGCCTGCTGGAGCAGGCCGATGGTCTGCGGGCTCCACTGATGGGCTTCGCCGTCGCGGCGCCAGTAGTACTCGCCGCCGGTCGGCAGCGTCAGCTCGCCGGCCATCGGCGGCGCGAACGCGGCGGCATGCAGTGCCCGCGCCTGATGCTCGAAATGCGCCAGTCCGACGCCGGGCACCGGGCACGGCGTGCCGGTGAAATAGGCATCGACGAAGGCCTCGTCGAGACCGAGTGCTTCGAACACCTGGGCGCCGCGATAGGCCTGCAGGGTCGAGATGCCCATCTTCGACATGACCTTCAGGATGCCGTCCTCGAGGGCGGCGCGGTAGTTGTCCAGCGCCTGCCGGCCGGCGGCCGGATCGCGGTCACCGGCGCTCAGCCGGGCCACGCTGGCGTAGGCCAGCCAGGGGTGGATGGCGTCGGCGCCGTAGCCGAGCAGCGTGCAGAAGTCATGGACCCGGCACGGCTGTGCACTGTCGACCACGATGCCGCAGCGGGCGCGCAGGCCCCTGCGCAGCAGGTGATGGTGCAGGGCGCCCACCGCCAGCAACACCGGCAGCGCCATCCGCGACGGCCCGAGGTCACGATCGTCGAGCAGCAGGATCTCGCAGCCGTCGCCCAGCGCCGCCTCGGCGGCTCCGGTCAGGCCCGCCAGCGCCTGCTCGAAGGGCGTCGCCGGCTCGCAGGTGGTGTCGAGGCGGCCGACCGTGATGCCGCTGCGCTCGAGGGCCGGCAGTCGGGCGAGATCGCCGCCGGACAGAATCGGCGAGTCGAGCAGCACCTGGCGGCAATGCTCGGGTGTGGCATCGAGCAGATTGCGCTGACGGCCGAGCGGCGATGCCAGGGACGTGACCAGATCCTCGCGCAGGTAGTCGAGGGGCGGATTCGATACCTGGGCGAACAACTGGCTGAAGTAATGGAACAGGGGCCGCGGCAACGCGGACATCGCGGCCGGTGGCGTGTCGCTGCCCATCGCCCCGATCGGGTCCTTGCCATCGCGGGCCATCGGTTCGAGGAAGCGCTGGATCGATTCCAGGGTGTAGCCGCAGGCGCGCTGGGCCGTCGCCAGTGGCAGCGCCGGTGGCGGCGGCTCCACGGCCGGCGCGCCGGCGCGCAGCGGCACCGCGTGGCGCGCCAGCCAGTGCCGATAGGGCGGCGCGGCGAGCTCGGCAAAGATCGCGCGCTGGTCCACGATGCCGCCGCGTCCGGGATCGGCCAGGAACAGCTGGCCGGGCTGCAACCTCCCGCGGAACACGATGCGATTGGCCGGCAGCTCGATCAGCCCGGTCTCGCTGCCCAGCACCAGCAGCCGGTCGCTGGTGACCTGGATGCGGCACGGGCGCAGCCCGTTGCGGTCGAGGGCGGCGGCGATCCGCCGGCCATCGCTGGTGACGACCAGCGCCGGTCCGTCCCAGGGCTCCATCAGCATCGCATGGAAGGCATAGAAGGCGCGTCGCGCCGGCGACATTTCGCGGTCCTTGTGCCAGGCCTCCGGAATCATCATTCGCAGCGCGTGGGCCAGCGGTCGACCACTCTCGACGAGCAGCTCCAGCACCTGGTCGAGGGCCGCGGAGTCGCTGTCGCCATCGTCGAGCAGCGGCACCAGTCGCTCGATGTCGGCGCCGAAGCGCTCGCAGGCCAGTTCGGGCTCGCGGGCCTTCATCCAGTTGCGGTTGCCGCGCAGGGTGTTGATCTCGCCGTTGTGCACCAGGCAGCGATAGGGGTGGGCCAGGTGCCACGCACCGAGGGTGTTGGTCGAGAAGCGCGAGTGCACCAGCGCCAGCGCCGACACCAGACGGGGGTCGGACAGGTCGGGATAGTAGCGGCGCAACTGGGTACAGGTCAGCAGACCCTTGTAGACCACGCGGCGGCGATCGAGCGAGCACAGGTAGAAGGCATCGTGGGTGAAGCCCTCGGCGCGGGCAGCGCGCTCGATGCCTCGCCGCAACAGGTACAGACGGGTGTCGAGGGCGGCGGTGTTCATCCCCGCTGGCGCACCGACGAAGAATTGCCGCACCCGCGGCTCGCTGCGCCGCGCGCCGTCGCCGAGGTCGGCGTCGCCGGTGGGGACCGGCCGCCACCCCAGCCAGATCAGCGAGTCGGCCGCGACGCGCTCCTCGATCAGCCGGCACAGTTGCGTGCAGCAGGCCTCGTCGCGGGGCAGGAAGGCCTGGCCGACGCCGTAGCGGTCGGCCGCCGGCAGCCCCGGCACCTCGGCCGCAAACAGCGCATGGGGCTTCTGGATCAGCATGCCGGCGCCGTCGCCGGTGTTGTGCTCCGCGCCGCGGGCGCCTCGATGGTCGAGGTTCTCCAGGGCTTCGAAGCCCAGTTCCACGATCTCGTGGCTGGCGCGGCCGTCGAGGTCGGCGATCGCGCCGACGCCGCAGCTGGCGAGCGCGCGCGACGGATCGTGCAGGCCGACATTGCCTGCGTGTCGGATCATTCGGACCACCCCGGGTGGCGGCGGCCGTCAGGGCGGCAGCGGCACGGCACCCTGCCTCCGGCATCGAGTCCGATGCCGGAGGCAGGCGCCGGCCGCTTGATCGCCGGCCAAAACGTACCGTCAATGTCCAAAGGCTAGTACGCGCGCGACGAAAAGCCCAAGAACGAATGATCCGGCAAGCCTCGGCAGCGGGTGTCCGCGTGTGGGGCGGGCAAACTGCCCGGCCGCGTGGGCCGATACCACCACCGGTGCACAGGACCGGGCGAACGGGCCCGCGCGGTGACCCGGAACGTCCGGACGCAGCTCGGCCGCTGCCGGCGGCCGAAGCTGTAAGCGTCGCCTCGCAGGGGCGACAATTGGAATGGCGAGCCTCGCGCCGCCGCTCGATCGTCCGCCATCCGAAGGAGGTAGCCATGCTTGCCGAACATCAGCTGCAATTGCCCGTGATCAGTGTCGAGAGCGCCGATCCCCAGCGGGCGTCGGTGCTGGAAAAGGCCCAAGAGCAGGTCGGATTCATCCCCGAGATGTACGCCCGGATGGTGAACTCGCCGGGCCTGCTCAATACCTATCTCGACGGCTACGCCGCCTTTCGTGCCGACTCCGGCTTCACACCGCCCGAGCAGGAGACGGTGTTCCTGGTCATCAGCCGGGAGAATGCCTGTGAGTATTGCGTCAGTGCCCATTCGATGCTGGCCGAGGCCAAATCGGGCCTGGCACCGGAGGTGGTCGCCGCGATCCGCGATGACCGGCCGATCGCCGACGCGCGCCTGGCTGCCCTGGCCGGGTTCACGAGGCGGATGGTGCGTGCCCGCGGGCTGCCCTCGAAGGCCGACGTGGCGGCCTTCCTCGATGCCGGCTACGGCGAGCGTCAGATTCTGGAGATCGTGCTGGCGATTGCCGTCAAGACCCTCAGCAACTACGCCAACCACCTGTTCCACACGCCGCTCGATCCGCTGTTCGAGGGGCATCGCTGGCGCGACCGCGCCTGAAGCAAAGGACGCCGGTGTTCAGCGTGCCGGCAGGCCATCGATCAGTTGCGGCCAGCGTCTCGCCACGCGCCCGACGTCGGCGGGCCGATCCACGTCCCACAGCGGCGGCAGCTCGTGCCAGCGCAGCCCACACCCGGCCAGTCGCTCGCGGGTCCGGGCCATGACCTCCGCGCCCCCCCAGTCGATGTCCTCGAACACCGCCGGCTCGGCGCAGCGCAGACCGATCAGCACGTAGCCGCCGTCCTCGGCCGGGATCACCACTGCATCGCGGCCGCGGCCGAGCGCCGCGGCGGCGTCGCGCAGGTGTGCCGGCACCAGCGCCGGGCAGTCGGTGCCGATCACCAGCACCCCGCCGGCGGCCGACCCCGCCGCGACTGCCGCCAGCATGCGTGCGCCGAGATCGCCATCGACCTGGCTATGAAGTTCCAGCGAGCGCTCCCGGGCAAGGGCGGCGAAGCTCGGATGACGGTGGTCGGGGGTGCCCCACAGCGCGACCCGACCGAGTGCGGCGGCACAGGCGGTGTTGACCGCCCGCGCGGTCAGCCGCCGCTGCAGGGTCGCCGCGCCGGCCGCGCCGAGGCGCGGGATCAACCGGGTCTTGCTGCGGCCCGGCTCGGGCGCGCGGGCGAGGATCGCGATCGTCGTACCTTGCTGCGACATGCTCGGATGCATCCATTACCGAAATTCGGAAGAGGCCGAACGAATTGTCGCCGCCAATGCGGGATCCTTACAGCGGATGAGGCGATGACGATGCCCGCCTGGCGAGGCGGGCAGCGACGGCGACGCGGACTTGCGACGCCGAGTTCTGCCGCCACCGGATCAGCGTTCGCGCCAGGCCTTGTCGAAGCTCGCCACCACCGGATGGAGCAGGTAGTCGATGAACGTGCGCTCGCCGGTGCGGACGAAGACGTTGGCGATCATTCCTGGCTGGATCCGGTGGCCGTCGAGGCGCGCCAGCTCGGTGTCGGGCACTTCGATCCGCGTCAGAAAATGGTTGGTGCCGGTACGCTGGTCTTCGATGGTGTCGGCCGACAGGTAGGTGACCCTTCCGTTCAGCTCCGGCAGTGTGCGCTGGTCGAAGGCGGAGAGCTTGATCCCCGCCTGCAGGCCGACGCGGATGCGGTCGACGTCCTGGGGCGAAACCTTGGCCTCGAGTATCAGGTGATCGTCCGGAACGATCTGCATCAGGACCTCGCCAGGACCGACGACGCCGCCTTCGGTGTGAGCCTGCAGGCCGGTGACGATGCCGTCGGTCGGGGCCCGGAGTTCCGTCTGTGCGAGAACGTAGCGCGCGGCATCGATGCGCTGCCGGTAGTCGAAGATCTCGGTTTGCACCCGACGCAACTCGTCGGCGACCTCCTCGTGGAAGGCCTTGCGCAACTGGAACTTCTCGAGTTCCTTCTCGCCGATCAGCGAGCGTGCCGCGGCGATGTCGGAGACATGCTCGCCGAGCTCGCCCCCGACTCGCGCGATCTCGCGCTCGAGGTTGCGATACTTGGTGCGCTCGACCATACCCTTGCCGAGCAGGCCGGTCAGGCCGTCGAGTTCGGTTCGCAGGCTGTTCAGCTGGGCAGTCCTGGCGGTGCGCTGGCCTTCTAGGCCCCGTATTTCGCTGCGCTTGGACGCGATCTGCTGGTCGAGGATGGCCAGTTGGCCGACGATCGAGGCGCGCCGCGCAGCGAACTGGGTCTGCTGGGCCTTGCGCAATGCCTCCAGCGCCGGCTCGGTGCTGCGACCTCGCCACTCGTCGGGCCAGTCGATCGCAGCCGTCTTGTCGCGCTCGGCTTCTAGCCTCGAGCGCAGCGCGAGCGCGGCATCGTATTGGGACTGGATGACGCCGGCCGACGCGCTGGCGCGGGTTTCGTCCAGGCGCACCAGCACATCGCCGGCGCGGACGCGATCGCCGTCGCGCACCAGGATCTGCTTGATCACGCCGCCTTCCTGGTGCTGGATCTTCTTGCGGTTCGAATCCACCTTGACGACGGCCGGCGCCACCACCGCGCTGGCCAGCGGCGCTGCCGACGACCAGGCGATGGCGACGCCGAAGCTCAGCAGCAGCACGAGCATGCCGAAGCGTGTCCATTCGCGGAATTCACGGTCGGCCGCGTCTTCGCCGACGACCAGCCCGTCGAGGCTGCGGGATGGCTTGTCAGGCACGGCACAGCCCCCCTTCCGCCGGCGACGGCGTCGCCGCCGGCCGGCCGGCGACCCGCCGGGTTATCTGCGGCATGAGCTCGCCGGTGTCGCCGAAGGCCGCGATCCGGCCGTTCTGGATCACCATCATCTTGTCGGTGCCGCCGAGCAGCGCCGGGCGGTGCGCGACCACCAGCACGGTGCGGCCGGCGGCGCGCAGGGCGTCCATCGCCCGGCGCACCGCGTTCTCGCCCTCGGCGTCGAGGTTCGACGTCGGCTCGTCCAGCACGACGAGCGGTGGGCGCCGATAGAACGCACGCGCCAGGCCGATGCGCTGGCGCTGTCCGCCTGAGAGATTGACGCCGCCGGCGCCGATCTCGGTGTCGTAGCCGTTCGGCAGTTCCAGGATCATGCGATGGGCGCCGGCGAGCGCGGCGGCGTCCACGACCTCCCTGGCATCGACCTCGCCGAAGCGGGCGATGTTGTCTGCCACGCTTCCCGGAAAGAGTTCGATGTCCTGCGGCAGGTAGCCGATGTGGGGGCCGAGGTCGTGACGGTCCCAGTCCGCGACATTGACATCGTCCAGCCGCACGACCCCGGTCAGCGGTCGCCAGATGCCCAACGCGAGGCGCAGCAGCGTTGACTTGCCGGCCGCGCTGGGACCGGTGATGCCGAGGCAGCTACCCGCTTCGATCCGGAACGCGAGTTCGCGCACGGTGACCGCGCGGGAGCCCGGCGGACCGCCGGAAACACCCTCGAAGGCAAGCGCGCCGCGGGGAGCCGGCAGCGGCATGGACTGCGGCGCGGCGCTCTGATCACCGAACTCCTCCGCGAGCCGCACCCTGGCCTGCCGGGCCGCCAGAAAGCCCCGCCAGCCGCCGATCGCTGCCTCGACGGGTGCCAGGCCCCGCCCCATCACGATCGATGCGGCGATCATCACGCCGGCGGTGGTCTGTTCGCGGATCACCAGCCAGGCGCCGACGCCGAGGATGCCGACCTGGAGCATGAAGCGAAGCGCCTTGGCGCTGGACGCGACGGAGGCCGCCCGGTCGCTGGCGAGCCCCTGCAGACCGAGGCCGAGATCATGTCGCCGGCGCCACAGCGTGGCGAGCCCCGGCAGCATGCCCATGGCGCGCACCGCCTCGGCATTGCGGCCGGACAGTTCCGCGAACTGATGGCCGGCGGCAAGCTCGCTGCCGGCCTCGGCGAGAATCGCCCGGGTCCTGCGCTCGTTCCACAGCCCCAGCAGCAACAGGGTGATGGCGCCGGCCAGCGCCACGTGGCCGAGCAGCGGATGAAGCAGATACACCAGCGCGATGTAGATCGGCATCCACGGCGCATCGAGCAGGCTCAGGACGTGGGGGCCGGTCAGAAAGGTGCGCAGGCTATCGAGATCGCGAAGCATCTGCGGACTGCGTCCCGATCCCAGCACGCGCTCGAAGGCCGGCCCGCTCAATTGGGCGTCGAAGTGCGCACCCATGCGTACCAGCAGGCGGGAGCGCACGGTGTCGAGCAGGCCGAGGGTGGCCAGGCAGGCCGCCGCGAATAGCGTCAGATAGAGCAGGGTCGGTTCGCTGCGCGAGGCCAGCACCCGGTCGTACACCTGCAGCATGTAGATCGAGGACGTCAGCATCAGCGCATTGATGAAAAGGCTGAAGAAGGCGACCTGGGCAAGGCCCTTGCGGGCCGTGTCCATGGCTTGCCGAAACAGGGGTACGGGTGTGCGCGACACGGGCAATGGTGCTCCTTCAGAGCGCGGGGTCGGCCGGAGAGCTTGCCGGCTGGGTCAGCGCCGTGCCTGGCCGCGCCGGCCGAGGCCGGCGACCGCGGCTATCGCCAGCAGCGACCAGGTCGCGGGCTCGGGGACATTGGCGGCAACGCGCTCGCCGACCACCGTCAGCGACAGGTCAGGCACCTCGGCGATCCACGGGTCGCTGTCGACGCCCCGCACCAGGCTGCTGCCCTCGCCGTCGTTGCTCGCCAGCCACCACCATGGCTGGCCGCTCGGTGCGGCGTCCAGCAGCACCGACAGGAAGTAGTCGCCGACCAGATCGAGGGGGCTGCCGGCCAGCGTGAAGCGGTATTCGAAGACTTCTTCCTGGAAATTGTCGAACAGGCCGGTAGCCACGGCCTGCACGCTGCCTGCCAGTGTCGTCGGGGTGTCGCCCGGGTCGGCGAACAAGCGCACGACGAAGTCGGCGGGGTCGACGACCGGAGTGCCGAACCAGCCAAAACCGGTCACCGTGGAAAGTGCGCCAAGCGAGAAGTTTTCGGCGTTCTGGTTGCCCGCAAAGCCGGTGCCGGCGCCGAACACGTCGGCCTGGATGAAGTTGGCATCGATGGTGTGGTCGGCCGGCGCCTGCTGGTACAGTACGGCCGCGGCGGCGCCTTGCGCCAGGGCGAGGGCGCAGCACGCGATCGACGTGCGGGCGAGGGAAAGTGCGTTCATTTCGGAGACCTCCGTTCGGATTGCGGTTGGGTTTGGATTCGCTGCGATTTCAGACGTCGTTCGCGATGCCGACGCCTTGCACCGGCGCCAGGAAATCGAATTCGATCCAGTCGAGCATGTAGTCGCTGCCGTGCATGGCGCCGTCGTCGGCAAACGCCGGACTTCCGAAGCTGCCATCGGCCTGGGCATAGGCGCCGAAGACGAAGCCGTCGCCGTCGTAGGCGCCGGCGGCGAACACCACTTCACTGAAAGCCACGTCCGACTCGAACGACACGACCTGGGTCGCGCTGCCGTCGGCGGTGAAGCGCTGCTCGCCGACCAGCTTGCCCTGGGCATCGAACATCTGCAGGCGGCCGGCTTCCGCGAATACGTTGCCGTCGTCGGACAGGAAGAAGCGGGAGACGGCGACGCGGCCGCCGGTGGCCTCGCCGTCGAGCAGGAAACGCAGGGCCTCGGTGCCGTCGAGTTCCTGGGGCGCGAGGGTCGTCGGCAGGGTACGTCCGCTGACGCCGAGGTCGCCGAGCAGGCTGTCGCCGCCGGCCAGTGTGGTCGGGCTGACATTGAGCAGATTGACGTCGCTCCAGGCTTCCTGGCCGTTGTCCAGCTCTGCCTTGTGCTCGATGATGACCGCATCGTGGCGCCAAGCCTGCTGCCAGCCGTCCGGATTCGCCCGCGACAGGCGAGTCGGTGCGTCGCCGATACGGATCGTTTCGAGCTGCACGGCCTCGACCGTGATCTCGAAGCTGCCGATGCTGGCGACGGTGCCGTCGCTGACGGCGTACTGCAGCGACTCGGTGCCGCTGAACCCGGCGTTCGGCGTATAGCTGAACGAGCCGTCGGGGTTGACGACCAGGCTGCCGTTGGCCGCGGCTTGGTAGTTTTCGAGCTGCAGCAGGTCGCCGTCGGGGTCGCTGTCGTTGGCGAGCAGGCCGGCGCCTGCATCGACGAGGATCGTCCGGCCCTGCACCAGGGTGTAGCTGTCCGGCGCGGTTGCCGGGGCCTGGTTGTCGACCTGGATCTGCAGCGTGCCCTGCGCGGTATCGATGCCGTCGCTGACCGTGTAGTGAAGGGTCTCGGTCCCGGTGAAGCCGGGCGCCGGCGTGTAGCGGAAGGCGCCGTCCGCATCGAAGTCGAGGGTTCCGTTCGCCGGCCCGTCGACGGCGAGCACCTGCAGCGGATCGCCGTCCGGGTCGCGGTCGTTGGCAAGCAGGCCATCGGCGGTGGCGACGTCGAGAGCGGTGCCGGCATGGACAGCGTAGCTGTCGTCGATCACCTGGGGTGGCTGGTTGCCCGGGTCGAAGGGCTCGACCTGGATGTCGAGGGTCCCGGCAGGCGAATGGGTGCCGTCCTCGTCCACCAGGCTGACGACGATGCTGCGGGCGCCGGCCTCGCCAAAGGTGTGCGACACGGTGCCGGCGGCGCCCGTCTCGGTCGTGTCGCCGTCGCCCCAGTCGATGACGATGTTCGTCACCGTGTCGCTGCCGGGGTCGGTGATCTCACCCAGGGTCAGCGCGTAGGCACTGCCGGCCTCGACGCTCGCCGCACCGGCAAGGGCAATGACCGGTGCCACGTTGATGACGGCCACATGGCGGGTCTGTGTGGCGCTGCCACCGTCGCCGTCGTCGGCGGTGACGACGATCGTGCGGCCGGTGGCATTGACCGGGCCGTCCTCGTCGTCGGCAAAGACGTGCGAGACGACGCCACCGGCCGCGGCCAGTTCTGCGGCGCCGAGGCTCTGAAGCGTGGCGCCGTCGCCCCAGTCGATCGTCACGCCGACCGGATCGGCGGCGCCGGCCGCATCGGCGGTCGTGATCGTCAGCGCGTAGGTGCCGCCCTCGTCGATGCTGTCGGCGCCGACGACGGCGACGCTCGGCGCGACATTGGTGACCTCGACCGTCCTGGTCCCGGCGACGAAGCTGCCGTCCTCGTCGGTCACCGTGACACGGATCTCGCGGCTGGCATCGCCGTCGGCAAACACATGGCTGGCGGTTCCAGCCAGCGCAGCGAATCCGGCGGCATCGAAGGTGTCGCGGCTGCCGTCGCCCCAATCGATGACGAAGGCGCTGACCGAGTCGGCGCCGGGATCCACCAGGTCGCCCAGGCCCAGGGCGTAGCTGTCGCCCTCGGCAACGCTGTTGGCGCCGGAGAGGGGGATCGTCGGTGCGACATTGGCCACCGTGACGGTGGCGGTAGCGGTCGCGCTGCCGCCGTCTCCGTCCGACACCGTCACGGTCACCTGCCGGTCGCTGAGATCGACCGGGCCATCTTCGTCGTCGCCGAAGACGTGGGCGACGACGCTGCCGACGGCATCCAACTCGGCCTGGGTCATCGTCTCGATGGCGCTGCCGTCGCCCCAGTCGATGGTGTAGGTGAGCGGATCGGCTGCGCCGGCGGGATCGGAGCCGGTGACCGTCAGCAGGATCGTCCCACCCTCGTCGACTCGGCCGGCGTCGGTCGCGATCGACAGGGCCGGGGCCAGGTTGGTCACGGCGACATTGAAGCTGTCGGAGGCGGTCTCATCCGGCCCGTCACTCAGCGTGATGCGCACCTGACGGCTGGCGTCGCCATCTGCATAGGTGTGCGCCAGGTCGAGGCTGCGCACCAGCGTCGTGCCGGTGTCGACGGTGCCGTCACCATAGTCGATCTGGAAGGTCCAGCCAGCCTCACCGTTGTCTTCGCCATCCGCGAACGCGATCGTTCGGGTGAACAACTCGCCCTCGGCGATGCTCGCGTCGGCACCGGCATCGACCGACAGCACGGGTGTCGGCGGGGTCACCTCGACAGCGGTGGTTCCGGCGTCGAGGTGAGTGCCGTCTTCGTCGATCAGTGCGACGCTGACCGCGAACCGGCCTTCTGCCGCATATTGGTGCGTGACATCGCCAGCGGCGGTGAATTCCTCGACATTGCCGTCTCCCCAATCGACCCGCAAGATCGTGACGGTGTCGGTGCCAGGGTCGACGATCCGGCCGAGCGTGAGCGTGTAGTCCTGAGCGAGCTCGATGCCGGCAGGGCCAAGCAGATCGATCTCCGGGGCGACATTGTGGACGTTTACGACGTGCGATGCGGAGGTCGTGCCCCCGTCACCATCGTCGGCGATTACGGTGATCGTGCGGGGCGTGGCATTGACCGGGCCGTCCTCGTCGTCGGCATAGACGTGGCCGAGCGAGCCGAGGGCGTCGATGACGGCCTGGCTGACGGTCTCGATCGGGCTGCCGTCGCCCCAGTCGATGGTGAAGGACAGCGGGTCGGCGGCACCCGCCGGATCGCTGCCGGAGATCGCGAGGTTGAAGGTATTGCCTTCGTCGATGTCGGCATTGCCCGTGACGGAAACGATCGGTGCCAGGTTGCTGACTGAGACGTCTCTCGTGAAGACGTAGCTGCCGTCCTCGTCGGTCAGGGTGACGGCGACCGTGAAGCGACCATCGTCAGCGAACACATGCACGGCATTGCCGACACCCACTACCTGTTCAGGCGCGGAACCGTCGCCCCAGTCGATCGATATGCCGGTGATGCTGTCCTGGCCGGGGTCGACCAGATTGGCGAGGGCGAGCGTGTATGTGCCGCCTTCGTCCGTCGAATCGGCACCGAGCAGGTCCAGCGAGGGGGCGACGTTGCGGACCGTGACCGACCGGGTGGCCGTGCTGCTGCCGCCGTCGTCGTCGGACACGGTCACCGAGACGGTGCGCAAGGTCGCATTGACCGGTCCATCCTCGTCATCGGCGAAGACATGCCCGAGGGCGCCGCCGGCCGCATCGAGTTCGGCTTGCGTGACGCTCTGAGGTGCGCTGCCGTCGCCCCAGTCGATCAGGTAGCTCAGCGGATCGCCGGCGCCGCCGGCATCGCTGCCGGTGATCGTCAGCAGGTAGGTGTCGCCTTCGTTGAGCGCCGCGACGGCATCCAGCGCGACCACCGGGGCGAGGTTGTCTACCGTCACGGTCTTGCGGCCCGCCACGAAGGTGCCGTCCTCGTCGGTGACGCTCACCGTGATTTCAGTGCTTGCCGGGCCATCGGCAAAGACATGCCCGGTCGAGCCGCCCAGGGCCTGGAACTCGGCCGGCGTGAAGCTCTCGCTGCTGCCGTCGCCCCAGTCGATGACATAGGCTGTCGGCGTGTCCTGCCCGGGATCGAGCAGCGTGTCGAGGCCGGACAGGGTGTAGACATCGCCTTCGGCGGCGATGTCTGCACCGGCCAGCGAGAGCGAGGGCGGCACGTTGTCGATGGTCACCGTGAAGCTGGCGGTGGCTTCGTCAGTGCCGGCTTCGTCGATCACGCGCACGCGGGCGGTCTGGCTGGCCGGACCGTCGGGAAAGGTCCTGGATATCACGAACGAGGTGGCTCCGGCGGCGATCGAGCCCTGCTGGTCGATGCTGCCGTCATCGTCCCAGTCGACCTGGAAGGTCCACCCTGCGGTGCCGTCGTCGTTGCCGTCGGTGAACGCGACCGTGACGCTGCGGTTGCCGCCCTCGGCGACGATCACGTCTGCGATCGGTGCGATCTCGACGCCGTCCGCCTGTGGTCCGTCGTTGTCGAGGATGGTCGTCGTGACGCTGGGCGTTGCAATGGTGGCGTTGGTGGCGTTCGACAATACCAGTTGGAAGGTTTCGTCGGGCTCGACGTCGGTATCGTCGACGATCGCGACGCGTACCGTCTGAACGGTCTGACCGGGGTCGAAGCTCAGGGTCTGGATGTTGAAGGTGTTGTAGTCGTTGCTGTTGGCAGTGCCCTGGC
>JAGRGB010000002.1 GCA_020445745.1 Rhodocyclaceae bacterium | reverse complement strand
TCGGCGCCGAACCGGTCGGAATGATCGCGAAGTGATCCGAGATCTTGGCATTGTTGAAGATGCGCTTGTTCGGCTTGATCCACTGATTGCGCTCGATGCTGGCGACGTGCAGCTGGAATTCGGCCGGCAGGCCTTTCATGACCTCGCCGACGGTATTCAGATAGTCCTCGGGCAGCGCGCGCGAGTCGGTACGCGGATAGGTCAACACCTTGTGCCGCTCGTACAGCGCCTGAGCGATCGCGAGCGTGTTGCGTGCCGAGAATCCGAAGCGGCCGTTGGCCTCCCGATGCAGCGACGTGAGGTCGAACAACAACGGCGAGAGCTGGGTCGAGGGCTTCGATTCCTCCTCGACACTGCCCGGCCGGCCTGCGCAGCGCCGGGCGATCTGTTCGGCCTTGGCCTGCTCCCAAAGGCGGGTCGCGGTGGCGTGCTCGTCGCCCTCGGTCTTCTTGAACTTCTCGTCGAACCAGCGGCCGACGTACTCGCCGGCTGCCGCCTCGAACGTCGCCTCGAGCTCCCAGTAGTCCCGCGGCTTGAATGCCCGGATGCGTTCTTCGCGCTCGATCACGATCGCCAGCGTCGGCGTCTGCACGCGTCCGACCGTGGTCAGGTGGAAGCCGCCGGTCTTGGAGTTGAAGGCGGTCATCGCGCGGGTGCCGTTGATGCCGATCAGCCAGTCGCTCTCGGCCCTCGACACCGCCGCCTGGCGCAGCCCCTCTACCTCTTCGGCCTCGCGCAACTGGCCGAAACCGTCGCGGATCGCCTTCGGCGTCATCGACTGCAGCCACAGCCGGCGCACCGGCTTGCCGGTCTTCGCGTGCTGCGCGACGTAGTTGAAGATCAACTCGCCTTCACGGCCCGCGTCGCAAGCGTTGATCAGGCCGTCCACGTCCTTGCGCTTGATCAGCCGGGTCAGCAGCTTCAGGCGGTCGGCGGTCTTGCCGATCGGGTTCAGCGCGAAGTGCGGCGGGATCACCGGCAGGTGCGCGAACGACCATTTGCCGCGCTTGACTTCGTATTCCTCCGGAACGCTCAGTTCCAGCAGGTGACCCACCGCCGAAGAGAGCACGTAGTCGTCGGACTCGAAGTAGTCCTTGTCCTTGGTGAAGCCGCCCAACGCACGGGCGATGTCCTGCGCGACCGACGGCTTCTCGGCGATGATCAGTTGCTTGCTCATGACTTCCCGGCTCTGGGACTTCGTCATGGAAGTCCGTTGGGGTGTTCGAAGCGCCGCATGATACGGATGCCGCCGAGGGACTGGCAAGGCGCCGCAGGATTGACGGCGCTGTCGACGCCGGACGGGCCGGGCTGGAAGAGGGCTGCGCCCTCAGTGGAAGGTCGGGTCGGGATCCTCGTCCTCTTCGGTCAGCAATTCGTCGAGGATCAGCGTGTCGATCGATTGTTCCTGACGCCACAGCACCATCAGCACGATGACCTTCAGCCGCGAGCGGGTGAGGCGGTGATCCGGCAGCGCCATCGCCCGCTCGATGATCATCTCGCGGGTCAGGGCGTCGAGCACGCCAGCGTCTTCGAGAAAGGCCAGGAAGCCCCGGCAATCGGCGTCCAGGCGATTCAGTTCCTCGCTGGCGAAGATCCGCACCGAATCGCTGTCGGGGGAGATCTCGGGCAGCTCGGGTTCGCGCCGCAGGCCTTCGAGCCATGCCAGGGCTTCCGAGATCTCCTCGTTCTCGAAACCGGCGGCAGACAGCTTGCGTGCCAGTTGATCGCCTTCGGGGCAGGCCCGGACATGGACGTAGTTTTCGAACAGGTAGACGAGGATGTCGAACATGGCTGCGCCCGATGACTACAGGATGCGCTGGAACCGACCGCCAGGCAGCCTGGCCACCCGCCCGTCGAGTTCCATCGCCAGCAGCATGGCGGACAGGACCTCCGTCGTCAACCCGCTGCGCTGCAGCAACGTGTCGGTGTCCACGGGATCATGGCCCATTGCCGACAGCAGGCGCTGCTCACCGGCGCCTGCCGTCGGAACCGCCGTCGGACGCGGGGCGGCGGTCGGCGCCCAGCCCAGCTCCTCGAGAACGTCCGCCGCCGCCTCGACCAGTTTGGCACCCTCGCGGATCAGGCGGTGGCAGCCCTTGGACAGCGGTGAATGGATCGACCCCGGTATCGCGAACACCTCCCGACCCTGTTCGCCGGCAAGGCGCGCGGTGATCAGCGAGCCGCTGCCGACTGCCGCCTCGACCACCAGCACGCCGCGCGCCAGGCCGGAGATCAGCCGGTTGCGGCGTGGGAAGTGGTGGCGGCGGGCGGGTGTGCCGAGCGCAAATTCGGAGAGGATCAGGCCGCGCTCGGCGATGCGGCGGGCCAGTTGCTGGTTGCGCGCCGGGTAGATGCGGTCGGCACCGGTGCCGACCACCGCGATGGTGCCGCCGGATTCTTCGAGCGCACCGCGGTGGGCGGCCGCGTCGATGCCCAGCGCAAGGCCGCTGACCACCGTCAGGCCGGATCGCGCCAGCGCAGCGGCGAAGGCCTCGGCGTTGGCGACGCCCTGGGGTGTCGCACTGCGCGCGCCGACGATCGCCAGTGCCGGTCCGGCGAGCAGCTCGAGGCGTCCCTTGGCGAACAGCAGGGCCGGTGGATCCGAGGTACTGAGCAGGCTGCGGGGGTAGTCCGGGTCGGCCAGCGAGAGGATCCGGTTGCCGGGCTCGCGCGACCACGCCAGGTGGGCGGCAACCTCGTCGCGCCGGTCGTCGGCCCGGACACGGTCGGCCAGCACTTCGCCGACCACGGCAGCCAGTTGATGGCGCGGCGCGGCGAGTATCTCGCCGGGCAGGCCGATACCCGCCAGCAGGGCACGCTGGCCGGCTGCGCCGAGCCCGGGGGTCAGGGCGAGGCGCAGCCAGTCGGCGAGATCGTCGGTGGGTTCAGGGCTGACGGACCGAGTCACCTACCGTCGCCGGACCGTTGCTGTCGAGGATCAGCGCGTAGGAAATCCGGTTGAAGGTACGGAACACGAAGATCAGGCCGTAGCGCTTCTCCGGCAGCACGAAGGTTTCCTTGACGCCGTCGCCCGCGTACTCGGCCGTACCGCGGTTGCGGTAGAGGGCCAGCACCTGCCCGGGTGCCGCGCCGGCCGCCGCGCCGTGGTTGATCGAGATCACGTCGTTGCGGCCGGCCACATTGACGCCGCCGTAGATGCCGGTGATACGGGCCGCGACCTCGCCCTCCGGGGCATGCGGTGCGTAGCTGAAGAATTCCTCGCTGCCGCTGGGCAGCATGCGATCGCCCTTGCCGATCTCTTCGAGTCCTTCGGTGACCCGGAGGGTTGCCGGGTCGCCGTCCTCGACGACCTGGGCGTTGCCGAGGTGGAACGCCTCGTAGGCCAGCACTTCGCCGCTGATCGGATCCTTGATCGGCTCCGCCGGGCGGTAGAGCTGCCAGCCGTTGGCTCCGGTGGGCACGTCCTTGGCGAAGATCGTGTCACCCTTGCCGGCAAACACCTGGTTGTCGTCGACCGCGATCACGGTCGCCGAATTGGCCAGCGATTCCTCGTCGACGACCAGCGGCTTGGTCAGAAACGGGCGGATCGCGTCGATGTTGATGCTGGTGATCGGCCGATCCAGCGGCTCGGAATAGACCTGCGGGAAGCGCTTCTCGAAGAGTGGGTCGCCGACCGGCTTGCCGAGGCGCAGATACGGTCCGCGGCGGTCGAGATAGACGACCTGACCCGGGTAGATCAGGTGGGGATTGCGGATCTCTTCGCGGTTCATGCGCCACACTTCCGGCCAGCGCCAGGGCTCCTTCAGGAACATGCCGGAGATGCCCCACAGGGTGTCTCCGGGGACCACGACGTGGCTGTCCGGTGCGTTGGCGGCGATCGGCGATTGGGCGGCAACCGGAGCGGCGGCCAGCAGCACGCTCAATCCGGTCAGCAGGGCGAATATAATGCGGGTCATCTGGCTCGCTCTTGGCAAATGCGGAACCCCCGTTCCGCGTTTTGATCAGATCGGCAGAAAGACGGGTTACTTGAGCACCATGGCATT
>JAGRGB010000100.1 GCA_020445745.1 Rhodocyclaceae bacterium | reverse complement strand
GCACCTGGACCTCGACGATCGCCTCGAGCTGGCCGGCGAGGAAGGTGACGGTGCCGCTGGTGGCCACGTAGTCCTCGCCGGCGAGGGCCGAGCCGTCGAGGGTCTGGAAGTCGAAAGAAAGATCCTGAGTGGCGGCGCGCGACAGGCTCAGGTGAAAGAGCGCGATCTGGCTGCCGGTGTCGCCCTCGATCAGCTCCGGGCTGCTGACCGCGAGCACGCGATTCTCGCCGGAGCCATCGTCGTCGAGGATGAAGCCGGTCGCGGTGAGCCGGTCGCCGCCGCCTTCGAACTGGGCGCCGACAAGACCCGACAGTTCGAGCACGAAACTATCGTCCGCCTCGTCCAGTACGTCCGCATCGATTCGCAGGCTGAGCAGGACGCTGCTGTCGCCGGCCGGCACGGTGATGCTTCCACTTTGGAAGGTTTGTGAGTTGAAATCGAAATGGTCGATCGTCGAACCAGGTATCACTCGCCAATCGAAAGTGATCTCGCTCGCTGCCGCATCGCTCAGCAAGATCTCGAACGTGACGAAGTTCGGGTCGCTGCTGCTGCTTCCTTCGGTAGTGCGGGCATTGGCAATGCTTATCACCGGATCGGCCATTTCTTGTTCTCCGTTTTCGATGCAATACGGTTATTTCTGGGCGGCAATCCCTATCAGGCCGCCATGGAAGACGAGACGAAACTGTCCTGCGTGCGCTGGAAATCGTTCACCGCATCGGAAATTCACCTTCTAGACCGGTGCAGTACAAGAAATTCCTGCCGGGGCAGTTCAACCAGACGGGATTCGGGGACGGTGGGGTCGGGCGGCAGGTACGAAACTGGGTGCCGTCTCAGTTATTGGATTGGTTTGCGCGCAGACCAGCGTGCGGAACAGGAGGGTCGGTGAGGGAAGCGCAATCAGCGGCAATGTGCCGTTCTGAGATACGGACGCGATTGGCATTTTTGCGTGTTGACGAGTTGAATGGGCGCTCGATCACAAGCAATGTGGATGCCCGTGCCAGACGACTCTATACGGAAGTCATATGACCTGCGAAATGCCTTCGGTAGTGCAAACCATGGAGCTTTATGGGAATTCTTCGTGTTGTGAAATTTCGTGCGATTTCTTCGGCGCGATTTGATGGCAGCCATTGCGCCGATCGGCTCTCAATGATGTAAGAAATTCCGACAAATACATGCGGCAGCTCGGACTACCCATGGGTGCGAGCCACGCTGCCCGAACCGGCCCTCTTCAGCGCTGGTATGCGGGATTCTTCGGCCGCGCCACTCGGGCGTCGGTTCGCGCTTCTGGCTCGGCCGTGGCGCCGGACGGATTGCGCCTTTTCTTCACGCCGCGACCGCGGCCGGCTTGTGGCGCTGGATGATCGGCAGCAGCTGGGCGAAGATCTTCGGCGTGCCGGCGACGATGTTGCCGGTGGCGAGGAAGGCGGATTCGCCGGCCAGGTCGCTCACCAGGCCGCCGGCCTCCTGCACCAGCAGCGTGCCGGCGGCGATGTCCCAGGGTTTCAGGCCCAGTTCCCAGAAGGCGTCGTAGCGGCCGGCGGCGAGGTAGGCGAGGTCGAGGGCGGCGGAGCCCGGTCGACGGATGCCGGCGGTCTTCTGGGCGACTTCGCGGAACATCGCGAGATAGGCGTCGATGTTGTCGAACTCGCGGAACGGGAAGCCGGTGCCGACCAGTGACTCGTTCATGCGCACGCGCTTCGAGACCCGGATGCGACGTTCGTTGAGGTAGGCGCCGCCGCCGCGGCTGGCCGTGTACAGGTCGTTGGCCACCGGGTCGAAGACGACCCCCTGTTCGACCACGCCGTTTCGGGCCAGAGCGATCGACACCGCGTACTGGGTGAAGCCATGGATGAAATTGGTGGTGCCGTCGAGCGGATCGATGATCCACCGGTACTCGCCCTCGGGGCCGGTGCTGCCACTCTCCTCTGCTAGAATCCCGTGCCCCGGGTAGGCGTCCCGCAAGACGTCGATGATCGCGGCCTCGGCGGCGCGGTCCACCTCGGTGACGTAGTCGTTGGCGCTCTTGCTGTGGATCGTCACGTGAGAGAGGTCGGTCGAGGCGCGATTGATGATGTTGCCGGCGCGGCGGGCGGCCTTGACGGCGATGTTGAGCATGGGATGCATGGCGGGGTCTCTTGCCGGAACCGGCGGGTTCCGGGCGCAGGCGCAAAACCAAGGATTCTAATATGAACGGCGTGGCAGCGCTCGGGCGGGTCAGGGTCGTGCTCACACGCACCAGCCACCCCGGCAACATCGGCGCCGCGGCGCGGGCGATGAAGACCATGGGGCTCGGTCGTCTGGTGCTGGTGCGGCCGGATTCCTTTCCCGACCCGGTGGCCGATGCCCGGGCCTCGGGTGCCCTCGACGTGCTCGACGGCGCGCTGGTCGTCGATTCGCTCGCCGATGCGCTGAGCGGCACCTTGCTCGCATGTGCGCTCACCGCGCGTCGGCGCGAACTGGCCGTGCCGGCGCGCTGGGCGCGCGAGGCGGCAGCGGAGGCGGTCGCGGCGACGTCCGTCGGTGACGTCGCGCTGGTGTTCGGCAACGAGACCAGCGGTCTGTCCAACGACGAGCTGGCGCTGTGCGCGATGCCGGTGATGGTGCCGGCCAATCCGGCCTATTCGTCGCTGAACCTGGGGGCCGCGGTGCAGCTGATGTGCTACGAGCTGCGGATGGCTGCGATCGCGCCCGGAGAGGCGCCGTATCTGGCCGGGCAGCCGGCCAGCTTCGACGAGGTCGAAGGCTTTTTCGGCCACCTCGAGCATGCGATGATCGACAGCGGCTTCCACGATCCGGACAACCCGCGACGCCTGATCGCGCGCATCCGGCGGATGTTCGGGCGGATCCGGCTGGAGCGCGAGGAGGTCGGCATCCTGCGCGGCCTGCTGTCGGCCCTCGAAAGGAAAACTTGATTAACATGCCCGCAGGCAAGAACACGCCGGCGCGGCGGCCGGCGACAGGGAAAGCACATGTTCCAGCGACTGCGTGAAGACATTGCCAGCGTGCGCGAGCGCGATCCGGCGGCCCGCTCGGTGTTGGAGGTCGTCACCTGTTATCCGGGCGTCCACGCGCTGGCGGTGCACCGGCTGGCCCATCGCGCGTGGCAGGCCGGCTTCCTGTGGCTCGGTCGTTTCCTCAGCCATCTCGGCCGGATGTTCACCGGTATCGAGATCCACCCCGGCGCCAGGATCGGCCGCCGGGTGTTCATCGATCACGGCATGGGCGTGGTGATCGGCGAGACCGCCGAGGTCGGCGACGACTGCACCATCTACCAGGGCGTGACCCTCGGCGGCACCTCGCTGTACCGCGGCACCAAGCGCCATCCGACCCTCGGTCGTGGCGTAGTCATCGGTGCCGGCGCCAAGGTTCTGGGCGGCTTCGAGGTGGGTGACGGCGCCAAGGTCGGATCCAATGCGGTCGTCGTCAAGCCGGTGCCGGCCGGTGCCACCGCGGTCGGCAATCCGGCACGGGTGCTCGACGGCGAGCGCAAGGAGCGCGACGCGCGCGAGGAGAAGGCCAAGGAGATGGGCTTCTCCGCCTACGGCGTGACCCGCGACATGGACGATCCCATCGCCCGCGCGCTGCACGGCATCCTCGATCATGCGGTGGAGAGCGACCGGCGCATGCAGTGCCTGCTGGAGCGCTTGGCGGAAGCCGGCATCAAGATCGACGAGGTGCCGGAATGCAAGGACGACTTCGACCCGGACAAGCTGTCCAAGATGGTCGATTGAGCGGGCTGCCGGCGGCCCGCGGCGAGGCCGCACGCACGTTCACGGAAGCTGCCGGGGCGGCATCCTTGCCGGCTTCGGAGCCTTCTGCCGGGGCAGCCGAGAAGCCGCACGGCCGGGCGGCACGGGCAGCGGTTCGATGGTCAAATAGTTGAGGCTTTTTGTCGGGAACTGTTATAGTTGAGCGAAACACTAAGGTATTGCTCACCGACAGAGGGCCGCAATGAGACTGACCACGAAGGGACGATTTGCAGTAACCGCGATGATCGACCTCGCGCTCCGCCAGGGCGACGGTCCGGTCACGCTGGCCGGCATCGCGGAGCGCCAGAGGATTTCCCTGTCCTATCTCGAGCAACTGTTCGGCAAGCTGCGTCGCCACAAGCTGGTCAACAGCGTGCGCGGCCCGGGTGGTGGTTACTGCCTGGCCAAGGCGGACCTCGAGATCACCGTGGCGGACATCATCTGTGCGGTGGACGAGCCGCTCGACGCGACCCAGTGCGGCGGCAAGCAGAACTGCCATGACGAGCACCGCTGCATGACCCACGACTTGTGGACCAACCTCAACAAGCGCATGTACGAGTACCTGCACTCGGTGCGGCTCGGCGACCTGGTGCGCCAGCAGCGCGAGGGTGCCAACGACGAGGCGGTGGTCCAGGATCGCCGCAGCGAACGCAGCGCCGGCCGCGCGGCCACGGCATCGGCCTGAGGCGCCGCCGATGTTCGCGCCCGTCTATCTCGACCACAACGCCACGACGCCCCTCGATCCCGAGGTGCGCGAGGCGATGTTGCCGTTTCTCGACGCCCGTTTCGGCAACGCGTCGAGCCGGCACGAGTACGGGCGCCAGGCGCGCAGCGCGATCGACGACGCCCGCAGCCGGGTAGCGGCGGCGGTGGGGGCCCATCCGACCGAGGTGGTGTTCACCAGCGGCGGCTCGGAGGCCAACAACCTGTTCATCAAGGGGGCGGCCGCGCGCATGAAGCCGGGCCTGGCGGCGGTCAGCGCGATCGAGCATCCCTGCGTGCGCGAACCGGCCAGGCAGTTGCGCCGGCTGGGCTGGCAGGTCGACGAGGTGGCGGTCGACGGTGACGGGCGCATCGACGAGTCCGCCTGGTCGGCGCTGCTCGGCGAGCGGCCGCGACTGGTGTCGGTGATGCTGGCCAACAACGAGTCCGGCGTGATCCAGGACATCGCCCGGCTCGCCTCCGGCGCCCGCGTCGCCGGCGCGACGATGCATTGCGATGCGGTGCAGGCGCTGGGCAAGCTGCCGCTGGATTTTCGCGCCCTGGGGGTGCATGGGCTGACGCTGTCGGCCCACAAGGTGTATGGCCCGATCGGGGTCGGCGCGCTGGTGCTCGACAAGCGGGTGGATCTGGAGCCGCTGATCGCCGGCGGCGGCCAGGAGCGCAACCTGCGGTCCGGCACCGAGAACGTCGCCGCGATCGTCGGCTTCGGCCGCGCCTGTGAGCTTGCGACGGCGCGCCTGGCGGACGACGCGGCACGGATGGCGGCCCTGCGCGACGAGCTGGAAGCGGCCCTGGTGGCGCTCGGTGCGAGGATCTTCTCGCGCCGCGCCGAGCGCCTTCCCGGCACGAGCTTCTTCGGGCTGGCGGATGTCGACGGCGAGACGCTGGTCGCCAAGATGGATCGTGCCGGTTTTGCGATCGCCAGCGGCTCGGCCTGCTCCAGCGCGGATCCCGAGCCATCCCGCACCTTGCTCGCGATGGGTGTGGACGCGGACAGCGCGCGTGGCGCGATCCGCGTCAGCCTCGGTCGCGAGACCACGGCCACCCAGGTCGGCGAATTCATCGCGAGCTTCACCCATACCGTGGGCCGGCTCAGGAATCTGGCGGCAATGAGCGCCTGAAGAAATCCCATCAGACTGCATGACACGCTTCGGAGAAACCTCATGTTGAAATTCCCGATCTACCTCGATTACTCGGCCACGACACCGGTCGATCCGAGGGTGGCCGAGAAAATGATTCCCTACCTGGTCGAGCATTTCGGCAATCCGGCGTCGCGCAGTCACGCCTACGGCTGGGAGGCCGAGAAGGCCGTCGAGGATGCCCGCGCCGAAGTAGCGGCGCTGGTCAATGCCGACCCCCGGGAGATCATCTGGACCTCGGGCGCGACCGAATCGGACAACCTCGCGATCAAGGGTGCGGCCCAGTTCTACAAGGGCAAGGGCAAGCACGTGATCACCGTCAAGACCGAACACAAGGCGGTGCTCGACACCTGCCGCGAGCTGGAGCGCGTCGGTTTCGAGGTGACCTATCTCGACGTGCTCGAGAACGGCCTGATCGACCTCGACGTGCTGAAGGCAGCGATCCGCCCCGACACCATCCTGGTTTCGGTGATGTTCGTGAACAACGAGATCGGCGTGGTCCAGCCGATCGCGGAGATCGGCGAGCTGTGCCGCGAGAAGGGCGTGGTGTTCCACGTCGATGCGGCCCAGGCGACCGGCAAGGTCGCGATCGATCTTCGCGAGCTGAAGGTGGACCTGATGTCGTTCTCGGCGCACAAGACCTACGGGCCGAAGGGTATCGGCGCGCTCTACGTGCGGCGCAAGCCGCGGGTCAGGCTCGAGGCCCAGATGCACGGCGGCGGCCACGAGCGGGGGCTGCGCTCGGGCACGCTGGCGACGCACCAGATCGTCGGCATGGGCGAGGCCTTCCGTATCGCCCGCGAGGACATGGCGGTCGAGAACGAGCGCATCCGCGCCCTGCGCGACCGGCTGCTCGAAGGCCTGTCGAATATCGACGCGACCTATGTCAACGGCGACCTCGAGCACCGGGTGCCCCATAACCTGAACATCTCCTTCGCCTACGTCGAAGGCGAGTCGCTGATCATGGCGATCAAGGACGTGGCGGTGTCGTCGG
>JAGRGB010000099.1 GCA_020445745.1 Rhodocyclaceae bacterium | reverse complement strand
CATCATCAGGCCAGCGACGCCGGTACCCTGCCAGGCATCGTCGACCGCGATTGCGAACTCGCAACCGCGACCGTCCGGGCCGACGACGTAGCGCACCACGCCGACCTCCACCTCGTGTCCATCGCGCGCGACCGTTGCCACCAGGGCCATATGGCGGTCGTAGTCCGGTTCGGTCAGGTAACGCAGCTTGGGCGGCGGCAATTCCCTCAGCGTCGCCATGAAGCGTGCATATCGCGACTCTTTCGACAGGTGCCGGACGAAATCCTGTTCCATCTCGGCGTCGTCCGGGCGGATCGGCCGAATCGTCACCTGGCTGCCATCGAACAGGTAGTGGCTGCGCACCAGTGCATCTGGATAGTCGGCCATCGGGCTCACTCCGTCGATTGGCCGCGCAATCGCTCGGCCAGATAGTCGATAATCCCGGCAAGCGTCCCCAGCCTGCGGTAGTCGCGTTCCGGGATGTCCAACCCGAGGCGCTCGTGCAGGACGACAATGACGTTGAGCCAGTCCATCGAGTCGAGATCGATCAGGCGCCGCAACACCGCGTCATCGTCGATCGACTCGAAGTCGGTCTCCGGCGCAATGCGACGCAGCGTTTCGAGCACCGCCGCACGGATTTGCTCGCGATTCATCGTCGCCTCCGGCGTGGTCCGACGGTCGAGCGATCGCCACTGGCCGTGCACCGTGTGGCCGCATGGTGGTCGAGAACCATCGAACACCAATCGCGAATGGGCAGAATCAGGCGTCGCCAGTGTCCCCCGCGGCGCACCGGCCCCAGGCCGACGGACAGCAGGCCACGCCCGGCCGTCCTCGCGCCGCCGCTTGCCTCGCTGGCCGTCAACTGATGCATCGCAGATCCTTGCATGGGGCTCGCACCATTTTGATTCCCGACGTGATCGACGCTGTGACATCGCTCAAAGGATGGTGGCACCGCCGATGGAATCCGGCCGGGGACGCTGGCGTGGTCCGCTCGCGTACAGTGCGGCAAATGCGCGCACCGCTTGCAGGGCGATGCCTAGCCGTGCCGCCGCCGCGCGATCCCTTTGCGGACCTCGTCGGCAACGAACACCAGCAACGGCGCCATTGCGATGATCGCCCACACCGAAAGCGGCAGGGGCGCTGCAGAGAAGACCTCCTGCAATCCCTCGATCCGGGTGATCGCGACCACGAACAGCACCTCGAGGGCGATGCCGCCGAGAATCCACCCGTTGATCACCGACAGTCTAGGGATCGCACTCAGCCGGCCAGTGCGACAGGCCATCACGTTGCCGACCTGACAGAACACCACGCAGGCCAGGAATGCACCGGCCGCCTGACGCCCCAGGACCTCGTCCACGGCGGCGCCCTGGGCCCAGGTCCAGCCACCGCCGACGAGCACCACGAAGAACACCGCGAAGGCCAGCAGCGATTCGATTGGGCCGATGAAGCCGTAGCCGCGCAGGAAGGTGCCGGCGTCCACCAGGTGTTCTTCGCGCCTGCGCGGCGGGCGCTGCATGACGTCGGCCTCGGGGGGCTCGTTGCCCAGACCGATGGCCGGCAGCATGTCGGTGACGAGGTCCACCGCAAGGATCTGGACCACCGTCATCGGCAGCGGCAGCGGCAGCAGCACGTAGGCGATATAGGGCAGGATCTCGGGTACATTGCTGGTGAGAATGTAGGCAATGAACTTGCGAATGTTTTCGTACACCGTGCGTCCCTGTTCGACCGCGCGCACGATGGTGGCGAAATTGTCGT
>JAGRGB010000098.1 GCA_020445745.1 Rhodocyclaceae bacterium | reverse complement strand
CGCAGCTGGCGGGCGACCTCCTCGGCCGCCTCCAGGTTGGTGCGCAGCGCGGTTTCCTCGATGTCGGCACCGCGGGTCGAACGGCCGGAGTTCACATCCACCGAGACCAGCGCCTCGGTGTGGTCGATCACGACGGCGCCGCCCGAGGGCAGCGCGACCTGGCGCGAATAGGCAGATTCGATCTGGTGTTCGATCTGGAAGCGGGAGAACAGCGGAACGTCGTCGTGGTACTGCTTGACCCGATTGACGTTCTGCGGCATCACGTGCGCCATGAACTGGCGCGCCTGCTCGAAGATGTCGTCGGTGTCGATCAGGATCTCGCCGATCTCGGGCTGGAAGTAGTCGCGGATCGCGCGGATCACCAGCGAGCCTTCCTGGTAGATCAGGAAGGCGCCGCCCTGCTGGCCGGCCGCACCCTCGATGGCGGTCCACAGCTGGAGCAGGTAGTTGAGATCCCATTGCAGCTCGTCGGCCGTGCGGCCGATCGCCGCGGTGCGGGCGATCAGGCTCATGCCGGACGGCACTTCGAGCTGGTCCATGACTTCGCGCAGTTCCGCCCGCTCGTCGCCTTCGACCCGGCGCGAGACGCCACCGCCGCGCGGATTGTTGGGCATCAGTACGAGATAGCGGCCGGCCAGCGAGATGTAGGTGGTCAGCGCGGCGCCCTTGTTGCCGCGTTCGTCCTTTTCGACCTGAACGATCAGCTCCTGGCCGACTTTCAGACCGTCCTGGGGGCGCGTGCGGCCGTCACCGCCGCTGTTGATGTAGGTTCGCGCGATCTCCTTGAACGGCAGGAAGCCGTGGCGCTCGGCGCCGTAATCGACAAAGGCCGCCTCGAGGCTGGGCTCGAGGCGAGTGATCACCGCCTTGTAGATGTTGCTCTTGCGTTCCTCCTTGGTGGCCGACTCGATGTCGAGGTCGATCAATTTCTGACCGTCCACGATCGCGACGCGTAACTCCTCGGCCTGCGTCGCATTGAAAAGCATGCGCTTCATCTGGATCGTTCTCCCGCACGGACACGGGCAGGACGAACCGCGCACCTACGTGCAGACGGTGGATCAGCAGTGAGTTGTAAGGCTCATTCTAGATTCTTGTATGCGTTCGTCGGGTGGCAGTTCTGATTCGTTTCGACCCCGCCGGACAGAGGGCGGCCGGGCGATTTGTTCCTGCATTGCGGTGTTCGCGCAATTAACCAGCTCAGTCAATAGGATTGCTCATTTGCGGTACCATCGCACCCCTTTGCCAGGGGCTGCGATGCACCGGTGATCACGCGGGAGCTCTCGGATGGGCTCTGGGCGTCCGCGATGCCGGGCCATTCTGCCCGGGCACGCGCCAGCCACGACCTACGTCGATCAGTACAAAAGTATATTGCAGGATTATGGACTTGGGCAAAGTGATCGCGGTAAGTCTCGAATCGGTCGATGAAGGGTCGGTCGGGCAGCGCATCGACAATTATCTGGTGCGCCGGCTGAAGGGCGTGCCCAAGAGTCATATCTACCGCATCCTGCGCAGTGGCGAGGTGCGGGTCAATGGCGGCCGCGTCTCCCAGACCTATCGACTGCAGCCCGGCGATCGACTGCGCATCCCGCCGCTGCGCCTGGCACCGCCGGCGGCGATGCCGATACCCGCCGGGCGGCCGCTGCCGGTGGTTTTCGAGGACGACGCGCTGCTGGTGCTGGACAAACCTGCCGGACTGGCGGTGCATGGCGGCAGCGGCGTGAGCTCCGGCGTGATCGAGCAATTGCGCCGACAGCGACCGGAGGCCCGCTTTCTCGAACTGGCGCATCGGCTCGACCGCGAAACCTCGGGGCTGCTGATCGTCGCCAAGAAGCGCTCGGCACTGACGGTGTTGCACGATCGGATGCGAGGCGGGGCGATCGGCAAGCGCTACCTGACGCTCGTGCAGGGCCGCTGGCTCGATGCCTGCCGGCATCTGCGCCAGCCGCTGCACAAGTACCTGACCGAGCACGGCGAGCGCCGTGTCCGTGTCGATCGCGACGGCAAGCCGGCCCACAGCATTGTCCGGCTGCAGCGGCGGTGGCGGGAATGCAGCCTGCTGGAGGTCGAGTTGCGAACCGGCCGTACCCACCAGATCCGGGTCCATCTCGCGCAGGCCGGCCATCCGCTGCTGGGCGATGCGAAGTACGGCGATTACGATCTCAACAAGCGCCTCGAGCGCAATGGTCTGGCACGGATGTTCCTGCATGCCTGGCGACTCGACTTCCGCCATCCGCTGACGGATGCGAGAATTCGGCTCGAATCGCCGTTGCCGGAAGCCCTCGAGGCCTACCTGGCGCATCTCGAACAGACCCAGGAGCGGGAGCATGGTTGAGCGCTTCGATCTGATCGTCTTCGACTGGGACGGAACACTCCTCGACTCGGCCGCGGCGATCGTCGGTGCGATCCAGGCCGCCAGCCGTGACCTGGGTCTGCCGGTTCCGGACGCTCGCCGTGCGCGCTACGTGATCGGGCTCGGCCTCAGCGATGCGCTCGCCCATGCGCTACCCGATTTGCCGGCGGCCGACTACCCGCGGATGGTCGAACGCTATCGCCACCACTACCTGTCCAAGGACAGCGAACTGAGCCTGTTCGAAGGAACCGAAAGGATGATCGCGGCGCTGCACCGGCGCGGCCATCTGCTCGCCGTCGCCACCGGCAAGAGCCGCAAGGGGCTGGACCGGGCGTTGTCGTGCACCGGGCTGGGCGCGCACTTCGTCGCCACGCGTTGCGCCGACGAGTGCTTCTCCAAACCGCATCCGCAGATGCTGCATGAACTGATGGAGGAACTTGCCGTGCCGGCCGAGCGCACGCTGATGATCGGCGACACCACCCACGACCTGCAGATGGCGGCCGCCGCCGGGGTGGCGGCGGTGGCGGTCAGTTTCGGTGCGCATGGGCGTGCCGAACTGCTCTCCTGCGCACCGCTGGCCTGCGTCGACGAACCGCGACAGTTGCGGCAATGGCTCGGCGTCGGCGACTGATCTGCCCGTCCGACGCGCTGCGCGACGGCGGCGACGGCGTGCGCTTCCAACTGTTGCGGGGCGGCGCTTGCGAGGAGGCCTTCGTGATCCGCTTCGACGGCCGGGTGCATGCCTTCGTCAACCGCTGCGCGCACGTTCCGACCGAACTCGACTGGCTGCCGGGGCGGTTCTTCGAGGCCGACGGCCGCTTCCTGATCTGCGCCACCCACGGGGCCTTGTACGATCCGGCCACCGGCGAGTGCCGGGGGGGGCCGTGTCACGGCGGCCGCCTGGAAGCGGTGCCGGTGCGCGAGCGCGACGGCGCGGTATGGCTGCTCGAATGAGGCCGGACGATGCACGCCGGGTCAGGGCAGGCGAACCCCCTTGTCGCGCAGCATGCCCGCCAGGGCGATCAACGGCAGTCCGACCAGGGCGGTCGGGTCGTCGCCCGACAGGGCTTCCAGCAAGGTGATGCCGAGCCCCTCGGACTTGGCGCTACCGGCACAGTCGAGCGGGCGTTCGGTGTCGACGTAGCGTCGGATCTCGTCGGCAGCCAGAGCGCGGAATCGGACCCGGGTCGGCACCGTTTCGGTGCGCCATTCGCCGCTCGCCGCGTCGAGCAGGCACAGCGCGGTGTCGAACACCACCGTGCGGCCGCTCATCCGTGTGAGCTGGGCGACCGCGGCGTCGACGGTGCCGGGCTTGCCGAACACCTCGCCGTCGGCGTGGGCGACCTGATCGCTGCCGATGATCAGCGCTTGCGGGAAGCGGCCGCATACCGCCTGCGCCTTGGCCAGCGCCAGTCGCTCGGCGGTGGCGGTCGGCGACTCGCCGGGGAGCGCCGTCTCGTCGGCTTCCGGTCGAGCGGTCTCGAAGGCAAAACCGAAGCGTTGCAGCAGGGATTTGCGGTATTGCGAGGTGGATGCCAGAACGATCTGGCGGGCGGTGCGCGATGTCATGGCCCAGCTTTACTTGCAAAGCCGAAAATAATATCATCGCGCCCTTATGTCGCCACCGGGGCTCACTGTCGATCCGTTTCGCTTCGCACGCGAAGCGGCGCAGGTCGGGCGGTCCCGACCGGTGGCGGGTTTCGAGAGGTTGGCCGGTGCGCTATTCGATTCGGCCGGCGCCCTGGAATTTTCGGTGCGAGGGCGGCGGGATCAAGATGGCAAGCACTGGCTGGAGCTGTCGGTAACCGGTACCTTGACGGTGCAGTGTCAGCGCTGCCTGGATGCGCTCGAATGGGTGCTTGCGGTCGACAGCCTGCTGTTGCTGGTGCCGGAAGATCGGGAATTGCCTGAGCAGGAGCTGCAGGAGGACGACTGGGACTGCCTGCCGGTCGGCCCGCGGCTCGATCTGCTCGAACTGGTCGAGGACGAGGCACTGCTGGCCCTGCCGTTTGCACCGAGACATGATGATTGCTGTGCTCCGTCCGGACCGGACGGGGGAAGAACAACGTCGCCGTTCGCCGGCCTCGCGCGATTGCGCAAGACCGAGGGGCGCGGGTGACTAGTACCAAGGAGTTTTTCGATGGCTGTCCAACAGAACAAGAAGTCCCCGTCCAAGCGTGGCATGCACCGCTCGCACGACGCGCTCGCGACACCGGCGCTGGCGGTGGAGTCCACCACCGGCGAGGTGCATCTGCGCCACCATGTCAGCCCGAGCGGTTTCTACCGCGGCAAGAAGGTCGTCAAAGCCAAGGGCGAATAAGCGCAATCGAAATTCGGCGCGGCGCCGCAGGCGATCGCGCCGTTTTTTTGCCCGAAGCCAGCGAGATCCAGTGAATCCAGCCAGCACTACGATCGCCATCGACTGCATGGGAGGCGACCACGGACCGGCGGTCACGGTGCCGGCCGCAGCGGCATACCTGCGCTCCGACGTCGATGCCGCGGTCGTCCTGATCGGCCGTGCCGATGCCCTCGAGCAGCATGTCGCGCCGCTCATCCAGGAATTCGACGGGCGCCTGCGCATGAAGGCGGCGAGCGAGGTGGTCGCAATGGACGAGCCGCCGGCCACTGCGTTGCGCAACAAGAAAGATTCGTCGATGCGGGTGGCGATCAACCTGGTCAAGTCCGGCGAGGCGCAGGCTGCGGTCTCGGCCGGTAACACCGGTGCGCTGATGGCGATTTCCCGTTTCGTGCTGAAGACCCTGCCGGGCATCGACCGGCCGGCGATCGCGACGATCCTGCCGACCTCGCGTGGCCGCTGCTACGTGCTGGACCTCGGCGCCAATGTCGATTGCACGGCCGATCACCTGTTGCAGTTCGGCATCATGGGGGCAATGCTGGTGGCGGCGGTCGAGCACGTCGATCGCCCGTCGGTGGGCCTGCTGAACATCGGCGAAGAGGCGATCAAGGGCAACGAGGTGGTCAAGGATGCCGCCGAGTTGCTGCGAACGAGCGGCCTCAATTTCTACGGCAACGTCGAAGGTACCGACATTTATCGCGGCACCACCGACGTCGTGGTGTGCGACGGCTTCGTCGGCAATGTCGCGCTGAAGACTTCGGAGGGGCTGGCGGCGATGCTGGCCGATTTTCTGCGCCAGGAATTCAGCCGAAGCTGGGTCAGCAAGCTCTCGGCGCTGGTGGCGATGCCCGCGCTCAAGCGCTTCAAGCGCCGGGTGGATCACCGCAATTACAATGGGGCCAGTCTGCTAGGCTTGAGGGGCGTGGTGGTCAAGAGCCACGGGTCGGCGGATGCGTTCGCGTTCGAGCGTGCGATATGGCGGGCGGCCGAGGAGGCCAGAAATTCGCTGATCGACCGCATCAGCGAGCGCATGGCCAACAGGGAGAACAGCAGATGATTCACTCCCGGATCGTCGGTACCGGCAGTTTCCTGCCGGGCGAACCGGTGACCAACAGCGACCTCGTGGCGCGGGGCATCGACACCTCCGACCAGTGGATCGTCGAGCGCACCGGTATCCATAGCCGTCATCTCGCGGCGGATGGCGTGAGTTGCAGCGAACTGGCCGAGGCGGCGAGCCGCCGCGCGATCGAGGCGGCCGACGTCGATCCCGCCAGCATCGATCTGATCATCGTCGCCACGTCGACCCCGGATTACATCTTCCCGAGTTCCGCCGCGTTGTTGCAGGCGCGCCTCGAGATCCGCAACGGGGGCGCTGCGTTCGATGTCCAGGCGGTGTGCAGCGGGTTCGTCTATGCCTTGACGGTCGCCGACAAGTTCATCCGCTCGGGCAGCCACAAGCGCGCGCTGGTGGTCGGTGCCGAGGTGTTCTCGCGAATCCTCGACTGGAAGGACCGGGCCACCTGCGTCCTGTTCGGCGATGGCGCCGGCGCCGTTATCGTCGAGGCCGCCGAGCGGCCCGGCTTGCTGGCGAGCGCGATTCACGCGGATGGCGCCTACAACCCGATCCTGTGCGTGCCCGGCTCGGTATCCGGGGGTACCGTGATCGGCGATCCGTTCCTGCGCATGGATGGACAGGCGGTGTTCAAGTTCGCCGTGCGGGTGCTCGGCGACGTGGCCCAGGAAGTGCTCACGGATGCGGGGCTCGGCACCGACGACGTCGACTGGCTGATACCGCATCAGGCCAATATCCGTATTCTTCAGGCCACGGCCAAGAGGCTGGGCGTTTCGATGAGCCGCGTCGTCACCACCGTCGACCAGCATGGCAACACCTCGGCCGCGTCGATACCGCTGGCACTCGATCTCGCGTTGCGGGACGGCCGCATCCGGGCGGGTTCGAAGGTCTTGCTCGAGGGCGTCGGCGGCGGCTTCACCTGGGGTGCCGTGCTGCTCGACATGTGACCGCAACCCACTCATTTCGGGGGGAATGGATGGCTTTTGCATTTGTGTTTCCGGGGCAGGGATCGCAGTCCGTCGGCATGATGGCGGCCTACGGCGATTCGACCGTGATCCGCGCCTGTTTCGACGAGGCGTCGGCAGCGCTCGGCGAGGATCTGTGGCAGATGGTTTGCGACGGGCCGGCCGAACGGCTGGCCCTGACCGTCAATACCCAGCCGCTGATGCTTGCCGCCGGAGTGGCGGTGTATCGCGCGTGGTGCGACGCCGGCGGGCCGACACCGGCGCTGGTCGCCGGCCACAGCCTCGGCGAGTACGGTGCGCTGGTCGCCGCCGGTGCGATGTCCTTTGCCGATGCGGTGCCCCTGGTCAGGCTGCGGGCGGCTGCAATGCAGGAGGCGGTGCCCCAGGGCGAAGGTGCGATGGCGGCCCTGCTCGGGCTCGACGCCGGACAGGTCCGGGAGGTCTGCGCCGAAGCGTCCCAAGGCGACGTCGTCGAAGCGGCCAACCTCAACGCGCCCGGCCAGATCGTGATCGCCGGCAAGGCCGGCGCGGTCGCCCGGGCCATCGAGCTCGCGCGCTCGCGTGGTGCCAAGCGCGCGGTGCAGCTGCCGGTCAGCGCGCCATTCCATTGCGCCCTGATGCGGCCTGCCGCGGAGAAGCTTGAAAAGCGCCTGCAGGAGATCCCGTTGGGCCGGCCGCGGATCCCGGTGCTGAACAACGTGGACGTGCGCTGCGAGGACGATCCGGAGCGCATTCGCGATGCCCTGGTACGCCAGGCATATTCGCCGGTACGCTGGATCGAGACGATCGAGGCGATGGCGCCGAAGGGAATCGGACATGTGTACGAGTGCGGTCCGGGCAAGGTGCTGGCCGGCATGACCCGGCGCATCGACAAGAGCCTTCAGGGCGGTGCGATCGCCGACGCCGAAGGACTGAATCAGGCAATCGCCGCGGTGGGGGGATGACCTAGTGAGCAACACACTGGCGGGAAAGCTCGCACTGGTGACGGGCGCCAGCCGCGGCATCGGGCGTGCGGTGGCGATGGAACTGGCCGGCATGGGCGCCTTCGTGGTGGGCACCGCGACCAGCGACAGCGGTGCGGCCGAGATCGGGCGGGCGCTCGACGAGGCCGGCCTCGACGGCCGCGGACTGCGTCTCGATGTCACCGATGCGGCGGCCGCAGAGCAGGCCGTGGCGGCCCTCGAGAAGGAGTTCGGAGCGGTCGCCGTGCTGGTCAACAATGCCGGCATCACCCGCGACAACCTCGCGCTGCGGATGAAGGACGAAGATTGGGATGCCGTGATCGAAACCAATCTCAAGGCGGTCTATCGCATGAGCCGGCTGGTGATGCGGGGCATGATGAAGGCGCGCCATGGTCGCATCATCAACATCACCTCGGTGGTCGGCAGTTCCGGCAACGCCGGCCAGGCCAACTACGCCGCGGCGAAGGCGGGCGTCGCCGGCATGAGCCGGGCACTGGCGCGGGAACTCGGCAGCCGCGGCATCACCGTGAACTGTGTGGCGCCCGGCTTCATCGACACCGACATGACCCGCGAACTGCCCGAGGAAAGCCGCGCGGCGCTGCAGCAGCAGATCGCCCTCGGCCGGCTCGGCGAGCCGGCGGAGATTGCCTCGGCGGTCGGTTTCCTGGCGTCGCCCGGGGCTTCGTACGTGACCGGGACCACGCTTCACGTCAATGGTGGCATGTACATGGTCTGAATCAGAGCCGCGACACCTGCAGCAATAGCGGGGGTCGGGCTTTTTGGTAGAATACGCGGGTTTTTTTTGACCTATACCCGCTCACACTCAGTCAAGGAGCAAATTCATGGAGAACATCGAACAGCGCGTCAAGAAGATTGTCGCGGAGCAACTCGGTGTCAATGAGTCGGAAATCAAGAACGAATCCTCGTTCGTCGACGACCTCGGGGCGGATTCCCTCGATACCGTCGAACTGGTAATGGCGCTCGAAGAAGAGTTCGAGTGTGAGATCCCTGACGAAGAGGCGGAGAAGATCACCACGGTCCAGCAGGCCATTGACTACGTCAATGCGCACCTGAAGAAGTAATTTTTCCGTAGCAGCCGGAGCAAACATTGGCACGTCGCAGAATCGTAGTCACCGGCCTTGGAGCGGTAGCGCCGGTCGGCAACACCGTTCCGGAAATCTGGGACGCCATCGTCAATGGGCGCTCCGGAATCGCCGACATCACGCGCTTCGATGCCACCAACTTCCCGGTCAGGTTTGCCGGCGAGGTCAAGGGCTTCGAAGTGTCTGCCTACCTGTCTCCGAAGGAAGCCCGGCGGATGGACGTATTCATCCATTACGGGCTGGCTGCGGGTATCCAGGCAATCCGGGATTCCGGGCTTGAGGTCACCGACGAAAACGCCGAGCGCATCGGCGCCAATATCGGCTCCGGCATCGGTGGCCTGCCGATGATCGAGGAGACCCGCGACCATTTCCTGTCGAGCGGGCCGCGCAAGATTTCTCCATTCTTCATCCCCGGAACGATCATCAACATGATCTCCGGCAATCTCTCGATCATGCACGGCCTGAAGGGGCCGAACATCTCGGTCGTCACGGCCTGCACCACCGGGCTCCATGCCATCGGCCTCGCGGCACGGATGATCGAATACGGCGACGCCGACGTGATGGTCTGCGGTGGCGCCGAATCCTCGGTGACGCAACTGGCGATCGGCGGCTTCGCGTCCGCCAAGGCCTTGTCGACGCGTAACGACGATCCGGCGACCGCGAGCCGTCCCTGGGACGTGGGACGGGATGGCTTCGTGCTCGGCGAGGGGGCCGGCGTGCTGGTGCTCGAGGAATACGAGCACGCCAAGCGCCGCGGTGCGAGGATCTACGCCGAGCTGGCCGGATTCGGCATGAGCGCCGATGCCTATCACATGACCGCGCCCGACACCGACGGGCCCCGGCGCAGCATGGTCCACGCGCTGACCAATGCCGGCATCAACGCGGACCAGGTGCAGTATCTCAACGCGCATGGCACCTCGACGCCGCTCGGTGACAAGAACGAGACCGAAGCGATCAAGCTCGCCTTCGGTCCGGACCTGGCGCGCAAGCTGGTGGTGAATTCGACCAAGTCGATGACCGGCCACCTGCTCGGTGGCGCCGGCGGGCTGGAGTCGGTGCTGACCGTGCTGGCCGTGCACCATCAGATCTCGCCGCCGACCATCAACATCTTCGAGCAGGATCCGGAGTGCGATCTCGACTATTGCGCCAACACCGCCCGTGACTTGAAGATCGACTTCGCCCTGAAGAACAATTTCGGATTCGGCGGAACCAACGGCACCCTCGCCTTCAAGCGCATTTGAGCCATCCGCGGATGCTCCCTGCGACGCGCCGTCGCTGGCAGCGCGGGCGCCCCGCGTGCGCTTGCGCGCGTCCCGCCGTCTGCGCAGCGGGGTGAGCCTGCTCTACCTGATCTGCGCCGTCACGGTGGGCACGGCGAGCCTGGGCTGGACACTGAAACTGCCCCTGCTGCTGGCACAGGCAGTGCTCCTGCACCGCGATCTGAAGCGCATCGGTGCGGTGGCGCGCCAGCGGCTGCACTTCGGTGAGCGCCTTGCCGTCGTCGGCGACGATGCCGACTGGTCGGTCGTTCAGGTGCGCCAGATCGGCGCCGCACTGTGGCTCGGCTGGCGCGACGGATCCGGCTCGCGCCGCGACCTGATGCTGCTCGCCGACAATTTCGAACGCGTGGAAGACTGGCACCTGTGCCGGCTGTGGGCCCGCCAGCGCGCAGCAGCGGCTGTGCCGTGACCGTCAGCGCGACAGCAGCGAGCCCAGGGGATGGGCTTTCGGGCTCGGCCGCAGCACGGTATTGCACGGCGTCGCGGCAGTCGCGGGATAGTCGCGGCTGAAGTGCAGGCCACGGCTTTCCTTGCGCTTCATCGCGCTGCGAACGATCAGGCCCGCGGTCAGCACCAGATTGCGCAGTTCGATCAGGTCGTTGGACACCCGGAAATTGCTGTAGTACTCCTCGATTTCACGGTTCAGCAATCGAATGCGATGCTGGGCGCGCTCGAGTCGCTTGTCGGTACGCACGATGCCGACGTAATCCCACATGAATCGCCGCAGTTCGTCCCAGTTGTGGGAGATCACCACTTCCTCGTCGGCGTCGGTCACCCGGCTCTCGTCCCAGGACGGTATCTCCGGCAGGGGCCGACGCCGGCTGGTGGCGACATGGCGTGCCGCGGCCTCGCCGAACACGACGCATTCCAGCAGCGAATTGCTGGCCAACCGATTGGCGCCATGCAGGCCGGTGCACGCGGTCTCGCCGACGGCATACAGGCCATCGACATCGGTGCGGGCATCGAGGTCGGTGAGCACACCGCCGCACATGTAGTGCGCGGCCGGCACCACCGGAATCGGTTCGCGCGCGATGTCGATGCCGAGTTCCATGCAGCGCGCCAGGATGTTCGGGAAATGGGTCTCCAGAAAGCGACGGTCGCGGTGGCTGATGTCGAGGAACACGCAGTCCGAACCGGCCCGCTTCATTTCGTGGTCGATCGCCCGGGCGACGATGTCACGCGGCGCCAGCTCGGCCCGCCAGTCGTGCTCGAGCATGAAGCGGCTGCCGTCGGCCCGCCTGAGCAGACCACCTTCACCCCGCACCGCCTCGCTGATCAGGAATGACTTGGCCTTTGGATGATAAAGGCAGGTCGGGTGGAACTGGATGAACTCCATGTTCGCGACCCGGCAGCCGGCACGCCAGGCCATCGCGATGCCGTCGCCGGTCGCAGTATCCGGGTTGGTGGTGTAGAGGTAGGTCTTGCCGGCGCCGCCGGTCGCGAGGATCGTGCTGTGGGCACGGAATGTCTCGACCCGGTCGGTTTCCAGATCGAGCACGTAGGCGCCGAGGCAGCCACAATCGCCGTGGCCGATCTTGCGACCGACGATCAGGTCTACCGCGATGTGATGCTCGAACACGGTGATCGACGGATGGGCGCGCACCTGCTCGTTGAGGGTTTGCTGCACTGCTGCGCCGGTGGCGTCGGCGGCGTGGATGATCCGGCGATGGCTGTGGCCACCCTCGCGAGTGAGGTGAAAGCCGACCTCGCTGGCTTCATCGCGTGTGAACGGTACGCCGCGCTGGATCAGCCAGTCGATTGCGCGCGGGCCATTGTCGACGACGAAGCGCGTGGTGCGCGCGTTGCACAGTCCGGCACCGGCGATGCACGTGTCCGAGACGTGTGTTTCGACGTCGTCGGTCCGATCGAGGACTGCGGCGATGCCACCCTGCGCCCAATTGGTCGCACCGTCGGCCAGGTTTCGCTTGGTGACCATGGCGACGCGGTGGCTGTCGGCCAGCCTGAGGGCTGCCGACTGACCGGCGAGGCCGCTGCCGAGAATCAGTACGTCGAAGGTCTTCACCAGTCGCTGTCGGGCACCGAATTGCCGATCCGGCAGTCTAAATCAAGCAGGCGGCGGGTCAAGCCGAGCGCCCCATGGTGGCGAACAAACACCGGTTGGCAGCAGGGGCATGAACTAATCGCGACGCTTGCAGTCAGTGCCTGCGTGTCGGTCGCAAATGGCCGTGGTGAGCGCTTGGTTTATACTTTGCCGCCCCGATGCGAGTCCGTGTCGGTCGTGGATCCGAAACCAACGCAAGTTCCCCGGTGATGAGCGATCGTGAAATTGACCAGCGTCTGGTCGAGCGCGTACAGCGTGGCGACAAGCAGGCCTTCGGACTGTTGGTCGCCAAGTATCAGCGCAAGCTGATGCGTCTGCTATCGCGCCTGATCCGGGATGCCGCCGAGGTGGAGGACGTCGCACAGGAAACTTTCGTCAAGGCGTATCGGGCACTGCCGTCATTCCGAGGTGACAGCGCCTTCTATACGTGGCTCTACAGGATTGGCATCAATACCGCCAAGAATTACCTGGTTTCCCAGGGCCGGCGGGCGCCGACTTCGACCGGATTCGACTCCGAGGAGGCCGAGAGTTTCGACGAAGGCGAGCAGTTGCGGGACATCAATACGCCGGAACGGATGTTGTTGTCGAAACAGATCGGCGAGACCGTGGAGTCCGCGATGGAGGCGTTGCCAGACGAATTGCGCACCGCGATCGTGTTGCGCGAGCTCGAGGGCCTCAGCTATGAGGAGATCGCCGGGATCATGGGGTGCCCGATCGGTACCGTCAGGTCTCGCATCTTCAGGGCTCGTGAGGCGATCGCCGAGCGTCTCAAGCCGATGTTGGAAGTTTCACCAGACAAGCGGTGGTAGAGATGAAAGAGGAACTCTCTGCAGTACTTGACGGGGCCGCGGCGCATGACAGGGAAGACGCCGTGATGGCCCGGATCAGAGCCGATGGCGAGTTGCGGGAGCGCTGGCAGGTCTATTGTCTGATCGGCGATGCACTCAGGGGGGAACGGAACGCGGCGGGCAACATCGTCGACGGCGTGATGAGCGCGCTGGAGACCGAGCCCACGGTACTGGCACCGCGCCGGGCCACGCGCCTGAAGGCTTCGCTGGCCCACCGCGTGCTGCCGATCGCGGCCTCGGTGATGGGGGTCGCGGTGGTGGCGTGGGTGGCGATCACGATCGGCGGTGATTCCGAGGTGCGTGGGGTACAGCCGGCAACCCAGCTGGCACAGCAAGCCAAGCCTGTCGCCCCGGTCGCGAGTGTGGTCGCGCCGGTCGCCCGTGGCGCGGTCGAACCTCCTCGCGAGTACGTGTTCATTCACCAGGCGTCCAGCCGCACCAGTCCGCTGCCTGGCGTCGCCCAATATGTCCGCTCGGTTTCCGAGGTCCAGGGCGGCACTCGATGAGGTACGCCTTCGCGCTGCTCCTTGCGCTTGCGGTCCCGCTGCTGGCGGTGGGGCAGGAGGCGGCCGAAGAAGATCCGATGGCGTGGATCGGCCGCGTCTACTCGGCCGGGCAGAAGCTCAGCTACCGCGGGGTGATCGTCTACCAGTCGGACGGTCGCAGCGAAACGTCGCGGATCGTCCATGTGTTCGCCGGTGACCACGAGCTGGAAAAGCTGGAGAGCCTGGATGGCAGCCCGCGCCAGGTCATCCGCACGCGCGATCAGGTCAAGTGCTATCTGCCCCGCCAGCGCACGCTGATCGTCGACCAGACCGGCAACAGCCGGGGCTTTCCGTCCCGCCTGGTGGCTTCGCAGGCGAGCCTTTCCAGCCACTATCGAATCCGCCTCGGCCCGCTCGACCGGGTCGCGGGCCTGCAGACCCGCCAGATCCTGCTCGAGCCGCTCGACGAGCTGCGCTATGGTCTGACGCTATGGGCCGACATCGACAGCGGGTTGCTGCTGAAGGCACGGATGAGCAATGACAAGGGTGAGGTCGTCGAGCAGTTCAGCTTCACGGAGGTGGACATCGGCGGCGCCGTCCCCGGCGACGAATTCACCAGCCCGTTCGAAGGCGAGGAGGGCTGGAAGGTGATCAACGCCCGAGGCAGCGAGGTTTCCGGCGAGGGCCTGGGCTGGCGGCTGGCGTCCGAGGTGCCGGGCTTCAAGATGACCAGTGCGGTTCGACGGCGGCTCGGCGATGCCCATGGCGAAGTCGTGCACCTGGTGTTCTCCGACGGGCTCGCCAGCATGTCCGTGTTCATCGAGCCGATGCCGGCGGTCGGCGAGAAGAGTCTCGGTGCGACCAGTTCGGGTCCGGTCAATATCTTCACGCGCCGGCTGGAAGGCTATCTGGTGACCGTGCTCGGCGAGACGCCGGCGCGTGCGGTCGAGGTGCTGGCCAATTCGGTCGAGGTGGCGGGGCGATGATCGAGGTTCCCGGTGAAGTGCTCGCGGTCGCGGACGGACGGGTGCTGGTGCGCACCCGCAGCGCGGGTGGCGGCTGTGGTCGCTGCCACGAGAGCGGCGGTTGCGGTGGCGCCAAGGTCGGCTCGATGTTTCGCCCGGAACACGCCGATTTCTGGCTCGACAATCCCATCCAGGCCGGCGTCGGCGATCACGTCCTGATCTGCCTGGCAGAGGACGTCTCGGCACGGGCGGCGATGCTCGTCTATCTGGTTCCCGTGCTCGGCATCGTTGCCGGCGCCGCGATCGGCGTGCTGCTGGGCGGCAGTTCGGCCGGCGACGGCGAAGCGCTCGGTGGCGCCTTCGTCGGTTTGCTGGCCGGGGTCGTGGTCAGCCGCCGGCTGGGTGGCGGCCGTGGCGAGACGGCTGAACCGGTGTTGCGCCGACCCGGAGAGTACCGTTGTTGAATCCGCTGCTGCTGCGCCGTGCCTTGCTGTGCCTGATGCTGGTCGCGTCGAACCTGATGCCGGCCACGGTGCAGGCCCGTGAACTGCCGGAATTCGCCCGCCTCGTCGAGCGCAACCGGGGTGCGGTGGTGAATATCCGCGCGCATCGATTCGACGGGCCAGGCAGCGAGCCGATGCGCCCCAAGCTGCCGTTCAACGGCTTCGGGCGCAAGATGCCGCCGGGGCACCCCGATCCGGACAACGAAGAGCGCGAGCGCGCCCAGGGGTCGGGCTTTCTGATCTCGCCGGACGGCTACATCCTGACCAACGCCCACGTCGTCGAAAACGCTGACGAAGTGGTCGTAAGGATGGCCGATCGCAGCGAGTACCGTGCCCGCGTGGTCGGTACCGACCGCCGCACCGACATTGCGCTGCTGAAGGTGCCTGGTGCGGGCCTGCCGTCGGTGTCGCTGGGGGACCCGTCAGACCTCCGGGAAGGAGACTGGGTGGTCGCGATCGGTTCGCCTTTCGGCTTCGAGCAATCGGTGACGGCCGGCATCGTCAGCGCCAAGGCGCGTTCCCTGCCGTACGAGAATTTCGTGCCGTTCATCCAGACCGACGTCGCGATCAATCCCGGCAATTCCGGCGGGCCGCTGTTCAATCTGCGCGGCGAGGTGGTCGGCATCAATTCCCAGATATTCAGTCGCACCGGCGGCTTCATGGGGCTCGCGTTCTCGATCCCGATCGACATGGCGATGGAAGTCCAGCGGCAGCTGCGCGACAGCGGTCGGGTACGACGCGGCCGCATCGGTGTCGTGATCCAGGAACTTTCGCCCGAACTGGCGGGTTCCTTCGGGCTCGATGTGCCGCGTGGTGCACTGGTGAGCGCGGTGATGGACGAGACCCCGGCGATGACGGCCGGCGTCGAGCAGGGCGACATCATCATCGAGTTCGATGGCCGGCCGGTGCCGACCTCTGCCGAACTGCCGAGGCTGGTGGCAGCGACGACGCCTGGCAGCGAGGTCTCGATGGGCTTGTGGCGGGCAGGCAGGCGCATCGAGTTGCCGATCGCTGTCGGTGAACTGCCGGAGGACAGATCCGCCGAGGCGGATCTGCGACCGGAGCCGGCACCCGATCCGGCCCAGGATCGCCTCGGGCTGGTGGTGGTCGAGCCCAGCCTGCTGCAGAAGCGGCAGTTCAAGATCCGTGGTGGCGTGATGATCGAGCGTCGCCGGGGCGGTTCCGGCGCCGAAGAGCTGCAATATGGTGACGTCATCGAGGCATTGATCACCGAGGGCCGTCGCCAGGACGTCGGCGGCATCGACGACTATCGCCGGATAATCGGCGAGTTGGTACCGGGTGCGACGGTCTCGCTGCTGGTGCGGCGCGGCAGCCACAACAGTTTCGTGGGCTTGCGGGCCGACTGATGGGGGGGCGACTCACCGTCCTGAGCCGGCGCTGGTGCCACCTGTGCGACGAGCTGCTCGACGAGTTGCGACCGCTCGCGCTCGAATTCGACCTGGCGATCGACGTCGTGGACGTGGATGAGCATCCGGAACTCGAGGAGCCCTACGGTGAACGGGTGCCGGTGGTGCTCGCCGGCGAGCGCGAGTTGTGCCACTATCGGCTCGACAGCGAAGCAATTCGTGCCTATTGGCGGAAAATTGGATAAAATCCGCCGCTTACCCATGTCTCGAGGGGTGCCGACCGGCACCCTTTTTGTTGGACCATGCAGCACATCCGCAATTTCTCGATCATTGCCCATATCGATCACGGCAAATCGACGCTGGCCGATCGTCTGATCCAGATGTGCGGCGGACTGAGCGACCGCGAGATGGAGCAGCAGGTGCTCGACTCGATGTCGCTCGAGCGCGAACGCGGCATCACCATCAAGGCCCAGACGGTCTCGCTCGACTACCTCGCAAGGGACGGGCAGAGCTACCGGCTCAATCTGATCGACACGCCCGGTCACGTCGATTTTTCCTACGAAGTATCGCGCTCGCTGGCGGCCTGCGAGGGCGCCCTTCTGGTGGTCGATGCCTCCCAGGGCGTCGAGGCCCAGACCGTCGCCAACTGCTACACGGCGATCGAGCAGGGCGTCGAGGTGATACCGGTACTCAACAAGATCGACCTGCCGGCGGCCGATCCGGAAAGTGCGCGTTCCGAGATCGAGGACGTGATCGGCATCGACGCCACCGACGCGACGCTGTGTTCGGCGAAGACCGGCCTCGGTGTCGACGACGTGCTCGAGCGCCTGGTACGCGACGTGCCGCCACCCAAGGGCGACCCGGACGCCGCATTGAAGGCCCTGATCATCGATTCGTGGTTCGACAATTACGTCGGCGTGGTGATGCTGGTGCGGGTCGTCGATGGTGTGCTCAGACCGCGGGACCGGATCCTGCTGATGTCGACCGGCGCCCAGTACCCGTGTGATCAGGTCGGCGTGTTCACGCCGAAGTCGGTGGCGCGGCCGCAGTTGTCGGTAGGCGAGGTCGGCTTCGTGATCTCCGGCATCAAGGAACTCGACGCGGCCAAGGTCGGTGATACCGTGACCCTGGCGAGCCGAGCCGCTGCCAAGCCGTTGCCGGGCTTCAAGGAGATCAAGCCGCAGGTGTTCGCGGGCCTCTATCCGGTCGAGTCGAGCGAATACGACCAACTGCGGGAATCGCTGGAAAAGCTCAAGCTAAACGACGCCTCGCTGCAATTCGAACCGGAGGTTTCCCAGGCCCTCGGTTTCGGCTTCCGCTGCGGCTTCCTCGGCCTGCTGCACATGGACATCGTGCAGGAGCGGCTGGAGCGCGAGTTCGATCAGGATCTGATCACCACTGCGCCGACCGTCGTCTATCAGGTGTTGCTGAACGACGGCAGCCTGCTCGAAATCGAGAACCCGTCGAAGTTGCCCGATCCGGGCCGGATCGCCGAGATCCGCGAGCCGATAATCCGGGCGACGATCTTCCTGCCGCAGGACTATGTCGGTCCGGTCATCACCCTGTGCAACCAGAAGCGCGGCTCCCAGGTGGACATGCGCTACCACGGACGCCAGGTTCAGTTGGTCTACGACATGCCGATGAATGAGGTGGTGATGGATTTTTTCGACCGCCTCAAGTCGGTATCCCGCGGTTATGCATCGCTCGACTACGAGTTCAAGGAATTCCGTGCCGACGATCTCGTCAAGCTTGACGTGCTGGTCGGCGGCGAGAAGGTGGACGCCCTGTCGGTGATCGTGCATCGCGCCAGTGCACAGATGCGCGGCCGTGAACTGGCTACGCGGTTGCGCGGGCTGATCCCGCGCCAAATGTTCGACGTGCCGGTGCAGGCGGCGATCGGCTCCCACATCGTCGCGCGCGAGACCATCAAGGCCTTGCGCAAGAACGTGCTGGCCAAGTGTTACGGCGGGGACATCACCCGCAAGAAGAAGCTGCTGGAGAAGCAGAAGGAAGGCAAGCGCCGCATGAAGCAGGTCGGCAACGTGGAGATCCCACAGGAGGCCTTCCTCGCCGTGTTGCGCACCGATGATGCAAAGTAGGTCCCGCCGGGGCCGCTGACGGGACCGCTCGTGAATTTCGCTCTGATTCTATTCTTGTTGCTGGTGGCCACCGGGCTGCTGTGGCTGGCCGACCTGCTGATCGCGCGCAAGCGACGGGCGCCTGGCGCACCCCAGCCCTGGTGGGTGGAATGGGGCGCCAGCTTCTTCCCGGTGATCGTGATCGTCTTCTTCCTGCGCTCGTTCATCGTCGAGCCATTCAAGATCCCCTCCGGTTCGATGATTCCGACCCTGCTGGTCGGCGATTTCATTCTCGTCAATAAATTCACCTACGGTATCCGCTTGCCGGTGATCAACCAGAAGATTATCGACATGAACCTGCCGCAGCGGGGAGACGTGATGGTGTTTCGCTATCCGGTCGACGAGGACATGGACTACATCAAGCGGGTCGTCGGCCTGCCCGGCGATCGGGTCGAGTATTTCGACAAGCGCCTGGTGGTCAACGGCGTGGAGGTCGCGACGGCGCGCGACGGCGATTTCTTTCACGAGGACAAACGCTACTTCGCGCCGCGCTACAAGGAAGTCCTCGGTGGCGTCGAGCACGACATCCTGATCAAGGACGATGCACCGGCCTACGTACCGGGCGTGCGCGACTTCCCTGGCCGCGAGAACTGTACCTACACCCGCTCGGGCGTCGCATGCACGGTACCCGATGGGCATTATTTCATGATGGGCGACAATCGAGACGAGAGCAGCGACAGCCGGGTGTGGGGCTTCGTGCCGGAACGCAATATCGTCGGCAAGGCCTTCTTTATCTGGCTCAACTTCGGTGATTTCGGACGAATCGGTTCGTTCAGGTAGAAAGGAGCATATGATGCAAGCACAAAAGGGCATGAGCCTGATCGGGCTGCTGCTTACCGGCGTCCTGCTGGGAGCGGTGTTCCTGCTCGGCATGAAGACGGTGCCGGCGCTCAACGAATATGCCGCGATCAAGCGGGTGATCAACACGGTCGCGGACAATGCGGATCCGTCCAACGCGACGGTGCCTGGTCTGCGGCGCGATTTCGACACCCGCGCCAGCATCGACGACATCACCTCGGTGAAGGGCGCCGATCTGATCATCACCAAGCGTGGCGGCAGCGTCACGATCTCCGTGGCCTATGCCCGGCGGATTCCGGTGGTCGCCAATGTCAGCCTGCTCATCGATTTCGAGGCCAGCAGCACTGGCAACTGATCGGACGCTCGGGCGCCTGCAGCAGGCGCTGGGCCATACCTTCCGCGACACGGCACTGCTGGGCGAGGCGCTGACCCACCGCAGCTTCGGCACGCCGCACAACGAGCGGCTCGAATTCCTGGGCGACAGCATCCTCAACTGCGCAATCGCGATCGCCCTGTACCGCCGCTTCGGCTCCTTGCGCGAAGGCGAGCTGTCGCGCATGCGCGCCAACCTGGTGCGTCAGGAGGCGCTGCACCGGATCGCGCTGTCGCTCGATCTCGGTGACTGCCTTCGACTGGGGGAGGGCGAGCTGAAGAGCGGCGGTTTCCGCAGGCCGTCGATTCTCGCCGACGCGGTCGAGGCGCTGTTCGCTGCGGTCTATCTGGATGCCGATTTCGACGTCGCCTGCGCGGTCATCGGCCGCCAGTACGAGGAGCTGATGGCGACCTTGGACGGGCCGGGCGAACTGAAGGATCCCAAGACCACGCTGCAGGAATGGCTGCAGGGCCGCAAGCGCGCACTGCCGCGCTACGAGCTGGTCGAGGTGCGCGGCGAGGCCCATGCCCAGGAATTCGAGGTGCGCTGCGTGGTCGAACGGCCGAGGGTCAGCATGGTCGGCCACGGCAGCAGCCGCAGGAGTGCTGAGCAGCAGGCGGCCAAGGCCTGTCTCGAGGAGTTGCGGCGCAGATGAACGAACATAGCGCGGGAACGGACGACGCGTTCCGTTGTGGACTGGTAGCCATCGTCGGTCGCCCCAACGTCGGCAAGTCGACGCTGTCGAACCGCTTGGTCGGCCAGAAGATCAGCATCGTCTCCCGCAAGGCGCAGACCACCCGTCACCGGATTCACGCGGTGCTGACCGAGCCGGATGCGCAGTTCGTGTTCGTGGACACGCCAGGTTTCCAGCGCCAGCACGGCAGCGCGCTGAACCGCGTGATGAACCGTACCGTCACCCAGGCGCTGGCCGATGTGGACCTGGTGTTCCTGCTGGTCGAAGCCGGCCGACTCAGCGACGGCGACCGCGCGGTGATCGGGTTGCTGCCGGATGCTGCCAGGGTGGTACTGGTGATCAACAAGGCGGACCGGCTCCGGGACAAGACACGGCTGCTGCCCTACATCGACGAGGTCCAAGGCCTCTATCCGTTCGCCGAGATCGTGCCGATCTCGGCCGAGAAGGGCGACAACGTCGATCGCCTGCTCGAGGTCGCGCGCGGCTACCTGCCGGTGGCCGAGCCGATGTTCGACGAAGACGCCATCACCGACCGCAGCGAACGCTTCATGGCCTCGGAGTTCCTGCGCGAGAAGCTGTTCCGGCTGCTCGGCGACGAACTGCCCTACGGCATGGCCGTCGAGATCGAGAAATACGAACTCGAGGGCACGATGCGCCGGATCCATGCCGCGGTGATCGTCGACAAGCCCGGCCACAAGGGCATCGTGATCGGCAGGAACGGCGAGAAGCTCAAGCGCATTGCCAGTGATGCCCGGCGCGAACTCGAGCATCTGCTGGAAGCCAAGGTGTTTCTGGAGGTCTGGGTCAAGGTCAGGAGCGGCTGGTCGGACGACGAGCGTGCCCTGAAGAGCCTGGGCTACGAATAGGAGCCGCTGGTGGCGCGGCAGCGGATCGAGCAGCAACCGGCGTTCGTGCTGCACACCCAGCCGTGGCGCGAGACCAGCCTGATCGTCGAGCTGTTCAGTCGTGATCACGGCCGCCTGCCGCTGGTGGCCAAGGGCGCACGACGACCGGCATCGGCCTTCCGCGGACTGCTGCTGGGCTTCCAGCCGCTGCTCGCGGACTGGAGCGGTGGCGGCGAGGTGCGCACGCTGGCCCGGGTCGAATGGCAGGGTGGCGTGCCGCTGCTGGGCGGTCGCGCATTGCTGTCGGGCTATTACCTGAACGAATTGCTGATCAGCCTGATGCCGCGGGAAGACGCCCATCCGGGCCTGTTCGACGACTACCGTGCGGCGCTGCTCGAGCTCGCCTCCGGCAAGCCCGTCGAGGGCGCGCTGCGGCGCTTCGAGTTCGCGCTGCTGGCGGCGATGGGCTACATGCCGGACTTCGGTCGCTGTGCGGATACCGGCGCGGCGCTCGCCGAGGGGCGTGATTATCTCCTTATAATCGAAAAGGGTTTCGCCGAGCGTCCGCGCGGCAGCGGCACGCCGTCGTACAGCGGCCGCATCTTGCGCGCCCTGTCGCATGGCAATTTCGCCGACGAGGCCTGCGCCGTGGCAGCCAAGCAGATCAGCCGGACCCTGATCAATCATCATCTCGGCGGACGCGAGCTGCAGTCCAGGCGAGTGTTTACGGAGTTTGCCGAACTGTGATCGAACTGGGAGTGAACATCGACCATGTGGCGACGCTTCGCCAGGCGCGCCGCACCTGGGAACCGGATCCGGTGTGGGCCGCCGTCGAGGCGCACCTGGGGGGCGCCGACGGCATCACCGTACACCTGCGCGAGGATCGCCGCCACATCCAGGACGACGACGTGCGCAAGCTGCGCGACCTCACGCAGATCAAGCTCAACCTGGAGATGGCCGCGACCGACGAGATGCTGGACATCGCCTGTGCGTTGAAGCCCGAGATGGCGATGTTCGTGCCCGAGGGCCGGCACGAGGTCACCACCGAGGGCGGCCTCGACATAAGGGCCCAGGAGGCGCGGCTGAAGGCGGCAGTGGCGCGACTCGCGGACAACGGCATCGTCGTCAGCGTGTTCATCGACGCCGAGGCCGCCCAGGTCGAGGCCGCGGCCCGCATCGGCGCCCGCGTCTGCGAGATTCACACCGGCCCCTACGCCCACGCCTTCCACGCGGCCGGGCGCGACGCCGAGAGCCCGGCCGTGGTCGCGGAGATCCGCAAGGTGCACGACGCCGGCGAGGCGATTCGCGGTCTCGGCATGCGCTTCAATGCCGGCCACGCCCTGAATTACTATAACGTGCAGCCGATCGCGCGCCTGCCGGGCGTGCGCGAGCTGCATATCGGCCATGCCATCGTCAGCCGGGCGGTGTTCTCGGGGATGCGCGACGCGGTGCGCGAGATGAAGCGACTGATGCGCGAAGCGGCGGATCGCGGCCTGTGATCCGCGGCATCGGCACCGATCTCGCCTCGGTCGAGCGCATCGCCGCCTCGCTGGCACGCTACGGCGACCGCTTCGCCTGGCGCATCCTGGCCGAGCCCGAACGCGCGGAATATTCACGGGCAGTGCATCCGGCCCGCTTTCTCGCCAAGCGATTCGCCGCCAAGGAAGCGTTCGGCAAGGCGCTGGGTACCGGAATCGCCGCGCCGGCGACCCTGCACGGCATCCGCATCGTGCATGATGCCGCCGGCAAGCCCGGTTTCGACTACGGCGAGGTGCTGGCTGCCCACATGACGGCGGCGCAACTCCACGCCCACCTCAGCATCAGCGACGAGGAACATTACGCGATCGCCTTCGCGGTGATCGAGCAGCGATGAACACGCGAACTACCCGATTGCCGCCGGGGCCGGTGATGCTCGACGTTGCCGGCTTCGAGTTGACGCCGGCCGAAGCCGAGATGATGCGCCACCCGCTGGTGGGCGGCGTGATCCTGTTCTCGCGCAATTATCGCGACGGCAGCCAGCTGCGCGCGCTCACCGCCGCCATTCACGACCTTCGCGAGCCGGCACTGCTGATCGCGGTGGACCACGAAGGCGGGCGCGTGCAGCGTTTTCGCGAGGGCTTCACGCGGATTCCGCCGATGGGCGCGATCGGTCGCCTGTGGCGCAACTCTGCCGAAGGTGCGCTGGAGACCGCCGAGGCGGCCGGTCGCGTGCTGGCGGCGGAACTGGTCGCCCACGGTGTGGACCTGTCGTTCGCGCCGGTGCTCGATCTCGACTACGGCTGCAGCCGGGTGATCGGCGACCGCGCCTTCCATTCCGATCCCGAGATCACCGCCGCGCTGGCCGACGCATTCGCCGACGGCCTGGCCGACGGCGGCCTGGCAGCGGTCGGCAAGCACTTTCCCGGCCACGGCTTCGCCGAGGCCGACTCCCACGTCGAGATCCCGCGCGACAGCCGCGCCTTCGAGCAGATCTGGGCGCGTGACATGCTGCCCTACCGCAGCCGCATCGGGCGGCGCCTCGACGGCGTGATGCCGGCCCACGTGATCTACCCGTTGCTGGACCCGAATCCAGCCGGCTTCTCGCGCTTCTGGCTCCAGGACGTGCTGCGCGGCCGGCTCGGATTTGCCGGCACGATCTTCAGCGACGACCTGACGATGGAAGGTGCGACCGTCGCCGGAGATATCGTCGCGCGGGCGGGCGCGGCCCACGATGCCGGTTGCGACATGGTGCTGGTATGCAACCGGCCGGATCTCGCCGCCGAATTGCTGGACGGCTGGCGGCCGCAACTGCGCGCCGACCTGGCCGAGCGGGTGCTGGCGATGCGCCGTGCCAGCCGGCTGGCCGATCCGGCCGCGCCCGATCGCGACGCCGCCTACGTCGCCAGCCGGCGGGCGGTCGAGGCCCTGGCCGCTGCCCTGGCCTGAGCGCCGCGTGGCGAATTTCGACGCTCGCGCCTTCCTGCGCACGGTGCCCGAGGCGCCCGGCGTCTATCGCATGATCGGCGCGGCCGACGCGGTCCTCTATGTGGGCAAGGCGAAGAACCTCAAGCGACGCGTGTCGTCCTACTTCCAGCGTGGCGCGACCAGCCCGCGGATTGCGCTGATGGTCTCGCAGATCGCCAGCGTCGAATTGACCGTCACGCGCTCCGAAGCCGAGGCGCTGCTGCTCGAGAACCACCTGATCAAGAGCCTGGCGCCGAAATACAACATCCTGTTCCGCGACGACAAGTCCTACCCGTACATCTGCCTGACCGGCCATGCCCATCCGCGGCTGGCCTTTCACCGCGGTGCGTTCGTCAAGGGCGACAGCTACTTCGGGCCGTTTCCGAGTGCCTGGGCCGTGCGCGAGAGCCTGCAGCTGCTGCAGAAGGTATTCCGCTTGCGCACTTGCGAGGACACCGTCTTCCAGAATCGTTCGCGGCCCTGCCTGCTGCACCAGATCCAGCGCTGCAAGGCACCCTGCGTAGGCCTGGTGGGCGACGACGAGTACGCCGCCGACGTCCGCTTCACCAGCCTGTTTCTGAAGGGGCGCACGTCGGATGTGATCGAAGCGCTCGGCAAGCGCATGGAGGCCGCCGCCGAGGTCCTCGCCTTCGAGCAGGCGGCCGCCTATCGCGATCAGATCCGCGCCTTGCAGAAGGTGTTGCACAAGCAGTACGTGGACAGCCGCAAGGACGAGGACGTGGACGTGCTGGTGGCCGTCGCAGGGGGTGGCACAGTGTGCGTGAACCTGGCGATGGTGCGCGGCGGCCGCCACCTCGGCGATCGTCCGCAGTTCCCGGCCAATGCCGGCGGTGCCTCTGCCGACGACGTGCTGCTGGCCTTTGCGGAGCAGCACTACGAGGGACACCCGACGCCGGCCCGGATCGTCGTCGAAGACGGCGCCGAAGCCCTCCGCGCATTGCTCGGTGAATTGCTCGAGCAGCCGCCGGCGGTGGCGGTGGCACGCTTCGAGACCGACCGCGGCTGGCTCGACATGGCGCGCGACAACGCGCGCCTGGCACTGGCCGCGCGCATCGCCGATGCAGGACGCAGCGAGCAGAGGCTCGACGCCCTGCGGCAGGCGCTCGCCCTTGCCGAAACGCCGCAGCGCATCGAGTGCTTCGACATCAGCCATACCATGGGTGAAGCGACCGTGGCCTCCTGCGTGGTGTGCGAACAGGGCCGGATGAGGCGCGGCGAGTACCGCCGCTACAACATCGCCGGGATCACCGCCGGCGACGACTATGCGGCCATGCGCCAGGCCCTGAGCCGGCGATTCGAGCGGGTCGCGATGGGCGAGGGCGTGTGTCCCGACCTGGTGCTGATCGACGGTGGCAAGGGCCAGCTCGGTGTCGCCCGGGAGGTGCTCGCCGAACTCGGGCTCGAAGCGGTGCCGCTGGTAGGGGTCGCGAAAGGCGAGGGGCGCAAGCCGGGACTGGAGACCCTGGTGTTCGCCGACGGCCGCCTCTCCGCCCACCTGTCGGCGGACGACGCGGCCCTGCACCTGGTCCAGGAGATCCGCGACGAAGCCCACCGTTTCGCGATCACCGGCCATCGAGCGCGCCGCGCCAAGGCGCGCGTCGGATCACGGCTGGAAGACATCCCCGGCATCGGACCGAGCCGACGCCGTGACCTGCTCGCCGCCTTCGGCGGTCTCGACGGCGTGCGCACCGCGACAATTGAAGATTTGTGCCGTGTCGAGGGCATCAGCAGGAAGCTCGCCCAACAGATATATACTGCCCTGCATTGAATCGGCGGAGTCGGGCGCCTAAGCGATGCCTGTCAACATACCCAACACCCTGACGTGGTTGCGAATCGCATTGATCCCCATCGTCGTCGGGGTTTACTACCTGCCGCCGGCCTGGCTGGACGGCGCAGAGCGCAACCTGATCGCCGCCCTGGTGTTCATCGCTGCGGCCGCGACTGACTGGTTCGACGGCTACCTCGCTCGCAGTCTCGAACAGACCTCGCCGTTCGGTGCCTTCCTCGATCCGGTTGCCGACAAGCTGATGGTCGCTGCCGCGCTGATCGTGCTGGTACAGCTCGAGCGCCTCGACGCCATCCTGGCGATGATCATCATCGGTCGCGAAATCACCATATCCGCGTTGCGCGAATGGATGGCACAGCTCGGCAAATCGGCCAACGTCGCGGTCGCCTTCGTCGGCAAGCTCAAGACCGCTGCGCAGATGGCAGCGATACCGCTTCTTCTCTATAATTCGCCGCTTCTCGGTATCGGCACCGGCACACTCGGTACGGTCCTGATCTGGGTCGCCGCAGGGCTGACGCTTTGGTCGATGGGTTACTACCTGCATCGCGCAGCGCCGATCCTGAAGGCGGGAAGCAGTTGAGTGACTTGACTGCTGCAAATTCGGCAACTAGAATTGCCGACTCTTTTGCGGGAATAGCTCAGTTGGTAGAGCGCAACCTTGCCAAGGTTGAGGTCGCGAGTTCGAGACTCGTTTCCCGCTCCAGAACTGCAAGAGGGGAAAGCGTGGCTTTCCCCTTTTGATTACCGGTCGGCAACGGGTTGGCTACCGCTGACCCATCCGGCGTGGCGCGATGGCAGAGTGGTTATGCAGCGGCCTGCAAAGCCGTGTACCCCGGTTCGATTCCGAGTCGCGCCTCCAACAAATTCAACGACTTAGCCCGCTTTTGCGGGCTTTTTTGTTGCAAAAACCCCCAGTTAATCGGCATAAAACGGCATAATGCCACTCCGGAAACACGGCAAAACCACTCGTTATCATGAAGTTTTGCCGATAACGGGAGATGCAGATGCCGGCAAAGCGGAAGCGGAAGAGCTCCTGGG
>JAGRGB010000097.1 GCA_020445745.1 Rhodocyclaceae bacterium | reverse complement strand
GGCGGTGATCGCGGGGATCGCGGGCGCGCTCTACGTGCCCCAGGTCGGCATCATCAATCCTTCCGAGATGACGCCGGCGAACTCGATCGAGATCGCGATCTGGGTCGCGGTCGGTGGCCGTGGCACCTTGATCGGTCCGGTCGTCGGTGCCTCGATCGTCAATCTGGCGAAGAGCTTCTTCACCGTCACCTTCCCCGAATACTGGCTGTTCTTCCTCGGCTTCCTGTTCATCGGCGTGACCCTGTTCCTGCCCCAGGGGGTGGTCGGGCTGTTCCGCCGCCTGCGCGGCAAGAGTGCCGGGAAGTCCTTCGCCGGGCCGGCCGGGGACGACACCGCCGCCGACAGGCCCGCCACCAAGAGTGACGCCGATGATGCGCCCCGCGGCGCCGACGGAGCGACCGCATGAACGCCGCCGTGACCGACACCGAACGCGAGAACTGGGAGGGCGAAGCCACCACCTCGCGGGTGGTCCAGCCGGGCGAGCTGGATCTTTCCCACAAGGTCATCCTCTACGTCGACGACATCACCGTCAGCTTCGACGGCTTCAAGGCGCTGAACGCGTTGTCGCTGGCGATCGACGCCGGCGAGCTGCGCTGCATCATCGGCCCCAACGGCGCCGGCAAGACGACGATGATGGATGTCATCACCGGCAAGACGCGGCCGGACGCGGGCAAGGCCTTCTTCGGCCAGACCATGGACCTGACCCGGATGAGCGAGCCGGAGATCGCCCACGCCGGGATCGGCCGCAAGTTTCAGAAGCCCACGGTGTTCGAGAACCACACCGTGTTCGAGAACCTGGAACTGGCGATGAAGACCGACAAGCGGGTGTGGCGCAGCCTGTTCGCGCAGCTCGCCTCCGACGAGCGCGACCGGGTCGCCGAGACCCTGCGCCAGATCCGGCTCGAGCACGAGGCCGACCGCGTCGCCGGCCTGCTCTCCCATGGCCAGAAGCAGTGGCTGGAGATAGGCATGCTGCTGATGCAGAACCCCCGCCTGCTGCTGCTCGACGAACCGGTGGCCGGCATGACCGACGACGAGACCGAGCGCACCGCGGAGCTCTTCGTCAGCCTCGCCGGCAAGCACTCGCTGGTGGTCGTCGAACACGACATGGCCTTCGTCGAGGCCCTCGGCGGCCTGGTGACGGTGCTGCACGAAGGCTCGGTGCTGGCCGAGGGCGACCTCGCCACGGTGCAGAACGATCCGCGCGTGATCGAGGTCTATCTGGGGCGCTGAATGGACATGCTGACGGTCGACAATCTGAACCAGTACTACGGCGGCAGCCACATCCTGCGCGACCTCAGCTTCGAATTGCCGATGGGCAAGGTGACGACACTGCTAGGGCGCAACGGCGTCGGCAAGACCACGCTGCTGAAGACGCTGATGGGGCTGGTGCCGTCGGCCAGCGGCGCGATCCGCATCGAGGGCCGCGACATCACCCGCGTGCCGTCCTACGCACGGGTGCGGGCCGGCATCGGCTACGTGCCCCAGGGACGCGAGATCTTTCCGCGGCTGACGGTCGCCGAGAACCTCGAGATGGGGCTCGCCTCGCGACCGGCGGCGAGCCGGGTGCCGGACCGCATCTTCGAGATGTTCCCGGTGCTGCTGAAGATGATGCGGCGGCGCGGCGGCGACCTGTCGGGAGGCCAGCAGCAGCAGCTGGCGATCGGGCGTGCCTTGGCGATGGGTCCCAGGCTGCTGATCCTCGACGAGCCCACCGAGGGGATCCAGCCGTCGATCATCAAGGACATCGAGCGGGCGATCCGCCAGCTCGCCGAGACCGGCGAGATGGCGATCCTGCTGGTCGAACAGTACTACGACTTTGCCCGCTCGCTGGCCGATCACTACCTGCTGATGGAACGCGGCGAGATCATCATGCGCGGCGCCGGCGAATCGATGGACGCCGACGGCGTTCGCGAGGCGCTGGCGGTCTGATGGGACGCTGCGAGGCGGTGCCGGCTTCCGCCGCCAGCGCTGGCGGCCACGCCCCCTGGCTGGCGCGGCTGGCCCTCGGTTTCGAGCGGCGCGGCGGGCGCAGCGTGCTCGTCGAGCGGCGCCATGTCGGGCCGCTGGCCTTCCAGAAGCCGCTCTATCCGGAGGGGGGGCATGTCTGCCACGGCATCCTGCTCCACCCGCCGGCCGGCATCGCCGGCGGTGACGAGCTGGCCTTCGAGATCCGTGTCGGCGCCGGCGCCCACGTGCTGCTGACCACGCCCGGTGCCGGCAAGTGGTATCGCTCGGCCGGGCCCGTCGGGTGCCTCGACCAGGCGATCGAAGTCGCCGACGGCGGGGTCTGCGAATGGCTGCCCCAGGAGGCGATCGTGTTCGACGGCGCCTGCGGCGAGATGCGGACTACGGTCGAGCTGGCGTCGGGGGCACGTTTTCTCGGCGCCGAGGTGCTGGTGTTCGGACGCACCGGCGCCGGCGAGCGCTTCGATCGCGGCCGGCTTTCGCTGTCCACCCGGATCCGGCGCGACGGCCGCACGCTGTGGCTCGAGCGCGGCCGTGTCGATGGCGGCGGCGCCTTGCTGTCGTCGCCGGTCGGTCTCGGCGGCGAGCCGGTGTGCGCGACCCTGCTGCTGGCCGCCGACGAGGTGGATCGCGACGGTGCGGCGCTGCTCGATGCCTGCCGTCGGATCACCGCGGTGGACGGCGAGTGGGCGGTCAGCCGGGTCCCGGGGGTGCTGGTGGCGCGCTACCGCGGACCGGGCTCGGAGGCGGCCCGGCGCTGGCTGGTGGCGCTGTGGCAGGTGCTGCGGCCGGCGGTGCTGGGCGAGCCGGCGCGCATCCCGCGGATCTGGAATACCTGAGGCGATCAAGGGAGGAAGGGGATGGAACTCACCCCACGCGAAAAGGACAAGCTGCTGATCTTCACGGCCGCGCTGCTGGCGGAGCGGCGGCGCGACCGCGGCCTGAAGCTCAATTATCCGGAGGCGGTGGCCTTCATCACCGCCGGCATTCTCGAAGGCGCGCGCGACGGGCGCAGCGTCGCCGAACTGATGAGCTTCGGTGCGACCCTGCTCGGGCGCGACGAGGTGATGGAAGGCGTCGCCGAGATGATCCCGGAGATCCAGGTCGAGGCCACCTTTGCGGACGGCACCAAGCTGGTCACCGTCCATAACCCGATCGTCTGACCAGGGGGCGCGGAGCGATGACACCAGGGGAAATGATCACCGTCGACGGCGAGATCGAGCTCAACGCCGGCCGCACGACACTGACACTCGCGGTCACCAACACCGGCGACCGGCCGATCCAGGTCGGCTCGCACTACCACTTCGCCGAGACCAATCCGGGCCTCGACTTCGACCGGGCCGCCGCCCGCGGATTCCGGCTGGACATTCCGGCCGGCACCGCGGTGCGCTTCGAGCCGGGCCAGAAGCGCACCGTCGCGCTGGTCGCGCTGGATGGGGATCGTGTCGTCTACGGCTTCAATCAACAGGTGATGGGGGCCCTCTGAGATGCGCAGGCCCCACGCTCATCTTCATTCGCGGAGGGTCGGCATGGCAGTGCCGACCCGGGCGACCGGCGCAATGCGGTGCATTGCGAAACCCCTGTCTCGCCCCCGCGAGGGGGGCGCAGGCCTCCCTCGGGGCGGCCCTAGCGGAGGCCTGACATGAGCATCAAGATCTCGCGGCGTGCCTATGCCGAGATGTTCGGCCCGACCGTCGGCGACCGGGTGCGGCTGGCCGACACCGAGCTGTGGATCGAGGTCGAGCGCGACTTCACGATCTACGGCGAGGAGGTCAAGTTCGGCGGCGGCAAGGTGATCCGCGACGGCATGGGCCAGAGCCAGCGGGTGTCCGCCGAGGTCGCCGACACGGTGATCACCAATGCGCTGATCG
>JAGRGB010000006.1 GCA_020445745.1 Rhodocyclaceae bacterium | reverse complement strand
CGGCCGGCTTCCCGGCCGCAGGGCCTTTAGCTCAATCGGTTAGAGCAGCGGACTCATAATCCGTTGGTTGCGGGTTCGAGTCCCGCAGGGCCCACCATGAAATCCAGCACTTAGACGCCAATTCCAAAGTCGCCCAGGTGATTCTTCCTTCTGTGTAGCCACGATGTAGCCGGGTTTAGTGCCCGGCGATGGCGCACTCGCTCGCATTTCGTGCCCCACGGCCGGGTACCAGCGGCTTCCCGGTTTCGGCATTCGGTGTATAAAACCGAATTGGATAGTCGCACGGAAGAATGTCTCCGCCTCGATGCCAGCGTTCAAGCTCTTCATCAGCCACAGCTGCCTGCACGATCAAACCGACGCGCAGGGCAGACCGGCCGGGCAGAACGGAGATCTACTTAGGCAGGTCTGTGCCGAGTTTCGCGCAACGTACGGGAACCGGATCGAAATCCTGGTCGATATCGAGGGCCTGCTCCCGGCCAGCGACTGGCGCGCACACCTCGACAGCTGGCTTGGCGACTGCGACGCGGCAATCATCCTGTTCTCGAAGCGTGCATTGGAAGCGTCGGACTGGGTCAAGTTCGAGGCCTCGGTATTGCGGTGGCGCGCGGTACGTGACACGGCTTTCCAACTCGTCCCCGTCATTCTCCCCGGCGAGACCACGCCCGAAGACCTCGAAGAGAATTTCTGGCGGGTCATAGATATATCGCGACGACAATGCCTCCGCGACGCCTCGACAGCTGCCGAAATCGTTGCTGGCATCAAGGCAACGGTCCTCGGAGAACTGGACGACGGGGACCACGCCACCTGCTTCGGAAAGCGACTTCTCGCCGTTCGCACGCTGCTTGCCGAATGTGCCGACAGCACCCGAGCACAACATGGCGATGCCCTTCAGGCAGCATGGCAAGCGACCACCGCCCGACCGCCCCCTTCATGGCCGATAGACAAGGTGGCGCGCTATTCACTGGGGCTGGCAAGGCGCCTGCTCGACAGTCCCACCGAATCGATCCGCGCCTTCATCCACCTTGCCCAGAACATGCATCCACCGCCGGCGCGGCTACCGGAACTGTTCAAGTATGTGCGCCCGATGTGGGTGAGCGCGGAGGCGGCAGAGCAACTGCAAGACACCAGGGGCGGCGATCCACTGCTTCTGCTCAATGGCGATCTGGTGAATTACTCCGACGATGCCTTGGGTACATCCTGCTTCACGCTCGAACGCTACATCGAGCGGGCGCAGCTCAAGCGAAGCACCAAGGTCGTTCTCGCGGCTGGCCCGGATAGCGAAGACGTCCGGAATGCATTGCGCCAAGATGTGGACCCTCGCTGGCACACCCTGCCCGCACCCACCGTCGAACGTCGGATCGACCGACGGCTGCGCGAATCGCCCGAGCCGGTCATCGCCCTGATACCGTTCGACAGCCCCGACCAGCTCGATGCCCGCCGACTGGACGCACTGCGCGCGCTTCGAAACAGCCTCTGCCCCCCGCTGATCTGCATCTTCGCCCCCGGCGGCGCGATGCCGGAGGCCGTTCCAGTCGGCATTCAGCCGATCCTGCCGGAGCTGGACCCCGACTTTGAATACGACCGCTACCTCGACGAGTGCGACGCGGTCCGGGCACTCGACGCAATATGAGGATATCGCCAATGGCGAAGTACCAGCCCCGATTCTGGCAACAGGAACAGCAAGAATTCAACTATGTGTTCAGAGGCGATGTAGTCCACGGCGTCGAGCCCTACATCTTCACCGAGCCGATCCTGATCGCAATCGACGTCGCGCTCGTGACCCGGCGGCCCCTGCTGGTCGCCGGCAAGCCGGGCTGCGGCAAGAGCCGTCTCGCCGACGCGGTTGCCGCGTTGCTGGGCTGGAACTTCCTCGAACGGACAATGACCTCTCGAACCCGACCCGAGGAACT
>JAGRGB010000096.1 GCA_020445745.1 Rhodocyclaceae bacterium | reverse complement strand
CGTAGCCGCGATATTCCAGCCTGCGCAGACCTTCGAGCAGGATCGGGGTGACGTTACGTTGCGCGATTGCGCCGACGATTCCACACATTAGGGAGACGGACCTCGTTTCGACGTGCCTGAGTGGCGATGATGCGCGACTCGCGTGGGTTCGCCAACTCAGGTTTTCGGCTTTTTGACCGGACGCTTCCAGTTGTCGATCGTGACCTGCTTGGCGCGGGAAAGCGTCAGCTTGTTTTGAGGGGTGTCCCTGACGATGGTGGAACCCGCCCCGATCGTGGTGCCGTCTCCAATCGTCACCGGCGCAACCAACTGCGTGTCGCTGCCGACGAAAACGTCATCGCCGATGATCGTCCGGTGCTTGTTGGCGCCGTCGTAGTTGCAGGTGATCGTGCCGGCGCCGATGTTCACGCGCTCGCCGACGTCGGCGTCGCCGACATAGGCCAGGTGGTTGGCCTTGGAGTGGGACGCCACCTTGCTGTTCTTGACCTCGACGAAGTTGCCCAGATGGACGTCGTCGGCGAGTTCGGTACCGGGCCGGGTGCGGGCGTAGGGGCCGATCACGCAGGCCTCGCCGGTGACCGTGTCCTCGACGTGGGAGAACGGCGCGAGCCGCGTGCCGGCGCCGAGGCGCGCGTTCTTCACCACGCAGTTGGCGCCGACGCGCACGCCGTCGGCCAGCTCGACGCTGCCCTCGAACAGGCAATTGACGTCGATCTCGACGTCACGGCCGCAACTGAGCGTACCGCGCACGTCGATGCGCGCCGGGTCGAGCAGCGTGACGCCGGCGGCCATCAGCCGTGCGGCGATGTCGCGCTGGTGGATGCGCTCCAGTTCGGCGAGCTGGCGCTTGTCATTGACGCCGAGGGTCTCGCTGACCCGGTCGGGCTGCTCGGCGGCGACCTCGACATCTTCGGCGACCGCCATCGCGATGATGTCGGTCAGGTAGTACTCGCCCTGGGCATTGTCGTTCGACAAGCGGGACAACCAGTCGCGCAGGCGCGCAGTCGGCGCCACCAGGATGCCGGTGTTGACCTCGCGCACGCGCCGCTCGTCCTCGCTCGCGTCCTTCTGCTCGACGATGCGTTGCACCCGGCCGGCGGCGTCGCGGATGATGCGACCGTAGCCGGTGGGGTCATCCAGTTCGACGGTGAGCAGCGCCAAACGGCGGCTGCCGGCGGCGGCGACCAGCCGGCCAAGGGTCGCCTCGCCGATCAGCGGCACGTCGCCGTAGAGCACCAGCGCGTGGCCGTCGTCGGCCAGCTGCGGCAGTGCCTGCTGCACCGCATGGCCGGTGCCGAGCTGGGGCTCCTGCAGCGCCCAGGCTAGGTCGGGGGCGTCGAGGCGCTCGCGCACGACCTCGCCGCCATGGCCGTACACCACGCAGATGCGGGATGCACCGAGGCGCCGGGCGGTGTCCAGCACGTGGGCCAGCAGCGGCCGGCCGGCCAGCGGCTGGAGTACCTTGGGCAGCCGCGAATTCATGCGCGTGCCCTTGCCGGCGGCGAGAACGATGACTTCCATAGCGATCGGGAAAGCAGCTGGGGACCGGCGGATTCTAGCATCGCGGCATGGCGCCACCCTGCGGAAGATGTCGCACTCCGGCGCCCTGGTGTATTGTTGCAATGCAAAACCGATTTGCGTTGTCTCAAGAGGCCGATCCAACGGACGATAACCCTGGTCTGTTGCAACGCAAGATGCGAGGCGCCATGTTTGCCCACCTGGAAAAGCAGTTCATCGAGAACAAGACCTTCGACGAGATCAGGGTCGGCCAGCATGCCCGCCTGGTCCGCACCTTGAAGCCCGACGACATCCATCTGTTCGCGGTGATGTCGGGCGATGTCAATCCGACCCACGTCGATCCCGAATTCGCCCGCTCCGGCCAGTTCCGCGAGGTGGTCGGCCACAGCATGTGGGGCAGCACGCTGATCTCGTCGGTGCTCGGCACCGAGTTCCCCGGCCCGGGCACCGTGTATGTCTCCCAGAGCCTCAACTTCTGGCGCCCGGTCGGCATCGGCGACACGCTGACGATCACCGTCACCTGCCGCGAGAAGTACGAACACAACCACCACATCGTGTTTGAGTGCGCGGCGGTGAACCAGGACGGGCTCAAGGTCATCGACGGCACCGCCGAGGTGCAGGCGCCCACCGAGAAGGTCAAGCGCCAGCGGGTAGCACTGCCCGAGGTGACGATCTCCGACCGCGAGCTGCGCTACCACCACCTGGTGTCGATCACCCAGGGCCTGGAGCCGATCCCGATCTCGGTGGCCCATCCGTGCGATGCCGAATCGCTGGGTGGTCCGCTGCAGGCCCGTGACGCCGGCCTGGTCGATCCGGTGCTGGTCGGCCCCGAGGCCCGCATCCGCGCGGTGGCCGAGGAGGCGGGGCTGGACCTCACCGGGGTGCGCATCGTCGATACCGCCCACAGCCACGACTCCGCCGCGGTGGCGGTGGCGCTGGCGCGCAGCGGCGAGACCGAGGCGCTGATGAAGGGTTCGCTGCATACCGACGAGCTGATGAGCGAGGTGGTGTCGAAGGCCAATGGCCTGCGCACCGAGCGGCGCCTGTCCCACGTGTTCCTGGCCGACGTGCCGACCTACCCCCATCCGCTGATGATCACCGATGCGGCGATCAACATCGAGCCGAGCCTCGAGGACAAGGTGGACATCGTGCAGAACGCGATCGACCTGGCGCGGATCCTCGGGCTGGCGGAGCCCAAGGTCGCGATCCTGTCGGCGGTCGAGACGGTCACCCCGAAGATCCGCTCCACCATCGAAGCCGCCGCACTGTGCAAGATGGCCGATCGCGGCCAGATCACCGGCGGACTGCTCGACGGCCCGCTGGCCTTCGACAACGCGGTGTCGCTGGTCGCCGCCAAGACCAAGGGCATCCGCTCGGTGGTGGCCGGCAACGCCGACATCCTGGTGGTGCCGGACCTGGAATCGGGCAATATGGTGGCCAAGCAGCTCGAGTACCTGGCCGAGGCGCTGATGGCCGGGGTGGTGCTCGGTGCGCGCGTGCCGATCGTGCTTACCAGCCGCGCCGACACCGCCGAGACCCGCGCGGCATCGTGCGCGATCGCCCAGCTGATGGCCCACAAGCGGCGCGAGGTGAAGCGCTGATGAAGGGCGTCCTGGTACTCAACGCCGGCTCGTCGAGCCTCAAGTTCGCGCTGTTCGCGCAGGACGGCAGCCTCGCCGAGCAGCCGGTGCTGGCCGGCCAGGTGGAGGGCATCGGCGGCGAGCCGAGCCTGCACGCCCGCGACGCCGGCGGCGCCCGCTTCCACGAGGCCATCCGGCTCACCGACGGCACCGATCAGAACGCCCAGCACCGGGCCGCGCTGGTCCAGCTGTTCGACTGGCTGGCGCGCCACAATCCGCAACTCGACGTCGCCGCCGCCGGCCACCGTGTCGTCCATGGCGGAGAGACCTTCAGCGCGCCGACCCGGATCGACGCGCAGGTGCTCGAACAGCTCCAGGCGTTCGTGCCGCTGGCGCCGCTGCACCAGCCCCACAATCTGCGGGCGATCCGCGCGCTGGCCGAGCTGATGCCGTCGATCCCGCAGGTGGCGTGCTTCGACACCGCCTTTCACCGCAGCCAGCCGCGGCTCGCCCAGATCTTCGCGCTACCGCGCGAGCTCACCGACGAGGGCGTCAAGCGCTACGGTTTCCACGGCCAGTCCTACGACTACGTCAGCCGCCAGTTGCCCGGGCTGATCGGCGAGCGGGCCAACGGCGCGGTGATCATCGCCCACCTCGGCAACGGCTCGTCGATGTGCGCACTGCGCGAGGGTCGCAGCGTGGCCTCTTCGATGGGATTCACGGCGGTCGACGGGCTGATGATGGGCACCCGCACCGGCAGCCTCGACCCGGGCGTGCTGCTCTACCTGATGGCGCAGAAGGGCATGGACCTCGACGCGCTGACCGCGCTGCTGTACAAGCGCTCCGGCCTGCTCGGCGTCTCGGGGATCTCCCAGGACATGCGCGAACTGCTGGATTCGCACGCACCGGCCGCGCGCGAGGCGGTGGACCTCTACTGCTACCGCGCCGCCCGCGAGATCGGCTCGCTCGCCGCGGCGGCCGGCGGCCTGGACGCGCTGGTGTTCACCGGCGGCATCGGCGAGCATGCCGCGCCGGTGCGCGAGCGAATCTGCCGGCTGTCGGCGTGGCTCGGCGTGCGGCTGGACGAGGCCGCCAATGCCGACAGCGAGCTCCGCCTGTCGGGCGCCGACAGCCGGGTCGCCGTGCTGGCGGTACCGACCAACGAGGAGTGGATGATCGCCCACCACACCGTGGCGCTGCTGTCACGGTGAAGGCAGGCGGCGATTTGAGCTGCGCTTGAGCGCCGCCTGCAACGATGGGGCTCCGGACCAGCAGGAGACCCGTGATGACCTTCCGTGAAGTCCGTTTTGCCCGCGAACTCGCCGCGGTCATCGTCGGCCTGCTGTCGCTGGTCGGCACCGTCGCCTTCGTCGCCTTCGTCGCCATCGCGGCGACGCTGCGCGCCTGGCCCGGCGAACCGGTGATCGCGTCCGCCCACTCGAACTGGCACCCGAGCTGAGCGGCGCACGAATAAGCCCGCCGGTGGCGGGCTTCGATGCAAGTATCGGCCGGACTCAGTCGCCCGTGGCCGCGGCCAGCGCGAGCTTCTCTTCGCGCAGCTCGTCGTAGCCGTCCTGGTAGAAGAACTTCTCGTCGCCGAAGGCCGGTTCGAGATCGTCGAGCCAGGTCGCCTCGGGATCGTACTTCGCATAGAACGGCCGCTGGACCCAGTCCGGATCGCGCCCCTGGATGAAACGCAGCGCGAACACCCGCTCGCCGGCGATCTCGGTGACGCCCTGGACCTCGACCTTGCCGGGGCTGGCCGACATGCTCGGCCCGCGGGCGGTGCGGGCGAGGCCGGAGACCCGCTGCATCGCCTCGCGGTAGATCTGCCAGGCGCGCTCCAGCGGCACCGCGAAGTAGTTGCGCGCGCCGGTGTCGCGCTCGACGAACATGTAGTAGGGCACGATGCCGAGCTTGACCTGCATCTGCCACATCCTGGTCCATACCGCAGGGTCGTCGTTGATGTGGCGGATCAGCGGACCCTGGGCCCGGATCACCGCGCCGGTGGCGCGGATGCGGCGGATCGCCGAACGCGCGGCGCCGGTGTCGAGCTCCTTCCAGTGGTTGTAGTGGGCCATGATGGCGACATGCTTGCCGCCCTTGACCATGCGCTCGAGGAGGCGGATCAGTTCGTCGGAATCGGCTGCGGCGTGGAATCGGTAGGGCCAGAAACTCAGCGCCTTGGTGCCGATGCGGATGGTCTGGATGTGGTCGAAATCCGGGTGCAGCAGCGGCTCGAGATAGGCCTGCAGATGCTTGGTCTTCATCACCATCGGGTCGCCGCCGGTGAACAGCAGGTCGGTGACCTCGGT
>JAGRGB010000095.1 GCA_020445745.1 Rhodocyclaceae bacterium | reverse complement strand
GGCGGCCCCTGCTGGTCGCCGGCAAGCCGGGCTGCGGCAAGAGCCGTCTCGCCGACGCGGTTGCCGCGTTGCTGGGCTGGAACTTCCTCGAACGGACAATGACCTCTCGAACCCGACCCGAGGAACTAACGGTCGAGATCGATCACCTGCGACGGCTGCATGACGCCCAGAGCAAGGGGAGCACGGCCATGCCGCCCGACGCGGTGTATCGCAACCCCGGCGTATTCTGGTGGGCCTTCGAGCCCGACTCGGCAACGGTGCGGGGATGCTCGGAAGCGGTCCTCCGGCGCCACCGGGTGCGGCTGGATTACCCCGGCATCCGACGTCGTCGGCCGGGCGAAATCCAGCACACGGTGCTGCTGATCGACGAAATCGACAAGGCCGAGCCGGACGTCCCCAATGACTTGCTCGAGCCACTCGATGTGGCCAGTTTCAGTCTACCCGATGGCAAATCGGTCTGCGCCCCCGCGGACCAGAAGCGGTTGACCATCATCACGACCAACGGCGAGCGCGCACTGCCGCCTGCCTTCCTGCGCCGTTGCGTCAGTCTGGTCGTGGACGAGCCTTCCCGGGCCCAGCTCATTGCCATCGCCGAGGCGCACGAGCCGACGGCCAACACGGATCTTGTCAGCGCGATCGCCGACAAGATCGAGCGCTTCCGCGACAAGGCTTCCACCCACGGCCGAACGCCGGGCACCAGCGAGTTCCTCGACGCCATCCGGGCCTGCGTCGCCTTGGAGATCACCGTGGACGACGCCGAGGATTCGGTGTGGACTCAGGTCCAGAAGTCCATCCTGCAGAAGACCACCGAGGTCTGAGCCTTGAGCCACCACCGTCCGAAGCGAGGCGAGATCCAGCTCGCGGACCTGATCCGTGCCTTGCAGTTGCTCGCACCCGCCGACGCGGCACAGCGCGAGGCGATCGCCGGCTGCCTCGGCTTCGGTCTTACCGCACCGGACCTCGAGCCGGTCCGCCCGACGCCCGCCGCGTTCGCCCGCGATCGCGTTGAGGCGCGCAAGGCAACGGCGGAGCGGCCCACGACACGGCCGGAATTTCGCCCGCCCGAGCCGCCGCCGACCCGCACCCCGCTGCCGCCCGACGTTCTGCGCACCTCGATCGACCCGGCAGGGAAATCGATTCCCCAGACGGGGACACTGGATTTCCTGGCCGAGGAAGGCGAGCCGCTGCCGCGCTCCGCCGCGGCCACACCGGTCCGCAGCGAGCTGTTTCCCGCGCTCACCGCGCGCGCGACCCTGAGCGCGATGCTGCGCACGCGCCGGGAGGGCGATGCGCCGGACACCGCCGCACTGATCCGTCAGCTCATCCGGGGCCTGCCGACCCGGCGCCTGCCTCGCCTGCCGGCCGGCACACTGGCCCACGGCTGCCAACTGCTGCTGGACTACGGCGAGGCCATGGCTCCGTGGTTCGAAGACCTCGATGGCCTCGCCAGCCGGCTGTCCGACGTGCTCGGCAAGTCCGCCCTGACGGTCTTCGATTTCGACGCGGACCCTGGCCGGGCAGCGACTTGGGTCGACGATGATCGCCGCTCGTGGGCACCCGAACAGGGGCGCCCCGTGCTGGTCGCCACCGGCTTCTCGATCCGCGGCCACAAGATCCCGCGCCAACTGCGACAGCCTTGGCGCGACTTTGTCGCCACCTGCCGCGCCGCGGGCTGCCCGCTGATCCTGCTCACACCCTGGCAGCGGCGCTCCTGCCCCGACTGGCTGGGCCGCTATCCTTCCCTGGTGCATTGGAATCCCGCCACCACCGCCGCGATCGTCCGGCGGCTGTTCGGCGTCGGCCACGAGACCGGCCAATGAGCTGGCAGGAGCTTTCCGCGCACGAGCGCCGAACCCTCGACGCAGTGCGCCGGGACGCGCCCGAGACGCTTCCGCTCGCGCGGGTGCTGGCGCTGGCGAGCCGCATCGAGCCCCTGCTGTTGCGCAACGCGCGCGTACGGTTCGCCAGCCCGGCCGACACCGAGCTCGAATCGCTACTGTGGTTCAGCCCCTTGATGCGCGTACGCGCGCGGGACGGGCTCCGTCTTCACGAAGGGATCGCCCGCTCGCTTGCCGAGGAGTTGCTGGCGCAGGATCCGCCACGGTTCGCCGCGGCATGGCAGTTCGTCCTCGACCATACGGCGCACTGGTCCGCGGTGGAGCGTATCTTGCAGGAACTGCGCCACTGCGCGCTGATCGGCGACGCCGCCAGGGAGCGCGCCCTGCGCCGGGAGCTACTGCGCCGCGTTCGGCGTGCCGGGGACGACGATAGCCGCGTCGGCCTGGCCCGCCGCTCGCGCGAATCACTGGCCTATCTGGCGCCCGGACAACCGCTCGACGACGAGGCGAAGTGGCTTGGTCAGTATGCCGCAGCCGCGCTCGGTGGCTCATCACGGCTCACCGATACCGAACCGGCCACATCGCTCCCGCCGGAGCTCGCGGACTGCCTGCCCGCCTCATACAAGCCGGCCAGCCTGGGCATCGAGGTACGCCACGACCCGGTCCACGCGCGACTCGTCCTGCATTTCGTCGACGCCGACGGCGGGACGTCCAAGATCGACCTGCCCACGTCGCTTCCGGCCGAGCTGCACATCGCGGCCGACGGGCAGCCGGCCGCGCGCCACACCGTCTCGCTCGGTACCCGCATTGCGCTCGACGGAATGCCGCGAAGCGTGCGGATCACGACGATCGACGGGCAGCACCAGGTGCTCTCGATCGAGCTTCCCGCAGCAACGCCCAGCATCCCGCAGCAGCCATCAGCCCACACCTGGCTCAGCCACGTTCCCGAGGATCGCGCGCTCGCCGAGCGCGTGGCCAAGTGGCTCTCCGACAGCGGCATCCGCGCCACCCTGCGCGAAGAGGGCGAACTGCGGGGCGCTTCGACCGAGGCACAAGACCCGACCATCCCGCTGCTGCGACTGTGGACGCGGCAAGCCAGCGCGATTTGGGCTGGCAGCCCGGAAACGGAATTCGGCGGCGGCAGGCCTTCGCTGATCCTGCGCGCGGCCGACGCCGAAGCGCCCGCGCCCGGGCAAGGCACCGGCGAGATGATCACACTGCCGGACCTCGACGCCGCGCAGCCCCAGGCGTCGTCCAGCGTTGCCGAACAGCTTCGCGCGTGGCTCTTGCGCGGAGACGTGACGCCTACCCGCCTGCCGGACCAGGAGGCGGAGATTTCCGCCCTTCTCGCCGAGCTCGACGACCCCGCCACCGAACCGCCCCGCCGTCTCGCCATCGGCGACCGCCTCGCCGAACTGGGCGACCCGCGGCCCGGCGTCGGCGTTCGAGAGGTCGAGATTGCTGCCGAAGGGCAGCCCGAGTTCTTCCGGACCAGCGCAACCGTGAACCTTCGCGATGGCCCGGGCACCGAGCACGCCCGGGCGCCCGCCGGCCCGCTGCGCAGAGGCACCCTGGTCGCGGCCGCCGCGAGGGAAGGCGATTGGCGAAAGGTGACGGTACTTGCAGAGGAACGTGTACCGACGGACGTGAGCGGCTGGGTCCACAGCCGCTTCCTGCACCGGCTCGATCCGGCCGGCGGGTTCGATACCTCGCTGATGATCCTGTCGCGGCAGAGCACGATCGAGTGCGACCACGGCGGCAAACTTGTGCTACCTGAGGGCGACGCGCCGCTCAGCGCGAACGACGTCCTGCAAGCCAGCATCGCCGCCTGCCCGAACGAGGGCCCGACACTCAGGCCGTGCCAAGAGATCGCCTCGATCACCGGAGGCAAGGCGCAACTGCTCGCCGACGACGGCAGCCCCTGCCTGCTGGACAGCCTGTCGGGGCTCACCGACGGCTTTCCGCCGGGCAGCGTGCGCTTCCGGGTGACGCGGCCGCACTACGCGCCCGAACCCGAAGCCAGTGCCGAACGGGAGTGGACGGAAGCGCGCGAGACGACAAATGAGCATGCGCCCAGAGGCGTCTCCGCGGACCCTGCAGCATCGCCCGTGCTGGAGATCGCCGCGCGGACAATCGACCGCAAGCTGGTCCCCGAGCCCGGCCTCTTTCGTTGCCTGGCCGGGGACGGCCTGGAACAGACGCGGATCGAAGCCGGCGAACTGTCGCCTGGAGCATCCATCCTGCTGCTTCTGCCTGGCCTCGCTGCCAACGCCGAAGGGAGCTTTTCGGATCTCTGGACCGAAGATCGAAACGGCCGGTTCATCGATGAAATGGCTTCCCGCTTCGACGGCAACATCGTGGCCTTCAATTGCTGGTCATTGAGTCGTCACCCGGTCGCCAATGCGCTCGAACTTGCGCGGGCACTGCCGGCGGGCGCGCGCCTGTCGATGATTGGCCATTCAACCGGAGGCCTGCTGGCAGAGTTGCTGTGCCGATCACAGGTCGCAGGAGGCAGCCAACCGTTCACTGATGAAGAAGCAGACCTGTTTTCCGCAACGCCTGCGACGCGACAAGCGCTCGCCGCGTTGTCGAAGGAACTCACGACGAAGCAACTCGTGGTCGAGCGCTTCATCGCGGTCGGCACGCCGTTTCGCGGCACACTGCTGTTCCAGAAGATCGAGCCCCTGCTCAAGCTGCTGCCCTCGCTGGTCAAGATCGCGAGCCTTGGCAGCAGCATCCTGGCCTCGGGCGCGGTCGAGACGCTGCTCAAAGCCCTGCGCAACCCGTCGGACCTGGTTGGGATCGAAGCGATCCAGCCCGGTTCGGCTTTCATGCGACTGATCAACTATCCGTCGGTCACCGTCGATGCCGACCTGTCGGCGATAACGGGCGACGCCGAGGCCTCCGGGGTGCTGGCCAAGCTGCGTTTGCTCGTCGTGGACAAGGTCTTCGGCGGCGACAACGACCTGATGGTGCCGACCGCATCCATGGTCGGCGGCGCGCAGCGCGCCAGCGGCGGGCGCGTGGCCTTTTTCCAGGGGCCGCACATCAATCACTTCAGCTACTTCAGAGACCCCGGGGTGATCGAGGCCATCGCGCAGGCCATGCAAAGCCCCCAGGCTACCGGGCGCTGGGCGCCGCTAGCGCGCTCATCGAGTGGTCGCTGAACAAGCGGCTCGGGTGCGCGAAGGGCGTGGATCACACACAGCGGTTTCCCGACAGCCGGGACCACACGCAGCGCACCGCCCTTCGGGCAGGCGACGAATCGGGCAGCGCAGGGGAGAATCACCCGCCAT
>JAGRGB010000094.1 GCA_020445745.1 Rhodocyclaceae bacterium | reverse complement strand
GATCGCCCGCGACATCGGCTACCCGGTGATGATCAAGGCATCCGCCGGCGGTGGCGGCAAGGGGCTGCGCGTCGCCCACGATGACAAGGAGGCCTTCGATGGCTTCACCGCGTGCCGCAACGAGGCCAGGAACGCCTTCGGCGACGATCGCGTGTTCATCGAGAAGTTCGTCGTCCAGCCGCGCCACATCGAGATCCAGATCCTCGCCGACTCGTTCGGCAACACGATCTACCTCAACGAGCGCGAGTGTTCGATCCAGCGCCGCCACCAGAAGGTCATCGAGGAAGCGCCGAGCCCGTTCCTCGATCCCGAGACGCGCAAGGCGATGGGCGAGCAGGCGGTGGCGCTCGCCAAGGCGGTGGAGTACCAGTCCGCCGGCACCGTCGAGTTCGTCGTCGGCGCCGACAAGGACTTCTACTTCCTCGAGATGAACACCCGCCTGCAGGTCGAGCACCCGGTCACCGAGAACATCACCGGCGTCGACCTGGTCGAGCAGATGATCCGTGTCGCGGCCGGCGAGAAGCTGTCGATCACCCAGGACCAGGTGCCGCTGATCGGCTGGTCGATGGAGTGCCGGATCAACGCCGAGGACCCGTTCCGCGGCTTCCTGCCCTCCACCGGGCGCCTGGTGCGCTTCCAGCCGCCGGCGGAAGGTGACGGCGTGCGGGTCGACACCGGCGTCTACGAAGGCGGCGAGATCTCGATGTACTACGATTCGATGATCGCCAAGCTGATCGTCCATGGCTCGGACCGCGACGACGCGATCCGCCGCATGCGCGACGCGCTGAACGCCTTCGTGATCCGCGGCATCAGCTCCAACATCCCGTTCCAGGCCGCGCTGCTGCAGCATCCCAACGTCTGCTCGGGCGCCTTCAACACCGGTTTCATGGCCGAGCACTACCCGGAAGGCTTCGATGCGTCGATGGTGCCGCACGACGATCCGGCGCTGCTGGCTGCGGTTGCCACCTTCTGCCGCCTGCGCTACATCCATCGCGCGGTGAAGATCACCGGCCAGATGCCGGGCTACGGTCGCAAGGTGTCGCGGGACTGGGTCGTGCTGCTCGGCGGCAAGCAGTACCCGGTGCATTCCCAGACGATTCCCGGCGGCAAGCTGATCACCTGCGGCGAGGAAAGCTACGAGATCCTGTCGGGCTGGGCCTTCGGCAACCCGCTGTTCACCGGCACGATCAACGGCGAGCCGGTGTGCATGCAGATCGAGCGCCGCGGCCTGCGTTACCGCATCGTGCACTTCGGTCTGCATGTCGAGGCGGCGGTGATGACGCCGCGGGCCGCCGGCCTGCTGGCGCTGATGCCGGAGAAGCTGCCGCCCGACATGTCGAAGTTCCTGCTGTCGCCGATGCCGGGCCTGCTCCGCGAAGTCGCGGTGCACGTCGGCCAGGACGTCAAGGCCGGCGAGAAGCTGGCGGTGATCGAGGCGATGAAGATGGAGAACGTGCTGAAGGCCGAACACGACGGCAAGGTCAAGAACATTCTCGCCAGTCCCGGAGCCAGCCTGGCGGTGGACGAGATGATCCTCGAGTTCGAGTAAGCCGGCGAAGCCGCGAGGCGGCGTCGCAAAGTCGGCCGGGCCCTCGTCCCGCCCGGTCCGACACCTGTTTCATTCGATAGGGAGGGAGACCTGGTGTGCCTTGCGGTACGGCAGGTGCCTGTCGAGGTAACGGGGCCCGCGTCAGTGGGCCCCTTTTTTTTGCACTTTCGCACGCGCGCCGGTGCCGTGACTTTGCGCTGAAGTATTCGTGCGAATATAATTGACCGACTGGCCCCTTGGCCCGAAGTCGGCTGCCGTCCCCTGGCGGCCGATACCGGAAGGCAGCCCCGCACGCGTTTCCTGCGCATTTCCCCATGCGGCTGCAGTTCCCGCCCCGGCAGATCCCGGCCTGCGCCCCGCAGACAAGTTCCCGCGCCGGTTTCTGCAATGCAGGGACAAGAGCCCTGCCACATGTCAGGAGGTGTTTATATGAGTCCGCAACCAGGTGGAGTCCAGCGCCAATGGGCGCTGAAGACTGTCGAGGAGACTGACTGGGTCGTACCGTTCAAGGTATATACCCAGCGCGATCTAGAAAAAATAGAGCAGATCGCGAGGCTGCCTGCGGCAATGCGTTTCGAGATGCGGGTCGTCTCGTCGGTGTTGCCGTTCCGTGTCAACAAGTACGTCATCGATGAACTGATCGACTGGAACGACATTCCGGCCGATCCGATCTTCCAGCTGACCTTCCCGCAGCGCGGCATGCTCGCACCCGAGCATTTCGACCGCATCGCGGCACTGCTGCGCCAGGGCGCCGACAAGGCCGAGATCGAGCGCGTGGCCAACGAGATCCGCCACGAACTCAATCCCCACCCGGCCGACCAGATGGAGATGAACATGCCGCGCGATGCCGAAGGCCGGCGTCTGGAAGGCATGCAGCACAAGTACCGCGAGACGGTGCTGTTCTTCCCGAGCCAGGGGCAGACCTGCCACAGCTACTGCACCTTCTGCTTCCGCTGGGCCCAGTTCATCGGCGACAAGGAACTGCGTATCGCGGCCTCCGAGGCCACCGCGCTGCACGACTACCTGCGCCACCACACCGAGGTCACCGACCTGCTGTTCACCG
>JAGRGB010000093.1 GCA_020445745.1 Rhodocyclaceae bacterium | reverse complement strand
GGGCTTCGAAGTACGACAGCGGCAGGGCCAGCAGATGGCGGAACAGGCGGGCACCGAGCTCGACATCGATGCGACTGGAGGTGTGGGCGAAGAGCCAGGCCCGCAGGCCCGAGAGCAGGCTCTCGAAGAGATTGACCACCAGCAGGCCGATGCCGATCACAGTGAGTGTGGTGTAGCCCTTGTGCACCAGCACCTTGTCCATCACGACCTGGAAGAAGAGCGGCGTGATCAGCGCGAAGAGCTGCAGGAAGAACGCGGCCAGCAAAACCTCGCCGAGCAGGCGCCGGTACTTGACGATGGCCGGGACGAACCAGGTGAAATCGAAGCGGGCGAGCTCGCTGGCGAGCGAGGCACGAGAAGTCACCAGAACCAGTTCGCCGGACCAGCACGCGAGGAAGTCGGCCCATGGAAGCACTTCGGGACGTTGTGAAATCGGGTCGTGGATCAGCACCCGGGCGGGCTCGCCGGCATCGGCCAGGTCGAGCTTGGCGAGGAGGAAGAAGCCGCCGTCACGCGTCGTGGCGATCGCCGGCAGCGCGAGATCGGCGAGGCGCTCGGGTTTGAACCGGGACGCCTTCGCCTTCAGGCCGAGGGCGCGCGCCGCGCGCAGCAGCGCGGCGGTGTCGACGGCGCCGTCCGGGCCGGCGAATTCATGAGCGAGCGCGTCCGCATCGGCTGCGACCCCATGCAGGCGCGCGAGCATGACCAGACACAGCAGCCCCTGAGCAGGTGGGCGCTGCATGGGATGACCTTAATGTTGTTGTGGTTTTGCGGGCATCCTCGGGGATTGTCGGAAACGAAACAATTAGACGTTGGTTATAGATGGCCTGATTCTGCGCCTAAAAAGCCGATGCGAAACACTTGTTTTGCGATTGGGCGGCGGAAGGTCCGTGCGAGCCCCGAATCTACGTGAGTAGACGCGGCTGGAGAGTTAACGGTCTCTATGCTGCTGCGGTTGCGCCGACGGATCCACGCGGGCGCAGCGGACCGAGGATCTCGCCGAGAAGATCGCATGCGGCCGGCAGGCACGCGAAACTTTGCGAATATCCGCGTGGTGCCTCCACAGAGTGGATCCGAGTGACTGCTCGACTCGGTTAGCTTCCGTGGGAACATCGATGAAGTGAGCGACAGCAATGGGTCGGTTGCGGACAATGGCCTGACGAGGCTGGGCGACAGCCTTCAGACTGCACCGGACTTTGGCGGTGGGAACTCTCCACCCGACGGTCTGGAGGACAGCTTGAGGTAGTTCCTTGCCGTTGCACGGGTTCGGGCTGTGAAGGGCAGCTTCGAGGTGCTCTGCTAAGCGTTACACAACGCCCCACCCCTGATCTATGAGTCCATCAGACGCCGCCGACGTGTCGCCGGCCGCGCGATGGCTTCAATGCTTCGGCTTGCGTGCGATGCATCGTTCCAACTGGTGTTTGGGAACACGTTGGATCCGCCGAAGAAGTTCGACCGAAACGTCGATCACCCGGTGCCGATCGCGCAGTTCGTCCTCCAGCCGCAGGAGAAGGCTGGCCGCCATTTCGGCATCGGCCAGGGCCCGGTGGTATCGGCCTGCCAGCGGCAGATTCGCATATTCGACCAGAGCTTGGAGCTTGTGGCTCGGCGCTTGCGGCAGTATCCGGCGCGACAGCAGCAAGGAGCAGACGAATTCCTGCCGCCTCTTCCGCTCGATTCGAGCGAGCTCGGCATCCCAGAACTTGCAGTCGAAGGAGGCATTGTGGGCGACCAGCGGATAGTCGGCGACAAAGTCCGCGACCTCGCGCATGACCACCGCCGCCGGCGGCGCACCGCGGATCATTTCGTTGGAGATGCCGGTCAGCGATTGGATAAAGTGGGGAATCCGAATACCCGCGTTCATCAGGCTCTGGTAGCGGTCGACTACCTTGCCGCCTTCCACGATCACCGCCGCGATTTCGGTTGCGCGGTCGCCCTGCGCCGGCGACAGGCCGGTCGTTTCAAAGTCGATCACCGCAACTGTTTCCATGACTTCGACCTTCGAGCTAATTGGTCAGCGCGGTGGCCCGGCACTTGTCGCAAACTTCCCAGGGGAGGCATTCGCACACCCTGGGCAGCGCGACGTAGTTGCGGCCGATTTGGACCTTGGCGGAGGCGTCGCGGGTCTTGGCGGCGGCTTGCCGCGGCGCGTGCGGCACTGCGGGAGAGGCGTCATGGGGTGTCGGCGACCATCTGGCAAACGGGCCGGTGTCGCCGATGCCCTCGATGTACCAGATTTTTCGGCCGGCATCCCACCGCGCGCCAAGCTTCTTGGCCTGGTCCTTTTCCGCGAAGGGGACCTTAAGATTCAGCCTCATATTGCTCGCGAGTGTGGGGCGGGGCGTAGATTATAGATTGTTGGCGCACCAATCGATGCCGGCCGTCGGCAGGCATGTCCGGCCGACTGTCCGGCATGAGGTCGCGACAAGCTGGTGTAGCGCTGCGCTGTCAGTGGAACTTATGATCGCCAGGGACGCCGCGCAATCACTGGGCTTCGTACGCTTCATTCTGCGTGCAACACGACACTAGACGGAAGCCGGATGGTCAGGCCTTGAAATGACACATCCGTACCGTGCAGACCCGCAACAGCCCATCTTACTTGAAGTTCATCCGACCTGTCCGCCTGGCTATTGGGCCGCTGCGTCCGCGATGAAGTCGCCGTGCCGGTCCTTGTCTTGACTCGTCGGGCCATGCCGGAGGCAGTTCGTCAGGACCGCCCTGAGGCGATCGTATTCGTCGCGCGGCAAATTCGGGTGGCGATTGATGGTCAGGCCGGCAAGCCGCTGCGCCGTTCCTGCGCCCACCACGGCGGCCGTGCGCCAGTTCGGTTCGAAGCCTTCGTCGCGGACGATGTCGTCGATCATCGCCAGGATGCGACGCCCATGGGCTGCATCGAAGGGGCCGGAAAAGCTGAGGTCATCCACGTACCGGCTGTACCGTGCGCCGCATTCCAGGGCGGCGCCCGCCAGCCGCAAGTCCAGCCGGTACGCGCACAGATTGGCCAGCGCGGGCGAGCTGGGCGCGCCCTGGGGCAGGTGGCGGTTGCAGACGGACATCGCGCGGCGGAGTGTGCGCATGCGCTGTTCCGGACTGTCGAATTCGCCGCTGGGCAGCGTGCGAAGAATGCGCGGCGGGCTGCAATGGGTCGTCAATCCGGTGAGGTAGCGGGCGACCCTTGTCGGGTAGCCCAGGCTGTGGAACAAGGCATGGATGCGTGATGCCCGGATGCCGGGAAAGAAATCGCGCAGGTCGAGCTTGATGAGTCGCTGCTGACCCGCGTGCCGGCTGGCATGGTCGATGACGCCGCGCCCCCGCACGCACCCCAACGCGGCCGGGTGGACCGTCATGAGACCGAGCAGTCCGTGCAGGATGCGCCGCTGCAGGCCCCGCAGGCGTCGCTGATCGGTGCCTCGATCAGGCGCAGCCCACCGTCCCGTTTTCGCCGCCAGTGATAGCGGTAATGCTCGAACGGCGAATCCGACCCTGGAGAGCGCCACCCCTGCGGATCGGGGCATCGGCAGCGTTGGCGAGGTCGCGTCGCCGCGTTCTGCGAGACGCGTCGGCGATTGGTCGTGGCCGGCCAAGCCGGAGGCGACCGAGGCGGAGTCGCTGGCGGGATCAGCCCGTCCCGGCGAACGCGACCGGTCTGCACCGAGGATTCGTCCGCGTGCGCGCGTCGCTCGCGGCACTGCATCCGTTTCCGCCTGCGCTGCGTATCGCGTTGTACAACCCACAGCGACATGCACGGAGGACGAGATGTTCGAGAGCAGCACAGAGGTAGGCGCCAATCCGGTCATCGAGCCCGGCTCTTCGGCGGCGGACGCCATCGAGCAGGCGCTCGATCGGGCGCAGGACCAGAGCGAGGTGGACCGGATTCTGTTCCGGGACATTCCCTACAAGACCACGATCAAGCGCTTCGACCGGCTGGGCCGCATCCAGTGCCGGCGGCCGCCGGGCGAGCATTTCGACCAGGAGGCGGTGGCGGTGACGATCAGCGAGACGATCGTCACCCAGATCAGCAACAGCGTGTCGACGACCATCGGCGCGTCGCTGACGACCACGGTCCAGGCCGGCGTCAAAGGTGCCATCCCCGGAGGCGAGGCCAATGTGTCGACCAGCGTCAGCGGCACGGTCGAGGCCTCGAAGACGGTCGTCAATGCCGTGCAGACCCAGCTCTCGCGCAGCGTCGGGGTCACCGAGAGGCTGTCGGTGACCTATCACGCCGACCAGTGCCACGAGCGCAACAACCCGTACGGCCTGTGCCTGGAGATCACCATCTCGGGGACGCTGCGCTTCCGTCAGGACGCCCGCATCGCGCGCGGCAACGACGGCCTGTTCCATTACCGGCTGAAGAACGCCGGGGTGATCGCGGCGATGACCATCGACGATGTCGATGTCAGCATCGACCCCTGTGTGATGCCGGACGAGTCGCCGCGGCTGATCCCGGGCTGCGAGCCGGTGCCGGGGCTGGGCTCGCGGCTCCCGGTGGAGAGCATCGAGGGGATCGGCGCGGGGCTCGGGGGCAAGCTGCGCGAGGCCGGCGTGGCCACCGTAGGCGAGCTGGCGCGGCTCGACGTGAACGCCAGCGTCGCCGGCATAGCCCGCAACCAGTTGCTCGCGGTGCGTGCCCGCGCGCAGATGGTGGGTGCGCTGTCGGCGGGTCCGGAATCCTGGGCGGCGCTAGCGGGCCGGCGGGTCGCCGAGGTGCTGGACGCCGACCCCGCCGCGCTGGTGGACGATTCGGGACGGCCCCTGGCGCGCGACCAGGCGCTGCGGGTGCAGGAGGATCTGGCCAGGCTGCTGGTGTCGCTGGACGATTCGCTGCTGCGCGATGCGTCGTTGTCGGAGCTGTCGCTGCGGCTCGCGAGCGGCGAGCCGGCCTAGCGCGGCCTTGCCGGCCCTGCGCAGGCGACGCCGCACGTGGACGGCGTCGGGCGTGCTCGCGCGCCGCTCGTCAGTCGTCCGTCGCTTGCCCGGGCACGAGGATCTTTTCCTCGAGCAATTCGGCGTCATGGACGGTCTGCGGTTCCGGCTCGCCGAAGATCTCGGCGGAGGTGCGGCCGCAGCCGATGCAGCGGTCGGAGTCCGGGTCGATCTCGCACAGGCCCACGCAGGGGGAATCGTCACTCATGGCGTCGTCTCGCGGCAGGGTTGTCGGCGTGGATGGAAGTCAGCGATCGCTCTCGCAGCGCAGGTCGTCGTCGAACAGGTCGTGGGCGGCGCGGCGTTCGGCCAGTTGCTGCAGGATGCGGCGCTTGTCGTCGTCGCTGGCGCGCGACCACGCGGTGATCTCGTCGATCGTTCGGTAGCAGCCTTCGCAGTAGCCGCTGCGCGGGTCCATCACGCAGACGTTGATGCAGGGCGAGGCGACGCTCATCGGGCGCTCCCCGGATCGCCGTGGTGGCGTTGGTGCATCGCCTCGTCGTCGCCGCTCCCGCAGGCCGTTGCGTCGCCGCCGTGGTGCATGCCGGGGCCCCCGTGCCCGTGCATCGGCCCACCCCCGCCGCCGCCCATGGCGGCGCGCAGTTCGGCGTAGCGGGCGATCTGGTCGAGGTCGAGCAGGTCGCGCTGGGCAATATGGGATTCGAGATGGCGGGCGCGCAGCGAGCCCCGCAGGGAGGTGATGCGATCGAGGATCGGCCGCATGCTGTCGACCCTGGCGAGGCCGTCGGCGAACAGCCGGTCGAGCCGGCGTTCCTCCTCGACGAGCTGGCTGCCGAGGGCGCGGGCGTCGGCCTGCATCGCGTCGAACAGCGCCTGGCTGCGTTCGCGCTGGCCGTCGCTGAGGTCGAGTTCGTCGGCGAGTTCGAGCACGTGCTTGGGGCCGGGGTAGCCGTTCAGCTCGGCGGCCCTCGCCATGCCCATGCCGTGGCCGTCGCGCAGGCCCTGCAGCTGATGGGCCGACAGCGACTTGATGCCGCTCTCCGCCATCGCCATGTCGCAGCCCGGCCGGGCCGCCGTGGCCGGCAGCGCCCACGCGAGGGTCAGCAGCGCGGTGCCGAGAATCGTTCCTTTCATGCGTCGCATCCTTGTTTGCGCCGTTTCGCGAGCAGCGCCCGGGCGACCCGCGAGGCGGGTTCGCGGCCGAGCCGCGCACTGATCCATTCGGCGGTCGTCACCAGCGCGTCGAGGTCGATGCCGCTGGCGATGCCGAGACCGTTCAACAGATAGACCACATCCTCGGTGGCGACGTTGCCGGAGGCGCCGGCGGCGTAGGGGCAGCCGCCGAGGCCGGCGACCGAGGCGTCGAGCACCGCGACGCCGGCTTCGAGCGAGGCCTGGATGTTGGCGATCGCCATGCCGTAGGTGTCGTGGAAGTGGCCGGCGCTGCGCTCGGCGGGCACGCGGGTGAACACCGCGTCGAGCATGCGCCGGGTGGCGGCCGGGTTGCCGACGCCGATGGTGTCGCCGAGGCTGACTTCGTAGCAGCCCATGTCACGCAGCGTACCGGCCACGCCGGCCACCGCCTCGGGCGCGATCTCGCCCTCGTAGGGGCAGCCGAGTACGCACGAGACGTAGCCGCGCACCCGCACGCCGGCGGCGTCGGCGGCGGCCATCACGGGCTCGAAACGGGCCAGCGATTCGCCGATCGAGCAGTTGATGTTCCTGCGGCTGAAGCTCTCGGAGGCCGCGGCGAACACCGCCACCTCGCGGGCGCCGGCGGCGACGGCCGCCTCGAAGCCCTTCAGGTTGGGGGTCAGCACCGGGTAGTCGATGCCGGGCAGGCGCTCGAGCCGACGCATGATCTCGGGGGCGTCGGCCATCTGCGGCACCCACTTCGGCG
>JAGRGB010000092.1 GCA_020445745.1 Rhodocyclaceae bacterium | reverse complement strand
CTGGTGCGATAGCCCAGATTGTCGGCCCAGTTGCCGACGTGGCCCGGCCGGTAGACCTGGGCCGGGCCGTCGTCCGCGGCGAGGGCGGCGCCGCCCAGGGCGAAGGTGGCGGCGATGGCGATGATGGTTTGGCGAGTGGCGTTCATGACGATCTCCTGAATTGACGGTGTGCGGTCCCGGCGGGGAGGACGCTTCTTCCTTCCTTCGCCGGCGGGGCGTCGATCGCTCCGGCACTGTCAATTTAGGGATTCGAGGCCTCGCCAGGGCGTGCATCGGACCGCCGAAAAATGTGCACGATTCACGCCTTCCGGCGGGGGCTTCAAGGCGCCGGGCCGGATCCGGCCCGGCGGGCCGGCGGAGCGCCCTTACTGGCCCTCGGCCTTCAGCGAGACGATCCTGAAGGCCGGCACGGGACGGCTGAAACCATGCAGTTCCAGCGGCCCCACCGCTTCCGAGGTCACCAGTTCCTCGACCGCACCGAGGGTCTTGCGGTCCACCAGGATCTCGCCTGCGGCCGCCATCGAACAGAGTCGCGCCGACAGGTTGGTGACGGTTCCGATGGCACCGTAGTCCACCCGCTCCTCGAAGCCGATCGCGCCGATCGTCGCGTAGCCCTTGGCGATGCCGATGCCCAGGCCCAGCTCGATGCCACGCCGGATCCAGATCTCGTTGAGCTCCGCGGCCTTGCCGCGCATCGCCACCGACATCCGCACCGCGCGCTCCGCCGGACGATCGATGACGATCGGATCGTTGAAGAAGATCATCATGCCGTCGCCGGTGAAGCGCTCCAGCGTCCCTTCGTAGGCCTGGATCAGGCGCCCCATCGCGGTGTGGTATTCCCGCAGCACGCCCATCACCTCTTCCGGCTCGGCGGTCTCGGCGAAGCTCGTGAAGCCGCGCAGATCGAGGAACACCACGGTGACCTCGCGGCGGTGGCTGCGCATCGGGTCGCTGTCGCCGGCCATGATCATTTCGGCCAGCTGGGGCGACAGGAAACGCTTCAGCCGCGACAGGCCTTCGAGCTGACGCACCTGCTCGTCGACCCGCTGCTGCAGTCGTGCATTCCATTCGGCGAGCTGGCCCGCCTGTTCGCGCACCTTGTCGTTGAGCGCCTTGATCCTGAGCAGGGAACGCACCCGGGCGAGCAGTTCCTGGGTCTGGATCGGCTTCGGGATGAAGTCGTCGGCGCCGGCCTCGATGCCCTTCAGGCGCTCCTGGTTGGGATCGAGGGAAGTCACCAGCACCACCGGCAGCATCGCCGTCTCTGAATCGCCGCGGATGCGCTGGCAAAGCTCGTAGCCCGACATGCGCGGCATCATGATGTCGGCCAGCACCAGGTCGGGGTGCTGCCGACCCACCACCTCGAGCCCTTCCTCGCCATCCCTTGCCGTCAGCACCGAGTAGCCGTTGAAACTCAGCAGGTCGGCCAGCAGCTTCAGGTTCGCAGGGGTGTCGTCCACCACCAGGATCTTCGCCGGATTGTTCACGTCTCGTGCTCCACGGCCTTGCGGACGGTCTCGAGAAACTTCTTGAGGCTGATCGGCTTGGAAATATAGCCGTCGAAGCCCGCCGCGATGATGTTAGCCCGATCCTGGTCCATCACCGAAGCGGTAATGGCGATCACCGGAATGGTCGCGGTCGCCGTCTCGTTGCGCAGCACCTGGAGCGCCTCCAGACCGCTCATGCCCGGCAGCTGGATGTCCATCAGGATCGCGTCCGGCGCCCGCTCGCGGGCGAGACGGATGCCCTCTTCCGCGGTGCCGGCTTCGGCGGTGTCGTAGCCCTTGGCCTGCAGCACGTCGCGGGCGAGTTTCATGTTCTTGTCGTTGTCTTCGACGATCAGGATCAGGCTCATGATGCCTCCGCCGGCAGCAAGAAGGTGAAGGTCGAGCCCTTGCCCGGCACGCTCTCGAGCCAGATGCGGCCACCGTGCAGCTCGACGATGCGGCGGGTGAGCGCGAGCCCCAGCCCGGTGCCTTCCTGCTTGTGGGTGTAGCTGCGACCGACCTGGCGGAACTCTTCGAACACGGTCTCCTGGTCCTGCGGCGCGATGCCGATGCCGGTGTCCGCGACCGCGATCTCGACGCCCGCCTCGACGCGCTTCCCGGTCACCGTGACCGCGCCGCCGTCGGGCGTGAATTTCACCGCGTTGGACAGCAGGTTGAGCAGCACCTGCTTGAATTTGCGCTCGTCGGCGTGGAGGCAGCCCAGCGCCGGATCGACATCCAGGCCGAGTGCGATGCCGTGGCGCTGGGCGCGCTCGCGGACCAGGATCACCGCCGCTTCGAGCGAGGCCGCGACGTCGAAGTCGCTGCATTCCAGTTCCATGTGTCCGGCCTCGATCTTGGACAGGTCGAGCACGTCGTTGATCAGCGACAGCAGATGCAGGCCGGAGCTGTGGATGTCCTTCAGGTAGTCGTCCTGCTTGTCGTTCAGCTCGCCGAACATGCGCTCCAGCAGCGCCTCGGAAAACCCGATGATCGCATTCAGCGGCGTGCGCAGCTCGTGCGACATGTTGGCCAGGAAGTCCGACTTGTGGCGGCTGACCATCTCGAGCTGGTCGTAGAGCCGTCCCAGTTCGTCGTTCATGCGGTTCAGGTTGGCCGCCAGCGTGCCCAGCTCGTCCCGGTTCGAGACCAGCACGTGCCTGGAAAAGTCGCCCGCCGCGATCTCCTTGAGGCGGCCGTCCATCCCCTTCACCGGCGCCAGCAGCGACTGCGAGATGCCGTAGCCGAGCAGCAGCGCGAGCAGGCTGCTGAAGATCGAGAAGCCGATCACGGTCCAGCGCGAGCCGAGGTAGGTGAGATGGCTCTCGTCCACGCTCTCCAGCATCTCCACCTCGGCGCGATTCACCAGCTCGTTCATCAGCCGTTCGATGCGGCCGGCCAGCGGCCGCGCCTGGCTCTGCTGGAGTTCGCGGCCGCGATCGATCTCGCCGGCGCGGATCAGCTCCACCACCCGGTTCACGACCTTGATGAACTCGTCGTAGTCGGCCTGGACCCGCCCGAGCAGTTCGACGTCGCCCTTGGCCGCCACCCGCAGCCGGTCGACATCGTAGCCGAACACGTAGAGCTGGCGCAGCGTGGTGTCCAGGGTGCGTGCCTCGGGCACCAGCAGGGCCGACGCGACGTTGTAGAGCTGGACCGTCGCGTCGTGCTGGAGCTGGCGGTAGGCGGCGATGTTGCGCTGCAATTTCAGCAGCTCCTCGGCCCGCCGGTTGGCCTCGACCAGGGTCTGCAGCCCGATCGTTCCGACCAGGGCCAGCAGCAGCGCCATCGTCAGGAACGGGATCAACAGCTTGACGTGCAGGTTCGCCGGGATGCGGGCGAACAGCCGCGGCAGCCAGTCGATCAATGCCCGGCCCCTTCCCGGACCAGGCCGCGCAGGTCGGCGAGCATTTCGTCCGGATCGAATTCCACGCCCATGTACTGGACGCGAAGTTCGCCGGCGGCGTCGATGATCGACGCCAGCGTGTTGTGCTCGACCTCGGTGCCCGAGCCCTTGCGGAAGGCCACGCCGTAGTTGCGCGCGACGCGCCGCACCTCGTCGGTCGTGCCGGTCAGGAAGGTCCACCCTTGCGCGCGCGCACCGAACCGGCGGGCGTAGGCCGCCAGCGCGTCGCCGGTATCGGCCTCCGGGTCCATCGTCACCGACAGGAAATGGACCTTGTCGGCGAAGTCCGCGCCGAGACGGTTCTGGATCGTCACCATCTTCGCGGTCTCGGTCAGGCACACGTCCGTGCAGCCGGTGTAGATGAAGGCCAGCAGCACCACCTTGCCGCGCAGCTCGGCCAGCGCCAGGCGCCCGCCCGCTGCCGTGGCCAGCGCGAAGGGCTGCGCCGGCCCCAGGTCCGGCAGGGCTTCCGCGGCCTGGACCGTCGCCGCCACGAACGCGGCGCACAGCACCGCCGCAGCCGAACCCAGCGCCTTCATCGGCATCGGCTCAGGCCTTCAGCTCGCGCTTCAGCTCGGTGACGAAACGCCAGTCGCAATGCTCCTCGATCACCTTCTTCGGGCTGAGGCTGATCTGGCCCGCCTCGCGCAGGCGCAGCGCCCAGAAGCGCATGGTGTCCTCGGAATCATAGATGCGCCAGTTGCGATAGCCGATCTCCTGCACCGACTGGAGCACGTACTCGTACTTCTCCGAAACGCCCCGCTCCACCATGATGCGCGCCGCGCGTTCGGGTTCATTGACGCAGATCTCCGCCGCCTTCAGGAACGCCCGCACCGCACGCTTGGTCGCCCGCGGGTACTTCCTCATGTACGCGGTATTGACGGCCGACAGGCAGCAGAAGTACTGCGACCAGGGCCGGTCCGTCAGCGTGTTGAGAATGACGTGGCCGATGCCCCGCGAGCGCAGCTCCTGCGGCTCCGGCGCGAAGCCCATGAAGGCGTCGATCTTGCCTTCGGCGAAGAGCTTCATCGATACCCTCGGTTCGTGGTTGATCCAGATGATGTCCTTGTTCGGATCGAGCCCCACCGAGGCGACCATCGCCGCGACGAAGGCCTCGCGGCTGCTCTTCTGCGGCGCCGCCACCTTCTTGCCCTTGAGGTCCCGCAGGGTGCGCACCGAATCGTTGCCGATCAGTTCCCAGCAGCCGGTATGGATTCCGGCCAGCAGCGTGATCTGCGCACCGGCATCCAGGCTCAGCAGATGGGCCGGCGGGTCGTTCATGATGAAGTCCACCTTGCCCTGCGCGAGGGATTCGGTCGGCCCCTCGTTCAGCGGCGTCTTCACATACTGGACGTCCTCGAATCCTTCCAGAGACAGCAGTTCACCGGCCACATAGGATGGTGCGAAGCAGGTGATGGGGGCATCGTGGATGCGGATGCTGGGGGTTTCCGGCGGGCCCTCGGCCGCTGCGGATTCGGGGTGCCCAGCGAGCAGGGCCGCCGCTCCGGCGCCGGCCGCGCACTTCAGGAAGCGGCGCCTGCTCCACGCGTCATCAAGCCAGTCGCTCATGGCCGTTTCCTCCGCTGTGTCGCTTCAACCTCCATACTAGTCAGCATGCCCGGAGCCGGCCAGCCGGAAAGCCGGGCCTTCGGCGCGGATCGTCGCTGGGGCCGACTGCGCCGGCCGGCGGCAATTCGCGTCGCCTACGGGATCAGCACGCTGCAGCCGGTCGTCAGCCGGGCCTCGAGGTCGCGGTGGGCGATCGCGACGTCGGCGAGCGCGTAGCGCCGCTCGACCGGGATCCGCACCTGGCCCGAGCCGACCATCTCGAACAGCTCGTCGGCCATCTCCCGGGTCGTCTCGGCGCTGTCGAGGTGGGTGAACAATGTCGGGCGGGTCACGTGCAGCGACTTGGCGGCGAGCAGCTGCAGGCTGAACGGCGGCACCGGCCCCGACGACGAGCCGAATACCGCGAGCAGGCCGAAGGGCCGCAGGCAGGCCAGGGAGCCGGCGAAGGTGTCCTTGCCGACCGAGTCGTAGACCACCTTCACGCCGCGGCCGCCGGTGATCTCCCGGACGCGCTCGACGAAGTCGTCGTCGCGGTAGTTGATCGCGTGGGCGGCGCCGTGCGCGAGGGCGAGCTCGCACTTCTCTGCCGAGCCGGCGGTGCCGATCAGTTCCAGACCCATCGCCCGCGCCCACTGGCAGGCGATCAGGCCGACGCCGCCGGCGGCGGCGTGGAACAGCACGAAGTCGCCCGCCTGCAGGCCACCTTGCGGCAGGGTCCGGCGCAGCAGGTATTGCGCGGTCAGGCCCTTCAGCATCATCGCCGCGCCGGTCTCGAAGTCGATCTCGTCGGGCAGGCGCACGACGTTCTTGGCCGGCATCACCCGCGCGGTGCTGTAGGCGCCGGGCGGCAGGCAGGCGTAGGCGACCCGGTCGCCACGCCTCAGGTGGCCGACACCGTCACCGACGGCTTCCACGACGCCCGCGGCCTCGGCCCCCAGCCGACCCGGCAGGTCCATCGGGTAGAGTCCGCTGCGAAAGTAGACGTCGATGAAATTGAGGCCGCAGGCGTGGTGCCGGATGCGCACTTCGCCGGGGCCCGGCCAGCCGACGGCAATCTCGTCGATTTGCAGCACGTCGGCTGCGCCGGGCGCGTGGACCCGGACTGCTCTTTCGAAGGTCGATCGATTCTTTTCCATGATCCTTGCTGCGAAGACTTTTTGGAGAAAGCACGGTGCGGCAGGCCGGCCCAGGGTGGCGGCGGCCGGCCGCACCATGCAGACGGTCAGAACACGTAGGCGAAGCGCACGTTGAGGTTTCTCGACACCGGCATGTTCTCGCCCTCGATGCCGCCCTGGTAATGGACCGACAGGTGGTAGGTCGGCGCCAGGTGGAACATCGCGCCGATCGTGCCGACCCACTCGTGGGCGCTCGGGGCGTCGCCCTTGCTGTTCTGCCACGCGTAGTCCACGCCGACGTAGGGCTCGACCAGCGGCGAGACGCGATAGCCGAAGCGGTTGGTGAAGGCGTAGGGGTTG
>JAGRGB010000091.1 GCA_020445745.1 Rhodocyclaceae bacterium | reverse complement strand
TCGCCGTGGACCTGCATGTCGAGTACGCCGACGGCGCGGTCTGGCACCCCTGGCACGGCCCGCTGCGGCGGCCGTACCGCTTCTGCTACCGGAAGGACCGCGAGTACCGGCTGCACAGCGCCGCCACCGGACTGCTGTATGCCCGCCTGCTTGATCCGGACATCTTCGACTGGCTGAGCGGCTACCCCGACCTGTGGGCCGCCCTGCTCTACGTCCTGGCCGGCCAGTACGAGCATGCCGGCACGCTCGGCGAGCTGGTCATCCAGGCCGACCAGGCCTCGGTGGCCCAGGAACTCGGCGGCGATCCCGGCAAGGCGCTGGCTGCGCCCAGGCACGCGCTGCAGCGCAAACTGCTGGACGGCCTGCGCTATCTGCTCAGGGAGGAACTCAAACTGAACCAGCCCCAGGCCTCGGACGGCTGGCTGACCCAGGACGCACTCTGGCTGGTGAGCAAGACCGTCTCGGACAAGCTGCGTGCGCACCTGCTGTCGCAGGGCATCGACGGCATTCCGTCGAACAACACGGCGGTGTTCAACGTCCTGCAGGACCACGGCGTCGCCCTGGCCACGCCGGACGGCAAGGCGATCTGGAAGGCCACCGTCACGAGCGACACGGGCTGGTCACACAGCTTCACCTTCCTGAAACTGTCGCCAGCGATGATCTGGGAAGCGGCCGACCGGCCGGCCGCCTTCGCGGGCCGTGTGCAGGTCGATCCGGACACCGAGAGTGATGCAACGCAGCCGACGCGCATTGATTCTGAAGCACAGCATGTGGATCACGCGCCAGCGACCGCGGACGAGGGCGTCGGGGCGCTGCTCGATCTGCTGGATGTCGCGCCCGCGCCGTCGACACTGCCGGTATCTTCCGAGCCCCTGGCGGATAATGGGATCAAGCCCGCCCCGACCCCGGAGCCTGCACCATTGGCCCCGACAAACCAAACCGCCCCCCGGCAGCCTGCCGAACCGTCCGGCGAGCATTTCATGGACTGGCTGCGCCAGGGCATCCAGGCGCGAAGGCTCGTCATCAACGACGCCAAGGCCCTGGTGCATACCGTCGCCGGCACGGCCTACCTGGTCAGCCCCGGCGTCTTCCAGCGCTACGCGCAGGAACACCTGCAGGTCGCCCCGCTGGCCAGGCAGGAAGAACTGGAGGGATGGCAGTGGGCGCAGAAGCGCTTCGAGAAGCTGGGGCTGCATCGCAAGCAGACCAATGGGCTGAACATCTGGACCTGCGAAGTCACGGGACCGCGCAAGTCCAGGAGGCTGCACGGCTACCTGCTGACCTGCCCCGAGGCGCTGTTCCAGGAGGTGCCCCCGGACAATCCCTACCTGCGCCTCGCCAACGAAGCGCCGAGGCGCGAAGATTCAGCCCTTGGGGGCAAGAATGGCAACGAGCAGGAATAGACAGGCAGCCGCTGCCCGGTTCCGATTCAGTCAGCGGACTTCGACGGGGGTCGCTCCGCCAGCTTGGTTTCGGTCAGGGCCATCAAGTGGGCAGAACTGCATTTCAGCGCACGAGCTATTTTGAGGATGAGTGGAAGCGTCGGTACATGCTCACCGCGCTCGATCTTCCCCATGTGCGAGCGCTCGATCCCGGCCAGATGGGCCAGCGTCTCCTGGGCGATACCCTGGTTGGTTCTCTCTTCGCGTACGGCCGCCCCGAACGCGATGGCGGCGTCGGCATCGTAGGTGGTGGTGCCGACGGGCCGGCCTCTTTGGATCGAACGCTTTTGCATTGCCAAAAGCGTCCGATGCCGTCACGATTTAAACCACGTTAAACTTAACTCATGGCGGCGTACGCGCCGTCCCTGCGACTTCAATGCCGGGGGAAGCTGGACGTGAAATCGAGCGATGCCTCCAGTGGGCTTCGAGTGGCGGTCCTTGGCGAGTGGGTGCCGCCCCAGCTTGCTGACGTACTCGCGCTGCAGCGCGCCGAAGAGCCCGAGACGGCCGCGGCCCTCGTCGGTGGCACGGCCGATGATCAGCCCGCACCACAGCCAGGGGATGGCTTCGACCTCGCCCTGGCCACGGTGTATCGGCAGTGGCCGGGTTGGGTGTGCGAAGCGCTATGGCATGACACGCTGTCGGTCGCAGTGGCCAAGCGCTCGCACTTGCTGGCTTACCGGGAAGTGCCCTGCTGCGAAGTGCTCAAGCAGCCGTTGATCGGTGAGCAGTCAACGGCCGGCGAGCCGTGGCGCGCGGTAGCGCAGCGTGTCCTCGGGGATGCGCTACAGGATCGGGAGCAGCCGGCCAGCTCCTTCGACATCGCGATGACACTCGTGTCGGCTGGGTATGGCATCGCCATCGCGCCGTCTGCGAGGCTTGCTGGCCACCTGAACCGCGGCATCGCCGCGCGGCCGCTGGCTGGCGCACCGACCGTTGTGATGGCTTATCTCCTGCATCCCCGTGCGCCCCTGACCGAACCCGTGGCCAGGTTCATCCAACGCGCTCGCAGCGTGTCCTGACGACCTCGAGCGCCGCAGCCACGGGGCAAAGCTGTGCTCGGCGGATGCCACTGCTACAGGACTAATCCGGCAGTCCGACAAGTTGGTCTGGTGGACGGGCAATCACGATCATCGCCGTAGCCGGCGGTACCCGGCCAGGAACGGACGTACACGAGTGTCTGCCTCAACTTGGCAGTCGGGTTGGCCGCGCACTTCCCTAGCGTCGGCCCATCAGGTGCAGAAGCGCCTGTCCGTTTCGAGCAAGCGTTCCGGCCGCTTCGTCGGGCGATATACCCCACAGCGAGGCAAGGTCCTCGGCGGTCCGGAACGTATTCCAAGGCATGATCGGCTTGCCAGCAACTTTGGCAAAGGGACCATCGCTCTCAGGCACGACGCGGTCGCGTGGCATGGCAGCCGCCAAGGCACGACCACTCGCGGAATCAAACATCGCCGGACCAATGCTGAACCAGCACCCGTGCGCCGCGGCGGCCTTGAGCTCGGCCGTGCTTCCCGAGAACCAGTGCATAACGGCCGTTCCGAAATTCGGGTGCCGCTCGAACTCGGCCAAGACGTCCCTGACTGCGCGGCGGGAGTGGATGCTGAGGGTTCGTCCACCTAGCTCCGCGGAGCGTGCGATGACCGCGCCAAATATCTTGCGCTGAACTTCGTAGTGGGCTTTGAAGCGAGGCGACCCATCAAGGCCCACCTCTCCGACCGCTTTGACCCCGGCAATCTGCTCCAGCAGCAGGTCCAGTTCTGCGGCGCGCTCGTGGGCAATCTCGGGATGGAGCCCGGGTGTGATGAGTACTGAGGGCAAGGGCTCCAGCGCCCGCGACGTAGCCGCAAACGCCTTCGGGCTCGTGGTGACTAACCAGGTGAACTCATTGCGTCGGGCGGCTTCGCGATAGACCTCCCTTGCTCCGGGGTAGAGGTCAAGGTGGCAGTGAAAATCCATCACAGCAGCCCGTCCGCTTGGAGCAGCGCCTCAAGCTCGTTGAGCCCCGATTGGAGCACCTGCCGATACGAGCCACGCTCACTGGGCGAGGCAAAGGCCAGGGTAGCGCCAAGGAAGCGGTCCAACCCTTGGTCGCGCACCGACCGAACAGCCAGAGCCGCAGCCATCGGGTCGTCCGGGCCGCTCGACTTGTCGGAGCCGACCAACGAAGGAAACTCGTAGCGGGTAGTGTCTCGACCCGGGCCCCACGCGAGGAATGCGGCCCGGCGAATCATGCAAGGAACACAGCGGCCACAGTGCGTGCGGTTGTAGGTTCGGAACCGGCCGCAGCTCGTGGAGTCGGAAGCAACGGTGTCCAGCAGGGCTTGGTCCGCGCACTCGCGAAGCATCTGGCCCTTCGTCTTGAACCGATACGGCAACTCGAGACGAACGCCGATACCCAGCCCCTCGAGAAGCTCCTGAAGCTTTTCGATGAACATTGGATGCGTTGTGCGCGTGCTGAGGCTGGCGACCCGCCCGGGTACGAGGGGCGGATTGACGCAAATGAACCCGTTCTCGGGGACAAAGATCTGCACAGGCCGGGCGGCAATCTTGGACGCCGCCATCACGGCGAACCCGTAGAAGGCCAGCGACCGTCCACGGGTCGAGGGCTCACGGCTGCCGGTAAAGCTGATGCCATGGCTCCACTGCATGTGCGTGGCGCCGCCGCCCAGCAACGTGGCATACCGGCGTTGCCGCTCGGAATCCTCGTGAGCCAGCTGCGAGACAAAAGCCGGCCGACGCCCTGTGGCCACCAGATCGATGCCCCCGATAAGGCTGTCAAGGCCCCCTGACAGCAAGGAGATGCAGTCGTGAGCCAGCGGCTGAGGTCTTCCGTTCGGAGGAGCAACCCCGCCCTCCACAAAGTGGAGCGTCCAGTAGTCTCCGGTTAGAACCTTCAACATTTTCTCGGCGTGGGCCTTCCACGGCTCCCACCGAAGCGGCTCGTGCAATGCGACCGTGAGCTCGATGGTTCGCGTCCAGCCGTCAGCGCTGGTACTCCGAAGGCAACAGAGGTCTGCTGCGCAGACGGAGAGGCAAAACTGCACGAAATCCCAAGCCTGGGCGCTCGGCGCGAAACCCTTTCGCTTCAACGAACCACGCCAGCCCTGCGCGATGGTTCCAACGCCGGCACGTTTTGCGCTCTTGAACAGCGTGAACGCGCGCTCGCCATCTTCGAGCGTCGCAGGCAGGTGGTCGACGGACGTGCTCAGCACCTTCATCATGATGCAAACACCTCCATTGCCGACTGCAGTACCTCACGGGAGAGCCGTTTGGGGTCTAGCCCCGTTCCACCGAGCCGCTCCATGACGACACGAACTTCCGATTGCACGTACTCCTTTACGTCCTTCCGAAAAAGCTGGACCTGTTGCGGGTCGTGCCTCAGCCGCTCGTAGGTCTGGCCGAGCTGCAGGTCCATGCGATTGCAGACATCGTTAGCGATGGTGATGGCCATGACGTCGTGAATCTGCGCGTCGGTGAGGTTGAAGATGTCAATGTCAGGATTCAGCTCGTAGAGCAGCCCGAGCGCCTCAGCTGCGGCGTTGCGCAGCGATTCGTCGTCCACACTGCCCGTGTCGGGCATGACCTCCTTGACCAATTCCAAGATGAGGTCGTCAGCAGCGAGGTTTGCCTCCCGCGTCCGATTTACCCAGTCAACAACATGCGGGTCGGAGCCATCGCGGGCGGACGCCAAGAACTGCCCGAGAGCACCTGCGCCTTGAGCCGTGCCTCGCATGGTGGAAGCGGCACGCCGCGGACCGCCCATGCCCTTGGTGACCATGCTTTTGGCTGCAGCGCGCAACGACTCGCGTCCACCGCCGCCGAGGGCCGCAGACATCTTGGAGCGCGCGTCGGCGAACCTGCGGCTGGGTGCGAAGGCCTCGTCCGCCGTTGCTTGCTCGCCGGCAGCGGCCTGTCCGTCGGTTTCAGCTCCGTTGTCCGAGTGGGCGGGCTCATGGTCACCGCCGTCTCCCTCGCCATCGGCAGCTGCGTCGTCCCCGCCGCCAGCCGCACCTGCCGGAGACGCCTCCGGCGTCAGCCACTCCGGGTCAAACGGCGAGCCGGCTTTGCCGCCGGAGCTTGACGTTGAGGTTCCCACTATCGGGCTCCCTTCTTCGCCTGCTGGATAGCCGTCTTGGTGCGCTGCTCGACCGACGAGTCCGTTTCCCACTTATCGACAATCGGGCGGGCCCACTGCTGCGCGTACAGCGGAGGGATGATGCCTGGACCGACCTTCGCCACCGGTGCTTCCTCCAAGAGCGCCGAGGCCTGGGCGGCCAGTTCCGGGAAGACCTTGCACGGCTCGAGGAGCGGGACGACATCTTCCCCCGAGCGCCACGTCCGCTTCGCGGCCTTCAGCTGCCAAGCTTTGCCCATGGCCATCCCCGCCTGGATGGCTCCAGCGGCACGAATGGCATCGGTCAGTGGTGCGTTCGATGCCGTTGCGGTGACCAGTGCATCCCGCAACGCTCGTCCTTCGTCAGTCATGTTGTCCGCGCCGAAGTCCCGAGTCGCTGTGTCCCTGCTCAGATGCAGCAGGGGCCGGAGGTCCACTTCACCCAGTGGCGGCTTGAGTTGCAGCCACTCGCGCGAGAAAGGGTCATCCTTGAATGGCTCCGGAAGGGCCGCGCCGCTGGCAGCGGCCGCCTCTGCTTCACGCAAGACCGGCACTCGCCCGTCAGCATCCGACGTGACCCTCGCCGCCAATGCGTTGGCCAGTGTCTCGTCGCACCGTTCAACAAGGTGCCACTTCGCCAGAGAGGGGATGTCGAGGTCGATGCCCTGGGGAGCGGCCAAAGCGGACCGAAGGTAAACCGTGTTGAGGAACCGCTTCATCAGGCGAGGGTTCGCGTTCACGGCACTCGACTGGGTGAGCAGTGGCGCCAAGCCTTCGGCCAGCTGCATCAGTTCAAGCATGCGCATGTTGCTCAGGCCGACCAGGCTTTGCAGGAACTCGGACGTGACCGCATCGCCTTTCCAGCTGGTCTGCAGGCGCCTCGGGATGGCTTCCCTTGCTGCCTCGAATCCAACCTTGTCGAAGTCGCCGTCGGCATGGGCGCGCTCCATCAGCAACAGGGCCAGGTACGCCTTGGCCTCATTGATGCCGAGGCGCGGAACATGCAAAGGAACCTGAATGAGCTTGTCGAAGTAGTTAGTCGCCACTTCGCCCGAGATGCCAGTGCCTTCGAAGTGCACCCGCACCGCCCCGCGAATGAACTCGTTGTCGGCCGCGACAACGAAGGCGCTTCGCTTGAGGAAGAGAAGGAGGCGAATCGACTCCAGGGTGGAGATGGCGGTCTTGGGCAGGCAGCGGTCCAGGTCGTCCACAAAGACGACCAGCGTGACCTTTAACTCCTCAAGCAGTTCTTCGAGGGCGTTGCGGAACGCCTGAATCTCGCTGGGCAACGAGACCGGCTCGGCGGGCTTGAACAGGCCATCGGGCTCTCCCTTGTCGGCCGCTTTCTCCTTCTTACCGTCGCCGTCGTCGGATTCGTCTGATTCGCCACCGCCACCGAGACCAAGAAACCCTCCAACCTTCATGACAGCTGCACCGATGCTGCCGACCGGCACGCCCGTGTACAGCGTCACGGCCGCCTCACCGCCCAATTGCGCCAGCCGAAGCAAGTTGATGCGTTTAACGAGTCGCTTCGCCTTCTTCAGCAACGGCTCGTTCTTGGCCGCGAGACGCAGGACTTCGTCGCCAACCAGCTGCAACAGTGCGCCGCGGGCGCCCTCGAAGTCCTGGTAGAGCCACGGGTTGAAAGTGACGATGACGTAGGTATTCGTGTCAGGCGCGTCGGCCAGTTTTAGACGCCCCTCAATCATCCTGACCAGCGAGGTCTTGCCAACGCCCCAGCCGCCAGAGACACCAACGGAAATCGGCGTCCCTTTCGCCTGCTGAAGTAGTTTGGCGCACGCGTCCGCTACAACGCCGAAATTCAGGTAGTCGACGGTCGTTTCATTGTCTGACCACATTCCAAGTTGCCTCCCTTTTTGTTTATGCTATCCAACTTTAACTTGTTTTAAGCTGCTGCGACCAGAGAGCGACGCTCTCAACCTCCGGTACGGCAGTCTGCGGGCGACGGCATGCACAACCACTTCATCTGCTACTGATGTGTGTCAAAAACCAGTGCTACTGTCTGAAGTTGAGTGTCCGATTCCGGGCGGTCTATTCAGCGTCATCTACGACCGCTGTGGGTCGAATCCCGCCGTCGGCTTGATCACATCGTCAGGTTTGCTGATCAAGACGAATCCGACGGGGTAGTCATGAGCGATCAGAATCCGCATGCTCGATGCCCAGTTCGATGAGCGTCATTCCAGGAGGCGGGGCCAAGCACCGGAGGGCGGTGCTTGCCGCGCCGGATACATCCCGACGCGGCGCCTTCCCAGCGTTGTGCGGACGCCAGTCGTTCAGGCCGACCTCGCTTGCTGCGGGGACCACTCGCTTTCCTTCACGGTCGTGCTCACCGCCATGATGAGCTTGTCGAGGTTGGTGGCGGTGACGCTTTCCAGGGCCGAGCGGCCGCGCAGCATCGCGCGGGGCTGCAGGAGGGCGTGGTAGATCTGCCAGGGGTCCGCGCCCCGGGTCAGCTTGAGGACGGCCTGAATCAGGGCGTGCTTGACCGGATCGAGATGCCAATCCGGG
>JAGRGB010000090.1 GCA_020445745.1 Rhodocyclaceae bacterium | reverse complement strand
CCGAAGCCGAAGCCGAAGCCGAAGCCGAAGCCGAAGCCGAAGCCGAAGCCGAAGCCGAAGCCGAAGCCGAAGCCGAAGCCGAAGCCGAAGCCGAAGCCGAAGCCGAAGCCGAAGCCGAGCTTGCCGTTCGGCCTCGGCCGGCGCCCGGTGCCGCGCCGATCCTGGTGCCGGCCGCGATTCCCGACCCGGTCTGCGAGGAGCTGCGCCGCAAGATCGCCGACGTCGAGAACCGCATCGTCACCCTCGCCGAGCGCGAGGCCGAGATGCAACGCACGCTGCAGGACTTCCAGCTCGCCCAGTTTCGCGCCCTCGGGCAATTCCTCGCCGACTGCCTGCGCCTCCGCCACGAGCTCGCCCGCCGCCGCGCCGAGATCAGCCAGGACGACGACGACATCGCTGCCGCCCGCAGCGCTGCCGACGACGAACGGGCCTACCGCGACACCGTCGAAGGCGAGGCCAAGCCGCCGCCGGAGATCGACGAGGGCGTAGCCGACGAGCTCAAGCGCCTCTATCGCAGCGCGGCGATGCGATGTCATCCGGACCGCGTCGGCGACGCCGACAAGGCGGCGGCGCAGGCGCGCTTCGTGCGCGTCCAGAAAGCCTTCCGCGACCGCGATGTGGCGGCGCTGCGCCAACTGCTGCGGGAGCTCGACGCGCTGCCTGAGGCGGTCGCCGATGCGGCCGCGGACCAGCCCGCCGCCCTCGAAGCGCTGCTGTCGACGTTGCGGGCGCGCGCCGCCGAGCTGATCCTGGCGATCCAGACCCTGCAGATCGAGCCGGACTACCGCCGGGCCCTCGACCGTGGCGGCTGGGACGCGTATTTCGACGCGGCGCGCCGCGGCTTCGAACTGGAGTGCGAGGCGCTGCAGCGTGAACTGGACGGGATGGCACGCTCGGTGGCCGCCTGAACCGCCTGGTGGCCTGCTCCGTCAATCAAGTTGCAGGACGAAAGTGCTGCATCGGGCGTCATGGCAAGGCGCGAGCCGAAGCGATGGCCGGGACCGTCGCGCGGACGAGCAACGCCGTCACGAGGCGTGCTTTCGTGTTCCGGCATTGGCGAAGCGGACCACTAGACGCCCGGCTCGAACCAGGCCTTGCGCATCCGCTCGCAATAAGCTTCCAGGTTCGGCCGCCGGCGCGCGTGGGCGCGCAGCGGTGAATCCACCGGCGCCCACAGCAGGTTGGCGAGGAAGGCATGGGCCGTGGCATCGACGCTGCTGACGCGCTCGCCCATCAGATAGGGCTTGTCGGCGAGAAAATCGGCGATCGCGTCGATGTCGGCGGCGCCGAGCGCCATGATCTCGTCGCGGCTGTGCCGCCCGATGCCGTGGTCCCAAAGCTGGCGTCGCATGTTCCGCCGCACCAGCACCGGCAGGAGCTGGCGCATCGGCGCCGGCAGGCGGCCGAAGAAGGCCTCCCGCGTGTGCTGCCAGCCGGCTTCGTCGATCCAGCGGGTATAGATCGCCGCCCAGTACAGATGCTCTTCGAGCAGGCGCGTGAACGCGGTCGCCACTGCCCGCTGGGCGGCATCGAGACCGGCGTCGGGATCGACCCGGTGCCTGCGCACGAGGTGGGCGATGATCAGCCCGGAATCGGCGATCGTGTCGCCGTCGTCGTCGATGTAGGGCAGCTTGCCCTTCGGCGCCTTCAGCGGCGACGCCCGATTGTCGAGTTCGAACGGCAAGCCCGCGATGCGCAGCCAGGTCTCGACCTTCATGCAGAACGGGCTGGCGTTGGGCAGGCCGAAGGCCGGCGCGAATTGGTGCAGGACGATCATGGGATTTCCTCCCGGACGGCGATGCGCAAGCAGTAGCCGGCACCGCGGCAGACCGTGCCCTTGGGCCTGGCCTCCGAGCCGCCTGGCGCATGCCATCACAGTAGCACGATGCGCCCGCCGCCACGCCCGCCTCCGGCAATCCCGCCATTGTTCCTTGCCGCATCCGGCCAGTGGTGGAAGACTCCCGGTTTCGAACGCCATCCTTCACTCGATCTCCATCGCAACGATGACACGCCGCACGAAAAGCTCGCTCGCGACCGCAATGCTCCGCCTCGGCCGCAGCGCCGGCCGGGCAATGGGCAGGTCGGCGGGCCACGCCAGCCGGATCGCCAGCGACGCCCTCGCTGCCCAGGCAGAATACGCAGCCGAGGCCACCCGCCAGGCGCTGGACGCGGTCGCCTCGCCGGCGCCGCCTCCGAGCGCCTGCGAGGGGGGTGGCCTGTGGCACGAGGCGCGCTGGGGGCCGGGACCGTTCGCCACGCGCCGCTACCGGCTCTACCTGCCGCCCGGGGCCGGGCCGGAGCATCGCGTCCCCCTGCTGCTGCTGCTGCACGGCTGCCAGCAGGACAGCGCCAGCTTTGCCGCCTGCAGCCACGTCAGTGCCTTCGCGCGGCAGAAGGGCGTGGCGGTGCTGATGCCCGAGCAGGCCCTGGAAGCCAACCCGCAGCGCTGCTGGAACTGGTTCGGCGTCGAGCATCTGGTGGCGGCGGAGTCGGCGATCCTGATGAGCATCGTCGACCATGTGTCCAGCACGGCGCCGGTACGCGACGATGCGCTGTTCGCCTTCGGCATGTCGGCCGGCGGCGCGATGTCGATGACGCTGGCGCTGCGCTATCCGCAGCGATTCGTGGCGGTCGGCAGCCACTCGGGTGCGGTGGCGGACAGCGGCCACAACCTGCGCCAGGACGGCCAGGTGCTGCACGGGCGGCCGGGGCCCGACGTCGAGCTTGTCCATCGCCGGCTTGGCCGCCATCCGCTGCCCCCGCTGGTGCTGATCCAGGGCGATTGCGATCCCTTCGTGGCGCCCGCCAATGCCCAGGCAGCCGCCCACTTGTGGATCGGCCTTTGCCATGCTTCCGATCGGGTACGCGGCATGGAGCCGACCGAAGTGGCCCGCGGCGGGCGCCACGCCTTCGTGCGCACCGACTGGCGGCGCAACGGCGATCCCTACGTGCGCCTGCTCGTGATCCGCGGCCTGGGTCATGCGTGGAGCGGCGGGGCTGCCGGCCAGGCCTATGCCGACGCCTTGGGGCCGGACGCGCTGCGCCTGGCCTGGAGCTGGTTCGCGCCGGAGCTGCGTCGCCGCCAGGCAGCGCGCTGAGCGCCTGGCGGCGGCCTTGCCGGCGGCACTATCGCCGGCAGCTCGCCGGCCAGTCCGTCCTCAATCGGGCGGGCGGGCGGTGACGGCCGCCAGAATGCCTCGCATCAGATCGATCGGCGCCGGCGGACAGCCGGTAATCGCGACATCGACCGGAATGACCCTGGCCACGCCACCGCAGCTCGCATAGCTCTGCTCACCGAAGATGCCGCCGTCGCAGCCGCAGTCGCCGACCGCCACCACCAGCTTCGGCGCCGGCGTGGCCTCGTAGGTGCGGCGCAGGGCGGTCTCCATGTGGCGCGACACCGGCCCGGTCACCAGCAGCAGGTCGGCGTGGCGCGGGCTGGCGACAAAGCGGATGCCGGCGCCTTCCAGATTGTAGTAGGGGTTGTTCAGCGCATGGATCTCCAGCTCGCAGCCGTTGCACGAACCCGCATCGACCTCGCGGATCGCCAGCGCGCGGCCCAGCACTCGCAGGATCTCGTGCTGGATGCGCTGGCCCTCGCGCTGCCATTCGCAAGCCGGCTCGGGCAGCGCCTCGCTCACCCGCCGGTGTCTCGCCACTTCCCTGAGAATGCGCCACATCACAGATCCTGCCCGGAATAGCTGAGGTTGAAGGACTTGTTGATCAGCGGGAAGTCCGGAACGATGTTGCCGATCACCGCGTGTTCGAGCAGCGGCCAGTTCTGCCAGGACGGGTCGTGGCAGTGGCAGCGCGCGATGCGCCCGTGGGCGTCGCTGTCGAGGGCGACGAACACTTCCCCGCGCCAGCCTTCGACCCAGCCGGCACCGCTGGCGAGGGCCGGCAAGGCCAGCTCGCTGCGCAGCGGGCCGTCGGGCAGGCCGACGAGCAGCGCGCGGATCAGCCGCAGCGACTCGAACAGCTCGTCGAAGCGGAGCTCGACGCGCGCGGCGACGTCGCCGTTGTGGTGTCCGCACTTGCGCACCGCGAGCCGATCGTAGGGCGGCCATGGGAAGTCCGCGCGCAGGTCGAAGGCCTGGCCGCTGGCGCGGCCGGCCAGCCCGCACAGGCCCAGCTGTGCGGCGAGCGCCGGCGTCACCCGGCCGGTGGTGACGAAGCGGTCCTGCAGACCGGCGTGCTCGTCGAAGATGCGCCGCATCCGCGCGAGCTCGCCGGTGGCCGCGTCGGCGCGCGCCAGCAGCCGCTCGCGGCCGGCCGCGTCCAGCTCGCAGGCGACACCGCCCGGGCAGATGCGGTCCATCAGCAGGCGATGGCCGAAGGCCTCGCCGTTGTCGCGCAGCCAGTCTTCACGCAGTCCGGAGAAGCGCGCCAGCGCGAAGCCGAAGGCGGCGTCGTTGCCCAGCGCGCCGAGATCGCCGAGGTGGTTGGCGACGCGCTCGCGTTCCAGCAGCAGCGCCCGCAGCCACAGCGCCCGTGGCGGCGGCTCGACGCCGGCAAGCGTCTCGGCCGCCATCGCGAAGGCCCAGGCGTAGGCCACCGTGCTGTCGCCGGAGACGCGGCCGGCGAGCTGCGCGCCCTGGCCCAGGTCCATGCCGATGAAGCGCCGCTCGATGCCCTTGTGCTTGTAGCCGAGGCGCTGCTCGAGGCGCAGCACCTTCTCGCCGACCACCGAAAAGCGGAAATGGCCCGGTTCGATGATGCCGGCATGGACCGGGCCGACCGCGATCTCGTGCACGCCGTCACCCTCCACCGTGACGAAGGGGTAGGCATCGCCGGCCGCCGGGAAGCGTCTCGCGGGGTCGAAGTCGCGCCGCAGCGGAAACACGTCCTCCGGCCAGGCCGCGTGGCGCAGCCACGGCCGGACATCGATCGCCTGCTCGGCGCGGAAGCCGAGCAGATCGAACAGGGCGCGCTGCATGCGTCCGGCAGCCGGGAACAGGCGGGCGATGTCGGGATAGGCCGGCGCCGCCCGGTCGAGCTCAAACTCGACCCACAGCAGGCCTTCGGCGCTAGCGTAGGCGGCAGCGACATAGGGTTCGTCGCGACTCGTGTCGCTGCCCCACAGGCTCACCAGGCGACCGCCGGCCTCGGCGATGTGGCGCGCACAGGCGCTCCAGCCGTCCGCGTCGGTGCGCCCGCGGTGCATCGGCAGCGGCGCGGCGAGCGCCGCGAAGTCCACTTCCAGTCCGGCCGGTCGCATCGCCTCAGCCCCCCAGCATCGCCGCCGCCTGGCGGTACCAGGCAGTCTGGAACGGCGGTATGTAGAGGCCCAGCATCAGCCCCAGGCCCAGATGAATGAAGACCGGCAGCAGGGCCGGCGGATGGGCCAGCGGACGCAGTTCGGTGTCGCCGAAGACCATCGCCTGGACCCGGCTGAAGATCGCCGCGAAGGCCACGCCGAGCGCCACCAGCAGCACCGGCGTGGCCCACGGGAGACTTTGCATCGCCGAGGTGAGGATCAGGAACTCGCTGGCAAAGACACCGAACGGCGGCATGCCGAGGATCGCCAGCGAACCCAGCATCAGCCCCCAGCCCACCGTCGGGCTGAGCTTGAGCAGCCCGCGGATGTCCTCCATCGCCTGCGAGCCGGCCTTCTGGGCGGCGTGGCCGACCGCGAAGAAGATCGCCGACTTGATCAGCGCATGCACCGTCATGTGGAGCAAGCCGGCGAAATTCGCCACCGCGCCGCCCATGCCGAAGGCGAAGGTCATCAGCCCCATGTGCTCGATCGACGAGTACGCGAACATGCGCTTGACGTCCTTCTGGCGCATCAGGAAGAAGGCCGCGGCGAGCACCGTGAGCAGGCCGAAGCCGACCATCATGTGGCCCGGCAGGCCGTTCTGCAGGGCTCCGTCGGCCAGCACCTTGACCCGCAGCACGGCGTACAGCGCGACGTTCAGCAGCAGGCCCGAGAGCACCGCCGAGATCGGCGTCGGGCCCTCGGCGTGGGCGTCGGGCAGCCAGTTGTGCACCGGCACCAGGCCGACCTTGGTGCCGTAGCCGATCAACAGGAAGACGAAGGCCAGTGTCAGGACCTGCGGATCGAGCAGGGCCTTGGCGGTCGACAAGTGGGTCCACAGCAGCGCGTCGCTGCCGCCGATGCTGCGCTCGGCGGCGAGGTAGATCAGGATCGTGCCGAACAGCGCCTGGGCGATGCCGACGCCGCACAGGATGAAGTACTTCCACGCCGCCTCGAGGCTGGCGGCGGTGCGGTACACCGACACCAGCAGCACCGTGGTGAGCGTCGCCGCCTCCATCGCCACCCACAGGATGCCCAGGTTGTTGGTGGTCAGCGCCACCAGCATCATGCCGGTGAACAGCTGGTACATGCTGTGATAGAGACGCATCCTGCCCGGCGTCATCTTGCCGTGGTCGCACTCGACGCGCATGTAGGGGCGCGAGAACAGCGCCGTGGTGAAGCCGACGAAGGCGGTCAGGGTGACCAGGAAGACGTTCAGCGCATCGACGAAGAACCACTCGCCCCAGGCCTCGAACGGCCCCTCGCCCATCACCCGCGCGGTGAGCGCGGCGGCGGCCAGCAAGGTGGCCAGGCTGAACAGGGCGTTGATGTCCTGGGCGACGCGGCGGTGGCCGAGGGCGCCGAGGGTCAGCCCGCCGGCGAGCGGCATGGCCAGCAGCAGCGTCAGCGCATCCATCAGTCGTCCTTGAGCCGTTCGAGGTGGCGGATGTCCAGACTGTCGAACTGCTCGCGGATCTGGAACATGAACACGCCGAGGATCAGGATGCCCACCAGCACGTCGAAGGCGATGCCCAGCTCGACGATCATCGGCATCCCGCTGGTGGCCGCGGTGGCGGCGAAGAACAGCCCGTTCTCCATCGACAGGAAGCCGATCACCTGCGGCACCGCCTTGGCGCGGACGATCATCATCAGGAAGGAGAGCAGCACGCAGGCCAGCGCGATGCCGAGGGTGCCGCGCGCGATCGACGCCGACAGGCTGGCGATCGGGTCGGCGAGCTGGAAGGCGAAGACCACCAGCACGATGCCGATCAGCATCGTGGTCGGGATGTTGAACAGGGTCTCGACATCCCAGCGCACGTGCAGGCGGTCGATTACCCGGTGCAGCAGGATCGGGATCAGCACCACCTTGAGCACCAGGGTGATGGCGGCCGAGAAGTACAGGTGGTGGTCGCCGGTGAGGTGGGCGACCAGCACCGTGGCGACCACCAGCGCCAGGCCCTGCAGTGTGAACAGGTGGATCAGGGTCAGGATGCGGCGCTGGGCGATCATCGCGAAGGCGAGCACCAGCAGCGTCACCGCGCACAGGTTGATCGATTGGCCGAGCAGGGCGTGGGCGTTCATTCAGGCTCCCAGCAGGACATGCACCAGCAGCGCGATGACCGCCAGCAGGAAGGCGGTGGCGAGGAATTCCGGTACCCGGAAGAGGCGCATCTTGGCGTTGATGGTCTCGATCAGCGCCAGCAGCATGCCACCCACCGCGAGCTTCGCCACCAGCACCGGGATGGCGAGCAGGATCGCCAGCGGCGCGGCGCCCGCGGCGATGCCCCACGGCACGAACAGCGCCAGGCCGATGCTCGAATAGGCGAACAGCTTGAGCGAGGCGGCCCACTCGATCAGCGCCAGGTGGCGCCCCGAATACTCGAGGATCAGGGCCTCGTGGATCATCGTCAGTTCGAGGTGGGTGCTCGGGTTGTCCACCGGCACGCGGGCGTTCTCGGCCAGCGACACCATCGTGAACGCCACCCCGGCGACCGCCAGGCTGGGATGGATCGCGAAGTCCTGTCCGGCCAGGGCCTCGACGATGCGCGCCAGCGAGGTCGACCGGCTGATCAGCGAGGCCGCGAACAGCACCATCAGCAGCGCCGGCTCGGCCAGGAAGCCGATCATCATCTCGCGCCGGGCGCCCAGCGTGCCGAAGGCGGTGCCGATGTCCATCGCCGCCAGCGAGATGAAGACCCGCGCCAGCGCGAACAGGCCGACCAGCGCGATGGCGTCGGCCGCCGGGCCGAGCGGCAGGTCGGTGGCCAGCGTCGGCGCGATCGCGCAGGCCAGCGCCATGCAGCCGAAGATCGCATAGGGGGCCAGGCGGAACAGCGGCGAAGCCGATTCGGCCACCACCGATTCCTTGACGAACAGCTTGTGCAGCACTCGGAACGGCTGCAGCAGGCCCGGCGCCTGCCGCCCCTGCAGCCAGGCCCGCCACTGGTTGACCCAGCCGCTCAGCAGCGGCGCCAGCAAGAGCGCCAGCACGATCTCCAGCAACTGGGCGAGGACGCCGCCGAGACTCACCATCGGGCCACCAGCAGCGTCAGGATCAGGGTCACGAAGCTGAACAGCAGGTAGATCGCGATGCGTCCCTGCTGCAGCACCGCGAAGGCCCGCGCGAGCCGATCGGTGAGGCTTGCCAGCGGTCGATACAGCCAGTGCCAGAAGTGGTCCTCGACCTTGACCCGGTACACCGGGCGCGGGTCGAAGGGCGTCGGCAGCTGCCGTTCGAGCCGGAACACCGGCCCGAAGATCTGCCGGATCGGCTGGCCGAAGCCCTCGGCGCTGTCCTGCATGCGCGCGGTCTGGGCGGGATAGCCGCAATCCCACGGCGGTGCGGTGCGCAGTTGGCCGTGATAGAAGCGGTGCACCACCAACATCGTCAGATAGACCACTGCCAGCACCGCCAGCAGGAACACCAGCGGACTGTAGCTGGCACGCTCGAGCGAGGTCGGCGACAGCAGCAGCCAGCCGTGGGCACTCACGGTGGCAGCGATGCCGTCCTGCGTCAGCACCCGGGTGACGCGGTCGATCAGCTCGATCAGCGGGACCGGGACGAGGCCCAGCAGCACGCAGCCGGCCGCCAGCCACAGCAGGCCGAGGCGCTCCAGCGGTGACGCCGGGTGAGCCTCGCCGAGCTTCGGTTCGCGCGGCTGGCCGAGGAAGATCACGCCGTAGAACTTGACCATCACATATCCGGCGAGCGCCGCCACCAGCGCCACCGCGGCGGCCACCAGCGGGATCAGCATGTTCAGGAAGGAACTGGGCAGTCCGGTGGTGAACAGGAAACTCTGCAGCAGCAGCCACTCGGCGACGAAGCCGGAAAAAGGCGGCAGCCCGGCGCTGGCCAGCACGCCGATCAGCGACAGCCAGGCGACCCAGGGCATGCGGCGGATCAGCCCGCCGAGCTTGCCGAGGCTGCGCTCGCCGGTGGCATGCAGCACCGAGCCGGTGGCCAGGAACAGCAGGCTCTTGAAGAAGGCATGGCTGATCACGTGGTAGAGCGCCGCGGTCAGCGCCAGCGCCGACAGCGCGCCCATGTCGTGGGCCTTGAACAGCAGGCCCAGGCCGATACCGACGAACAGCAGGCCGATGTTCTCGATCGAGGAATACGCCAGCAGGCGCTTCATGTCGGTCTGCACCGCACTGAACACGACGCCGAACAGGGCGGTGGCGAGGCCCAGGCCGAGCAGTACCACGCCCCACCACCACAGCGGCAGCGGCAGGAGGTCGAAGGCGACTCGCATCAGCGCGTAGATCGCGGTCTTCAGCATCACCCCGCTCATCAGCGCCGACACCGGCGAGGGCGCCGCCGGGTGGGCTTCCGGCAACCATACGTGCAGCGGCAGGATGCCGGCCTTGGCGCCGAAGCCGAAGATCGCCAGCAGGAAGGCGGCCGAGCTCCACAACGGCGAGAGCTGCTGCGCGCGCATGTTGGCGAAGCTGTAGTCGCCGGTGTTGGCCTGCAGCACGCCGAAGCACAGCAGGATCGCGATCGCGCCGATGTGCGCCACCAGCAGATACAGGAAGCCGGCCCGGCGGATCGCCTCGACGCGGTGGTTGGCGGTCACCAGGAAGAACGAGGACAGCGCCATGGTCTCCCACATCACCATGAAGGCGTAGGCGTCGTCGGCCAGCACCACCAGGCACATGCTGGCGACGAAGACGTGGTATTCGAGGCACATCAGGCCGGGCGGGGTGCCCTCGCCCTGGCGAAAATAGCCGGCAGCGAAGATCGAGATGCCCGCCGTCGCGACGCCGATCACCAGCAGGAAGAAGGCCGCCAGCGCGTCGAGGCGCAGGTGGAAGGGCAGGCCGGGCAGGCCGATCGGCAGGATCGTCGTCTGCGGTCCGGCGAACAGCGCGGCCAGCGCCGCGGCGGCGACGGCCAGCGCACCGGCGGCACCGAGCGGGAACAGCACGCGGGCGACGAAGCTCGTATTGCGAAGGGCGGCCACGCCGGCCAGGCCGATCAGCAGCCAGGCGGCGAGGATCAGCAGAATCCAGTCGAGGGGGAGCAAGCGATGTCCTCGGGGCCAAAGTCGGCGCGCCGGCGAATCCTGGCGTGGCAGCCGACGGCGCCCACGCCCTGGCCCGGGCGGCGCATTTTCGATGTCGATGCCGCGAACGCCCGGCCGGGCGCCGGCAGGGCCGCTGGGTGCGCTGGAACCCGCACGCAATCGGTGCCGCCCATCGGTGGCAAGCTGCTGTACTGCGGCGCAACGGTGACCGGTTCGGTAGCCTCGTCGGCGGGCATCGTGATCGGGTGTCGGTGGAAGCTGGTGATATTCGTCGGAGCGCAAGACCGCACACATTTAATGGCAAATGCGGCGCTCTATTCAAGCACCGGCGAGCGATTGCCGGGTTTTTTTGGCGAGGTGCGGGGCAAAGCGTGCCGCTTCGGACCGCCAGGGTGGCGAGCCGCGGCCGCGCTGCTTGCGCCCGCCCGACCCCTTGCCACGACGGACGTGACCGCCCCTCCCCGCACCCCTTGGCAGACCGGCGCGCGGCGCGCCCGGGATGGAGCCAGCGGCGCCTCGAGCCAGGCATGTGACAGGCTTCCAGCGTTCGAGACAGGCCAGGGCTCGGCGCGGCGTCGCCGATTCGTCGAATTGGCGGTCATCGATGCGCGGTGAGGGTGAGGGCCGGATCACGATCGTGCCGGCCGGCGCGTTGGGGGAACTCGACGACGACCCGACGGACCGCGAAGTCCCGCGTGCCGGTCCACTGCAGGGCCTCGCGCCCGGCCTCGCACCAGTGGTTAAGGCGGACACGGGCACCGAGCTTGTCGTGGCACTGGCCGTAGTCGACCTTGGTTCCGCGGCATTCGGGCCGGTCAGGGCGCGCGCCGGAACGACGTGCGCGCTGCCCGGAAACAGCGTCGGTGCGATCGCCAACACCGCATTCAAGGTCGGGCCGGTGCCGACGCATCGATCCCGAGCGCGGTCGCCCGCGCCGGATCGGCGCCGCAATTGGCGATCCCGAAGGGTTTCTGCAGCAGGAGCGGATGGCGCTGGTCGTCGGGTGCCGGCAGGCGGGTCGGATCGCCGAAATAGTCGCCGTCGACCTCGATCGCCGGCAGGAGCGCGGGCTTCGAATCGTCCATCACCGGTCATGCGATCGGTGCCGGCCGAGTGTGGCTTGGCGGCGCCACCCGAGCGCTGTCCCCCACCTCGGGATGGACATCGCGGTCCAGCGAGGCTTGCTGAGTGATGGGCAGGAACAATTCCGGTTCGACCGCTTCGCCGTCCCTCGGGCGGTGCGACAACCGGCGGGAAGTCGAAATCGTGGTGGTGCCGAATAGCAATGGCGGCAGCAGCCGGTCGACCTTCTGTGACTCGAGCGCGGCGTCCTCGAGGTCCGCCGTGCGCACCGTGCGAACCATCTCGTTGCGCTCGCGCGTGGGGGGGCGCCCGATTGCAGGTCCCCACCCGGCGCTCGTTGGATCGATGCAGGGTGACCGGCCCGGTTCCGACTTCGCCTCGGCGCTTGATCGACTCGTTGCCGCCGCTTTCCAGGTGACCGCGGTGACCATCGTGGGCCCCGCGCACAGCGGCATGGCGGGTGTCGCCATCGCAGCGGTGACAGCGATGGCGGCGATGGCGGCGATGCCGATTCCAGCACCTCAGGACGGCGTGCGCGCGAAGGCGGCGCAGTTGCCGCCGCTGATGCGATCGTACTTCTCGAAGCAGACCTTGACCCGGTAGCCGATGGCGTCGTCCACCCGCGGCAGGCGGATCTGATGCCAGGCGGATATCGTCTCGCCGTTCGACAGCCTGGCCCGGGCGCTGCAGTTGCGAAGCTGGCGCCACTCGCCGTCGGCCCGCTTCACGGCACCGAGCTCCCGCACCCCGTCCAGTGCTTCGAGCGACACGGGCGATCGCTGCTCGGCCTGTTGCACGGCATCGAAGGCGTCGATGACGAACTCGAGCACTTCCTCGTCGTCGCAGGCGGGACCATCGAGAGCGGCCGCCGCGCCGGCCGGCAATGCGATCCCCGTCAGTGCGAACGACATCGACAGCATCCCAGCGAATTTCTTCATCGCACACCCCCTTCGGTGCCTGGCGCCGGTCGTTCCGCGACGATCGACGGACATTCCGGCTCCTGCCGATTCGCGCCTCTGCCGCCATGCTCCGGGCGCGCATTGAAAATATAGACCCGAGCCCGGCGGCAGCAAGCGGCGGTGGAGATGGTCTGGTCGTCGCGGCGAGGCCGCTGGCGATGACTGATGACGCCGTCGATCCTGGTGGCCCGCATGGCATCCTGGCAGTCTGCGCTGACCTGTGCGCAAGCCCACGACGTCGGTCGACTCGCGGCTTCAAGGCGCGTCCGGGATCGCCCGTCCATCGGTCCGCTCCCGCTTTGCAGGGATGACCGGACGGCATCCGGTCCGCTTCGGACGGTCGATCTGCCGCCGCCTTGCAGACGGAATCGGAGTCCGTCAGCGCCGCCCGGCCCCCCTTCGCTCCCGGGCGCGGTCGCCCCGTGGCGAGCTCCACCTGTGAGTGGCGCCGGCCCGGCGACCGCTCCAGTGCTTCGGCGACCGAACGAGGACGCGCTGGTCGCCGACCCACGCCGGCGCCACCAGCGTAGGCGATTGCTCAACCGAAGCGGATCGTCCATGGCCAGACCTGGCCATTGCGACAAGCACGACGGCGCGGTCGCTGTGGAGCTAGCCCGGCGGCGCCCCGGCCGCCCGGACGCTGACGGCCGACAATCGCAGCGCGGTGATCGATACCCACAGCGTGAAGACACCCGAAGCCAGTCGTTCGAACAGGCCGACATAGGCATGGAAGGCGCCACCCGTCTGCATCAGCCCAAGGAATGCCAGGCCAGCAAGACCGGAAATGAGCGAGTAGAGGGCCAGACAGCGCAGACGCTGGCTGCTGCGGAAAAGGATGCCCCCCAGGCACGCAGCCGAGGCAATCGAAAGGAACGCCACGGTCGCCGAAAGATGATGGAGATGCTGGGCGGCGGTATCCGGGCCCCGACAGCCGGGCTCACAGGAAAAAAGGCCGGCACCGATGCGGCCCGCACCGTCCAGCGCGACCAGCACGGCGACCAGGAGCGCCAGGCGGGTGCGGCCCGACATCCGCCTGACGGCGGCGTAAAAGGCCACTGCATAGCAGATGTGCATGAGCCCGGTCGCAGCGAAGCCAGCCAAGCGCATGAAAGCCGAATGGGAACTTCCGCGTTCGCCGAGTTCGCTGATGTATTGCCCGACATGGTCGAATCCGGGGCGTAGTTCGCCGGCAACGATGATGACCGTGGCCCAGAGGATGGGCGCGGCAACCCCGCACCACAGACCGGCACGGATCATCACTTGCTGGCGTCGGTCAATGATCTTCGAATTCTGGCGCATCGCCCGGCTCGAATCCGTCAGCCGCCGCACGGCGACCGATCCCTCTTCCCCGGGCTGTCCGCGCTGGGCCGAGCTTGATGAAGACGTCGGCGCAGAGCGGGCCGCCAACCCGGCGATGAGCCGCGACCAGGCTGAAGTGCATGCGATGTTGGGCAGCGTCCGTGGTCATGCGATTGCAGCGCCTGGTGGAAGACTGTCAAGCAAGGGCGCCTCGAATTCCACGGCATCATCATGGCGGAGGGCGACCTATTCCCGGGACCGACGGTGTCGATACGATCACGCGGGTCGTACCGGAAACGATCGTCGAACGATTCATCGTGTCCCGACTCCTGCACGGCTGTCGCCTGGGCAGACGGGACGGAATGAATCGGCGGCATCATTGGCATCAACGGACTTACCATCTGGCGATACCCTTCGGCCGAAACCTGGCGCCTGGTGGCGCCGCACGCGAGCCGTCGCTCACTGGCAAGCGATGGCCGGCAACGCTCTGTTCAGGCGTGGGACAAGGTTCGAACCATACCGTCCGGCGCATGTTTTCAAAGGGGCGGCGCGCCGCTACGGCCGACGCCCGATCGCCGCCATTGAAGCCGCATGGGGCTTGGCGGGTCAATGAGTGGCGCGTTTGCGTGACGACCGGTCGCCGCACCAGGGATCGTGGCGGGCAACACGCAACGATGATCAGCCTGTCCATATTCGAGCCGGGCAACATCCCTTCGGCATAAGTGCTATGCTACATGCATTGCCGATGTGCCGAAAACGGCCCGCGTGGCGCCGAGCCGTGCGACTGCGGATCATGCGCCCTGCTTATTTTGGATGCCGCCTGCTTCGACATGAAAACGGCCCCGCATGTGCCGCGTTGGCTGGGAACCGGTGCTGCTGATCTGGATTCTCGCCTACGCGTATGGCATGGACCGTTCGCGTAGTCATTCCGATTCGGTGGTTCCAAGCCAGGAAGGCCGGCGCGTCGCTGCCGGCAAGGGGCCATCCAACCGCACAGGTCCGATGTCCGAGATCCGCGTTTTTCAACGGATCCAACGTTTGCAGCAAGTTTCCGCAGCCGACGGCGGGTGGGGGGCTGCGGTAGTAATGACTCGCGGCAGTTGGAGGCGTTCCCTCCACCCGTACACCACGAAAGATGTAGCAATCCCTCTGATAGACAAGGATCGATCATGAAGCTCACGAAGCTCCGAATTTCAGTTGCGGTGGCCCTGGCCGGCCTGGTCGGAAGCGCCAATGCGGGCAGTTATGCCTTCCAGGCCATTCCGATGCAGCCCGGCGAGTCGATAAGTCCAAATGCCATTGCGGCAAGCGGCGCGGTAACCGGCTCGCTGAGTATTCCGGGTGTCGGCGCCAAATCGTTCTTATACAAGGATAGTATCCTTGGCGTGCTCGCCGACGGCCCCGGTTTTGGCCTGAACAGTCAAGGTACCGTCGCCGGTGGCTTTGGCGCCGGCTACGTGTTCGAAGACGGAATCGAAACACCAATCCCCGGGGCTGCGGTCGCCTGGGACGTGAATGAGGCCGGCACGGTAGTGGGTGAGGCCAACTCGGGCGGCGCCTTCATCTACAAAGACGGGATCGTCGAAGCCTTCACTATCGATGGCCGCGACCAGGCATTTGCCATCGACATCAACAATGCAGGTGCCGTGGTTGGAACTGCGCACATGGTCAACGGTAGTGAGCGCCTCGCCTTCGTGCGCCATGTCGACGGAACGATCGACACGATTCCGTCTCCGAATGGGGGCATTTCGCAGGGGGCGGCGATCAACGACGCAGGCCAGGTCTTGGTCATCGTCCAGGGCGACGGAAATACTTCGACATTCCAGTTCTGGGAAAACGGCGTGTTGACCGATACCGGCGTACCCTGGAATACGGTCCTGGTCGCGCAGACCATCCAGATCCAGATGAACAATTTGGGGCAGTTCGTTACCAGCGACGGTCTTTACAGCGAAGGTGTCTTCACCCCGGCTGCGGATCTGCTGCCGCCTGAGTACGTCGGCGAAGGCACGGACGGCATTTTCCGCATGTCCCATAAGGTCACTGGAATCAACGATGCCGGGCAAATCGTCGGAGCCATGCTGGAGATTGATCTTTCGGTCTTTTCCTTTAAGCAGGTGGGCTTTGTCTTGACCCCATCGACCCTATGCAATTAGATGCGGTGATCGGATCGGACGGGATCATCTGATCGTATCGGCAGCGGCGCAGTTTCTGCGCCGTCACATTGCGCTTTGCCCACCATTTTCACAACTTCGATGTCTGGCGGCCCGGCTGGGACTACAGAGGAGGAACTGTTGAACCGTTGCAGTCGGCGGATTGCGACCGACCTATTCCAGGTAGTCGTCGCTAATCTTCAAATGTCTGGTTCCAGATTCGAGCAGTCGTTCCGTGCAGCAACCGACCTACAGTTGATCGGCCTGAGCTGCCGGCCAGCTCGCACAAACTGAGCGGCGGCACTTCCGCCAACACCTGCCGCACGGCGCTAAACGTCGTCGATCTGTAGGCTCTGGCTCATCAAGCCGGCGGCATCGGTGCGTGCGAGTTCGCCATCAAACACGCCTACCATGCCTTCGGAATTTGCAGACATTCAATTACCATCCCATTTCGCCGCGCCAACTCCCGATCAGAACACCTTGCAGCGCCTTTAATTGACAGCGGGCCATGTTGAAAACCGAAGCACAAACGCGGTCAGAGCTTATTGATCAGCAGCTTGCCCTGTCCGGCTGGAACGTCAAGGACCCCACGCAGGTGGTTGAAGAGTTCGACATCCTCGTCGGCCTGCCCCTAGGCGTGGCTGAGCCTCGCACGCCCTACGAAGGCCATCAGTTCAGCGACTATGTCCTGCTCGGCAAGGACGGCAGGCCGCTGGCCGTGATCGAGGCCAAGAAGACCAGCCGTGATGCCGCCATCGGCCGCGAGCAGGCCAAGCAGTACTGCCACAACATCCAGAAGCAACTCGGCGGCGAGCTTCCGTTCTGCTTCTACACCAACGGTCTCGAGACCTACTTCTGGGATCTGGGTAACGCACCACCCCACAAGGTGGTCGGCTTTCCCACGCGCGACGATCTGGAGCGCTTCGCCTACATCCGCCGCAACCGCAAGCCGCTGACGCAGGAGTTCATCAACACGTCCATCGCCGGGCGCGACTATCAGATCCGCGCCATCCGCGCTGTGCTTGAAGGCATCGAGCAGAAGAAGCGCAACTTCCTGCTGGTCATGGCCACTGGCACTGGCAAGACCCGCACGTGCATCGCCATGGTCGATGCGCTAATGCGCGCCGGCTATGCTGAGAGGGTGCTTTTCCTGGTCGACCGCATCGCGTTGCGCGAGCAAGCCCTGGCCGCCTTCAAGGAACACATGCCCGACGAGCCGCGCTGGCCCAACGTTGGCGAAAAGCTCGTAGCGAAGGATCGCCGCATTTATGTCGCCACCTACCCGACGATGCTAAACATCATTCGCGATGAAGTGCAGCATCTCTCACCGCATTTTTTCGACTTCATCGTCGTCGATGAAAGTCACCGTTCCATCTACAACACCTACGGCGAGGTCCTTGACTATTTCAAGACCATCACCCTCGGGCTGACGGCCACCCCAACCGACATCATCGATCACAACACTTTCCAGCTCTTCCACTGCGAGGACGGCCTCCCCACCTTCGCCTATACCTTCGAAGAAGCGGTCAACCGCGAGCCGCCTTACCTCTGCAGCTTCCAGGTCATGAAGATCCAGACACGGTTCCAGATGGAAGGTATCAGCAAGCGCACCATCTCGCTGGAAGACCAGAAGAAGCTCATCCTCCAGGGCAAAGACGTCGAAGAAATCAACTTCGAAGGCACCCAGCTCGAAAAGGAGGTCGTCAACACTGGCACCAACACCCTGATCGTCCGGGAGTTCATGGAAGAGAGCATCAAGGACAGTACCGGCGTGCTGCCCGGAAAGACGATATTCTTCTGCTCGTCCAAGGCCCACGCCCGCCGCATCGAAGAGATCTTCGACAAGCTCTATCCGCAGCACCACGGTGAGCTGGCCAAGGTGCTGGTGTCGGACGACCCACGCGTGTACGGCAAGGGTGGCCTTCTCGACCAGTTCACCAACAACGACATGCCGCGCATCGCCATCAGCGTGGACATGCTCGACACCGGCATCGACGTGCGTGAAATCGTCAACCTGGTCTTTGTCAAGCCGGTTTATTCCTACACCAAGTTCTGGCAGATGATCGGGCGCGGCACACGCCTGCTGGAAGCCAGCAAACCCAAGCCTTGGTGCGCCGAAAAGGATGTGTTCCTCATCCTCGACTGCTGGGACAACTTCGAATACTTCAAGCTGCAACCCAAGGGCAAGGAGCTCAAGGCTCAGCTGCCGCTACCCGTCAAACTCGTGGGCCTGCGCCTGGAAAAGATCGAGAAAGCCATCGCTATCGGCCATGCTGACATCGCCGAGCGCGAAGTCGCCAAGCTGCGCTGGCAGATCGCCACGCTCCCCAAGCACTCGGTGATCATCAAGGAGGCCGCGCCGGCCCTCGCTCGGTTGCAGGAAGAGAACTTTTGGATCGGCCTCACGCCGCAGAAGCTGGAATTCCTGCGGGCCGAGATCAAGCCGCTGTTCCGCACCGTGTCCGAGGCCGACTTCAAGGCCATGCGCTTCGAGCGCGACCTGCTCGAATACTCGCTCGCTGTGCTGTGCGAGGAGAAGGAACAGGCTGACACGCTCAAAGATGGGATTGTCGAGCAGATCAGCGAACTGCCGCTGTCCGTGCCCTTCGTCAAACAGGAAGAGGCGCTGATCCGCGCCGCGCAAAGCAACCACTACTGGGCCAAGGCCGGTGAGGACGAGTTTGACGCGCTGGCGGCCAGGCTCGGCTCGCTGATGAACTTCCGCGAAGCCATGATCGGCCCTGGGCCGGTCCATCTGGACCTCACCGACGAGCTGCACCGAAAGGAGATGGTCGAGTTCGGGCCGCAGCACGAAGCCGCGAGCATCACCCGCTACCGTGAGATGGTCGAGGCCCTAATTGCCGAGCTGACCGAACATAACCCGGTGCTGCAGAAGCTCAAGGCCGGCGAGGCGGTCAGTGCCGAAGAAGCCAAAGCTTTGGCCGAGTTGCTGCACGGAGAGCATCCGCACATCACCGAAGACCTGCTGCGCCAAGTCTACAAGAACCGCAAGGCGCGCTTCATCCAGTTCATCCGCCACATTCTCGGCATCGAAATGCTGCAGAGTTTCCCCGACGAAGTCGGTGCGGCGTTCGACCAGTTCATCCGCGCCCACACCACGCTCGGCAGCCGCCAGCTGGAGTTCCTTAATCTTCTCAGGGATTTTATTGTCGAGCGCGAAAAGGTTGAGAAGAAGGACCTGATCAATGCGCCCTTCACCGTCATTCATCCGCAAGGTATACGCGGCGTATTCGGCCCTGCCGAAATCAACGAGATCCTTCAACTCACCGAAAGTCTGGCCGCGTGATTGCGAGTCGGAAGGGACAAGGAGTCAGCATGCAACCCGGTGCCGTTCAACTGATGAAAGACCAATTCGACGCTCTCAGTCAGCGCACGCCTGACGACAACGTCGAGTTTTGGTTTGCCCGCGACCTCATGGAGCCGCTCGGATACGCACGCTGGGAGAACTTTCAAACCGCCATCCAGCGCGCCATTGAGTCTTGCGAAACAACCGGCTATCCGGTTGACGATCATTTTCGTGGCGTCACGAAAATGATCGAGATCGGCAAGGGTGGCCAGCGGCCCGTCGACGACTTCATGCTGACCCGCTACGCCTGCTATCTCGTCGCGCAGAACGGCGACCCGCGCAAGGAACCCATCGCCTTCGCCCAAAGCTACTTTGCCATCCAGACGCGCAAGCAGGAGCTGATCGAAGACCGCATGCGCCTGCAAGCCCGGCTGGATGCCCGCGAGCGCCTGCGTGAATCCGAAAAGATGCTGTCCCAGAACATATACGAACGCGGCGTTGACGATGCCGGCTTCGGACGCATCCGCTCGAGGGGCGACGCAGCACTCTTCGGCGGCCACACCACCCAGGCCATGAAGGACCGATTCGGCATCACCAAGACCCGTCCGCTGGCCGACTTCCTGCCCACCCTGACCATTGCCGCGAAGAACCTGGCCACAGAAATCACCAATCACAACGTCAGCCAGGACGACCTGCAGGGCGAGCACGCCATCACCCGTGAGCATGTGCAGAACAATGAAAGCGTGCGCGACATGCTGGGGCAGCGCGGCATTAAACCCGAAAAACTGCCGCCGGAAGATGACATCAAGAAGCTGGAGCGACGCGTCAAGGCCGACGAAAAGAAGCTCGTCCGGCAATCAGGTACCCTGCCACCCCCGAAGAATTAGGCTGCCAAGCGCCACAGCCCGCACACGCCGCCGACCGAGGATCACCCCACCATGTTGCAGAACAACCCCGAACTCAAGAGCAGGATCGACCAGCTCTGGAACAAGTTCTGGTCCGGCGGCATCAGCAACCCGCTCACCGCCATCGAGCAGATCACCTACCTGCTGTTCATGAAGCGCCTCGACGAACTGGATCTCAAACGCCAGGCCGATGCCGAATTTACGGGCGAAGCCTACACATCGAGGTTCGCCGGCACCTGGATTCCACCGGAATACCGCAACCAGAGTGAACCCGAAAAATTCGCCATCGAGCGCAGCAGCCTGCGCTGGAGCGAATTCAAGCGCATGCAGGCCGAAGAGATGCTGCAGCACGTGCAGACCAAGGTCTTCCCCTTCCTTAAGGACTTGAACGGCGCCGACTCCAGCTTCACCCACCACATGAAGAACGCGGTGTTCATCATCCCCAAGCCGGCCCTGCTGGTCGAGGCGGTGAAGACCATCGACGAGATCTTTGAGGTAATGGAGAAGGACTCGCAGGAAAAAGGCCAGGCCTTTCAGGACATCCAGGGTGATGTCTATGAAATGCTGCTATCCGAGATCGCCACCGCCGGCAAGAACGGTCAGTTCCGCACCCCGCGCCACATCATTAAGCTGATCGCCGAACTGGTGCAGCCGCAGCTGGGCCATCGGATCGCCGACCCGGCCTGCGGCTCCGGCGGCTTCCTGCTCGGCGCCTACCAGTACATCGTCACCGAACTGGCGAGAAAGAAGAAGGGCGCAAAGCAACTGCAGCCCGATGAAGACGGCTTCGTGCGTACCTCGGTGGCAGCCGGCCTCACCGCCAAGGCCCAGACCGTTTTGCAGGAATCCCTCTACGGCTACGACATCGACGCCACCATGGTGCGCCTGGGGCTGATGAACCTGATGATGCACGGTATCGACGAGCCGCACATCGACTACAAGGACACTCTCTCCAAGAGCTACAACGAGGAAGCCGAATACGACATCGTTATGGCCAACCCGCCCTTCACCGGCAGCATCGACAAGGGCGACATGAATGAGAACCTCAGCCTCGGTACCACGAAGACCGAGTTGCTCTTCGTCGAGAACATCTACCGCCTGCTCAAGAAAGGCGGTACCGCCGGCGTAATCGTGCCGCAGGGGGTATTGTTCGGTGGCGCCAAGGCCTTCAAGGAACTGCGCCAGAAGCTGGTGGAACGCTGCGACCTCAAGGCCGTGATTGCGCTACCCAGCGGCGTGTTCAAGCCCTACGCCGGCGTGGCCACCGCCATCCTGCTGTTCACCAAGGTCTGGGGGCCCAAGGACAAGGTGACAAAATCTGCCACCGAGCACGTGTGGTTCTACGACATGCGCGCAGACGGCTATAGCCTCGACGACAAGCGCAGCAAGCAGGCGGGCTACGGCGATCTGCAGGACATTGTCGCCCGCTATCACGCCCGCAAGGCCGCTACCGACACCGACCGCACAGCCCAATGCTTCATGGTGCCGCGTGCCGAGATCGAGGTCGAGGGCTACGACCTCTCGCTCTCGCGCTACCGGGAGGATGTGTTCGAGGAACTCAAATACGACAAGCCCGGCGTGATCTTGGACCGGCTGATTGAGGCCGAGGTGGGTGACGTGGCTGAGGCCGACCTGGACAAGGTGCCGAGTGGCATCGTGCGGGAGTTGCTGGAACTGAAGGGGATGGTGGGATGAGCACGAGCAAAGCGTCGCTTGGTGACCTCTTGGCTCCATCCGGCCAGCATCGCGCTGGCATGAACGACTATCCCGTCTTGTCGATCACGATGAAACAGGGCCTGGTTGACCAAGCTGACAAGTTCAAGAAGCGCGTGGCCAGTCAGGACACGTCCAACTACCGCGTCGTTTACCGCAATGAGCTTGTAGTGGGCTTCCCGATTGACGAAGGCGTGCTGGGATTTCAAACGAAATACCCGGCAGCGATCGTCAGCCCTGCCTACGATGTTTGGCGCCTCAAGAACGAAACTCGCTGCCATATCCCCTACCTGGAACGTTACCTGCGCTCAACTCAGGCCAGGCGCCTGTACGCCTCGCGCATGCAAGGTGCAGTAGCACGGCGTCGCAGTCTGACAAAGGCAGACTTCCAGCAGCTGGAGATACCTTTTCCGCCCCACGACTACCAAATCCGCATTGCCCATCTACTCGGCAAGGTGGAAGGGCTGATGGCCCAGCGTCAGCAGCAACTGCAACAGCTCGACGATCTGCTCAAGAGCGTGTTTCTGGAGATGTTTGGCGACCCGGTGCGGAATGAAAAAGGGTGGGACAAGCCTTCGCTCCGAGCTTTCGGCAAGATATCGACCGGAAACACGCCGCCGCGCAATGACGCCTCTAACTATGGAGGTCAGTACATCGAATGGATCAAGACCGACAACATCGATGCTGATTCCGTGTTTGTCACCACGGCGGCCGAGTACATATCCGAGTCTGGGGTAAAGCGTGCACGCACTGTGTCCAAAGGCGCGCTGCTCGTCGCATGCATTGCCGGCAGTGTGGAATCGATCGGACGCGCCGCACTGACCGACAGAAAGGTGGCGTTCAATCAACAGATCAACGCCATTCAGCCGGCGAATGATGTCAGCCCATTATTTCTGTACGGTTTGTTCAAGCTGTCTCGCTCATACATTCAGAGTCACGCCAGCAAGGGGATGAAGAAGATCCTGACCAAAGGTGACTTCGAGCAAATCACGATGATCAAACCATCGTTCGAGTTGCAGCGGGAATTCGCCCAGGTCGGCGAAAGGATCGAGTCCACGAAGTTCAGCTACCAGCAAAGCCTCCACGATCTCGAAGCCCTCTACGGCGCCCTGAGCCAGAAGGCCTTCAAGGGCGAGCTCGATCTGTCCCGCGTGCCGCTGCCCGATGCCGAGCCTCAGGAGCCGCAAACCGCCATGCCGGCCGCCGGCCCTTCACCCGTTGAACCGCAAAACGCCATCCATCTGCCCGACACCGAACTGCTGTTGGCCGCGCTGGACGACCGCGCCCGCCTCAAGGAACTGCTGCCCTTCTGGCTGGAGGCGTACCGCGCCCAGTTGAACGGCGCTACCTTCTCGGAGCAGGGCTTCCTCGCCGACGCGCAGACGCGCATTGGCGAACTGCACCCGGACAGCGATTTCGAGCTCGGGGCCGAAGCCTACGAACAGGTCAAGGCATGGGTGTTCGCGGCCTTGGCCAGCGGCCGGCTGAGGCAGGGCTATGCCGATGCCGACAACCGCGTTACGCTGACTAGCTGTTCGCCCGATTGGGGCACGTGGTAGGTCATGAAGCTGCTGCGCCTGAAGATCACCGATCCGGCCGGCTTTCGCAGCTTGCCAGCCGGCTTCGAGCACCATTTCCGCACCGAATGGAGCTTGCAGGACGAACAGGTCAAAGGCGACGACTTCGCGCCCTTCGTCTGCGCCGGGCGCAACGGCAGCGGCAAGTCCAACCTGCTGGAGGCGCTGGCGGCGATCTTCTTCCAGCTTGAGCTGCAGCGCGTGCAGCGCACTTTTCTGCCCGAGGCACTCGATGAACTGGAACACTTGGGGGCGCCGCGCGGCTTTGAACTGGAGTACCTGATCTACCTTCCCCTCCAGTCCCGGCAGAACGCAATGTGTTTCGCCCATGTGCGGGTGCTGAAGACGCCAGACAGTTCTCCGCGTATGCATTGGCTCAACCCCGAAGAGTTCGGCGACCACGCTGAGGCCTTGGGTAAGGATGGTCTATGCGCCGAGCAGCACCGCGAGTTTCTGCTGCCGGAACACGTGCTGGGCTACTCGTCGGGCGAGAACGAGATCCTAAGCCTGCCCTTTTTTAAGACGCGCTTCGTGCAGTTCGACGAATACTGGGACCGCCTGCGCACCCAATCGCAATACTCCGGCCGCCCGGATGCCCGGCTGGTGTATGCGGACAGCGGTTTCAGCCAGGCTGTACTGCTATGCAATCTGCTGTTCGAGAGTGATGAAACCCTGCAGCCATTCCGCGAGGACGTAGGCATCGACGCGTTGCAGGAGTTTCGCATCGTGCTGCGCCGCAGTGTGCAGCTGGACGAAGCGCAGGCCCGCGGTTTCATGGCGCCGATCGAGAGGGCAGCATTCGCCAGCGATACGGCATTCCAGGCCGCCCAGCCGGTGGTGAGCCAGGACGAAGAGACCGGGCGCTGGCGGCTGAACGTGTTGCGCTTGATGGAAGAGCAGAGGCCGGACAAAGCCCAGCACTCGTCGCTGGCGCTGGATGCGTTGCGGCGCTGCGCCACGCTCGAATACCAGGATGAAGCCACCGACACGCTGATCCTCGACTATTGGGTCAACGACGCCACGCAAAAGGCCTTTCAGCAGAACTTTGAGGGTAACCCGCGCGCGCTCTTTCAGGCCTTCCAGGTGCTGCTGACGCTTAACCTGTACACGGTGAGCGACGGCCTCAAGGCCGACCTTTACCGCTCGCACAGCGAATACGTCAGCGAAACCGTGCCGACACTGGCCTCTGACGAGCGGGTGATGCGTTTCAAGTTTGTCCGCTTCCGCAAGCTCGGTGCGCCCGGCCCTCTGATGCTCAGGAACCTGTCCGACGGCGAGCACCAGTTGCTGCACAGCCTGGGCCTGTGCCTATTGTTTCGGGGCACCAACAGCCTGTTCCTGCTGGACGAGCCGGAAACCCATTTCAACCCCGACTGGCGCGCCAATTTCATCAGCCGCCTGCGCGAGAGCCTTAAAGACCGAGAGGGCGTGAGTCAGGAAATGCTGATCACCACGCACTCGCCCTTCTTGATTTCCGACAGTACGCGGGACAAGGTGCTGGTCTTCAATCGCGACCCTAACGACGGCAAAGTGCAAATCACGCACCCCGAATTCAACACGCTCGGCGCCTCGATCAACAAGATCACGATGAGTGAAGTCTTTGGCAAGCGCGAGACCATCGGCGGGCGGGCGCACGCGGTGCTGGAGAGCTTCCGCGCCCGCTTTGAGCAAGGCGAGGCATCGGACGAGCTGATCGACGACATCCATCGCGAGTTGGGCGACTCGGTGGAGAAGATCCTGCTGATCAATGCCATTCTCGACCATGGCCAACAAGGCAACGGGGGGGCGCAGGGCTGATGCTGTTTCCTTACACCCACGTGCCGCACCCGATAGAGAAGATGCAGGCCTTCATCGACTTCATCTTTTTCGAGGTGTGGTGCCAAGCGCCGGTAAGCGGACCATTCAGCCTGGATTTGTTCAATCCGAACCCCGAACTGCATGAAGTGATGACGGCGTTTCACTACGACGACAGCAGGGGGGCGGAATTCTTTTCTGGACACGTGGAGCGCATCTACGGACTATTTGCTGTGCTGAGCGCTGGCCAGATCGACCAGTTCCGTCAGCGGTATCGAGCGAATAACGACATCGAAAGCGTATGCGCCAATGACCCGGCCGCGTCGGTGATGCGATATGCCGACTTCCCGGGCGAACTGGAGGATGTGCGGGATCAGCTGGCGTCATTTTTCAAACGGGTCTATTCCTATCTCGATGTGGCGGCACTGAAGGCAAAGACCGGGGCGATCGATGATCACTACCGAGCCTTCATGGCCGCCAACCAGGCGGACGTTTGCCCGTTCTGCGGCATCGCTGACTTGCTGGGCGAATACCACTCAAAGCGGGATGCCTACGACCACTACCTGCCCAAGGCGCTCTACCCGTTTAATTCGGCCAACTTCAAGAATCTCGTCCCTGCCTGCCATCACTGCAATAGCAGCTACAAGACCAGCAAAGACCCTGCCTACACCCCGAAGGATCCCGCCGGTGGTGCTCACCGCCGTGCAGCCTTCTACCCTTACGCGGAAGCGCCGTACGCCATTCAATTGAGGGTCACCCTGCTGCAATCCGACATCGAGAAGCTGACGCCAGCAGACCTGGATCTTCAGTTCGGCCCTGACGATCTGAGTGAAAAGATCGAAACCTGGCGGAACGTGTACGGAATTGACGAGCGCTACAAGGCCAAGTTTTGCGGGAAGCAAAACGGTGGCAGATATTGGCTGGACCAAATGCTGGGCGAGTGGAGGTATCTCGGTCGGGACCCAAGCGACTACATGGCAGCGTTGGCATGGCATACACAGTGCAGCCCCTACGCGGACTGCAACTTCCTCAAAAAAGCCTTTCTTGACGGATGCCACGCCACAGGTATTTTCAACGCCGCACAACTGGTTTCTTGACCAGAGCCACTGGCTGAAATCAGGCCAATTGCTGACATCACGCAAGAGGGACTCCAATGACAGCTCAGGCCGACTTGCTGAATTAGATCGCCCGGCAGCTTTCAACGGTCTCCCGCCGTTCAGATACCCGGTCCGACGTCTGGGTGACGGGCAGTACCTTTCCGGCTCCGACCCTTCGAGCTGGTATCCGATGGCGAGCACGCGAAAGGCTGACCCGGATCGGGAGGCGCCGCGGAATTGGGGTGCATGACTCCTCTTGCTCCCGGGAAGAGGGAAACAGCGGTCTTGAAGAACGTCTGCCACTGGTAACTCGCCCAGGTCGCGGCCGATCCTGCAGCGCCGATTTCATCTTCGGCGCAACTGGCCGTGCCTGCTGGCGAGCACGGCTCCTGGCGATTTCCGCCTTGCGCAGTCCCTTTCGCGAATCCCGCCTGACCGCGACTGCAACGCCTGCTCGGTTGGCTGGTGCAGGCGCGGGCATTGGCCTGCAACGGCCGAGGGAATGCGTTCGCCGCCAGTGGCGCGCTTCCTCAGGCGGCGCCGGCCAGCGGCCAGGACATGCGGATACGGGTGCCCTTGCCGGGTGCGCTGGCGACCGCGACCTCGGCACCGTGGGCGGCGAGAATGCGGCGTGCGCTGGCGAGGCCCAGGCCGGCGTGGTCGTCGCGGCTGCCCTGGAAGGCGTCGAAGAGCTTCGGCAGCGCGCTACCTTCGATGCCCTCGCCATCGTCCTCGAGGACGATCTCGAGGTGCTGCGCGCGACCTTCCGACGACACTGCCAGCCGGCCGCCTTCCGGTATCGCGTCCATGGCATTGGCGATCAGGTGGTGAAGCAGCCTTTCGAACAGGTCGGGATCGGCGTCGATGCGGGTGTCGTCGCGAAGCAGGCCGGAGACGTCGAAGGTCAGATTGCGCCGCGTCGCGCTGGTCGCCCATGCGGCCAACGAGCGGTCGATCGTGTCGGCCGCATCGATCGCCTGACGGGCCGGCTCGATCGGCATCGAGCGGTCGGCCAGCGGCGCCAGCCGATCGGCCAGCTTGCCGAGTTCGTCGGCCAGGCGGGAGAGATGCTTGCGAGGTTCCGGCGGCAGTGCGTCGTTGCGCAGCAGGGCCTGGGCCATCTTGATCAGCCCGCCGAGCGGACGGGCCAGAGCCTCGGTGGTTGCGCCTGCCAGTTCGCCGACCAGGGCCGGCGGGATCACCACCGGCGGGTGGCTGTCGGCGCTGTCGTCGACCTCGGTGAGGGTGATGGCGAAACGCAGCGGACCGTCGGCACGTGTAGCCAGCGGCCGGACCGCGACCAGGAGGACTCCTCGTGGCCGCCGGATCCGGAGTTGGGCGGCCTCGGCGGCATCCAGGGTGGCTTCGATCGGCGGCAGCAAGGCCGGCAGCCAGCTGTCGTCGAGGCGTTCCGCTGCGATGCCGAGCAATTCGGCCGCGCGGGCAGTGGCGTGGGCGACCTGACCCCGGTGGTCCGCGAGGATGACGCCGTGGGGCAGATCGGCGATGGCCTCCTCCAGCGCGGCAGCGAGCTCCTGGCCACGCCGCGCCGCCAGGGCTTGCTGTTGCGAGGCGCGCCGCTCGAGCGCCTCCTTGTTCTCGCGGGCTTCCTGGAGTCGCTCGGCAAGGCGGTTGATGCTGCCGGCGATCGGTGCCAGCGCGCCACCGCGGGGGATCTCGATGCGCTGTTCGAAGTGACCGTCGGCGATCTCGGCGGCGTGCTGCTGGAGGCGATGCCACGGCCGCAGCAGGCGCCGCGCGAACACCAGGCCGGCTGCCGTCATCCCGACCAGCAGCACGGCGAGGGCGAGATACCACAGCGTCGGTGCCGCGGCGGCGCCACGCAGCTCGGTGGTCGGTGCCGATACCGCCAGGCTCCAGCGCAGCGGAGACGCGGCGTTGGAGATCAGGGCGAGCTTCGCGTCGACGCCGGCGAACAGCACCGAGCGATTGCCATCCTCGAGCTGGCCGCTGTCGCCGCGCATGACGCGGTCGGCGACGGTGCGGGGCAGGCTGTCGCCGACCTGGATCGCCGGCAGCAGCCGCGGTGTCTCGGCGGCGCCGGGCCGCCCCTGCCAGCGCAGCACGCGGCCGGAACGATCGAGCAGATGCCAGCGTGCGGCGCGCAGCGGCTGAGGCACCGGCAGGCGGCCGATCAGTGCCGACTCGGGTAGTTCGACGAGCAGTGCGGCGACGGTCTGGCCGCTCGCGTCGCGCACCGCGGCGGCGAGGCTGACGCGGTTGGCGGCGTCATCGTGCAGCGGCGACACGAACAACTGGCCGGGCGCAGCGTCGAGCACGATGCGCAGCGCTTCCTGGTCGTCGTCGGCGATCGCCGGGGCAACCGCGCCGCCGGGCTGCGGGACGCCGCGATCCACCTGCAGCAACACACCGCCGTCACGGCCCACCAGCCGCAGCCGCTGCCACAGCGGCTGCCCGCGCAGCAGGTCGCCCAGCTCCTCGGACACCCGGTCGGCCGCCGCGGCGCGCGCTGCTGCCGCCGCTCTCTCGGCTGCCGCCGCCCGTCTGGAGGACACCGCGGGGGCTGGTGGGGCGCTGGCCAGCATCGCGCGCAGTCCACTGCCGTCGGCCGCGGCGCGCAGCGCCAGCGCGTGGTGCTCGAGTTCGCTCGCCAGCACGATCGCGGCGGCTTCGACGTGAGCGGACGCATGGCGGATGGCTTCGTCCTGCAACGAGCCGCGCAGCAGGCGGATGCCGATGGTGCCGGCCAAGAGAGGCGGCAGCAGGGCGATCAGGGCGAAGCCGGCGAGCAGCCGTGCGTCGATTGTCCGGGGCAGCCATTGCGGCCGGAGTCTTTCGTTGGGCATGAGGACGATCGTTTGTCATGAATTGCGCGGGCCCTATTGTTGCCCAGCTCGGTGCCCGGGAACAGTGGCTGCGGGGCCGGTGCCACCGAAAAGCGGGCCACGCGGAGTCCGACCCGAGGCTTGCGCCGCGGGGAAATGCGCCCGTCGCGGGCGACTCACCCGATCGTGCAGGCGAATCCGCCGAGGCGAGTCCCGGTGGATACGTAGGCGGTCATGTCGCATGCCATGGCGAGGTCGTGGCGAGCGCCTGCAGCCGACGGATGCGCCGGCGGGTCTCGGGATGGCTGCGCAGCCAAAGCGGCTGCCGCTCGTAGGCACCCGGCAGCAGGCGCTCGAGCCACGGGCGCCCGGCCTGTTCGATTCGCGCCAGAGCCAGCGCCAGACCTCGAGGATCGCCGGTCAGCGACGCCGCCGTCGCGTCGGCGTCGTACTCGCGGACCCGCGACAGGCCGAGCTGGGCCAGCAGCGCGATCTGCGGCGAAAACAGCAGCAGCGCCACCGCCAGCCAGTTCACCTGCCACCAGCCGGTGCCGAACAGGCTCGGCAGTGCCAGCAGCAGCAGGACTTGCCCGGCCACCGAAAAGACCGTCGTGATGCGACCGACGTGGGCGGCCAGGTTCATCACCCGGAGGTCGTCGTGGGCGATGTGGGCGACCTCGTGGGCAAGCACGCCGGTGAGCTCCCGCCGGTCGAGCTGCTGCAGCATGCCGTCGGTGACCGCGATCGCCGAGCGCTCCCGCTGGCCGACCGCGAACGCGTTGATCGTCCGGCTCGGCACATAGTAGGGCCGGGGCGTCGCCGGCAGACCGGCGCGCGCCGCCAGCGACTCCAGCTTGTGCCACAGGCCCGGCGCCTCGGCCGGCGACAGCGGACGGGCGCGGACCAGCCTCAGGGTCCACTCGGCTCCGGCGGCCGGCTCGGCCAGCATCGCCGTGGCGGCGACGCCGACGGTCAGCCACAGGCCGAGGTCGCCGAGCAGCAGCGTGCCCGCGGCGGCGCTGATCGCCAGCATCGTGACGATCAGGAGCGCGGTCTGCAGCCGATTGCTCCAGCGGTGCCGCGGCTGGCCGAAGTCGCCCATGGCGCGCTACTCCAGGCCGTGGCTGCGCAGGCGCGTGCGCAGACGGTCCATTTCGTCGAGCAGGTCGGCCACCAGCGCGGCGAGTTCCGGCACGGCATCGAAATCCTGCTCCAGGGCGGCCATCCGGCGCGCACGTCGCAGCTCGGCGGCGGTGAAATGCGTCGATCTGGCGACGGCATGTTCGGCGTGGAGCAGTCCTTCGGCCAGCCGCAGCCTTACCCACGTGCCGTCGCGGGCGCAGATGGCGGCCAGTTGTTCGATCGTGAACCGCGCTTCATCGCCGACGTCGTCGGCTGGCGGATGGATGTGATCAGCCATGGCCCGCACTCCCGCGCGGGTCGAAGTCGAGCTCCTCGGCCATGCGCTCGTACAGTGCCCGGGCCTTGGCGTCGTCGGCCGGCGGCAGCACCACCTGCAGCTCGAGCAGCAGGTCGCCGGGCACCTTTCCCGGCAGGCCGTGGCCGCGCACCCGCAATTTCCGCCCGCCCTGCGCACCGGCGGGGATGCGCACGCGCAGCTTGCCGTCCGGGGCGTCGACATCGATCACCGCGCCGAGCGCCGCCTCCCACGGCGCCACCGGCAGGTTCATGTGCACATCGCGGCCGTCCGCGCGGAAGCGCGGGTGGGGCCGGAAATGGACCTCGAGCAGCAGGTCGCCGGCGCGGCCGGCACCGAAGCCCGGGTGGCCCTGGCCGGCGAGGCGGATGATCTGGCCTTCCCGCACCCCCTTGGGAATGCGCACCTCGAGGGTGCGGCTGTCGAGGTGCACTCGGCCCTCGGCATCGATCCGCGGCGAGCGCAGGGTGATCTGCCGCTGGGCGCCGCGGTAGGCGTCCTCGAGGTCCAGTTGCACCCGCGCGAGGTGGTCTTCGCCGCGCCCGTCGAACTCGTGATGGTCGGGCCGGCCCGGCCCGGCCCGGCCCATGCGGCCGAACAACTCGGCAAAGAAGTCGCTGAATTCGCCCGCATCGCGGGCATGGAACTGGCGCCCGGACCATTCGAATCCGTCGTCCCAGCCCGGCGGCGGCGAGAAGTCCTGGCCCTGGGCGAAACCGCGGCCGAGCTGGTCGTAGGCGGCGCGCTTCTCGGCGTCGCCGAGCACGGCATAGGCTTCGTTGACCGCCTTCATGCGCTCGTCGGCGTCGGGCTCCTTCGAGACGTCGGGATGGTACTTGCGTGCGAGCTTGCGAAAGGCCTTGCGGATCTGGTCGGCGGTGGCGTCCCGTTCCACCCCGAGCGTCTGGTAGTAGTCCCTGTATTCCAAGGTCGGCTCTCCCGGCAATGGTGGTCGATGCATCGTTCTCTTCTAATATGGGTCCACCGTGCCCGGCTCTCAAGGTCTTGAAAGCCGCCACGGCCCACCCCATATCGGCGACATGGACAACGCGGAGGGAACCCCATGGTCTGGAACGTTTTTCCGAGGGATCTGATGGCCGAGCTCGAGCGCCTGCAGCGCGATTTCGGCGGCCACCCGCTCGAACAGCCGGCGAGCATCCGCGGCAGCGGTGGAAGCCGCTTTCCGGCGCTCGACGTCGGCGGCACGCCGGAGTCGGTGGAGATCTACGCGTTCGCGCCCGGTCTCGATCCGGCGGCGATCGAGCTGACCCTCGATCGCGGCGTGCTGACGCTCAGTGGCGAGCGCCCGGCCGAGCTGCCGGCGGAGGATTCGCGAACCACCGTGCACATCGGCGAGCGCTTTGCCGGCCGCTTCCGGCGGGTCGTCAACCTGCCCGAGGACGCCGATCCCGAGTCGGTGTCCGCGACCTACCGCGACGGCGTGCTGCACATCCGAGTCACCCGTCGCGCCGCCAGCCGGCCGCGGCGGATCAGCGTGCAATGAGGACCGACATGAACGAAATGGACACCAAGAACACGGGCACCCGCGAGGAGGCGATGTCGCCGGCCGTCGACGTCACCGAGGATGCGGGCGGCATCACGCTGATCGCGGATCTGCCGGGCGTGCCGAAGGACGGCCTGAACCTGCACATCGAGGCCGATCAGCTGACCATCGAGGGCGAAGTGCGGCTGCCGGCGCCGGAAGGCATGCAGCTCACCCACCGCGAACTGCCGTCGCTGAAGTACCGGCGCGTGTTCACGCTGTCGAAGGAACTCGATGCGGAACGGGTCGGCGCGGCGTTCGACAATGGTGTGCTGCGACTGCGCATTCCGCGCGTGCAACAGACCCAGCCGCGGCGGATCCGCATCGACGTGGCGTAAGGCAGCATTTCTGTTGGCAAGGAGTCAGTCATGAAGATCGACGACATCAGGACCGGCATCGACCACCTGCGCCACTCGCTGGCCGACGGCTGGCAGCGCCTGCGCGAGTCGGCGGCGAGCGCCTTGACGCGATTCTCGAGCGACGAGAACACCCGTCTGCCGGCCGAGCACGAGGTGGACGACGGATTGTTCACGCCGACCCGCAGCTGGTCGATGCTCGGCGGCGAGGTGTTCGAGGACGACGAGCGCGTCGTCGTCCGCCTCGAAGTGCCGGGCATGAGCAAGGAGGATTTCGATATCCAGGTCGAGGACGACACCCTCGTCGTGCAGGGTGAGAAACGCTTCGAGCGCGAGAGCAGCAGCGGCCGCTGGCGGGTCATGCAGTGCGCCTACGGCAGCTTCCGCAGGGCGGTGGCGCTGCCGGTGGCGGTTCGCGCCGAGGCCTCGAAAGCCAGCTACCGCAGCGGCGTGCTGCGCATCGAATTGCCGAAGGCCGAGCCCGGCCGGCCGCGGGCGATCCAGGTGCCGGTGGATTGATCGGAGGCCGCCGGTGCCGTCCCCGGCCTGGCTGTCAGCGGGTGCGTGACGCGATCAGCGCATCGAGGGACAGCCGGCCGGGACCGAACGCGGTGATCACCAGCAGCAGGGCGCCCCAGTGGAAGTGGTCCTTCACCGCGGCCGGGCACTCGAACTCGAACAGCGCCGGGTAGGAGATCAACGCCGTCGCGTTGAGGATGAACAATCCCAGCGCGGCGGGCCTGGAGAACAGGCCGACGAACAGCAGCAGCGGCAGCACCAGTTCACCGGCGGCGCCCATCCACGCCGCCAGCTCCGGCGGCAGCAGCGGCACCTGGTATTCCTCCTCGAACAGGTACAGGGTGGTGTCCCAGTCGCCGATCTTGGTCAGTCCGGACTTGAAGAAGTCCCAGCCCACGCTGAGTCGTATTGCCAGTGACAGCAGGGATCCGCCCCAATCGCTCAAGGGCCGGTCGAAGGCGGTGGTCAGGCGGTGCAGGCGCAGCGCGGCATTCATCGTTGTTCTCCGTATCGTGTCGGGGGCGTCGCGGCGAGCCACAGCCCTTCTTCGAGCCAGCGTGGCACGGCGTCGCCGGGGTCGAAATCCGGCTGCGCGGCGCTGGCCTGCTCGAGTGCGTCGCCGAGGCATTCGCCGCTGGCCAGGGCCAGCAGGGCGGCGAACTCGCCGGCTCCCGCGTCGCGACATTCGGCGCGCCAGCGCGGGCGATACACGATCAGCCGGCTGGTGCCGCGGGGATCGGACGGCAGCGTGACGCCGGCTCCGGGCTGGTGGGCCTGCCAGATGCGGCCGATCGCCCACTGGGAGGCGATCAGCGCGACGTTGGGGTGCAGATGGACACGTGCTTCGACCAGTGACTGTGGTGCGATCGCCGCCAGTTCGGCCAGCGACATCGCCGCCTCGTCGGCTCCGTAATGGGCGACATGAAGCGCCCATTCGAGGCGTGCGACATCGGGCATATAGGGATGGCCGGCGAGGGGTTCGAACCCGGCCAGGAAGTCGGCGAGAGCGGCACCGAAACGATTCAGGTCGCCGTCCCGATAGTCATGGCTGCGCCCGTATTCCCGCGCCATCGCGCGGAAGAACTCTTCGCCGACCAGCGCTTCGAGGACCGGGTAGGCGCCCGCCAGGGCACGCTGCCAGTTGGCGGTGAGATTGCCGCGGTACAGTGCCAGGCGCCTCGCGCAGGCCGCCGGCGGGCCACGAAACAGCTCGACCGGGTCGGCGCCGCCATCGAGCAGGCCGTCGGCCATGCGCCGCTGGATCGCCGCGAGACCGTCAGCCATGGCACAGCTCACCCATTGCCACGGCGTGCGCCGCGGCGGCGCGCGCCTTGTCGGCCTCGGCGACCAGCACTTCGAGCGCCGGGATGTCGGTGTCCCATTCGATCAGCGTCGGCACCTCGCCGAAGCGACGCACTGCCGCCATGTACAGCGCCCATACCGGCTCGGCGACATGATCGCCGTGGTGGTCGACCACCGAATCCTCGGTCACCAGGTGGCCGGCGAGATGAATTTCGGCCGGCGCCGACTGCAGCGCGGCCATCGCCGCGATGGCGTCCTCGCCGTGGTTGCACTGATTGACGTAGAGGTTGTTGACGTCGAGCAGCAGGCCACAGCCGGTGCGTTGGCGCAGGCGCTCGAGAAACTCGGTCTCCTCCAGGCAGTCGGCGGCGAAGCGCAGGTGGGAAGACACGTTCTCGAGCAGGAGCTGCCTGCCCAGCCGGCTCTGGGCCCGGTCGACGCGTTCGCTGACCAGGTCGAGCGCCTCGAAGGTCAGCGGCATCGGCAACAGGTCGTTGAGGTGCCGTCCGGGAATCGCGGCCCAGCTCAGGTGCTCCGAGACCAGCGCCGGTTCGAAGCGCGCGACGAGCCGCGCGATGCACGTCAGATGAGCGTCGAAGTGTTCGGCGGAAGCCGACCCGATGCCGAGACCGACGCCGTGCAGGCTCACCGGATAGTCGGCACGAAGGCGGTCGAGCACGTGCAGATCCCAGCCGCCGTCGCCGAAGAAGTTCTCGCTATGGACCTCGATCCAATCCACCGCCGGGCGGAGATCGAGAAAGTCGCGATAGTGGCAGCCGCGCAGGCCGATGCCGTAGCCGGACAGTCTGGTCGTGGGGTTCATGTCGCGTGTCGGGAGCAGTTCCGGGAGGAAGGCGAGGGCCGCGGCCCGGCGCGGCGCGCCGGGCGCCGCGCCGAGGACGCCTTCGTCAGCCCTTGCCGCCGGCCTTGAGGGATCCGCCCATCTCGGTGCAAGTGCCCTTGGCGACGAACTTCCAGTCGTGCGGGTCGTTGTCCTTCTTGGCCTGGCCGGCGCAGGCATGGCCGCCGGTGGCGCTGGCGCAGTCGTTGGCGCCGGCCTTGGCGATGCCGAAGCACTTCTCCTTGCCCTCATCGGCGGCCATGGTGGGATTGGCGGCAGCAGCGGCGATGCCGGCGATGGCGGCGGCGACGAGGAACTGGCGTTTGTTCATGGTTGAGTCTCCGTACGGGTTTCAGGGGTGCCGGCCGACAGGCCGGAAGCGGACTTCGATGCCGCCGCTGGGTTGCCGGCGAAATCGTGTTGCTCGTGTTGCTAGACCGCGCAGGGTCTCGCGGACTTACAGCGCATGGGCGAATTTATTCACGGAACGGCTCATCCATCAGGGACGCAACCAGCCAGCCTTCGCATGCCTTGAAGCCGAGCCACAGCAACAGGCTTGCGTAGCCCAGCAGGGTGAGTTCGACGAGTTGCTGCAGCGCGCCTTCGGCGATCACCATCACGCCGTACTCGGCGAACAGCGAAATATTGGCCTGCAGCAAGCGGAACAGGTTGTAGGAGACGGCGCCGAAGGCCATGAACAGGAAGCCGGCGAGCAGGAACACCAGCCACCAGCGCAGGCTCAGCAGTTTGACGAGTTGGACGCGGCACATGGGGCCTCCCGATTCGTTGCCATGGGGTGTGCAGCTTACTCTGCTGGCGGCGGGTCGATGGCGGTATCCGGGTGATCCGGTGCCGCTATCGGGCGCGTCCGGCGGATTGCGAAATATCATTGATCATGTCATATGCGCCGGTCCGGCGGATCGGCGAGAATGCGCTACCCATGCCTTCCGGCATGCAGGTGCGAACTTTCCGGAGGGATCGCGATGATGTCGTTCGAACGGGCTGCGGCCGGCTGGCTGCGTGCGCTTGCAGTCGCTCTCGGCGTGTCGCTGCCGTTGCTGGCCTCGGCGACGCCGGCGTGGCTCGTCGTGGACCCGGCGCAGAGCTGGGTCACGATCACGCCCGCGTTCGCCGTCTGCGACTCCGCCGGCAATTGCGGTCCCTCCGTTCCGACGACGCACGCACTGAGCGGCAAGCTGCGTGTCGAGGTGATCCACGTCGATGCCGACCTGCTCGGTACGCCGGCCTACGACGTGATCCGCTTCTCCGACATCCTGATCGACGCGGCGGGGCGCGGCAGCTTCGCGCAGTCGCTGGTGGCCGAGGTGCTGGACGCCGGGCATTTTTCGTCGGCGACGCCGTTTCCGACGCCGCCCGGCCAGATCTGCTCCTGCGTGTCGATGCCGAATCCGCTCGCCTACGAGGGCAGCTGGGATGGCCGCACGCTGCAGGCCGTCGGCAGCGCAGGGACCTTGTTCGAGCCGGCTGCCTTCCGTCTGGTGGCGGCTGCGGTGCCGGAGCCGCCGGCGGCGATGATGCTGCTGGCCGGTCTCGGCGTGCTCGGCTTGCGGCTGCGTGGTCGATCCTGGTGGTGCGCTTCGCAAATGCCGGAACACGAAAGCGCGCCTCGCGCCCCGTGGCGGCGTTGCTCGTCCGTGCGCTAGGCCCAGCCATCGCTGTGACGCGCGCCTTGCCACGAGGCCCGATGCATCACCTTCGTCATGTCCCTTGATTGACCAGGCAGGCCACTAGCGGCCGGACAGGCAGCGCGACATCCAGGCCTCGATGTCGCGCACCTCGTCGAGGCACAGCCCGTGCTCCATCGGGTAGCTGTGCCACTCGACGGGGTAGTCCATCGATTCCAGCAGTGCGCCGGATTGCTTGCCGAAATCGTGCGGTATGACACCATCGTAGCGGCCGTGGGCCTGGAAGATCGGCACCTTGCGGTTGGCGTCGTTCGCCTCGGCCGCCAAGCTGTCGGCCAGCGGCACATAGGTCGACAGTGCCATGATGCCGGCCAGTGGACGGGGGTGACGCAGGCCGGTGTGGAGTGCGATCGCCCCGCCCTGGGAAAAGCCGGCGAGGATCAGGTGATGGTCTTCGACGCCGCGCGCGTTCTCGCGAGCGATCAGTGCCTCGACCTGCAGCGCCGATTCGCGCACCCCGGCCGGGTCTTCGCGGCGCGCAGAAAAGTCGGCCGAGACGATGTCGTACCATGCCCTCATCACGAAGCCGCCGTTGATCGTCACCGGCCGCGCCGGTGCGTGGGGAAACACGAAGCGCAGTGGCGGCAGCAACTCGGTGTCGAACTCGCCGACGATCGGTTCGAAGTCGTGGCCGTCGGCCCCCAGGCCGTGCAACCAGATCACGGCGTGGCGGGGTGACTCGCCGGTCTCGATCTCGACGCACGAAAGCAGGGCGGGTGGGGTTGCGCTCATCGGTTCGGCTCTCCGTATGGGATCGCCCATTGTAGGGCCGGCACGCAGCCGATGACGCTTCAGGTCCGGCCGCTGCAGCCGTAAACCCGGGTTCAACTGGGACACCAACGCTACGCCGGAATATGGCCGAGAACCGGGTACTTGTCGCAATAGATGCGCTGCCGTCGCTGTCGCCGCACGCGATCGAACTGCTCGATCTGCAAATCGAGGACGCCGATGCCGAGTCGCATCTGCTGCATGTGGTCAATGGCGAACCCCCGCTTGCCGCGAAGCTGATCGGCGCCGCCAACTCGGCGGCCTTCGGCCTGTCGCGGGTGCGCTTCGGCACCGTGCCGCTGGCGATCAGGCGCATCGGCCTGCGCCGGTCGATCCAGCTGTGTACCGCGGCGCTGGTCGGGCAGCCGCTCGAGGTGGGCCTGCGGCCAGAGCAGCGGATGCATCTGTGGCGGCACGCGCTGACCACCGCAGTGGTCGCCGCGGAACTGGCGCGCCGGCAGGGCATCGACCCCGGCAAGGCGTATCTTGCCGGTCTGCTGCACGACATCGGCTACATGTTCGCGGAGCTTCGCGAACCCGGCGTGCTGGCTCGCCTCGAAGCGCTGGCGATCGACCAGGAGACCACGATCGACCTGCTCGAGGCCTCCGTGCTCGGCTGCGGCCACGGCGAGATCACCGGCGAGCTGCTGACCTACTGGAAGCTGCCACGGGCACTGGTCGAGTTGTTTCGCGATCACCACCGGCTGCCGCCATCGCCGGCATCGCTGGCCAGCGTGGTGGCGACGGCCGAGCATTTCGCCCGGCTCGCGGATGTCACGGAGGCGTTTCCGGGCGATCTCGGCAGCCTCTTCGCCGGCATCGCGCCCGACCCCGAGGCGCTCGCAGCGGAGGTCGGGGCGCTGTTCGAGATCGACGGAGCCGAATTCGAGCGCATGCTCAGGCGGGTCCAGGCCCAGGTCGCCGAGATCGCCGGTCTCGCGGCGGCAATGAGCACCCCCGCCCGGCCGCCCGATGGGGGTGCACATCCTCCCTCGGGGAGGGTGTCGCGCAGCGACGGGAGGGCCGTGCAGTAGGCACTCCCGCCCGGCCGCCCGAAGGGGGTGCTCATCCTCCCTCGGGGGTGAGGCGGGGGTTTCGCGAAGCACCGCTTCGCGCCCGCCGAACGGGCTGGCCGTGCAAAGCCAGCCCGGAACGCCCGCGCAGCGACGCGAGGGCTGTGCAGTAGGCACCCCCGCCCGGCCGCCCGAAGGGGGTGGCGATCAGGATTCGACGAGACCTTCGCGGAACGGGTTGTAGCGATCCCGGCCGCCGTGCTTGGCCGCATACATCGCCGCGTCGGCATGTTGCAGCAAGGCTTCCGGGTCGGTGCCGTCGCGCGGATAGAGGGCCACGCCGATGCTGGCGCTGAGGGAGATGTCGCTGCCGGAAATGCTTACCGGCCGCCGGATCTGCGCCAGCACCCGGTCGAGCGTGGTTTCGATTTCCTGGGCCGACGTCATGCCGACCAGCAGCAGCACGAATTCATCCCCGCCCAGCCTGGCGACCGTGTCGCCGGCGCGCACGGCGTGACTCAATCGCCGCGCCACCTCGATCAGCAGTTCGTCACCGGCGTCGTGCCCGAAGCGGTCATTGACCGGCTTGAAGCCGTCGAGATCGACGAAGGCCACCGCCGGCCGGTTGCCGGCGCGTTTCGCCTGGGCCAGCGCGAGCTTGATCCGGTCCATCAGCAGGCGGCGGTTGGGCAGGCCGGTCAGGGGATCGTTGTTGGCCTGGCGCTCGAGTTCCCGCTGATGCGCCTTCAGCTCCGAGATGTCCGTGTAGACACCGATGTAGTGGGTGACGCCGCCGCGATCGTCGCAGACTGCCGAAATGCTGACGCGCTCCGGCACCAGTTGCCCTTCCTTGCGGCGATTCCAGATTTCTCCCTCCCAGTAGCCATGCTTCGCCAGCGTCTGCCAGAGGTCACGGTAGAAATCGCGATCCTGCCGGCCCGACTGGAAGATGCGCGGATTGCTTCCCACCAGTTCCTGGTACTGGTAGCCGCTGGCCAGGCAGATCGACGGATTGGCGTCGATGATGCTCCCGTCGGGGTCGGTGATCAGCACGCCGTCATGGGCGGCGGAGAACACGCTGGCCGCCAGCATGAGTTTCTGCTCGGATTCGCGCTGTTCGCTGATGTCCTGCATCATGCCCTGGACGCTGGCCGGTCGCCCGTCGTCGCCGACGCGAATTTCCCCACGCTTCAGTACCGTGCGGACGCTGCCGTCCGCCAGCAGGATGCGGTGCTCGAGTTCGAACGCGTTGCCATTGGCGACGCTGGCCGCGAAGGTTTCGCGGACCAGGGCGCGGTCGTCGGGGTGCACGCAGGCCAGGTAGTTGTCGAAATTGCAGTCGAAGGTCCGTCGGTCGACGCCGAAGATCCGGTAGGTCTCCTGCGACCACAGCAGCAAGCGGTTGCCGATATCGAATTCCCAACTCCCGACATGGGCCATTTTCTCGGCGAGATTCAGCAGCCGGGCGCCCTCGCGCAAGGCGTGCTCGGCATCCATGCGTTCGAACTCCAGCATCGCGCGGGCGGCAAAGATGCGCACCAGTTCGGTGAGATCCCGCTCCAGCCGCAGTGGCCCGGGGTCCATCACCGCGAGGATGCCGAGCGGTCTCGCGCCGGCGGCGCCGATCGGCACGCCGACATAGCTGGTGGCGCCGAGTTCGCGCAGCAGCGCGGACTTCGGGAAGGCCTGGTCGGCGCTGTCCGGAAAGATGCAGATGTCGCCATCGAGGACCCAGCTGCAGGGTGAGTCCTCGATCGGAAATTCGCTGAGGGTGAGTTCCCCGGCCGCGTCGCTGAGGGTCACGACCCGCGCCAGTGAGGAATGTTCCGGCAGGCGGCTGACCAGGCAATAGCGGGCGTCCAGCAGCTTGCGCAGGCTCTCGGCCAGGGCCTCGAAGAATGCCGCACCGAACACCGCCGCGGTCTCGCCGGTGAGGGTCTGCAGCATCTGTTCCCGACGCTTGCGCGTGGTCACGTCGACGCCGGTGCCGATGTAGCCGATGAAGGCCCCCCGGGCATCGAACTGCGGCCGGCCGGAGACCGAGTACCAGCGCAGCTCCTTGTTGCAATTGACCAGTTGATACTCGAATCCGACGAATTCGCGATGGCCTTCGACGATCGACCGGTGGTGGGCGATCTCGTCCGCGCTGACGCCGAGCAGATCCAGCTCCCAGCGGGTCTTGCCGAGCATCTGGTCGGTGGGCAGGGCGCCCTTGCTGTAGTGATCGCCCGAGAACGCGACGAAGCGGAACTGCTCGTCCTGTTCCCAGAACCAGTCGGACGACAGTTCCGCGACGGTCTGGTAGCGCTCGCGCTGGCGTGCGAGTTCGCTGCTGCGTACCGCAACCTCGTCGGCCCGCGACTGGGCGACGACCGACAGCCGCTGCAGCATCGCGCGCTGGCGCTGCAGGAAGACGTGGCCGACGCTGCCGAGCAGCAGGAAGCCGATCAGGCCGCCGAGCACCGTCGCGCGGGCGTCCGCCGCAGCGCGTGCCTGGGCTTCGTGCGCCGAAATCGACAGGTCGACCACACCGCGCACTTCGCCCACCGCGTAACCCTCGGCACCATGGCAGCCGAGGCAGCGCTCCCCCACGCGCAGCGGCGCATAGTAGCGATAGGCTGGAGCGCCCTGCTCTTCGATGAGCTCGACACGGGCATCGGCACCGGATTCGGCGAAGGCCTGGATCGCAGCCTGCGCCGTCGCATCTGCCGCGTCCCGCGGATGGCGCGTAGCGAGGCCGAAGAGCCGGACCCGTGCGCCGCTCCCGTCCACCAGACGCCGGGCGATGTCCGTAGTCGTGAAGGGCGGGGCGGCCGCGGTCGGGGGATGTCCTGCGGTGGTCGGCGTCGTGCGCTGCGGTGCAGCCGCAGGGGCTGGCAGTGCCGTCGTGCCGCCCGATGCGGCATGCCCGCCGTCGATCCGGGCGTTCCACTCGTGCACGGCCGCGACCATGCCGACCAGGGTCGCCCCGCGCTCGCGTGCCGCCCTCAGGGCAGCCTGTTGGATGCGGCCGAGTTCGATGGCGACCAGTGCATAACAGGCCAGGCCGAGCAGCAGCCACGCCCCGAGCACGAAGGCCCGATGGCGTCCGGGCGTCGGAGTCCGGGTGATGCTCATGGAGTGAATTCGCAGTGACGAACGCGTCCGGTACGGGATCTACGCCATCAACGGCGCCATTCGGCCAATCTTTATGACGGGCCGCCCGGGTTCAGCGGGGGGCGCGGGCGGCCAGCTCGATGGCCAGCCGCGACAGCACTTCGTAGGCGCGACCGGGGTCCTCCGCCCAGTCGCCGACCGCCTGTCGCTGGCGCGCGACCAGTTCGAGGTCGCCACGGGCAGCGGGGCCCGACAATGCCGCAGCCGGACCGGCGCGCAGCGCGTTGCCGATCGCCGCCTCGACCAGCGGCCGCATCAGGGCGGCGGCGGTCTCCGGCTCGATGCCGGCGCTTCGGTAGCATTGCAGCGCCACGTCGAGCAGGACCACGGTGAAATTGGACGCGAACACCGAGCCGGCGTGGTAGAGCATCTTGTGGCGGGCGTCGATCGTGAAACAGCTGGCACCGATCGCCGTGAACACCCGCTCGAGCCGGGCGATGGCCGCCAGCTCACCCTCGATGCCGACGTGGCTGCCGGAAAACCCGCGACAAGCGGCCTCGGGAACCGCAAAGCTCAACACCGGGTGGGCGCTGGCAGTCATCGCGCCGGCCGCCCGCGCCGGCGCCAGCAGCTCGCTGGTGCAGGCCCCGCTGCAATGAAAGACGCAGTCCCCGTCCCGCAGGGGCGCTTCGGCGGCAAGCGCCGACGCGGCCACGGCGAGGGCCGAATCCGGCGTCGCGATCAGCCACAGGTCGGCCGTGCCGATCTCTGCCAGCCGATCGCAGGGGCGCCCCGCGCCGATGAATTCGGCCGCCGAGCGTGCGCTCGAGGCACTGCGCGAGTACAGGCCGCCGATCGCCAGCGTGCCGCTCGACGACCACAGCCTTCCCAGGCTGCGGGCGACGCGCCCGCAGCCGACGAGATTGATACGGGGCTTTTCCACGTGCGCGTTCCCTGCCGGCAAACCCGCCTATCGTACCGTGTAGCCGCGTCCCTCGAGGCAGGCGGTCAGCGCACGGAGGTAGTCCGGTCGCCGCTTCAGATCGTCCGGCGTCGCGCCGGCGGCGGGGATCAGCGACGGATCGTAGCCGGTCTGCTCGGCCGCCCAGCGGTGGCACTCGAAGCGGTCTTCCGCCTGGGTCGCTTCATCCTGGCCCGCGTTCGGATAGGCGAACAAGGTGTCGTCGGCGTCCTGCAGGCGGTCGCTGCGGTCGTACTGGTCCGGCGGCTCGACCACGACATAGCCTTGGCGGTGAGGCAGGTACCAGGCATCGTCGTAGCGGTAGTACAAGGTCGTGCCGATGCCGATGGTGGTGTAGCCGAACGGCAAGCTTGCGACGACCGCGCCGATCGGCGCGGCGATGCGCACATAGCTGCCGCCCCACGGGCCGTACCACAGGCCGCTGGCGTAGAAATAGCTGTGGCGGCGGTGGTGGATCTCGCGATAGCCCCACGGCAGCGTGGTGACGACGACGCCGATGCGCGGCGCGTGGTGGCGGTGATCCCGCCAGTCGCTGCGGTTGTCGCGCCAGTCGCGGCGATGATCGCGGCGATCGCGGCCGCTGTCGCGCCAGTCGCGACGATTGTCGTGCCCGCGATCGCCGGTCCAGCGCTGCTGGTCCTGACGACCACCCGGTCGCCACACCTCTTCCCGGCGCGGGCCGCTGCGCACGTAGGGCTTGCCGCCCTTGCGGTGGCTGTCGTCGGCGGCGGGCCGGCCCTTGCGCTGGGTCTGCCAGCCGTCGTCGCGGCTGCGGAACGGCTTGTTGTCGCCGGCACTCTGGTGCTGCCCGCTGAAGCGGATCTCGCCGCGCCGATCGTCGGCCTGGGCCGTCGGCAGCGTGCCGACGGCCAGGGCTGCAAGCAGCCAGCAGATGGCGAATCGAATCGGTCTCATGGCGCCCTCCTCACTTGACGGTATAGCCGCGCCCCTCGAGGCAGGCCGAGAACGCGCGCTGATAGGCCTGGCCGCGGGCGTCGAGCGCGTTGTCGCGGGCGGCCTGGCGATTGAGTTCCGATTCGAGGCTGCGAGCCTCGGCAGCGCGCGCCGAGTCGGATGCCGCGCCGACGATGCCGCCCAGCACCGCGCCGACCACTGCCGCTTCGCCGCTGTGGTGCGGACTGGACACCGCAGCTCCGATTGCCGCGCCGGTCAGCACGCCGGCCGCGGTGCCGACCCCGGCCGGCGGGTCGGCGTCGACCCGCACCGCCGGTCGCGGCAGCCGCACCAGCGAGCGCGCAGGATCGAAACCGCTCTGCTGGACCGCCCAGCCGTAGCACTCGAAGCGGTCCCGTGCGAGCTGGCGGGCATCCTGGCCGCGGGCCGGGTAGATCGCCAGCGGCGCGGGGGCGCTCGCCGCCGGTGGTACCCGGCTGGGGTACTCGCGCACCAGCGGCGGACTTGCGCAGGCGGCCAGCAGCCCTGCCGCCAGCAACACCGTCGCACCCGCGCGCGCGCCGCTTCGCGATGTCTGAGTGTTCATGACGTGCCCTCCTGTGGCGGATGCCCGCGGCTCACGGTCCGTCAATCGTCACGGTGGCCGTGACGCCAGTGCATCGGTTGATCGCCACCGTGCGTCACCTGCGACCGCAATTCGGCCAATCGGGTGCGCTGATCCGCATTCAGCAACTGGTAGATGTCGGCCTGCATCTGTGCCCGCATGCCGGCGATCTCGGCCATCGCATCGGCGCCCTGTCGCGCCAGGCCAGCGGCCTTGGTCGCGTCGTACTCGCCCGACCAGGCAAGCTCCTGCAAGGCCTTGCGCGCGTTGCGGGCCTCCTTCCATTTGGCTCGCATCTGCGGTGCCTGGGCATGGCGCAGTTCGAAGATCCGGTCACGCTGGGCCTCGTCCAGATCGAGGCGGCGCAGCATGTGCTCGCTGCCGCCCATGTGGCCGCCATGGTGCCTGCCCTCGTGGCCACCGAACATGCGGTGCTGGCCGCCGTGGCGGGCACCTTCGAAGCAGCCGCCCGCCATCGGATCGGCATGGGCGACGAACGGAACGGCGACGGCCAGGGCACTGGCCGCGACGATGCCGGCAATGATCTTGTTTCGCGTTTTCATGATGTTCTCCTGTCACGTGCATTGCTGTTTCCGGCGCTGGCCGGACGACTGCAGTGTGCCGCTGCCCACCGTGAAATGCGGTTATTGCCGGGTAAATCGGCGTAAAGCCCGGAGCCGCTTGCGGTGATTGTCGCGAATGTCGCGTTAAGCCCGGTCAATGCCATGTAAAGGCGGGTTAAGAGTGGAAAATGCTGATGTGCGTGCGAGCGTGGACCGTATGATGGATCACCGAGTTGCAAGCGCGAGGAGGGCGTTCGATGAGCAAGGTGCTGCTCGTGGACGATGATGTCGAACTGGTCTCGATGCTGGCCGAGTACCTGCAGCAGGAAGGCTTCGAGATCCACGCCGAACACGATGGCGAGGCCGGTGTCGAGGCGGCGCTGAGCGGCGCCTACGCGATCGCGGTGCTGGATGTGATGATGCCGCGCATGAACGGCGTCGAGACCCTGCGCCGGATCCGCCAGGGCAGCCGCATGCCGGTGATCATGCTGACCGCGCGGGGCGACGACGTGGATCGCATCGTCGGTCTCGAACTGGGGGCCGACGACTATGTGCCGAAGCCGTGCACGCCGCGCGAACTGGTCGCGCGGATCCGCGCCATCCTGCGGCGCAGCGCTGGCGTCGCGGACGAGGCGGACGATGGCCCGGTGCAGGCCGGTCCGCTGACGATGTGGCCGGAGCGTCGCGAGGCGCGCTGGCAGGGCCAGGCGCTGGAGCTGACCAGTACCGAGTTCAATCTGCTCGAGTTGCTGGCTCGCAAGGCAGGCCACGTGGTCGCCAAGGACGAGCTGTCCGAGCATGGCCTGGGCCGCCCGTTGACCCGCTTCGACCGCAGCATCGACGTGCATGTCTCCAGCATCCGTCACAAGCTCGGCCCGCGCGAGGACGGTCAGTCGTGGATCCAGACGGTGCGCGGCCAGGGCTACCAGCTGGTCAAGGTCTGACCCGGTGGGGCGCCTGTTCTGGAAGCTGTTCGTCGCCTTCTGGCTGAGCCTGGTGCTGGCCGCGGGTGGTGTCGGCGTTGCGGTCTGGCTGTACCGGCAGGTCGACCTGGACGCGGCCGAGGACAGCGCCAGGCGGGGCGGCTTCGTGGCCGGCTCGTTCGCCGCGGTACTGCACCATGGCGGACCCGCAGCCGTTCGCGCGATGCTGGACGAATGGGAGGGCCGCGGGGCGCGCACGCGCGTCTATGTCGTCGACGCGGCCGGCCGCGAAATTCGCGGCCGCAGCGTGCCGTCCGCCGACGAGGCCCGGGCGCACGGGCTGGACAGCGACACCCTCGCGACGAGCGGACCCGACGGTGCCGAGTATCGGGTGGTGACGGTCGCCCCGCCACGCCACGAACGACGGCGCGGCGGTCGGGGTGCGCCGTCGCCGTGGCTGCCGCTGGTCTCCGGTCTGCTCGCCAGCCTGGCCTTCAGCGGCGTCATGGCCGGCTATCTCGCGCGCCCGGTGCGCAAGCTGCGCAGCGCCTTCGGCTCGATGGCCGACGGACGGCTCGATACCCGGGTGGGCGCGCGGATGGGCAGCTGGCGCGACGAGATCACCGATCTCGGCAAGGATTTCGACCACATGGCCAACCGTTTGCAGGCGCTGGTGGCGGCCCAGCGACGACTGCTTCACGACGTCTCCCATGAACTGCGGTCGCCTCTCGCACGGCTGCAGGCCGCGATCGGGCTGGCGCGGCAGAATCCCGCGCGCAGCCTCGAGCTGATGGAGCGGGTCGAGCGCGAGGCCGGTCGGCTCGATCGCCTGGTGGGCGAATTGCTTACCCTGGCCAGGCTCGATTCCGGTGCCGGCGATACACCGATGGAGGCGCTCGATCTGTTCGACCTGGCGGCCGGCGTTGCCCAGGACGCGGCGTTCGAGGCGGAAGTGTCCGGCCGTACGCTGGTGTTCCGGGGCGACGGGCAGGCGGCCCTGGTCGCCGACGGCGCGCGCCTGCAGCGGGCGTTCGAGAACGTGACACGAAACGCGGTCAAGTTTTCGCCGGTCGGTGGCCGGGTCGAGGTGGTGGCACATCTGGACGACGGGAACTTCGTGCTGAGCGTGGCGGACCACGGGCCGGGAGTGCCGGCAGCCGAGCTGGAGGCGATCTTCGAGCCCTTCTACCGCAGTGCCGGCGCCGGTGCCGAGGGCTTCGGGCTCGGTCTCGCCATCGCCCGCCGCGCGGTAGCCGCCCAAGGCGGCCGGGTGTCGGCGGTCAATGTCGAGGGCGGCGGGTTGTGCGTGACGATCACGATCCCGGTCGACGCGGGTCCCGAGAGGCGCTGAGCGGCCTGCCCGGCGAGCACGACTAGACGCGGAAGCGCGAAACGCGCTGCTGCAGCCGCCGGGCCAGTTCGTCCAGTTGGCCGGCGCCTTTCGCGGTACGCATCACCGCGCTCTGGTTGGCGCTCGCCATCTGCTCGATGGCGGTCATGCTGTCGCGCACGAGGTGGCCACCGCGACGTTGCTGCTCGGTCTCGCCGGTGATCCTGTCGAGGCCCGCGCGCACGGCGACCACCGTGTCGACCGCACCGGCCAGCACCGATGAGACCTCCCCGGCGGCACCGCGACTCTGCTCGAGATGCTGCTCGCCCGACTGCAGCGAGCGGTCGACGACGGCCGCCTTCTCGCCTATCGAGCGCGTGATTTCGTCGATCGCGGACGCCGAATTCGCGGATTTCTCGGCGAGCCTGCGGACCTCGTCGGCAACCACTGCAAATCCGCGACCGTGTTCTCCGGCGCGGGCGGCCTCGATCGCCGCGTTCAGGGCGAGCAGATTGGTCTGATCGGCAATCTCGCGAACTTCCTGCGTCATCGCCGATATCTGGCCCGCGGCATCGACGAAGCTGCGTACCGAGTCGCCGATCTCGCTGACCGCGTTCGCGACCTGGCCGACGTCGTCGATCAGCCCGTCGACGCGGGTGCGGCCTTCGGCGGCACGGGACTCGCTTTCCCGCGACAGCTCGCTGACGCTGCCGGCATCCTCGGCCACCTTGTCGGCGCTGGCCACCAGACCATCGACGGTGTCTTTGGCGTCCGCTGCCCTGCTGTGCTGCTCGGTCGAACCGTCAGCCAGCTGGCGGGCGTCGCTGCTGAGGCTCTGCGAGGCGCCGGCGATGGCGTTGGCCGAAGTGCCGACCTCCTCGACCAGGTGCGCGATCGACGCCAGCATCTGGTTGAACAGACTCGCGACCCGCCCGATCTCGTCCTCGCCGTCAATCGCAAGGCGTCGGGTCAGGTCGCCCTCGCCGCGGGCCAGTTCGGTGAGGCCTTCGGCCATCCCGTCGAGTGGGCGGCTGACGAAGCGGCGGACGAACAGGAACACGATCGGCAGCACACCGAGCGAGGCGAGGATCGAGAACAGGATGCTGGTGTCCCGGAACCTGGCCACCGCGGCGTCGACGCGATCCAGCGTGATCCGCATGCTGACCGCCCCCAGCGGAGTGCCGGCCGGTACCTGATGGCAGCTCAGGCAATTCTTGCCGAGGTAGTCCTGCTGGGCGAGGATCGGAAATATCATCCGCAGATGGCGGGTGCCGCCCTCCTCGCTGACCCCTCGCCAGGCCTCGCCACGGTCCATCGCCCGGCGTTCGAGCTCGTCCGGTCGCGGTTCGTCGTCGGGGCGTCCGAAAACTTCGGATACCGCGGGGGCGCGCAGGACGCGCAGTTCCCGGACCGCATCCAGTTGCTCGATCTGCTCGAGAAACATCCGGCGACGGCCGATGGTGCCATTGATCATCATGCCGGTCAGGCCGGCGACTGTGGTCTCGCTCAGGCTGGCGGCAAACAGTTCGGACTGATCGATCGCGATTTCGCGGCTGACGCGAGTCTCCCAATAGATGAATGATCCCCAGGCGATCAGCAGCAGCAGCCAGACCGCGGCGGTCAATCGCAACCAGATCGGGGTATCGGCGAGCCGCTTCATGATTTCCTCGATATCCATGCGTCGGAGGGCGGTGTCGAGCCCGCCAAGCATTGGAACGGCTCCCCCGGCGAATTCTTTATCGTGTCGCCGCTGGTCGTTCGCGCAGCGGGCGACCGACCGCAGAATCTGGCAAGCTTTGCCTATTGGAGTCGCGACTGATCGAGCGTGGTCTGCCGGCCCGTGGGGTGCGGCGGAACGTCACAGGGAAGGGCCGCCGGTGCGCCGGGACTGGCGCCGCGGCTTCCTGATCCGGCGACATCGGTCGTCCATTCGTCGAGGTGGCATGACGGTGAAGTCACTGGTCACGATCCTGTTGTTGGTGAGCAGCGCGGCATATGCTGGTGGGTGGAGCAGCCGGCCGTTGGCGGAGCTGGCGGCCTACCCCGGCTACAGTGTGCCGGCGACGGTACATGCCCGCGATGAAGCGCGCATATCGGCGGAAGTCGCCGGGCGCATCGAGGAGTTGGCGGCGAGGGTCGGTCAGGCGATCGACGAGGGAGCGGTGCTGGCGCACCTCGACGATCGCTCCCACCGCATCGAGGTGCGTCGCGCCCGGGCCGCGCTGAGCCTGGTGGACAAGCGGATCCGGCTGGCCGAATCGCAGCTTGCGCGCTCCGAACGCCTGGCCGACGAGAACTTCGTCAGCGATGACGCGCTGAAGGTCCAGCGGACCGAACTCGAAGTGCTGTCGGCCGAGCGCGAGGCGGCCGTGCAGGCGCTGGCCGCGGCGCAGCTGGAACTCGCGCGCACGACGATTCGTGCGCCGTTCGACGGCGTCGTGCGCGAGCGCCTGGCCAGCGTCGGTGAACTGGCCGCACCGGGCACTGCGCTGCTGATCCTCGCCGCCACCGATCAGGCCGAGATCCGGGCCGCCGTGCCGATCGCCCAACTCGCCGAATTGAGGGCCGCCGAGCGCCTGCTGCTGGCCGCCGGTGGGCGCGAGCGTGAAGTCCGCATCGTCCGCGTGTCCGGAGTCGTCGATACGGAAGGGCAGACGCGGGAAGTAGTACTCCGCGGCGACGAAGGCCTGCCGCCCGGCCTGGCCGGAGAGTTGCGGTGGCGCTCGCCGTTGCCCCACCTGCCGGCGGGCTTCCTGCAACTGCGCGGCGGCCACCTCGGCGCTTTCGTCATCGAAGCCGGCGAGCCGGTATTCGTGCCGATCGACGGCGCCGAGTTCGGGCGTCCGGCCGCGGTCGATTGGCCGTTGACCACCGAGGTGGTCGACGAGGGGCGTCTCGGCCTGGAATCGGCGCGCGGGCGATGAACGTGATCGCACCAGGGATCCGCTACCGAGTGCCCGGTTGGCGCGGGCGCGGCTACGGCGGGGCCCGGCGATGAGGTTCTACGATCGCCTGCTGGACAACCATCCGCTGGCCAACATCGCGTTCGCGCTGGTGCTCGTCGGCGGCCTGGTCAGCTATCTGACCATGCCCCGGGCCCAGGACCCGGAGATCAATTTCAACTGGGTCAGCATCCTGACGGTATTGCCCGGTGCCTCGGCCGAGGACGTAGAGCACGAGGTGACCGCTCCGCTCGAGGATGCGATCGCCCGCGTCAAGGACGTCAAGTTCGTGTCGTCGAGCAGCCGCGAATCGGTGTCCTCGATCCTGGTGCGATTCAACGAATTGTCGGATGCGGCGTTCGACAAGCGCGTGAACGATCTGCGCCGCGAGATCCAGAGCAAGGCCTCCGACGAACTGCCGCCGGAGGCGGACGATCCCCGGGTCGTCGAGATCACCAGTTCGAACGGTTTCCCGTCGGCGATCCTGGCCCTGCACGGCGAGGCGGGCGGCGAGAACCTGCGGGCAGCAGCGTTCCGCATGAAGAAGGATCTGGAGCGCCTGCCCGGCGTAGACCAGGTCATCGCCGCGGGCCTCGACGATGCCGAACTGCACGTCGAGTTCGACCCGTCGGCGCTGGCAGCCCGCAGGCTGTCGCCCGACCGCGTGTCGGACGCGGTGTCGGCGTGGTTCCGCAACACGCTCGCCGGGCGGGTGCGGGTGAAGGACGAGGAATGGCTGGTGCGCCTCGAGGGCAAGACGCCGGATCCCCAGCAACTGGCGCGGGTGCCGATTCCGACCGACTCGGGGCGGATCTCGCTGGGCGAGGTGGCGCGGGTCAGCCGCGGCCACGAGCGCTCGAGCCAACTGGTCAGCTACAACGGTCAGCCGAGCGTGATGCTGTCGGTGACCAAGCAGCCACGCGTCAATACACTTGAACTGGTGGACCGGCTCAAGGGCTTCGTCGACAGCCAGCAACCGCTATTGGCCGGTCAGGGGCTGCAGCTGACGATGCTCGACGACCAGACCTACGTGACGCGCAGCGCGATCTCGGTGATGGAATCCAACGCCTTGCTCGGCCTGCTCGCGGTGCTGCTGGCGTGCTGGCTGTTCCTCGGGCCGCGACTGGCAGTGCTGGTCGGCGTCGGCGTGCCGTTCTCGCTGGCGGGCACCTTCCTGGTGGTGGCGGCGAGCGGCTCGACGCTCAATCTCACGGTCCTGCTCGGCGTCGTGATCGCCCTCGGCATGCTGGTCGATGACGCGGTGGTGGTCGTCGAGGCCATCCATTACCGTCTCAGCCGGGGCGCCGAGGCGGTGCAGGCGGTGCGCGACGGTGTACGCGAAGTGTGGCTGCCGGTGACCAGTTCGGTGCTGACCACGATGGCGGCATTCCTGCCGCTGATGTTGCTGCCGGGAATCCTCGGCAAGTTCATGTTCGTGGTGCCCTTCGTCGTCACGGTGGCGCTGGCGGTGAGTCTGGCCGAGGCGTTCTGGATGCTGCCGGTGCACGTGCTGGCGATCCGCGCCCGGGCCGGTGCCCGGGGTGGTGCCGGCCAGCGCCGACGGGCGCGCCTGACGCAGCGCCTGCGCCGGCTGTACGGGCGCCTGCTGCTGCGGGTGATGCGTTGGCCGCGGACTGCACTGGTGGTGGCCCTGCTGCTGGTCGTCGGTGCCGGCGGCGCGGTCACTGGCGGGCTGGTCCGCATGCAGTTCTTCGCGTTCGATTCGTTCCGGCTGTTCTACGTCAATGTGGACATGCCGCCCGGCGTGGTGCTGGAACGCTCCCTGGCGGCGGCGGACCGGGTGGCGACGGCCGTGCGGCGCGAGCTGGCCCAAGGCGAGATGCGCTCGGTCACGGCCTATGCGGGCCTGAAGTTCTCCGAGACGGAACCGCTGTACGGAGATCACTACGCCCAGGTGCTGGTCTCGCTGCAACCACGGCGCGGCGCAATGCGGGATACCGCCCAGATCATCGACGCGCTCGAACCGCTCACCCGGGAGGCCGGCGACGGGGCGCGGGTGTCGTTTCTCGAACTCAAGGGCGGGCCACCGACCGCGCGGGCGATCAGCGTCAAGGTCAAGGCCGACGACTACCCGGCCCTGCGGGCGGCTGCCGACGACCTGATCGAGGCGTTGGGGCGCGTCGAGGGCGTGCGCAACATCAGCGACGACGACACGCCGGGGCGTCACGAACTCCGCCTGCGCCTGAACCGCGAGCGGCTGGCGCTGGCCGGGGCGGACGCCGGCCGGGTGGCGCGGGTGCTGCGCCTCTACGGCGAAGGGGAGGTGGTCGCCAGCACCCGCGATGGCGGCGAGAAGGTCGAGGTCGTGGTGCGCGCACGACCCGGGGCACTGGTGGATGTCGGCGCCATCCTGCAGCGCCAGGTGCCGGTCGCCGGCGGTGGCAGCGTCCCCCTTTCCGCCGTGGTGGATGCCGAACCGCGGCTGGCCAAGGGATACATTCGCCACTACGCGCTGAAGCGCGCGATCACCGTGGAAGCCGACATCGATCAGGCGCTCACCGACACGGTCGCCGCCAATGACGCGCTGAAGGTCGCCTGGGCCGGCCTGCAGGGCGCCCATCCGGCTGCGTCGCTCGACTTTTCAGGCGAACTCGACGACATCCAGGAAAGCATCGACGCGATGACCAGGCTGTTCGGGCTCGGCATCGGGCTGATCTACCTGATCCTGGCCACCCAGTTCCGCAGCTATTTCCAGCCGCTGATCATTCTCGTCACGGTGCCGCTGGCCTTCACCGGCGTCGTGCTTGGGCTGCTGGTATCGGGCAATCCGATGTCCCTGTACACGCTGTATGGCGTGATCGCGCTGACCGGGATTTCGGTGAATGCGGCGATCGTCCTGATCGATGCCGCCAACGAGCGGCTGCGCGGCGGCATGAGCGTGCTGCATGCGATCCTGTACGCGGCCCGGCGGCGCGTGGTGCCGATCCTGATCACCTCGGCGACGACCATCGGCGGCCTGTTTTCGCTGGCCGTCGGGCTCGGCGGCAAGTCGCTGATGTGGGGTCCGGTGGCGGCCAGCATCGTATGGGGCCTGGGATTCTCGACTGTGCTGACGCTGTTCGTGATTCCGCTGATCTACGGATTCGCGATGAGACGCTTCCAGGCCCGCTGAGCTGCACCTGATTGGTGCAAAAAAGTCGTCTAAGCTGTCGTCAAAACTACAAATCTTCGGCGATTGCACAATCTTTTCATGCTCTGACTATAATCCGGGTCCGTCGAAATCACCCGAGCAGAATGATGAGTCAAATTGTTGCACCCGAGGCCGCGGCGATGCGTTTCGCCGGCCCGATGAATTACCGGATCGAAGGCGATGTGGCCCACTTCGAAGCCGACCTGAGGGTCTGCGACCCGGCGCGTGCCGCGGTCGCCGACTGGAAGCTGCAATTCTGGACCGACGATGGTGGCCCGGCCGTGTGCATCGCCGAGGTGCCGCTCGGCGCCGTGTCGGCGGCCCAGGGCGCGGTCGTTCCGGTCGGTGGCTCCGCACTCGCCAGCCTGCCGGCCGGCGACCAGGCCCACCGTGTCGGCTTGCGCCTGGCCTGCGCCGGCCCCGATGGCGAGGAACAGCACGATTTCTCGACCTTCTCCCATCCCCAGCATTTCCAGTTGCCGCGCCTCGGCGGCACGGTCGGATATCGTTTCGAGGGCGAGGAAGTCGAACTCAGCGTGGCCCAGATCGCCAACCCGCGCGAGGCCAGCAACCTCAGCGGCACCTTGTCGCTCGAACTGTGGGCGCTGCCGGTGGCCTACCTCGGCGGTGACTTCCAGGGCGTCCCGGTGGCAGGCATTCAGCTCGGCTCGCTGGCTGGTCAGGACGCCTTCGTCGATCTGAACTTCTCGTTGCCGGCCTCGCAGCTGCCGCCGGGCGAGTGGCACATGACGCTGATGCTGCGCGAATGGACGCCCAGCGGCTTCGTGACCCGTGATTTTTCGCGCTTTGCCCAGACCTATCGCGTCGAAGCCAAGGCCGAAGCGGTGACCGAGGTGCCTGCGGCGAAGCCGGCGCTAGCCGAAGAGCCGGCGCCCGCTGCCAAGCCGGCGCCCAGCGCGAAGCCGACGTCTGTCGCCAAGCCGGCGCCCGTCGCCAAGCCGAGCGAGCCGGCCGCAACCGCGGCTGCGCCCAGCAAGGAGGCCGCCGCGAAGAAGGCGGCCGTCAGCAAGGCTGCCGAACCGGTCAACAGCAAGAAGGCCGCGGCGCCGATCGAGACGGTGTCGATCAACAAGGCGAGGGCGGCGGAACTGGCTGCCTTGAAGGGCGTTTCGAAAAAGCTCGCGGAATCCGTGGTCGCCGGCCGCCCGTACGCCAAGGTGGATGAGCTCACCCGGGTCAAGGGGCTCGGACCCAAGCTGCTCGACAAGCTGCGTTCGCAACTGACGCTGTAAGTCGCATCCCGGCGGGATCGCAAGGCGTCGGGCCGGCACCGGCGCTTGCGACCCACCGGCGCGCTCCGGGGGGGATGGCGCTCAGCCGTGCAGGCGTCCGCCGCGCAGCCCCAGGCACTGCACGCGACCGGCAGCCAGCCGCGCCACCGGAAGTGTTTCGCCCGACTGCCAGCGCCGGATGCCGGCCAGCGCCAGGAAGCGTGCAGCGGCGGCGTGGTCGGTGAATACGGTCATGCTGCCGTCGTTGGAGTGAACGACCCGGGAAGCCAGCGAGATCGCGAGCCGTGGGTCGCCGCCGCACAGGTCGAGCCGGTGTAGTTTCACGCTGGCAAGCTCGTCGCTGGCCGCGCGGACCAGATCCAGCCAAGTGGCCGGTCGGGTCGGTTTCGTCGCTGCATCCATCTGCCGATCTCCTGATCGATTGCCGATTCGCCATACCCGACCGGTCACGGCTTGAAAACACGTCGGTGGCGGCGTGCGGCATCATGCCCATGTCTTGTTTCAGTTGTTCGTGAAGCAGGCGGCGGTTCGCCGTGGGCGGGGCTGCGGCGTGGGCCGTTGCGATCGAAGCCGACTACAATGACAGATCGTCTTTGACGATTGCGGGATGGAGCGCGGCAATGGAAATCAAGGTCGAGTGCCGGGGGGCGCAGATCGGCGAGGCTGGCGGTATGTTGACTCAGGTGCTCGACACGCTGCTGGCGCGCATCACTGAGCGGGACAGGGATCTTTCCCTCGACGAACTGGACACCATCATCCTCGCCGACGATTTTGCCGACGCGCTGCGCGTCGAGACCGGTGAGCAGATGTCGGCCGGCGTGGTCCGCGCCCTGCATCGCCCGGATTCGGTATGCCTGCTGATCGATGCCGGCCACATGGCTTCGGCGCTGGCCGGCGACGCCGACCAGGTGGCCGGATTCGTCCACCTCTTCCACCGTGAGCTATGCCGTATCCACGACGCCAGGGAACGCCTCGGTCATTCGGCCTCGCTCGACTTGCTGCTCGACTGCGAGTTCGACCGCCAGTTGTTGCCGATCGCAGAATCGATGTGGGCCGAATACTTCTCGACGCGCCGCGCGGTGTGGTCGCTGCCCCAGGGCTCGGACCTGATGCTCACCCATCTGGCGGATCTGCTCGAGGCGCTGCCACCGGCGATGAGCGAGGAGATCGTGCTCCATCTGGGCACCAACGACATCGATGGCCTGTTCGCCAGGAGCTGTGGCCGGATCGCACACCTGGCGCAGACCGTGGCCCATAGCCAAGGATACCTGGCGGGGCTGGAGCGCTCGCTGGCCAAGATCGGACCGGAGTACCAGACGCTGCTCGACGCCAGCCCGCTGGGGCCGATCTGGGCGCCGCTGATGCATCGGTTCGGGGTCCTGTTCGCGAGCCCGTCGCGCTCCACCGAGTCGATCTACCTCGCCCTGCAACCGGACGTCAGCGCGCTCTTCGCCGCCTTCGGGCTGCGCATCCGGCGTGCCGAGGACGGTGGCGTGTGGGTCGACCCGTTCCCGCCGACCGGCGATCGTCCGGAGCAGTAGCCGCACTGTGAACGAAGCGTTCCGCCGCGGCGCGCGCGAGGGATTCCATGCCTTCCTGCCGCTTTCGGTGGGATTGATACCATGGGCGCTGGTGACCGGTGTGGCGATGCGCTCGACCGGTTTGTCGGTGCTCGAATCGGTCGGCATGAACCTGATCGTGTTTGCCGGCACGGCACAGCTCGGCACCCTGCCGCTGATCGGTGCCGGCGCGCCGTTGTGGCTGATCGCCGTCACCGCGCTGGTGCTCAACCTGCGCTTCGTGATCTTCTCCGCGGCGCTCGCGCCGGCCTTCGAGCGGGTGCCCGTGCTGCAACGCCTGCTGTGCGGCTATCTGCTGGTCGACGGGGTGTTCGCGATCGGTGCCGAGCGGATGCTGGCGAGCACGGATCGGGATTGGCGGATGGGGTTCTTCCTGGCACCCTCGGTCTACGCCTGGGCATCGTGGCAGGTCTTCGTATTGTGTGGCGTGCTCGGTGCGGGTGCGCTGCCACGCGACTGGTCCCTCGAATTCATGGCGACGATCGCCCTGATCACCTTGCTGGTGCCGATCGCCAGGGCGCGCCCGATGATGCTCGCAGCGCTGGTCGGCGGCCTCGCGACGGTCGTGTTGAAGGACATGCCGCTCAAGCTCGGCATGATCGTCGGCATCCTGCTCGGCATCGCGGCCGGCTTCGTCGCCGAGCGCCGGCATTCGCCCGGGGAGGGTCGATGAACGACGAGGCGCTGTTGTCGGGTGGCTGGCTGTGGCTGGCCTTCGTGCTGATCGCGCTGGCGACCCACGTGCCCCGCGGCAGCTTCATCGTCGCCGGCAGCCGGGTTCGACTGCCCGAACAGTTGCAGCGCGCCCTGCGCTATGCGCCCGCAGCGGCGCTGGCGTCGCTGGTGTTCCCGGACATGCTGCTGGTGGACGGCCGCATCGATCCGTTCAATCCGAAGCTGCTGGCCGGGGCGATGGCGTTTGTCGTGGCATTGCGGTGGCGCAATCCGTGGCTGCCGTTCGTGATCGGCATGGGTATCGTCTGGCTCGGTCGCGCCTGAGCTTCGCGGCGTCAAGCCGGCCGGCGGCGCCGAATCGACGTCGGCGATCGTCGCGCAACCCCACAAGGCGATCGCGATGTACACGCGTCGCGCGATGGGCGGATGACATGGGTGGCGCCGCGGGCGCCGGCCACCGCCAGGCCGGGGATCTGCGGTCGGCCGACCATCCACGCATCGGCGCCCAGGGCCAGCGCCCGCGACAAGTCGGTGACACGCTGGCTGGCCGCCTGCGGCCGTCGTGGCTGCCGCCGCGGCGGGCCGCCCGGCCGGTGCGCCGGCAGGCTCTCGCGCTGGCGCCCGGCTGCAGCGCCAGGGTCGGATCCGCTGCGTTGATGGATCACGTGTCGTCGGCAGCGCTCGTGGTGGCACCGGCACCGCTTGCCCTGCGGGGTGGATCGCCCCCGAGCATCAGCGCAAGGCCGACCGCGGCGGCCAGCAGATAGGCGATCAGGCGCCTGAGCGGATAGGGGTCTTCGATTCGGCGGGGTTCGCCCATTGCATGCTCCGTCGGCAAGCCATCCAGTTTGCGCTTGGCTGGCTGGCCCGGTGCATGCGGGCTGGCTGGCGCGGGCGCGTCATCGGACACGCCCGGAAGGTGTCGTTCAGCTACAGGCGTGCATCTGCGACTGGAGGTAGTTTTCGGTGCCGACCTTGGCGATCAGTTCCAACTGGGTCTCGAGCCAGTCGATGTGTTCTTCGGTGTCGGACAGGATCTCCTCGAGGATTTCACGGGAGACGTAGTCCTTGTGTTCCTCGCATGACGCGACGGCGGCCACCAGGTCGGTGCGCGAACCCAGTTCCAGCTTGAGATCGCCCTCGATGCATTCCTTGACGTTCTCGCCGATCATCAGCTTGTTGAGGCTCTGCAGGTTCGGCAGGCCTTCGAGGAACAGGATGCGCTCGATCAGCTTGTCGGCGTGGTGCATTTCCTCGATCGACTCCTCGTACTCGTGCTTGCCGAGCCCTTCGAGTCCCCAGTTCTTGTACATCCGCGCATGCAGGAAATATTGGTTGATCGCGGTCAGTTCGTTGCCGAGCTGCTTGTTCAGCAACTGGATGATCTTCTTGTCGCCTTTCATGTTATGCACACTCCGAAATTGCTGCTGTGCGGCATTGTAACGCCATATCGAGCGCTGCGGTCGGCGGCGGTGCGGCGGAGTCGAGGCATTGCCGTGCACAACCGGCGCAGCGGCCGCACTCTTCGATGATGCCGAGCTGCCTGCGCAGGTCGCGCAAGGAACGGGCGCCCTGGGCGACGGCTTGCCGTACCTGGCGATCGGTCACTGCCCTGCAAACGCATACGTACATGGTTGGCTTCCTGGTAGCGTCACTTGGTCAGAATCAGCTTCCCTTGTCGCGTCTCGCGCAGGCAATAGCGCTCGCCGCGGTGCTCGATCACCAGCTTCCGGTGGCCGGCCAGCAGCGCTTCGCTGGCCAGCACGCGCTTGCCGGCCGAAGTCCCGGGGACGTCCTTGCCGCAGCGGGTGTCGATCGAATCCGACAGGATTGGCTTGTTCATCACAACAACTGTAATGCGAATGATTCGCATTTAAGTGGATTGCCGGTGAATTGTCAAGACCCGATGGGCCGGTTTGCCGAGACATGTCTCTCGCAAGCACGATTCGTGCGATAGTCGAGCCGCCGGGTCGGACCCGGCGCCCGACATCGCGAGGGAGCGACACGATGGAACCGATTTTCGAGGCGATTCCGGCGACTGCGCTGGATGTGGTGGGCGACTCGCGCAAGTTTCAGGTGCGGCGGGTGTTTTGCGTGGCTCGCAACTACGCGGCGCACGCCCGCGAGATGGGCCAGGACCCCGAACGCGAGCCGCCGTTCTTCTTCACCAAGCCGGCGGATTCGGTATTCCCGGTGGCGGCCGACGGCTCCTCGGTTTGGCCCTACCCGATGGCGAGCCGTGACGTGCACCACGAATTCGAGCTGGTCGTGGCGCTCGGATCCGGCGGAGTCGAACTGAATCTCGACCAGGCGAGACGCTGTGTCTGGGCCTATGCGCCGGGGCTCGACATGACGCGGCGCGATCTCCAGGCCGAGGCCAAGAAGGCGTGCCGGCCATGGGATGTGGCCAAGGCCTTCGATGCCGCAGCTCCGGTCGGGGCGCTCACGCCGCTCGCCGCCTGTGGCTGGCTCGAGCGCGGCGGCATCGAACTCGACGTGGATGGCGAAACGCGTCAAAGAGGTGACCTGGCGGACATGATCTGGTCCGTACCCGAGGTCGTCGCGGCGTTGTCCAGGCTGTTCGAACTGAAGGCTGGCGATCTGGTGTTCACCGGCACGCCGGAAGGCGTCGGTCCGGTTGCGGTCGGCAACCGTCTGGAAGGCCGCATCGCCGGCCTGCCAGGCTTGCGACTGGCAATCGGCGAACGCGCCTGACATGGACGCGTCGCCGGACCGGCCCCGCTATGGTGCGGGCCACCCGTGTTGCCGCCGTCGAGGACTGCGACCGAGGTCCGGTTTATTCCGCCGCCCATCGCGGGCCCGGGCTGCCCCGCCGGGCATCCTCGGCTGCCGCGTCATGCCGCGGGCTCGACCATCGGCGTGGCGAGCAACGCGCGAACCCGCACGCGCGTCCGCGCGCCACCGCGCCGTGATCGGACCCAGCCGCCCGGCAGCCGCGCCGGCCTGGCGGCGTGCGTGGGGTCATGTGGTCCCCCCCCACCGGCGCTTGCGTTAGTCGGTGACCCCGAGCAGGATCCTCAGATGATTGTCGACCTGCTCTTCGGGCAGGTAGCCGATCGCGTTGTCGTCATCGACCAGCCATCGCCGGAGTTCTTCGATCGACGAGGCCTGCCTCGGCGGCAGCGCCCGCCCGGTGAACACCTGCCGCGACCAGTAGGCGCGGGTCTGGACCGGATTCTTGCCGGTCAGCTTCAGATAGAAGGTATCCCTGTCCGGCCCCGGCGGCAGGTCGATCAAGGTCACCGGGGTGTTGTCCGGGAGTGTCGTGGCGCGGCCGAGAAACAGCCTCTCGGCCTGAGACCGGGAAAGTTCGGTAATGGCGCCGTTCTTGCCGCTGACGATCACCAGTTGAGCCCACGCGCCGCCATGGACGGCCAGCGAGAGCACCAGTGCTGCGAGGACTTGGTTGAAGTAAGCCATTCGGGACCTCAAAAGCTTACGTCGACCGAAGCCGAGAACAGGTTGACGCGCCTGCCGCTGAACAGCAGCGTGCCGGAGTCGATCACCGGAAAGAAGCTGCCGAGGGCATTGTCTGCCACCTTGGCGTGGGTGAACTCCAGCTTCAGCGCCGCGTTGCGGTGAAAGTCCCAGCGTGTGCCGATCGTGGCACTCTTCTGCGCCGTGTTGCGAAAGCCGTTATACAAGTCGAGCAGCGCCTGCAGTTGCGGAACCGAGGACAGGTCCGCATCGGACACCGGAGAATCCTCGGTCTGTTTCGCGAGCACTCCGTAGGTGGTGATCGTCCCGAATCGTCTGCCGAACGTCACCTGCCAGCCGTGGGCGCTGGGGATGTAGCGATTGGTCTCGCGTCGCGCGTATTCGGCGCTCACCAGGTAGTCGCCGTTGTCCCATTGCATGCCCACCGAATCGAATCGCGCGTAGCCGTCCTTGCCCGACAGGTCCTCGGTGACCGCCGCGAACGGTGTGGCACGCAGCGCGCCGGCGACGATCTGGAACAGCGGATCGCTGACGGGCAATGTGAACGGGGTCTCGGCATGTCCGGCAAAGAACGAGAAGTCGTCGTGATAGACGGTCAGGTTGGCGCCGAAGATGCGTTTCAGCGTTGCCGGCTCGGTGAGTCGTTCCAGCGTGCTTCGGCCAACGTAGGGGCGCACCTCAAGATCGTAGTCGGCGACGCGGGAATGCCACATCAGGTCGGCGCCATCGAGATCGCTGAACGGGTTGAGGCCGTAGACTTCGGTCGGTGGCCTCACCCAGGGGTTGGCGTAGTTGATCGACAGCGTCTCGGAGTACATGAAGAACGGCGCGCGCATCCGGCCCAGCCGGAACTCGAGATTGGCGAGCGGCGTGAAGCGCACGAATGCCCAGGCCAGTCGTGGTTCGACGTTGCCGGTCTGGTCCTCCCGAACGACCAACTGGGCGGTCGCGTCCATGCCCGGGGTGAGACTGTGGCTGGCCTGCAATCCGATCACCGTATCGGCACCGAAATCGATGCCGTCGCGACCCGGTGTATTGATGCCGTTGCGCAGCAGCGAAGCGTCGCTCTCGGCAGGCCGCACCAGCCCTATCGTGCCGAACCCCGATAATCGCCACGCGCCCTCGTCGCCGTAAGCTTGTGCTGCAACCAGTGCCAGGGCCAGCGTTGCCCCGAGCAGGCTTCTTGTCATTCGGTATCTCCCATGGCCGGCTCCCGGCCGGCCAGTTGTGCGCCGATCTCGATCGGCGGCACGGGTCTGGAATAGAGATAGCCCTGCCCGAAATCGCAGCCGAGCTCGGCCAGCAGGCTGGCCTGCTGATCCGACTCGATACATTCGGCGACCACCGACATGCCGAGGTCGTGGGCCAGTTCGATGCTCCTGCCAACGATCGCCCGCAGACGCTCGTCTTCGTTGATCGAACGCACGAACGAGCCATCCAGCTTGATCACGTCGCACGGCATCGTGTGCAGGTACGACAGCGCCGAATAACCGGTGCCGAAGTCGTCGATGTAGACCGACATACCGGCACCCCGCAATTCGCTGAGGATCTCGTAGGCGCGTCCGTCGGGATTGGCGAGCGTGCTTTCCGTGACCTCGAAGCACAGCGTCTGCGGCGAGACGCCGCTGTCGCGCACCTTGGCGATGATCTCGGCGGCCAGATCCGGCCTCGCGAACTGGCGCGCCGACAGATTGATGCTGACCGGTGGCGAGCTGCCGTAGTCGTTCTCCCACTGCCTGATCTGGCCGCACACCTGGGCCACCACCTGCATGCACAGCACATGGACCAGATCGAGCTGCTCGGCGAGCGGGATGAAGTGGTAGGGGCCGAGCACGCCCTCGGCCGGATGATTCCATCGCACCAGGGCCTCGAGGCTGCGCAGGCTGCGGTCGCCGAGTGAGACGATGGGCTGGAAATGGACGGTCATCTGGCCCCGCTGCAGGGCCTCCCGCAATTCCGCCTCGCGCTGCAGGTTCTGCATGGTGCGGGCATGCATGTCGGCCTGGAACAGCGCCACCGGGTGGTCGCTGTCCTTGCGCGCCTGGTTGAGCGCGTTGTCTGCGTCGCGCAGCATGGCCTCGGCTTCCAGATGCACGGCGCCCGACAGCGCGATGCCGACCCGGACGTCGGGGTAGACCGTCTGACCGGCGAGGGAGACGGGCTTGCCGAGATCGACCCGCAGCCGTCCCGCGAGCTGCTGCGCATCGTGTTCGTCGGGTATGCCGTTGAGCAGCACCGCGAACTGGTCTCCGCCAAGGCGGGCGGCGACGTCGCCCTCGCGCAGCACATTGCGAATGCGCTCAGCAGTGATTCGCAGCAGGTGGTCGCCACTGGCGTGGCCGAGGCTGTCGTTGACCAGCCGGAATCGCTCGATCTTCAGCACCATCACGGCAAAGCGGAAGTCCTGTCGCCGGCGCAACTGGCCAAGGGCGCTCTTGAGGTGGGCGAGCAGCAGGCCGCGATTGGTCAGGCCGGTCAGGCTGTCGTAGAGGGCATCGCGCATCAGCCGCTCTTCGGCGAGCTTGCGCTGGTGGATGTCGCTGATCGATCCGGCCATGCGGAAGGCGCGCTTGCCGCCTTCGTGCCGCTGGGCGACACCGCGGACCAGCACCCAGCGGTAGCCACCGTCCGGCCATCGGATGCGGTGTTCGACCATGAACTGGGGCGTCAGCCCCTTGAGGTGCTCGACCAGCTTCTGCCGGTAGTTCTGCTGGTCGTCGGGATGGATGGCTTCGAAGAATCTGTCGCCATCGAGGCTTCCGGCATTCTCGCTGAGGCCACAGATCTCGATGAATCGTGGCGCCACGTAGAGGCTGCCGTTGTCCAGGTCCCAGTCCCACAGACCGTCATTGGCGCCGCGCATCGCCAGTGCATAACGCTGTTCGCTCTGGTGCAGCATGCGGGCGGTGTTCTGGAGTTCTCCGATGCGGTCGCTGAGCGTGCTCGCCATGATGTTGAAATCGCGCGAAAGCTGGGTCAGCTCGTCGTTGCCGGTCTCCGGCAGGCGGTGGTCGAGCCGGCCCTCGGCGATCGCGCGGCTGCCCTTCAGCAAGGCCGCGAAGTTGCGCGTCAGGAAGTATCCGATGCCGGACAGCAGGATGAAGGTCAGCAGGATCTCGGAGGCGGCGATCATCGCGCCCTGCTTCAGGATTGCCTGGCGGGCGCTGCCCAGTACCGAAGCCGACACCCCGAAATGCAGGAAGCCGACCTCGTTGTCGGGCAGCAGCAACGGCCTCCTGACGTGCACGACGCTGCGCTCCAGCGCTGCCGCCAGGCCGGACTCGTCGTCGGGATCGGGCGGTGGCAATTCGACCAGTTCGGGCATGCCCGCGGTCAGCAGGGATTCGCCGCGGGCAGACACGATGCGCACGTAAACCAGGCCCTCGCCGGCTTCCGACAGCAATTCGCCGAGGGTGTCCTGCAGCACCGAATAATCGCCGCGTTCACCGTACGCGGTGGCCACGGTGTGCAACATGATCGCGTTCTGCTCGACCACCGTCTTGAGGCTGGCGGTGGTGGCCTCGTCCATCAATCGGACGCTGTTGTAGAGCAGCAGGCTGAGCAGCACCACCTGGACGGCGGTGCTGGCCAGCAGCAGACGGAATCTGATCGATAGTCGCGGTAGCAGGTTGAACAAGTCGGTATTGGTGTCCGTGCTGGCTCGTGGCGGGCGTCATCGCTAATGCGTCGCGGACGCCCTGCAGAAATCGGTCCGTTCCGGGCGAACTTTAATGCAAAGCGCGTGCCGCGTCGGCATAAGTGACGAAATGCGGTGATCTCTTCCGACTACTGGCGGGTCAGCCGCGACACCGCGCTGGCGCGGGCGACGCGTCCCTCTCGGGCAAAGGTCTCGACATTGACCTCGATTGCTGCGGGGTCGTAGAGGTAGTTCACCATCAGGCCCCACGACTGCTTGAGGCCCTTTTCCGAGGTGTCGCCGAGCCAGTTCACGCGTTCGATGCGCGCGCCATTGCCGAGGTGGAAACGGGCGACGGGGTCGAAGGGCTGGCCGTCCTGGCGTGCGTGCACGAGGTAGTCGGCGGCCAGTCGGGTCAGCGGCTCGCGCAGCAGTTCGGACAGCGTCTCGTCCTGGTGCCATTGCATGTCGCCGTCCAGCAACTCGCTCAGCAGCGGCGAGTCCGGGCCCTCGATGCCGACCCCCGCCAGCCGCTTCCAGTCCCGCTCGTCGAAGGCCGCCGTGACATGCTCGGGATGCGCGCGCGACCACGCCCGCAGCTGCGGGATAGGCGACAGCGTCGAAAACCGCTTGAGGCCCGGCAGCGCCCGCTGGAGGTCGTCGATCACCCGCTTGAGCAGGAAGTTTCCGAAGGAAACGCCGCGCAGACCGACCTGGGTGTTGCTGATCGAATAGAAGATCGCGGTGTCGGCGAGACCTGGATCGAGTACCGGCGCCGCCTCGTCGAGCAGGCTGTCGACCCGGGCGGCCAAGCCCTTGATCAACGCGATCTCGACGAAGATCAGCGGTTCGAACGGCATCCGCGGGTGGAAGAACGCATAGCAGCGTCGGTCGGAGTCGAGGCGGTTCTTGAGATCCTGCCACGAACGGATTTCATGCACCGCCTCGTACTCGACGAGTCTTTCGAGCAACGCTGCAGGCGATTGCCAGGTGATGCGCTGCAACTCGAGGAAGCCGATGTCGAACCAGGCCGACAGGCGGGCTTGCAGTTCCCGGTCGAGGGCCTGCAGTTCGCGGTCCTCGCGCAAGTAGCGCAGCAGGTCGACCCGCATGTCCACGAGGAACTTCACGCCCTGGGGAATGGCATTGAACTGGGTCAGGATGCGAATCCGTCGCGAGCGCATCGCGGCGCGCAGTTCGGCTTCCGCATCCCATTGGGACGGGCTGCCGACGGCCAGCTGGTAGGCCTCGTGGGCGGTCGCGATGCGGGCCGGATCGGGGCCGAACTCGAGCGCGATGATGCGCAGGAAGGCGTGCTTGCCGCTGTCCTCGAGCTGCAGGTAGGTCTCGGCCAGGCGGGCCGCCCGGTTGCGGGTCGACACTTCGCCGCCGAGCCCCTCGGCGCAGTCGTGGAGCTGCTTGCGGATGTTGTCGAGGACCTTTTCCGGTGGCACCTCGTCGAGGCCGACGAGCGCGCGCACCTTGTCGATACTGCGGCTGACCAGATTGGCAACCAAGCGCGGGCTCCCCCCAGGTTGATCCTGCCGTGGCGGCTCATGGTGCTTCAATGCTACCGCACTGCAATGGGGGGCGACAGCCGGCTCGTGACCCTGCCTGCGGGCCGATGCACCTGCGCTCAGCGGGGGGGGCGAGGGAACCGGGCGGCGGCCAGCAGGATCAGTCCGACGAGGACCATCGGCACGCAAAGCCACTGGGCCGTGGTCAGCGACAGGCCGAGCCCGGAGAAGATGCCCGGGTCAGGGTTGCGAAAGAATTCGGCAGCGAAGCGCAGCACGCCATAGCCGATCAGGAACATCGCCGACACTGCCCGCAGCGGACGCGGGCTGGCTGCGTAGAACCACAGCAGTACGAACAGCAGCAGCCCTTCACCGAGCGCCTGGTAGATCTGGGACGGATGACGGGCAATGCCGTCCACCTGCGGGAAGACCATCGCCCAGGGCAGGCCGGGATCCGCCGGCCGGCCCCACAGCTCGCCATTGATGAAGTTGCCGATGCGCCCGGCCGCGAGGCCGGTCGGCACCAGCGGGGCGATGAAGTCGGTGACCTGCCAGAAGCCGCGGCCGCTGTTGTGACCGTACAGCGCCATCGCCGCCAGCACGCCGAGGAAGCCGCCGTGGAAGCTCATGCCGCCCTTCCAGATCGCCAGGATCTCGGCGGGGTGGCTGAAGTAGTAGCCGGGCTGGTAGAACAGGACCTCGCCGAGTCGGCCACCGATGACCACGCCGAGCACGCCGTAGAACAGCAGGTCGTCTATCTGGCGGGCGTCCCAGCCCAGTTCCGGACGGCGCTTCGCGTGGCGGCGGCCGAGCAGCACGAACAGGCCGAAGGCGGCGAGGTACATCAGCCCGTACCAGCGAACCGACAGCGGTCCGAGCGAGATCGCGACCGGGTCGAACTGCGGATGGGTCAGCATCGAATCGGGCGGCTGGCGTGCGTCACTCGAACTGCTTGCGAAAGGACTCGAACTCGTTGGTCAGCCATTCCACCTGCTGGCGCAGGCGTCGTACCTCGTCTTCGAGCTCGGCGACGCGGCTGCCGCGGGCGGCTGCTGCCGGTGATGAAGACGCCAGGCCTTCGGCCATCACGCGGGCGGCTTCACTGCCGCCGAGCAGATGCACGTGGCGCACCTCCTTGGTCCCCGGGGCCAATGGCAGTGTCTGAACCATCGGTGGATACTTGTCGGCCAGATGGACGAGGATGCGCTCGACCTCGCCGGTGTCGTCGAAGTGATGCATGCGTTCGCAGCGGCCGCGGATCTCGCCGACGGTCTGCGGACCGCGGAGCATCAGCAGCGCCAGCACCGCCTGTTCGGCCGGCGGCAGCGAATGGCGCAGGCGCACCAGATGTTCGTACTTGGCCACGCGGGCGCTCGCCGAGTCGCGCTGGCTGACCAGCCGCCGGTCGGTCAGGCTGTCGATCGCATCCTGCACTGCCTGTTCGGACAGTTCCATCACCGGGTCGCGCCCGGTCAGCTGGTTGCAGCCCGAGGTGATCGCGTTGACCGACATCGGGTAGTTGTCCGGGGTGACGAAGGATTTCTCGATCAGCACCGCCAATACGCGGACCTCGACCGGCCCCAGGTCGAAGCCGTCCTGTTCGTCAGCGGTGTCGCCGGGGGTGTCCATTGCTGTGCTCCGTGCGTGCTCCGGAGCGCCATGATAGCCCAGGCGGTGGACCGCCGCGCTCAGTCGAGGTCGGCCACCAGCGCCGACCGCAGGTCGGGGGCGACAGTCTCGCGGGTGAGCGTGTACGCCGGATGGCGGATGCCCATCGCCAGCGCCGCACCGCCCTTCAGGGCGGATCGCATGTCGGCGTCCAGTTCGAAGCGCAGGAAATGCACCGAAGAGGTCTTCTCGTCGTTCTCACGTACCAGGTCCTCGTCGGCGATCGCGAACACCTCGCGATGGCCTTGCACCCGGACCCAGGTCATTCGCTCGATACCCTTGAGTTGCTTCAGGCGGTCCGCGCGTTCGACCGGATCGGCGTATTCGATCAGCATCGTCGCCTTGAAGTTGCAGCCATCCGGGATCAGCGGGTTGTAGGCATCGAGTTCGTCCTGAATGCCCCGCGGGTCGAAGGTCCGTTCGATGCGCAGCATCTCCTGGATCTGGTAGCGGATCGTCGTCGCATCCTCGAACAGCAGCGTCACGTGCTCGCCGAGGTGTGCGGTGCGCCGACGCTTGTGGGCGATGACCTCGGCGCGGAACGCCGGCCGCCGCCGGTGGTATTCCTCCAGCGGCCACAGGTCCTGCCGTGCGAACGGTTTCATCCCGATCTCCGTGATGCCTTCAGACGCCATAGGCCTTGCGCAGCAGGCTCAACGGATGGGCCAGCGGTGGCGTCTTGCCGTGTTGCTCCGACAGGCCCTGGGCGATATGGTGGCCGCCGAGCGGACAGTCCGAACTGATGAAATCGGGCTCGGCGTCGGCCATGCGCCGGAATACCGGGCGGCCGATCTTCATCGCCATCGCATGGAACTCCTTCTTGACGCCGAAGGTGCCGGCGTGACCCGAGCAGCGCTCGATGATTTCGAGCGTGGTGTCCGGAATCATCTGCAGCAGCGCCTCGGTCTTGCGGCCGACGTTCTGCACGCGGCCGTGGCAAGGCACCTGGTAGGCGACCTTGCCGAGGCCGCTTGCGAAGTCGGTCTTCAGCAGGCCGTCCTTGTGGCGCGCGACGAGGTATTCGAAGGGATCCCACATCGCGTCGCGCACCGCCGCGACGTCCGGGTCGTCGGGGAACATCATCGGCAGTTCCTGCTTGTACATCAGCGTGCACGACGGCACCCCGGTGAGGATCGCGTAGCCGTCGCGGGCCAGCGACGCAAGCCGCGGAACGTTGATCGCCTTCAGGGCCTCGACGCCGTCGAGATCGCCTTGCTCGAGCTTGGGCATGCCGCAGCAGGCCTCCTTGTCGGCGAGCACCCAGGGAATCCCGTTGTGGTCGAGGATCGCGACCAGGTCGTGGCCGATGCCGGGCTCGTTGTAGTTGATGTAGCAGGTCGCGAACAGAGCGACCTTGCCGGGCGAACGCGCGCCGTCGCGAACGTCGTGGGCGCTCGCGGAGCCGGCCGCGGATCGGAACTTGCGGGTCGCGAACTCCGGCAGCCAGGCCTTGCGGTCGACGCCGAGCGTCTTTTCCATCACGGCCCGCATCGGTCTCGTGCGATTGACCGCGTTGATCGTCTGCGTGACCACCGGGATGCCGGCGAACATCCCCGTCTTGTCGGTCGACGACAGGATCGTGTCGCGCAGCTTGGGGCCGTCGCGACGGCGGGCAACTGCCTTGGCGCGCAGCATCAGGTGTGGAAAATCGAGGTTCCATTCGTGCGGCGGCACGTAGGGACACTTGGTCATGTAGCACATGTCGCACAGGTAGCACTGGTCGACCACATCCGCATAGCGGGCCTTGTCGACGCCGTCGAGTTCCCCGGTGTCGCCTTCGTCGATCAGGTCGAACAACTTCGGGAACGCGCCGCACAGGCTGACGCAGCGCCGGCAGCCATGGCAGATCTCGAACACCCGGTCGAGTTCCTCGTCGAGGGCGGCCGGATCCCAGAACGCCTCGTTCTTCCAGTCCAGCGGGTGGCGGGTGGGCGCCTCCAGGCTGCCCTCCCGGATGGTTCCGGACGGCATCGTCTACCTCTCGTGGGGATGAAGATGGCGACGGGCGCGCCGGCGGCGCACCCGCCCGTGGCCTCAGTCGCCGGCCTTGACCTCGTCGAGCGTGCGCTGGAACTTGTTGGCGTGGCTGCGCTCGGCCTTGGCAAGGGTCTCGAACCAGTCGGCGATCTCTTCGAACCCTTCTTCGCGGGCGGCCTTGGCCATGCCCGGATACATGTCGGTGTATTCGTGGGTCTCGCCGGCGATGGCGGCCGCGAGGTTGTCTGCGGTCTTGCCGATCGGCAGCCCGGTGGCCGGATCCCCGCTGGCCTCGAGGTACTCCAGGTGACCGTGGGCGTGACCCGTCTCGCCTTCCGCGGTCGAGCGGAACACTACCGCGACATCGTTGTAGCCCTCGACGTCGGCCTTGGATGCGAAATAGAGATAGCGGCGGTTGGCCTGCGACTCGCCGGCGAACGCGGCCTTGAGATTTTCCTCGGTCTTGCTTCCCTTCAGTTGCATGGACGTCTCCTACGGGTCACTTCACTCGAATGCGCCTCGACTTCCGGCGGCTCCTAACACGATAGACGCCGTCGCGATCGCCGATGATGAGAAATCCCAATCGGCACGATAGTTCCGCTCTATGTTGGCGACGGTGCTCCCGGCGACGGGCTCCCTGAGGATACACTTGCAGGTCGAAGTGACAGCGCTCTTCCGGAGATTCAGATGCCGCAATTCCGTTCCCGTACCTCGACCGCAGGCCGCAACATGGCCGGCGCCCGCGCCCTGTGGCGCGCCACCGGCATGAAGGACGGTGACTTCGAGAAGCCCATCGTCGCGGTGGTCAACAGCTTCACCCAGTTCGTGCCCGGCCACGTGCACCTGAAGGACCTCGGGCAACTGGTCGCCCGCCAGATCGAGGCGGCAGGGGGCGTTGCCAAGGAATTCAACACCATCGCGGTCGACGACGGCATTGCGATGGGCCACGATGGCATGCTCTATTCGTTGCCGTCGCGCGAGCTGATCGCCGATTCCGTCGAATACATGGTCAACGCCCATACCGCCGACGCGATGGTGTGCATCTCGAATTGCGACAAAATCACGCCGGGCATGCTGATGGCCGCGTTGCGGCTCAACATTCCGGCGGTGTTCGTCTCGGGCGGGCCGATGGAAGCCGGCAAGGTCAAGTGGGAGAACAAGGTCATCGCCCTCGATCTCGTGGACGCGATGGTCAAGGCGGCCGACAGCAACTGCTCGGACGAAGAGGTCGCGGCGATCGAGCGCTCGGCGTGCCCCACCTGCGGCTCCTGTTCGGGCATGTTCACCGCCAATTCGATGAACTGCCTGACCGAGGCGCTGGGTCTGTCGCTGCCGGGCAACGGCACCATCGTCGCCACCCATGCCGACCGCGAGAAGCTGTTCCGCGAGGCGGGGCGCCGCATCGTCGATCTCGCGCGGCGCTACTACGAGCACGATGACGCCAGTGTGTTGCCCCGTTCGATCGCGAGTTTCGCGGCATTCGAGAACGCCATCAGCCTCGACGTGGCGATGGGCGGCTCGACCAATACCGTCCTGCACCTGCTGGCCGCGGCGCGCGAGGCAGGCGTCGATTTCACGATGCAGGACATCGACCGGGTGTCGCGCCAGGTGCCCTGCCTGTGCAAGGTGGCGCCGGCCGTGCCGGACGTCCATATCGAGGACGTCCACCGCGCCGGCGGCATCATGGGCATTCTCGGCGAACTCGACCGCGCCGGGCTGCTGCACCGGGACGTGCCGACCGTCCACAGCAAGACCATGGGCGAGGCCCTGTCGCGGTGGGACATCATGGACGCCCACGACAGCTCGGTGTTCGAGTTCTACAAGGCGGCGCCGGGCGGCGTGCCGACCCAGGTGGCGTTCAGCCAGGACCGGCGCTGGAACGAACTCGACATGGACCGCACGGCAGGCGTCATCCGCGACAAGGCCAACGCCTTCACCCGGGACGGCGGCCTCGCGGTCCTTTACGGCAACATCGCCGACAAGGGCTGCATCGTCAAGACTGCGGGTGTCGACGAGTCGATCTGGAGGTTCCGTGGTCGGGCGCGCGTGTTCGAAAGCCAGGATGCCGCCGTCGAGGGCATCCTCGGCGATCGCATCGAGGCCGGTGACGTCGTCGTCATCCGCTACGAGGGGCCGAAGGGGGGGCCGGGCATGCAGGAAATGCTCTACCCGACCAGCTACCTCAAGTCGAAGGGGCTCGGCAAGGCCTGTGCGCTGCTCACCGACGGGCGTTTCTCCGGCGGTACCTCGGGCCTGTCGATCGGCCATGTCTCGCCCGAGGCGGCTTGCGGCGGCGCGATCGCGCTGGTCGAGGAGGGCGACATGATCGACATCGACATCCCCGCTCGCAGCATCCGGCTCGACGTGTCCGACGAAGAACTCGCCCGTCGCCGGGCGCAGATGGACGCGCGCGGGATGCTGGCGTGGAAGCCCGAGAAGCGCAACCGCGTGGTGTCGCCCGCACTGCGTGCCTACGCGGCGTTGACCACGTCGGCCGACACCGGCGCGGTGCGCGACGTCGGGCAGGTCGAGCGCTGAGCGCGTAGGGCACGGCCCGACGCCACCGCTCTGCTCGCCACCGCCGGGAACATGCCGGCGCCGGTCGCAGTCAACCGAGGAAGGATCGGGAGCGACCGTATTGGCTGAGCGGAATCCATCGAAGGCGCCGGGCCCGCCACTGCTCGCCTGGTGGCGGGCGGCGGAGTGCGCGCTGTTCGCGCTGGCCGCGGTCAACCTGCTCGGCGCCGTGCTGGTCAAGGTGATGGGGCGCGGGCTGCACCCGATGTTCTCCGATCCCGATTCTGCCCTGCTGTTTCTCGCCACCGGGCTCGGGATCCTGTTCCACGCGCTGTTGCTGGCCCTGATGCGCTGGCGGCTGTGCGCGGACCAGGCCGACCTCGGCCGGCCGTTGCGGCGGCTGCGCTCGTTCATGAGGATGCCGCTGAATGCGGATTTCGCAGCGCAGCGGCACAGGGCGCGCCTGCGCATGGGCGGTCGGCCGCAACGACGGCCGGGGCTCGCGCCGATTCGCCGCGGTGTGCGCCGCCGACCGTCAGCGGGCTGTCTTGCCTGACGCCTGCAACGGGATCGACTGGGGCAGCGAGGGCCACTGGCCATGGTCGCTGGCGTGTCCCTCGTCGATGACGACCCAGCCGTAGCGACCGAGGTGGGGAAGCGAGCGGGCGGCAGCCGCGAGCGCATTGGCGTTGGCGGCGCTGACCACCAGCAGCGGCCGGTCGTCGCCATGGCGGCCGGCCCAGGCCTGGACCTCGCCCCGCCGATCGACGGCCGCCGGTCTCGGGGCCATGTCGTGGCGGGCCAGCCAGTCGTCTACCGCGTCTGCCGTGCCGACCACCAGAAGCGCCTGATCGCCGGACAGCCGGTCGTCGTCGACCGCCGACGCCTCGGCGTCCAGCAGGCGCCGGGTCAGTTCGCCGATGGCCCCGTCCATGTCGTCTCCGCCCAGAGCGACCAGTTGTGCCGGACCGGCCAGATTGACATCGCGCAGGGTCGGCGGAATCTCGCGGGGTGCCAGTCGGCGCAGAATCTTGAAATCCGGGTCGAGCAGCAGTTCGCCGCCCTCCGCCTGCAGCCGCAAGGCATGACGGGAGCCGGCGACCCGTTCGGTAAGGCTCTGCCGCAGCGCGCCGCTGCGCAATTCCAACGGGACTTGCAGCAGGTAGCCCGCCTCGTCCTGCAACAACTCGGCTCCGCCGTCGTCGCCCGCCGCCAGTGTCAGTCGTGGCAGGCCTTCCCGTTCGACCCACTGCTTGAAGAACGACTCGAGCTCGTCGCCCGCTTCGGCCTCGAACGCCTCGCGCAGCGCCGCCCAGCCCGCCACCTTGAAGCGGTAACTGCGCCAGATGCGTCGGACCGCCTTGTCGAATGCCGGCTTGCCGATGCGCTCGCGCAGCATGTAGAACAGCATCGCCGACTTGCCATAGCCCACCGCCGCGGCGATGCCGTGGGTGCGCGAGGTGAAGCGGGCCAGCGGCAGCCCCTCGCCCGGCGGTATCGCCGACAGGTCCCGCAGCCAGCCGAGCCTCATCAACCGTGCCTTGTCGGCTGAGCTGCGCTCGGCATAGTGGTAGTCCGCCATGAAGGTCGTCAGCCCTTCGCTCCAGTTGCCACCTTCGTAGTCCGGATAGACGCCGTTGCCCCACCAGTTGTGCAGTACCTCGTGGCCGAGGGAGGTGTCGCGGATGAACGGCAGCTTGAGCACGTCGATGCCGAGGTAGGTCAGGCTCGGCAGGCCCAGACCTGTCGGGGTCGGGCTCGAGACGATCGTGAAATCGTCGAACGGATACGGACCGATCCACTTCTCGTAGAGCTTGAAGTAGCCCACCAGCGCGTCGAGGTAGTCGTCGGAGCTGCCTTCGATCTCCGGATGAAAGAGCGTGCGCAGGCTCAGCGTGCGGCCGTCGATCGAAACGATCTTGCGCTCGGCCTGGCGGTAGGGACCAGCGATCAGGTCCACGCCCTCCGCCGGCACGTCCATCCGGTAGGTGATCGTCCGGCCCTTGTCGTCGGCCCGCTCCTCGACCAGGCGGCCCGGAACGATCGCCCGCTGCCCGGCCGGCGTTTCGACGGTCACCCGCCAGCGCTGCAGCGCCGGCGCGCCGTCGACCTGCAGCCCCGGGTACCACTGGGCCGCGGCCGGTAGGAAGCTGCCCAGTTCGGCGGCCGAGGCGCTTGCCCGGCCGATCGTCGCGCGGTGGTCGAGGTTGGTCGGCGTCGGCTCCAGAGATTGCTCCCAACGGACATCCACGGTCTCGGCCCGAGACGGCAGAGACCAGCTGCGCAGCTCGCCCTGGACCCGCTCGCGCCGGCGCGCGGGCTGGTCGTTGATCGCCAGCGTGCGCAGGCGGGCTGCGCTCGCAAGCAACAGACGGCGCGAGTTGCCCGCCGGCAGTCGCAGTCGCGCCGTGCCCTCGACGATGCGGGCCGAGGGATCCAGCCGCACGGTCATTTCGATGTCCACCGTGGCATCGGCAGCACAGGTCGTACCGGTAGCGACGACGAGCGCCGCCAACGCGAACAGGAGTAGCTTGATAGGCATTCGGTCGGGCTGCGACACGGACCGTGGTCAGGCCGGCGGCGGCTCGAGGGCATCCTCCGGGATGCCCATCCGTTCGCGAACGAAGGGCTCCCAGCAAGCCCATTCTTCCGGACGGATCGCGCCACAACGGCGGCGACCGACGGCGATCGCGGCGCTCAGGATGCGGGCGTCGTCCCCATCGCCGTCGGCCGGATCCGGCGGCGTGTGGTGCAGTGCGATGGCCTCGCAGACCTGGGCCGGCAGCTTCCAGTTGCGGGCGACATGGGCACCGATCGCGGCGTGGTTGACCTCGATCATGCCATCGACACGGAGGCCCGCATCGTCGACATTGCCGGCATTGACGTCGAAGCGGGCGAGGAAATCCGGGTGACGGCGCAGGATCAGTGCGATCCCGACATCGTGCATCAGCGCGGCGAGAAATGCGTCGTCGGCCAGCCGTGGCGTGCGCGATGCGTGCATCACTGCCCAGCTCTCCTGCGCGACCGCAAAGCACACGTCCCAGATCGCGGCGACCACCCGCGCCGGCACGTCGCCGAGCTTGCTGCGCAGGGTCGTGCTGGTGGCGATTGCCAGCACCTTGATCTTGCCCAGCAGCACGACCGCCTCGAGAACGGTCTTGCGCGGCCGGACCTGCCCGAACACCGGCGACGAGGACACCCGGAACACCGCCCCGGTGGTGGCCGGGGTGCGCGACACTGCCCGAGCCACTTCGTCCAGTCCGCTGTCCTCGTCGGCCGCGATGCGCATCAGTTCCAGCAACTGGGCATCCGGCGCGGGCAGCGTGATGCCGCTGGCCAGAATGGCGTCGACCAGGGCTTCTTCCTGTGGACTCATGTCGGTAGCTTCCTCCGTTGTCGCTCGATGACGGCAGGTGGGTGGTGAACCGGCGTGCGCTTGCCACGGCGGTGCGCGTGAACCTCGCGCTGCTCAGCCCGCCACCCGCTCGCGACAAGGGATTCGCGGCGGTCGTCGGACACACACCACAGGTCGGTGGCGTCCGGCAGCGGCCGGGCGGCCACGGCAAACAGTTCGGAGGCCTCGGTCATGGGCACGCCGCGATCAATCGAGACCCGAATTCTAGGCCGATGTCGACGATCGATGCGATGCAAATGCTGCGGCGGCCGGGTCGTTTCGCGATCCGGCCACGGTGCCGGCGCCGTGGTCGGCCACCTGGCGTGTCGCGGCAAGTCACGCGCAGTGACGCCGCGCCGCAATGGCAACGCGGTTAGAATGGGGTCTTCGCCAAATGGGTTCGACCGTCGATGCCCAAGCGTAAAGTCCATGCGCACGCGCGTGAAGCGCGTGCCGTGTCGCCGCCAACCGGGTCGGCGGCCGCCCCCAGCGACGCGCGTCGCCGCGGCGGCGGGCTGCCGGCCAAGTTTGTCCTTACCAGCCTGGCCGCCACCGTGAACCTGACTGCGGCGATGCTTGGCGTGGGATTCCCGCAGGAATTCCCGGCGCTGGCGGCAATGCCTGTGATGCTGTCCCTGTTCGCGCTCGGCATTGGGCTCGAGGTTTGGGCGGTCCGACAATTGCTGGCCGCGCGCCGGGCAGAGATCGGCCGGGCGCGCTGACCGCCCGGTCGTCGCCGCCGCGGCGTGGGAGACGCATCAATAGCGGTCGTTGTTGAACACCATGTCACCGCCGGGCGCGCCCCGGTGGCAGGCAATGCAGCCCTGCGACGCACCCTTTGCGACCCGGCCGGCAAGGGCCATGCCCTTGGCATTGCGGTCGAGACTGCCGTCGGGCAGGTACTTGACCCAGAACCAGTCGGCGTTGTCTGGATCGTAGCCTTTCTCCCGGCGGAACATCACCGTGACGGCCTTCAGGTAGCGGCCGGGATCGTCCGCCACCGCGGCCTTGCTGACGCCCTCCCCTCCGTAATTTCGCTTGACGATGATTTCGCCCTGACGGCCGGCCACGGTCAGCGTGGTGTCGAGGGTGTCGAGGATCGCTCCGTGGGGATGCTGGCCGGTGTACGGCGTACCGTGCAGCGCGTCGCTGCCGCGCAGTCCGGCGGCCCCCATCGCCTGCCACAGATCGGCCGCGAACGCCATGCTGGCCGCGTCGCCGAACGGCGGCTTTTCGGATTCGGTCGATTGCATCGCGGTGCCTGCACAGGCAGCGAGCGTCGCGCCGGCGACCGCGGCGCAGAAGGCGCTGTACTTGTTCATGGTCTTGTCCCTCCTCGCGTGGCTGTGCCGATTCAGCGGAATCGGTCGTTGTTGAACACGTAGTCACCGCCCGGTGCGCCCCGGTGACAGGCGATGCAACCTTGCGGCATGCCTTTCGCCACGCGTCCGGCGAGCGCCATGCCCTTGGGGTTGCGATCGGGGCTGCCATCGGGCTTGTACTTGGCCCAGAACCAGTCCCGGTTGTCGCTGTCGTAACCGGCCTCACGCTTGAACATCACCGTCACCGCGCCCAGATACTTGGCCGGATCGTCGGCTACCGCAGCCTTGCTGACACCCTCACCGCCAAAATTGCGCTTGACGATCACGCTGCCCCGGTGGCCACCGACGGTGATGGTCTTGTCGAGGGTTTCGAGGATCGCGCCGTGGGGATGCTGCCCCTGGTAGGGGACCGAGTGGATCATCTTGGGGCCGACCAGGTGCTCCTGCTCGAGGACGTGCCAAAGGTCGGCGGCGTCCTTGATGTCGTCCACGTTGCCGAATGGTGCGGCCGCGGCCACCGTGCACAACCCGGCCAGGACGGCGAGGGCAATGCCTCCTGCGAACTCGGATTTCATCGCTCGATCTCCTTGCGGTTGGTTGTCGGAGTGCGGCCCGCGGGCATTGCTGCGGGCCACGAAAGTACGGAAGGGGCAGGCCCGTCCGCATCGATCAGCAGCCACTGTCCGTCGCGGAACAGCGGTCGGGCACCGGCGCTGGTGGCCGGCAGGCGCACCGTATGGCGCCATCGGCGGGCGCCGGCGTCGAGCAGGCCGGCCTCGCCGGAGTCGGCGATCAGCAACACCCGGTCGCCGGCGACCACCGGTGGTGTCAGGATCCGGCTTCCGAGCCGGCCCTGCCATACCGGGCGGCCGTCGCCGAGCGATCGCAGTTCGAGGCGGCCGTCCATGCCGACCACCAGCACATCGCTGCCGACCACCAGCGGCGGCAGCGCTCCGGGCGGGCCGGTCACCTGCCACCGGGGTTCTGCCTGCGAGTCGAAATAGGTGATCGTGCCGGCGTAGGTACGCGCGACGACGCCGCCGGCGGCCGCCACCGGGGCCGCCACGAGCTCCTGATCGAGCCGGCGGCGATGGCGCACGGTACCGCTGTCGGCGTCGCTCCACCACAGCGTGGCTGCGCTGCCACCGGTGACCAGCATGCCGTCGCTGAGGACGGGCGAATAGATCCAGCCGTCGAGCCGGCGGCGCCAGCGTCTGCGTCCGCTGGTCGCGTCGAAGGCAATCAGTTCGGCGTCGAGCGTGCCGGCATACAGGAGGCCGCCGACCGCCAGCGGGCTGAACACTGTCCTGCCACGCGCCGCGCGCCACAGCACGGTGCCGCGGCCGCGGTCGATGGCGGCGAGGCCGTCGCTGCTGCCGACGAAGATACGGTCGCCAACCTCGGTCGGGGCGTAGGTCTGGTGCCGCTGCAAAGTCCGCCAGACGACTTCACCGCTGGCCAGCGAAATGGCCGTGACGCCATCCCCGGTGACGATCGCCTGCCCTTGCGCGGCGCTCGTGTGTTCGGCCGGGGCAATCGGTTCCGCGCGAGCAGCCGCCGCCGCGAGCAGTGCGACGGCGAACACACGGACGGGCAATGATCGGACGCATGCAGCCATGCACCTCGGTCGTCGCCGATCAGCCCCTCCTTACAGCGGCGTTGCGCGGTGCGGTTGCCGGCAACGCCCGGCAGCCGATGCCCTGCCGCGGACGACCTGTCAATGGCCGGTGCGGAAGCGACCGACGAGACCGGACAGTTCCCTGGCGAGCCGGTTCATCGCCTCGGAGGCCTGTTCCCCCGCGAGCGCTGCGTCGCGTCCGCGCTCGCTCATCATCGCCATGTGTTCGGCGTTGGTGGCGAGTTCCTCGGTGGCGGACCGCTGCTCGGTCACCGAACGGCCGATGTCGTCGATGCCGGAGGTCGAATCGCTCACCGCGCGGTCCGCGTCCTGGAGCGTGTCGAACACCGAGGCCGCCGATTCGCGGCTCGAATCGAGCGCGCTGCGTCCCTTGGCGATGGCAGCCTCGACCTGCTCCGAGCGGACCGACAGGTCGTGGGTCACGGCGTCGATCTGACCGACGGCTTCGGCCGAACGCTCGGCGAGCTTCCTGACCTCGTCGGCCACGACCGCGAAGCCGCGTCCCTGCTCACCGGCCCGGGCCGCCTCGATTGCGGCGTTGAGGGCAAGCAGGTTGGTCTGGTCCGCGATTTCCCGCACCTGGCGTGTCATGCCGGTGATCGTGCTGGAGCTGCGGACGAATTCGTCGGCGGCCTCGGCCAACTGGCCGACCGTGGCCGCCACCTCGTCGACCTGGCGCAGCAGGCCGGCGAGCTGATCGCGACCGCCCCGCGTCCTTTCCATGCTCGTGGTGGCCAGCGTTCGCACCTGCGCCGCGCCTTCGGCGATGGATCCGATGCTGGCCGTGAGTTGCTCGATCGTCGCCGCCGTCGCTTCGGCGGCGTTGTTCTGCTCGGTCGCGCCGCTCGACAGCGAACGCGCGCTTTCGGCGACTTCGCCCGCGGTGGTGGCCAGTTGCGCGGCCACCTGCTTGGTGTTGCCCACCAGATCCTCGAGGGACTGCATGAAGCGATTGAACTCGTGGGCGGTTTCGGCGATTTCGTCGTGGCCGTCCTCCGGCAGGCGGTGGGTAAGGTCCGCGTCGCCGCTGGCGAGCTTGCGGGTGAATGCGGTGAGCTGTCCGATGCGGCGGCTGATGCCGGCGGCGCCGAACGCTGCCAGTCCGAGGAGCACCGGAATCGACACCGCCAGGACGATCAACATCAGCCGACTCTCTTCCGCGGCAGCCTTCTCGGCCTCCGCCTGGGCGGCCTTGGCGCGCTCGAGCATCACGTCGGCGAGGGCCTCGAGTTCGACCTCGAGCCGGTCGAACAGGCGGTTGAAGTTGACCTTCTCGGCGAGCGCCTGATCGTTCTTGTCGAAAGCCAGCTCGACGATCTGTCGCGCCCCAGCGATGTAATCATCGACCGGCTGGATCGCCGCCGCGACCTTCTTCAGGACTGCCGGGGCGAGCGGCAGCGCCGCCACGCGTTCGAGATCCTCCTTCATCTCGTCGCCCATTTCGGCGACCTCGGCCCGCGCCGCAGTCCAGCCGTCGCGGTCGTTGCGCAGACCTGCGATCAATGCCGCATTGACGATGCTCGCGAGGCCGTCGTGGAACATGTCGGTCTCGACCTGGTAGCGAATTCCTTCGGCGTAGCTGGCGGCTTCGCGGTTGGCCGCGGTGAGATGCTGGATCGCCAGGTAGCCGACGACTCCGATGGCGGTCGACAGCGCGACGAAGCAGACCGCAGCCGCGACGATCTTGCCCTTGATGTTGAGCTTGAGTTTCATGGCGTTCTCCGCAGGGGATTCGGGGTGCCGGCGCAACTCGCGGCGATGGAGCATGCATCGGTCCGTGGCACGGAATCTTCAATAAAATTCGCGTGTTTTGACAAATTTCCGCACGCTCGGACTACAACAAAAGAAATATGGGCCGCGGGGGCCCGGAAGCGTCCCCAGAAGACACTTGATGGGGCGCGGAATCTTCGTCCGCCAGCCGAGCTGCGGTCGCGGGTGCCGGTAGCCGATGCGCTGCCGCTTCGGCATCCGTCCGGCGACATCGGCCGGCGTCGTGCGCCGGTCCGGCGGCTGTGGCGGCTTCGGCGCGGACTGTCGTATCGTTGCACCGATGGCGTCGATTCGCTTTCGGGGCGGTGCCTGCGCCCGCGGAGCCGGCGAATTCCGGGCGCGATCGAAGCGCAGCGCCCCGGTGCCGGCCGCCACGTGCGGCGCAGCGGGGCAAGCCGAATCCCAGGAGGTCGCCGTCGATGCATGAAATGTCGCTGGCCGAGGGCATTCGCGGTATCGTCGAATCTGCGGCCAGCGGCGGCGCGTTTTCCCGCGTCAGGCGGGTCGTGCTCGAGATCGGTGTCCTCTCCGTGGTCGAAAAGGACGCGCTGCGCTTCTGTTTCGAGGCAGTGATGCGTGGTACGGTCGCCGAAGGTGCGACGCTGGAGATGATCGATCTGCCGGGGGCCGGGCGATGCCTGCAGTGTGGCCACGGCGTGGCGATCGCCGCGCGGTTCGACCCCTGCCCGCTGTGTGGCAGCTACCGGGTGGAGCCCACCGCAGGCATGGAGATGCGGGTACGGGAGCTCGAGGTCGACTAGTCGGAGCCGGTGCGGTGGCGCCGCGTTTTGGGTCGGGAGCACAGCATGTGTACATTGTGCGGTTGTGGTGGTGCGGAGTTTCGAACCGGCGGATCCGCCATGCCGGTGCGTCTGCTACGGTCCGCAACCGTCGGCTGGCGACCGCTCGCGGCCGCGGCCGGGTCGTCCGTGGCCGCCCGCCGGCCGGAATCAGCGAGCAGCTCGGCGCCGACCGGTCGGTCGGAAAACGACCGGGGCCGGATGGTGCGCATCGAGCAGGACATCCTCGGTCGCAACGACCGGCTCGCGCAGGCCAACCGTCGGTGGCTGGCCGAGCACGGCATCTTCGCGTTGAATCTGGTATCGAGCCCGGGCTCCGGCAAGACCTCGCTGCTGTGCCGGACCGTTCGCGCGCTCGCCGGCGAAGGCTCGGTGGCGGTCATCGTGGGAGACCAGCAGACCGAGTTCGACGCCGAACGCATCCGTGACAGCGGTGCGCGGGCGCTGCAGATCAACACCGGCAAGGGCTGTCACCTCGACGCCGCGATGGTGGGCCGCGCGCTGCCGGTCCTGGCGCCGGCGGACGACAGCCTGCTGCTGATCGAGAACGTCGGCAATCTGGTGTGTCCGGCCGCATTCGACCTCGGCGAGGCCCACAAGGTGGTGATCCTGTCGGTGACCGAGGGCGAAGACAAGCCGCTCAAGTACCCGGACATGTTCGCGGCTGCCGAGCTGATGCTGCTCAACAAGGTGGATCTGCTCCCTCACCTGTGCTTCGACGTGGCTCGCGCCGAGGCGTTTGCGCGACGGGTCAATCACCGCCTGCAGGTGATCCGCGTGTCCGCCACCAGCGGCGAAGGCATGGATCGATGGCTCGCGTGGCTGCGGCGGGGGCAGGCGCAGGCGGCGGACGCGAGGGCGGCTGCCGCGGCGGAGACCGACCGCCACCGGCGCCGCAGCGGGTGGCGGCCTACATGAGCGACCGGCGCAACAGCTCCGTGCCGTTGCTCGAACGGCGCCGCATCCGGGTTCGCGGCGTCGTGCAGGGTGTCGGCTTCCGGCCGTTCGTGTTTCGGCTCGCCCAGGAGATGGGATTGTCGGGCTGGGTGCGCAATGACGGCGAGGGTGTCGAGATCGAGGCCCAGGGGCCGCGCGGCGACCTGTCGGCGCTGATGGCGCGCCTGGTCGGCGAGGCGCCACCGCTGGCCCGCGTCGATTCGGTGATGTCCAGCCTCGACGATCCGTTGCCGGACGACCGCGGGTTCGCGATCGAGACCAGCGGCAGTGGCGAGGTGAGTACCGCGATCGGCCACGACACCGCGGTGTGCGGCGACTGCCTGGCGGAGATGTTCGACCCGGCGGATCGGCGCTGGCGCTATCCGTTCATCAATTGTACCCATTGCGGGCCGCGCTACACGATCACCCGTGCCCTGCCTTACGACCGCGCGCTGACCAGCATGGCCGGTTTCACCCAGTGCTCCGCCTGCCAAACGGAGTACGACACCCCGGCGGACCGTCGCTTCCACGCCGAGCCCAATGCCTGTGCGGCCTGCGGGCCGTCACTCGCCTTGCTGGAGTCTTCCGGCGTGCGGGTCGCCACCCGGGATCCGATTGCCGACGTGCTGTTGCGCATCCTCACCGGCGAGATCGTCGCGATCAAGGGGCTCGGTGGCTTCCATCTGTGTTGCGATGCGCGAAATCCGGATGCGGTCGAACGCTTGCGTCGGTCGAAGGGCCGTGACGCCAAGCCGTTCGCGGTGATGGTCCTGAATGCGGCATCGGCGGCGCGATGGGCCGACATGACGCGCCATGACAGGCAGTTGCTGGAGTCACCCGAACGGCCGATCGTACTGGTCGACAAGCGCGATGCGGTGGACCATGAACTGTGGGGCGTCGCGCCGGGGCTGGCGACCATCGGCCTGATGCTGCCCTACACGCCGCAGCACTACCTGCTGTTCCATGACGATGCCGGCCGCCCGGCCGGTACCGCTTGGCTCGACCTGCCCCAGGACCTGGCGCTGCTGATGACCTCGGCCAACCCCGGAGGCGAGCCGCTGGTGATCGACAACCCTGAGGCGGTCAAGCGCCTGGCGGGCATCGCCGACGCCTATCTGATGCACAACCGCGACATTCTGGTGCGTGCCGACGACTCGGTGGTGATCGCCGGGCGGGCCGGCCTTGCGGGGTCGGCGCCGACGCCGCGCTTCGTGCGCCGCGCCCGAGGCTACACGCCGCGATCGATCCGGCTGGCAAGCAAATGCCCGGCGGTGGTCGGGCTCGGCGCCTGGCTGAAAAGTGCCGTATGCGTCGCGCGGGGCGACGAGGCCTTCCTGTCGCAGCATGTCGGCGACCTCGACAATGCCGCCAGTTGCCTCGCTCTGGACGAGATCGTCGAGCATCTGATGGCGATCCTCGCGGTGCGGCCCGAGGCCGTCGCCCACGATCTGCATCCGGATTTCCACTCGACCCACGCGGCGTTCGAGATCGCGCACCGCTTCGGTATTCCCGCGATCGGCGTGCAGCACCACCACGCCCACCTGGCCGCGGTGCTGGCCGAGCATGGCCACCTCGAGCCGGCGCTCGGGGTGGCGATGGACGGCGTCGGGCTGGGTAGCGACGGCGGCATCTGGGGTGGCGAGCTGATGCTGCTCGAAGGGGCCGGCTTCGAGCGCCTCGGCCACCTTTCCCGGCTGGCGATGCCCGGTGGCGAGCGCGCCGCGACGGAGCCCTGGCGGATGGCCGCGGCGGTGCTGCACCGTCTCGGACGGGCCGACGAGATCGCCGAGCGCTTCGCCGGCTTCAGTGGTGCCGAGCGCCTGGCGACGCTGATCGATCGTCCGCTGCTGTCGCCGCCCTGTACCAGTCTCGGGCGCTGGTTCGATGCGGCCGCGGGCCTGCTCGGCATCTGCGGGACGATGGCCTTCGAGGCCGAGGCGCCGATGCGACTGGAAGCGGCTGCGCGCGCCTACGGCCCGGCGATGCCGGCGGTCGGCCAATGGCGGATCGTCGACGGCGAGCTGGATCTGTCACCCTTGCTCGGCCAGCTTGCGGACGAGCGCGATCCGGCGCGGGGTGCCGCGGTCTTCCATGCCAGCCTGGTGGCGGCGCTCGACCAATGGGTCGCGGCGGCGGCCCGTGACCGAGGTGTGCGCACCGTGGCGCTGGCCGGCGGCTGCATGCTCAATCGCCTGCTCGCGGAAGAACTGCCGCGCCGCCTCGGTGCGCGCGGCTTCAAGGTGCTGCTGGCGCGCCAGGCGCCGCCCAACGACGGCGGCATCGCCCTCGGCCAGGCCTGGATCGCGATCCGTCGCATCGCGGAAGGCCTTTGAAGTGTGCCTGGCGATCCCCGCGCGAGTCATCGAACTGACCGACCGGGACTGCGCCCGGGTGGATCTCGGCGGTGTGCGGCGGGAGATCTCCCTGGCGCTGGTGGACGAGGTCGCGGTCGGCGACTACGTGATCGTGCATGTCGGCTATGCGCTGTCCCGACTCGACGCCGACGAGGCTGAGCGTACCTTGGCGCTGTTCGCCGAGGCCGGTGTCGACATCGCCGGGGCCGGCGGCGGGGCGGGCCCGTGAAGTACGTCGATGAATTCCGCGACGGCGCGCTGGCGCGGAAGCTGGCGGCGGCGATCCACGCCGAGGTGGATCGCGATCGGCAATATGCGTTGATGGCGTTCTGCGGCGGTCATACCCATGCAGTCTCGCGCTATGGCGTCACCGATCTGCTGCCCGGCAACCTGCAGATCATTCACGGTCCCGGCTGCCCGGTGTGCGTGCTGCCGATCGGACGCATCGACATGGCGATCCGGCTGGCGCTGGAAGCCGACGTCACGGTCCTGAGCTACGGCGACTGTCTGCGGGTGCCGGCCTCCGGCGGCCTGTCGATGCAAGAGGCCAAGGCGCGTGGTGCCGACATCCGCATGCTCTACTCGGCGGCGGACGCCCTCGCGCTGGCGCGCCGGTCGCCCGGGAGGCAGGTGGTGTTCTTCGCGATCGGCTTCGAAACCACGACGCCGCCCACCGCGCTGGTGATCCGACAGGCGAAGGCCCTCGGCCTCGACAATTTCAGCGTGCTGTGCAATCACGTGCTGACACCGTCGGCGATCAGCAGCATCCTCGAGTCGCCGGAAGTGCGCGAGCTCGGAAGCTTGGCGCTCGACGGCTTCATCGGACCTGCCCACGTGTCCACGGTGATCGGAACGCGTCCCTATCGGTTCTTTGCCGAGGAGTACCGCAAGCCGGTGGTGATCGCGGGTTTCGAACCGCTCGACGTGATGCAGGCGGTGCGCATGCTGGTCCGCCAGGTGAACCAGGGGCGCGCCGCGGTGGAGAACGAGTTCACGCGAGCGGTCACCGAGGACGGCAACCTGAAGGCCCAGGCGCTGGTTTCCGAGGTCTTCGAACTGCGCCGCAGCTTCGAATGGCGCGGACTGGGCGTGGTGCCGTATTCGGCCCTGCGGATCCGCAAGTCCTTTGCCGAGTTCGATGCCGAGGGGCGCTTCGGGCTCGACTACGTCCGCGTGCCGGACAACAAGGCCTGCGAATGCGGTGCGATCCTGCGCGGCGTCAAGAAGCCGAGCGAGTGTGGGATCTTCGGCACCGCGTGTACGCCCGACAATCCGATGGGCTCGTGCATGGTGAGTCCCGAGGGTGCCTGTGCGGCCCACTACAAGTTCGGACGCTTCCGGGATCTGCCGGTGGCGGCGGCCTGAGGCAGGGCGCGGCCGATCAGCCATGGCGACCGTCAGCCGATGAGCGGGCGCGTCAGGAAAGGCCATGTCCGCCCGCTGGACCTCAGGCGCGGGCGCATCGACACCAGCCACGGTGGCGGCGGGCGGGCGATGGCCCAGTTGATCGACGAGCTGTTCGTGGCCGCCTTCGACAACGAGTTCCTGCGCCAGGGCGACGACGGCGCGGTGCTTCCCGCCGCCGCGGCCGGCGAGCGCCTGGTGATCGCCACCGATGCCCATGTCGTCTCGCCGCTGTTCTTCCCGGGCGGCGACATCGGCAGCCTCTCGGTCCACGGCACCGTTAACGATGTCGCGGTGATGGGCGCGCGGCCGCTCTATCTCGCCGCCGCCTTCGTGCTCGAGGAGGGGTTTCCGCTGGCCGATCTGCAGCGCATCGTCGCGTCGATGGCCGCTGCGGCGCGGGATGCGGGCGTGCCGGTGGTCACCGGCGACACCAAGGTGGTCGAGCATGGCAAGGGCGATGGCGTGTTCATCACCACCACCGGCGTCGGCGCGCTGCCGGCCGGGCGCGACATCTCGGGCCGGCGCGCACGGCCGGGCGATGCCGTGCTGGTGTCGGGGACGATCGGAGATCATGGCACCGCGATCCTGTCGCAGCGCGAGGCGCTGGGCTTCGAGACCGAAATCGTCTCCGATTCCGCCGCGATCCACGGTCTCGTCGACGCGCTGCTGGTTGCGGTGCCGCAGGTCCACGTCCTGCGCGATCCCACCCGCGGCGGCCTGGCGACCACCCTCAACGAGATCGCCGCCCGCTCGGGCGTCGGCATCACACTGGAAGAGGCCGCCGTTCCGATCGCTTCCCAGGTCCAGGCCGCCTGTGAGTTCCTCGGACTCGATCCGCTGTACGTCGCCAACGAGGGCAAGCTGGTGGTGATCCTGCCGGCCGCGCGGGCCGCGGCAGCGTTGGCCGCATTGCGGGCCCATCCGCTCGGCTGCCGGGCCGCGGTGATCGGCGAAGTCACCGAGGATCCCCACCACTTCGTCCAGATCCGCACCGAATTCGGTGGCCGGCGGCTGGTGGACTGGCTGTCCGGCGAGCAGTTGCCGAGGATCTGCTGATGCGCATCCTGTTCCTGGTCCACGACTTCAACAGCCTCGGTCAGCGCCTTCATGCCGAGCTGGCGGCCGATGGTCACGATCTGTCGGTGGAATTCGACATCCGCGATTCGGTGACCGAGGAGGCGGTCGCGTCGTTCGCGCCGGACGTGGTCCTGGCGCCGTTCCTCAAGCGGGCGATCCCGGCATCGATCTGGACGAAACGGCTGTGTCTGGTGGTGCATCCGGGCATCGTCGGCGACCGCGGGCCGTCGGCGCTCGATTGGGCGGTCCAGCAGGGCGAGATCGAATGGGGCGTGACCGTGCTCCAGGCCAACGGCGAGATCGACGCCGGCGACATCTGGGCCAGCCGCCGCTTCCCGATGCGCGCCGCGTCGAAGGCCAGCCTGTACCGACGGGAGGTCGGCGACGCTGCGCTGGCCTGTGTGCGGGAGGCACTGGCACGGGTCGACGCCTGGCGCCACGGGTGCTGGCGCCCGATTCCGCTTGCCGTGGCCGGTGGGCGAGGGCGCCTGCGGCCGCTGATGCGGCAGGTCGATCGGCACATCGACTGGCGGCTCGACGACACCGCGACGGTGTTGGCCAAGCTGCGTGCCGGGGACGGCTTCCCCGGCGTCGCCGATCGGCTGTTCGGTGAAACCTGCCACCTCTACGACGCGCATCCGGGGCCGCCGGACATCGCCGGCGAGCCGGGTGCCTGTGTCGCCCGTCGCGAAGGCGCCATCCTGCGCCGCACCGTCGACGGTTCGGTATGGATCGGGCATGTCCGCCGCAAGGACTCGGACGTGCCGATCAAGCGGCCCGCGACCGAGGCGTTCGCCGCGCAGGCCGCGCTGCTGCCCGAGCGGCCGGCAGCCCTCGTGCGCGATCACGACGATCACGGCGAGCTGCGCTACGAGGAGAGCGCGGACGGGAGCGTCGGCTTCCTGTCCTTCGCGTTCTACAACGGTGCGATGGGCAGCGAGCAATGCCACAGGCTGGAAGCCGCGATCGCGCAGGTCGCGGCGCGACCGACGCGGGTGCTGGTGTTCACCGGTGGACCGGACTTCTGGTCCAACGGCATTCACCTGAACCGGATCGAGGCGGCCGAGTCGGCGGCCGACGAGTCATGGCGCAACATCGTCGCGATGGACGACGTCTGCGCCGCGATCATCAATCTCTCCGACCGCCTGACCGTCGCGGCGCTGCGTGGCAGCGCCGCGGCGGGTGGCTGCTTCCTGGCGCTGGCTGCCGACCAAGTCTGGGCGCACCCCGGGGTGGTGCTCAACCCCCACTACAGGAACATGGGCAATCTCTACGGTTCGGAATACTGGACCTACCTGCTGCCGCGTCGGCTGGGGCCGGACCGGGCCCGGCAGTTGGCGGGCGGTCGGCTGCCGCTGACCGCCGCGGGTGCAGCCGAGATCGGACTGATCGACGCGTGCTTCGGCAGCGGCGCGGACGACTTCGAGGACCGAATGCGGGCGCGGGCGCTGGGCTTGGCGGCGGCCGGGGATCTGGCCGCGTGCGTGCAGGCCAAGGCCGCGCGCCGCGCCGCCGACGAGGCCGCAAAGCCCCTCGCCGCCTATCGCGACGAAGAACTGGCGCAGATGCATCGCAATTTCTACGGTTTCGACCCCAGCTACCACGTCGCCCGCTACCGGTTCGTGCACAAGATCCCGCCATCGTGGACGCCGCGCCACCTGGCCCGCCATCGCCAACCGGGTTGGCGGCCGGTCGCGGGATCCGCGCCATAGCGGCGAAACAGTCGCCGACGGCGCCGCTCGAGGCCGACGGCAGCCACGCGTCGCGGCCGGCGCTCGGTGCGTCGCTTGCAGATCGCCGATCGCCCCCCGCCGCGGGGCGGCATCGAGGAACGGGATCGACCGGTCGCGACGCCGGTCAGTCCTTGCGGAACAGCGCGTCGAGTGGGTTGCCGGTGGCCTGCTTGGCTTCGGCCGATGCCCGCCGCGCGGTGAATTCCTCCTCGACGTTGTCGCGGTAGTAACTCCATGCGGAACCCGAGCTGGCAAGCCTGCGCCAGGTTTCCTCGCCGACGCCGGCATGATCCAACAGCGTGCCGTCGTCGAGCTCGACCCGCAGGGTGCGGGTGGCGCGATCATAGCCCGCGGCCCGCAGGCGCCCCGAATGGATCGGTTTCATCTCCATGTCAGGCCCTCTTGCAACTATCGCCGACGATATCATCTCGCACCGGAGGTACCCCGACAACTGCCTTGGCAGGCAGTCGCCACCGAGCGCCGGCAGGAATCAGGAAAACTTGTCGCGGCGCTCGCTGGCAATCTGGACGGCATGGTGGATCATCCGGGCGGTGGCCTCGGCACCCTCGAAGCGACTGGATTCCTCGATCGTCTTGTAGGCCAGGGCGAGCAGGCCGCGCATCTTCACGAATGCCGGTGGATTGCTGCATTCGACCGGTGTATGGCCGTCGAGGATCGACTGGATCATGCCGGGATCGCGAAGACGGACGTTGCACAGCGCACCGAGTCCGGCGAGTTCGAGCGCGATCTGGTCCAGATCCTGTTCGAAGTGGGCGAAGTGTGTCATCTGTGTAAGCGTCCGTGGAAAAACGAAAACGAATGTGCTGCAGCACGGCAATCGTGCCGATCGATGACATGCTAGCCGGGAAAGGCTGCTTTGTCGCAGCGTGCGACCGACGGCTGGTGCGGTGCCGCATGCCGTGGCGGTCGCAATCGGGAGGCTCGGACGCCGGTCAGCTGCACGGGGTCGGTGTCCGGAGGAATTGAGGATGTTTTCGCGAAAAACAGCGGTATCGCGCGCACGCCTGAGTCTGGCGCTGCAGGGGGGGGGCGCCCACGGCGCGTTCACATGGGGTGTGCTCGACGCGCTGCTCGAGCATGGACGCTTCGGCTTCGACGGTATCAGCGGGACCAGTGCCGGTGCGATGAATGCGGTGGTGATGGCCCACGGCTGGATCGTCGGCGGACGGGACGGCGCCCGCGAAGCCCTGGACGCCTTCTGGACAGCGATCGCCGATACCCCGCCGTTCGAACTGGCGGTGCCGAATGGCAGTGGCAATGGCGTCACGCTGAACCCGGTCATGAAGTTCATGCTCCGCCTGTCTTCGGTGTTCTCGCCGAGCGAACTCAACCCGCTGGATCTCAACCCGCTGCGCGACGTGATCGAGGCCCATGTGGATTTCGAGCGCCTGCGGCGGCGTTGCCCGCTGCGCTTGTTCATTGCCGCGACGCAGGTCAATACCGGAAAGTTGAGGCTGTTCCGCAATGACGAGATCAGCCTCGATGCCCTGCTGGCCTCGGCCTGCCTGCCGACCATGCACCACACCGTCGAGATCGACGGCGAACCCTACTGGGACGGCGGCTATGTCGCCAACCCGGCGGTCTTCCCATTGTTCTACGAATGCGCCAGCCGCGACGTGATGCTGGTTCTGCTCAATCCGCTGCGCCACGTGTCGACGCCCGCCAGCGCCGACGAAATTCGCATGCGCGCGCTGGAACTGTCGTTTTCCGCCAACTTTCTGCGTGAGATGCGGATGTTCGCCCACGCCCGCGAGTATGCCGAGGCCGTGCCCTGGTGGCGCCGCGGGCGCCTCGAGCGCCGGCTGCTGGCAGCCAACTTCCACCTGATCGAGGCGGGCGAACTACTCGGGCGGCTGGCTCCGGAGACCAAGCTCACGCCGAGCCGGGACTTCCTGCGCGGCCTGCACGACCTGGGCCGGCAGCACGCGCTGGCGTGGCTCGAGGACAAGAGCGCTTACCTCGGCAGCCGCTCCTCGGTGGAGATCGCAGGTTTGTTCAGCTGATCGGCCGTTCAAGGCAGCATCATGCCGCGGATCATGTAGAAGATCATCGCCGCCATTACCGCCGATGCCGGAACCGTGACGACCCAGGCTGCGGCGATGCGCAGCAACTGCGAGCGTTTCACCAACTCCTGCTTGTAGACCTTGCGCAGCCGGCGTCGCTCCATCTTGGAGAAATGGGCCGGGTCGAGTTGTTGCTTGGCCTGGTGCTTCAGCTCCCGCAGCATCTCGCCCTTCTCTTCGACCCTGGCCTCGGTGAAGCGGTCCATGAAGGCCTCGATCGCTGCCTTGTCGCCCTCCGGATGGTGATCGACGATGTCGTCGACCATGCGCGCGTAGTTGCGCTTGAGGTATTCGCGCAGGAAGCCGACGCCGAACACGCCACCCACCGCGATGTGCGTCGAGCTGACCGGCAGGCCCAACTGGCTGGCGACGATCACGGTGATCGTCGCGGCCATCGCGATGCAATAGGCACGCATCTGGTCCAGTTCGGTGATCTCCGAACCCACCGTGCGGATCACCTTCGGGCCGAACAGGCCGAGCCCGACGGCGATGCCGAGGGCACCGACCATCATCACCCACAACGGGATCGCGGCCTTGCTGTGGAGCGTGCCGTCGGAGGCGGTCAGCGCGTCGACGATCGCGGCCAGCGGGCCGACCGCGTTGGCGACGTCGTTGGAGCCGTGGGCGAAGGACAGCAGCGCCGCGGCGAACACCAGCGGCACCGTGAACAGGCGATTGACGCCCTGCTTGCTGTTTTCGATGGCGGAGGCCTGGCGCCCGATCAAGGGACGGACCACCATGAAGACGATCGCTGCGATCACCAGGCCCGACGCCGACGCCGTGAAGAAGCCGATCTTGACGATGTGCTTGACGCCCTTGAGCATCAGGTAGGTGCCGAAGGCCCAGGCCATCACGCCGACCAGGTACGGCACGACCCGTTTGGCCGCGGTCGCCATGTCGGACTGGTAGGTGATGAAGCGCTTGATGAAGTACAGGAAGGCCGCCGCGATGATGCCGCCCATCACCGGCGAGATCACCCAGCTGGCGGCGATCGAGCCCACCTTGCCCCAGTTGGCGACACCCATTCCGGCGGCGGCGATGCCGGCGCCGAGCACCGCGCCGACGATCGAGTGGGTGGTCGATACCGGCGCGCCGACCGCGGTTGCGATGTTGAGCCAGATCGCGCCGGCCAGCAGGGCCGCCATCATCAGCCAGACGAATGTCTGTCCGGACGGCAGTTGACCGGCGTCGACGATGCTGCTCTTGATCGTGTCGACGACTTCGCCGCCGGCGAGCAGGGCCCCTGCCGCCTCGAAGATCGCGGCGATCAGCAGCGCACCGGCCAGGCTCAGGGCCTTCGACCCGACCGCCGGCCCGACGTTGTTGGCAACGTCGTTGGCGCCGATGTTCATCGCCATGTAGCCGCCGATCATCGCCGCGATGACCAGCACCATGTTCGGCGCCGCCCCCCGGGTCGACGCGAACAACATCACGCCGACGATGAATAGCAGCGCGATGCCGAGCCGCGCGAGTTCGTTGCGGCCGGGCTGGGTTGCGCGCTCGATCTCGCTGAGGTGCTTGAGTTCCACAGGGGCTCGTCGCAGTAGAAAAGCCCCGGATTGTTGCAGAAACGTTACCGAAACAAAAGCCGCCTTGTGTCAGAAAAGCATCTCGACACCGAGACCTGCGGCCCAGCTCTTGTCGCGCTCGGCGTCGTCCTCGTCGCGTGGCCAGAAATGCCCGACGATGAACTCGCCCAGCAGCCAGTCCTCGTAGATCGCCCGGCGGTAGATACCCCGTACGCCATATTCGCTGACCGGCAGGGTCGAGCCGGTTTCACCGTTGATCAGTGCTTCGAGCGAGAGCTGCCGCGGGCCGCCGAGGTGCAGGTAGAGGCCGACGCTCGACTGCCAGCCGAGGGCGTCGGTCGATTGCGACAGGGTCGCCGAATTGCGCCAGCGAAATTCCAGCCGGCGGGTGAAGTCGTGGTGGTAGTTGAGCGCGGTGGTCAGGCCGAAGCCCTCCTTCACTTCCCAGAACAGGGTTTCGCGGAACTCGATCTGGTCGCCGTCCGCGGGAAACCACTTCCTGACGAAGCGGGCCTGCACGAAGGGGCGCAGCGGACCGCGGATGCCGCCCCGCAGATCGATGTTCTCGCGCAGTGCATAGCCCAGCCCGGCGAAGAACGTATGGTCTTCGCTTTCCTCTTCTGCCAGCAGCCGCTGCCGTCGCGAGAACTCCTCGGGTTGATCCGTCACGACCTCCCGTTCGTTGTCCTGGCCGAAATACAGGTAGGCCTTGTTCTTCAGGTTCGGCAGGTCGAACTTGCCGCGGAAGTTGAGGCCGGTGCGCAGGCCGTCGTCCCGTCGCCACAGGGTGTTGACGCTCAGCCGGCCGTTGACCAGGCGTCGGGTCGGCTCCGGAGGCACGTCGCCGAACCAGCCGTCGACGTTGCGTCCGACCGCTTCGAAGAAGTCGCGCAGGTGATCACGGGTGTCGTGGAGCCAGCCGATACGCGTCGGCGGGGCTTCGTGCACCGCCTCGCCCAGTGACTTGCGGATCGGGCTCTCGACCAGGTCGTCACCCAGGTCGGTCCGGGCTGGGGCCGAGATCGGGACCGCCACCAGTAGGCTCAGCGCGGCGGCCCGCATCAGGCTTGTAGGCACGGCATCTCGATTCGTCAAGGATGACGCCCAGTATAGCCGCGGCGTCGATCGCCGCTGTGCAAAGCGTTACGGCAACGGCCAATCCGCCCCGTCGATGAGGTAGCATAGCCGCGGGTGTTTGCGCCCGATCTGCATGCGATATGGGTCATTCCTTGCACAATCTGCCCTGGATCGAGTTTGTCCGTGAGGTTGCCACCGACCTGCCCGGCGGCAAGCTGGTGAATCCGACGTCGTTTGATACCACGATCGAGCCGCGTGAGTTGTTACGCTCGGAAACCGCGATGATCGACACGATCACCCGGGAGCTCATCGCGATGGACGACGGCTCCCGCCGTTTTGCCGGCCCGATCGACGATATCGGCATCTGCTGCAGGCGTTGTGGGCGGTTGCTTCGTTCCCGGGATTCGATCGATGGGCTGGCGCAACAGCCGGCGTGGCGACCGATCCTCGGTTCGCCGGGGGAGTCCGAGCCCGCGGGACGCCCGCCGCCGAGTTGCGCGGCGCCTCGCCGCGCTGGCGCAATGGTGGTTCGCATGGAAGCATGTTGCGAGAGCGCCGCCGGCATGCAGGGCGAAATCGAAACACAGGCGAGGGCAATTGCGTGAGCAACGATGCGGGCGAAAAAGGGGACAAGGGGGACAAGGGGGACAAGTCGAACCGGGCTGCGGCCTGGGGCGAGTTCGTTCGACAGATCGCGATCGATCTTTCCCGCGGCAAGGTGGTGTTCCCGACCTCTTTCGACACCACGATCCGCCTGCGCGAGGTGCTGCGATCAGAGCGGACCGGAGCGATCGAACTGGTACGCATCATCGCAGCCGACCCCCTGCTGTCGACGCGAGTCGTGCAGGCGGCCAACTCGGTGGCCTACGCGCGTCTCGGGCCGCGGGTCAGCGACATCAAGTCGGCGGTGATCCGCATCGGCTCGAACCAGGTCAAGACACTGGCCACTGCGGTGGCAATGGCGCAGCTTGTCACGTATCGGCGCATGCTGCCGTTTCGCACCATCTGCCACAAGGTGATCGAACACAGCCGGCAGGTGGCCGCCTATGCTTTCGTGCTGGTGCGCAAGCACTCCCGGCTGGATGGCGACAAGGCCCTGTTTGCCGGGCTCATTCACGACATGGGCACGCTCTATCTGCTGTTCAGGCTGTCGGAGAGGCCCGACCTGTTCGGAGACGCCGCAGGGCTGCGCAACCTTCTGATCAACTGGCGTGGCCAGATCGGTCACTCCGTGATGGCGGCGCTGGATGTCACCCCCGAGATCCAGGAGGCCATCGTCGCCTTCGACGACATGAGCGAGTCGTCGGGAATCAACAGCCTTGCCGACGCGCTGTTCATTGCCGACACACTGGTCGAACTCGATGGACCCAACGTCGAACCGGTGCGCGCCAGCGATCCCAAGCTGCGCGCCGCGAACATCGAGGGCGTCGAAGAATTTCAGGCGACGATCGTCGAGCACGCTGGCGAGATTCGCGACCTGATGCGGGCGGTCGGTTGACCTCCTCGTCCGTTCTGAGCGCCCGCAGAACGCCGGGGCGGGGCCCGGCTCCAGCCGAATCCCGGTGTGCGCCCGGTGCGTGCCGTCAATACCTGGTTCGGTCCGACGACTCGCAGTCGCCGACGATCTTTTCATCCCCTTTCCGGTAGATCAGTTTCCCCGATACGCGGCTGAGGAACAGCCTGCTCCGACTGTCGGTGGCGACGATCGACGTGTCCGAAAGGGTCTCGATCGTGAGGGTGCCGGCATCCACGCCTTCCACTTCCCTGCGTAACTCTTTCGCGTCGTGGTCGACGATCAACAGCATCTCGCTGTCGTCGACCTCGCAAACGATGTACTTCAATGGCCGTACCGAGGCCACTGCCGCGGCTCCGCTCGGATGCGCCGGCACCGCCGCTCGCGGCATCGATGGCGCCGTCGCGGTGGCCGTTGCCGCTGCCGCCGCGGCTGGCGGTGCTGCGGCCGGTGCCGGTGCCACCGGTGTGGGTGCCGGTACCTGGGCTTGCTGCGGGCCGGAACTGCATTGGCGATCGAAGTACGTCGCCAGTCCGGTCTTGGAGGCGTGTTTGATGACCTGGTTGTTGTTGATCAGGAAGAAATGCAATTGATTGGATTTCTTGGTGATGGCTTCGGTTCTGCCTTGAATGCACACGCGATACCCATACAAAGTGGTCGACGAGGTGTACGACCTGTCGGCATACCGGTCCGGCGGATTGAGGAAATAAATGCTGTCGGACTCGATGCTGTCCTGCGGCGGATGTTCCTTCAGATATTCGAGTACGATCGACTTGTATTCGCTTGGATACGCGCCGTAGTCCACCTCCGTGGGTGTGGACACGTGCTGGCCGGGTGGGGTGAATGCGCATCCTGCCATCATCAGCGTGGCGATCAGCGTGGTTGATGTGCTCTTCATTGCTTCCCTCGAAAACGCTGCCGAAACGATTTTCTCGCCGGAGATCGATCCCTGTCCCGTCTCGTCCTCGGCGGACTGTCATGCATTCTGCGCTTGCCGGCACGGGATCGCCTAAACACCTGTGCTGCCGAACTCGCGGCACCGGCATCATGCCTGACTGCCGTGCGGATGGCGGTGGCCCGATGAGTGGCAAGGATTCTCCCCACTCATCGGGCCACCGGATCCTACATGCGCGCTTTCAGAGGCCGGCCATCGGTGCCGCTCCCGCGATCCCACCGCGTTTCGTGGCCACGGTCGCTTCCTCGACAACGGCGGTCGAATCAGACCTCATCGAGACGACAGTTCCCTTAGAAGAAGAAGGTTCCGCCCAGGATCACGCTATCCAGATCTTTTGCGCCGTCATAGGCGGCAGAACAGGCTGCGGAATTGCAGTCGACGTCGAGACTCAGCTTCTCGTAGGTCAGATAGACGACCAGGCTCGGGCCGAAGTTCTGGTTCAGGGCCACGCCGGAACGGGTCAGAT
>JAGRGB010000089.1 GCA_020445745.1 Rhodocyclaceae bacterium | reverse complement strand
GGAGATCCTGTCCATCGCCAAGGCCCTGGACAAGCTGAGCGGTCTGCTGCTGGAACAGAAGGCCTGAACTACAGGAGACGCAGATGGCCGGCACGATCACATCGGCAGGCCTGGGTTCCGGACTGGCAGTAGAGTCCATCATCAGCCAGCTGATGCAGCTGGAACGCCAGCCGATCACCCAGCTTCAATCCCGGATCTCGACGGTCGACGCGCGACTGTCGTCGCTCGGACGGGTCAAGAGCGCGATGTCCGCGCTGCAGACGGCGGCAAACGACATCAAGTCGACGGCAGGATTTTCCGTTTTCAAGACCGCCGTCGGCGACAGCAAGGTGCTGACCGCGAGCGCCGGTTCCAGCGCAACCGTGGCCAACCACAGCGTCGAGGTGAAATCCCTCGCGGCCACCCAGAAGCTCGCCGCCCAGGGTCTCGCCAGCAGTACGTCGACGATCGCCACCGGCACGCTGACGCTCGAGCTCGGCAGCTTCGACGGCGCCACCTTCACCGCCGACCCGGCTCGCACCTACTCCGTCGTGATCGGCACCGGCAACAACACCCTGGAAGGCCTGCGCGACGCCATCAACGATCTGGACGCCGATGTCACCGCGTCGATCGTCAATGACGGCAGCGCCAATCCGGCGCGGCTGGTGTTGAGCCCGAAGGATTCGGGCACCGCCAACGTGATCCGCACGTCGGGCCTCAACGGCTTCGATTTCGATCCCGAAGCACCGCTGGCCGGCGCGATGGAGCAGACCGTGGCGGCCAAGGATGCGGTCGTCGTGGTCGACGGCATCACCGTGACCAAGTCGAGCAACGTCATCACCGACGCGCTCGAGGGCGTCACGCTGAATCTGGTGGGCACCAACGAAGGCACGCCGACGACGCTCGACGTCTCGCAGGACGTGGATGCGATCAAGGGCAAGATCGAAGCCTTCGTCAATGCCTACAACGAACTCAACACGCTGATCCGCAGCGAGACCAGCTTCAATGTCGATACCGGCAAGGCCGGGACCCTCAATGCGGACTCGTCGGTGCGTTCGATCCGGGACCAGCTGCGGACGATCGCCTCGTCCGACCTCGGCGCCGCGGTCGGCGGGCTGACGCGCCTTTCGGACATCGGCATCACTTTCAATGTCGAAGGGGCGCTCAGCATCGACAGCTCGGCCCTGGACGAGGCGCTTGCCGACCCGACGACCGACGTCGCAGGGCTGTTCGCCGGCAATGCCGGCGTGTCGGGACTTGCCGTCCAGATCAGCGACCGGCTCGGCAGCCTGCTCGGTGTCGGCGGCACGATCGAATCTCGCACCGACAGCTACACGCAGACCAAGGAAGGCTTCGGCGATCGCATCGAGCGGCTCGAACTGCGCATGACGGCGATCGAGGAACGCTACCGCCGTCAGTACGCGGCGCTGGATACCCTGGTCGCCAGCATGAACACCACCGGCAACTTTCTGTCGCAGCAACTGCTGTCCCTCCAGAACCTGACTTCGAACGGCTGAGGCCACGGAGAAGCATGCCCATGTTTGGTCAAAAAAGTAGCGCCGCCACTGCCTATGCGCGCGTCGGCGTGGAAACCAAGGTCAGCACCGCGAGTCCCCACCAGTTGATCGTCATGCTCTACGACGGCGCCCTGCTGGCGATCAATGCCGCGGCCGTGTCGATGGACTCGGGCGACATCCCGAACAAGGGAAAATCGATCTCCCAGGCGATCAACATCATCTCCAACGGCCTCAAGGCCAGCCTCGACATGGACGCCGGAGGCGAGATCGCCGAACGCCTGTCGGCGCTCTACGACTACATGAGTCAGCGCCTGCTCCACGCCAACCTGCAGAACAGCCGCCCGGCACTCGACGAGGTCAGCAGTCTGCTCAACGACTTGCGCGACGCGTGGATGCAGATCGCCGACGCGACCGCGGAAACCACCTGAGGCCGGGGCAATGAGGACGCTCGACGGCTTCGAGGAGATGGGCCGGCTTTCGAGCCGCATGCGGGCTGCGGCGCAGGCCAACGACTGGGATCAGCTGGTCCGGCTCGAGCAAGAACTGGCCGATCGCCGTGACAATTTTGCTGCAGATGCGGGCCGGTTCGCCGGCATCGCGCCGATCGAACGCGAACGCATCACGGCCATCATCCGCGCCATGCAGGCCGACGATCGTGCGATTCGGGAAATCGTCGAGCCCTGCCTCGGCAGCATTCGCGACCTGCTCTCACGGAGCGCCCGCAAGCGCGATCTGAGCCGCAGCTACGGCGCGTTTGCGCAGTCTCCCTGACGCACCCGGCGGTGGCCATCGAAGAGGGGTAGCCTGCCATGATCCCGGCCGATCTGACTGCCCGTCTGCGTCTGCTCACCGAGGCGTCGTTCTTTTCGAAGGAACCCAGGGAAGTCGGGCCACTGCGCAATGCAACGGCGGTGTCGAAGGATCCGCCGGATTTCCTTCCGGGCCAGCGCATCGTCGCGACGCTCGGCGAAGCGCGGGCCGAGAACATCTTCCGCGCGCTGATCGAGGGCCGCGAATATACGCTGACCCTGCCCCGCCATTCGGCCCGCTCCGGGCAGACGCTGGAACTGATCGTCACCCACGCGACGCCGAGGGCCGTGATCGCGACACCTGCCGACGGCAACACCGCTGCGTCCGCAGCCCGGCTCAGCCAGACCGGGCGGCTGATCAGCTTCCTGCTGACCGGCCAGCCGCCGGCGCCTCCGGCCCAACTCGCCGGCGGCCGGCCCTTGCTGCAGACGCCACCGGCTTCCGGGGCCCCGCTGGCCGCCGCGCTGCGCCAGGCAATCGGCGAGAGCGGTCTGTTCTACGAATCCCAGCTCGCGCGCTGGCTGTCCGGCAACGTATCGACCGAAATGCTGCTCCGTCAGCCGCAAGGCCAGCTCACCGGTGGCCGCGCCGCGCTGCCCGGAGGCGGAGCCGACGGCCCGCCCGCCGATGCCACCCGCCAGGGGGCCGGCACGGCCGCGTCGCGGGCACCTCCGACGCCATCCTCTCCACCACCCAGCCAGACGGCGACGGCTGCGCCCGGGGCCGACGCCGAAGAGGTCGCCGCCACCAGTCACGGCACCGCCACCCAGCGCAACCCCGGCCCGGCCAACGCCAGTGCCGTGCCGGAACGGCTGATGCCACTGCTTCATCAACAGCTCGACGCGCTGGCCACCAGCAACTATGCCTGGCAGGGGGCGGCCTGGCCGGGGCAGCCCGTCGAGATCGAGATCGAGGAACCGGAAGAGCGCGATGGCGACGGCAGCGACGACGGCGAAGCCACCTGGAAGACCACCTTGCGCGTCACGCTGCCGAGGCTCGGCGGCATCGAGGCACGCCTGCAACTGAGCAGCGCCGGCGTCGCCCTGCAGCTGACCGCCGATGACGCCGCCACCGCTGCAAGCTTCGCGGCGGCGGAAGAGGATCTCGCCGCAGCGCTCGCGACAGCCGGCCTGCCGCTGGCCGGACTGACCGTGGCGGTGCGTTCGAATGCGGAGGAATCGCGATGAGCGACGCCGACGAGGGATCACGCGCCGAGGCCGTTGCGCTCGCGTACACGGCCGGCGACGCAGCCCCGAAGGTGGTCGCCAAGGGGCGCGGCCTGATCGCCGTGGAGATCATCGAACGGGCGCGCGAGGCCGGTGTTTACGTCCACGAGTCACCGGAGTTGCTGAGCCTGCTGATGCAGGTCGATCTGGATGACCGGATTCCGCCCCAGCTCTATCTGGCAGTGGCGGAATTGCTGGCCTGGCTATACCGGCTCGAGCAGGGTGGCGACGAAGCGCCGCCGGTCGCGCACGACCTGCCATCGAACCTGGAGCGGCGAGCAAATCGCTAGACCGGGGCCAATCCCGAGGTCGACAGGGATAACATAGGATTTCGTACCCCAAAGCGAAGACGGCATTCTCCATGGCGGCGACCACCGACGACAAGCGAATCGAGTTACTGGATGCAGCCGACTATTCGGAGTACGTGCTACGCGATCCGCGGGAAATCAACGCGGTCCTGAACGGCCTCGTGCAGCAGCGCTGCATCGTCTCCGCCCACCCGGACCGCCGGCGCGACTTCGTGCTGACCACGCTGCTCGGCATCGACACCGCCACCGGTCGGCTGTATTTCGATTCCGCCCACGACGACGACGGCAATCGCAGGCTCACGGCCGCGGCGTCGGTGACCTTCAGCGCGTTGCTCGAGAAGATCAAGGTGCAGTTCTCCACCGAAGCGCTCGAGGCCGGCAGCCACGACGGACACACGGCTCTGGTGGCACCGCCTCCGGAAAAGGTGCTGCGCCTGCAGCGGCGCGAGTATTTCCGCCTGGTGACACCGACCAGCCAGGCGCTGGTGTGCACCATCCCGGTTCGGCAGGGCAGTAGCCTCGAAGTCTTCGAGGCGCGGGTGATGGACATCTCGGGTGGCGGCATCGGCGTGCTGGTACCGCCCAAGGAGATGCGCCTGTCTACCGATGCGGTGTTCGATGAATGCACACTGGTGCTGCCCGAATTCGGCACCATCGTCACCCGCCTCAGAATCCGCAACATCTTCCGGGTGACCAATCGCAACGGCGTGACGATGCTGCGTGCCGGCTGCCAGTTCGTGAAACTGTCGCCCGGCGCCGAAAACATGATCCAGCGCTACATTCTGAAGACCGAGCGCGAGCGCAACGCCCGCGCGCGCCGACTCTGAGGTGGCGATTTGCCGCCCCGGCGGCGTGCGCCATGCGTCGGACGTTCTGCGGCGACGGCGCCCGGGCACAGGCCACTGCAAATGGAAAAGCCCCGCGGAATGCAGGGCTTTTCCATTTGCAGCCGGATCAGAATCACACCGGCATGTTCATGATGTCCTGATAGGCGGTGACCAAGCGGTTGCGAACCTGCACCATCTGCTGGAAGGAAAGATTGGCCTTCTGCAGGTTGACCATCACGTCCTGCAGGTTCACGTTGGGGTCGCCGGCCTGAAAATCCTTGGACATTTGGCGCGCTTCCTGCTGCGCCGCGCTGACGTCCTTCAGCGCGTTCTGCAGCACTTCGCTGAAATCGACCTGCTCGCCGCCGGCGTCGGGCCCGGCGGGCTTGGCAGCGCCGGCCGCCTGCGCCGTCGAGCGCAGTTCGGAGAGCATCTGTTCAATTCCGCGGGTATCCATCGTCGATCTCCGGATCGGGGCGTAATCGCAGTCTAGCACAGCAACAGCCGTGCCAAGCCCCTTGGCGGCCCGGGGGCATCGGTGCCCGCCCCGGCGACTACTCGACCGCGAATCCTTCCTCGCGGTACTGCTGCAACTTGTAGCGGAGCGTCCGTTCGGAAATTCCGAGTCGTGCCACCGCCTTCTTGCGAGACCAGCCGACCGACTTCAGGGTATCGAGGATGTGTTCGCGCTCCAGATCCTTCATGTTGCCGGGGCGCGCCGCTGCCTCCGACCCGGCAGCAATTGCCGCCGTGCCGGCAAACCCTGCCGGCGATGGTCCTGCCTCCGGCTTGACACCTTCCGGCGCGGGCGACCACTGCGGCAGGCACATCCTCAGCGTTTCGGGACCGATCAGTTCGCCGACCGCGAGAATCTGCGCCCGCTGCATGGTGTTCTCGAGTTCGCGGACGTTGCCGGGCCACGGATAGGCGGTCAGCAACACCTCGGCTTCGGGCGCCAGGCGCGCGCTCCGCTTCAGGCGCTCGCCGTGGATCGCCGCGAAATGGCGAGCCAGCGCGACGACGTCACCCGGTCGCTCACGCAAAGGCGGGATCAACAGCGGGAACACGTTGAGCCGGTAGTACAGATCCTCGCGAAAGCGGCCGGCGGCCGCTTCGCTCGCCATGTCCCGGTTGCTGGTGGCCAGCACCCGCAGGTCCAGAGCGATCGGCGTCTTGCCACCAACCCGCTCGACCTCGTGTTCCTGCAATACCCGCAACAACTTGGCCTGCAGGCCGAGCGGCATCTCGGAGATCTCGTCGAGCAGCAGGGTGCCGCCGTCGGCCTGTTCGAATTTCCCCGGTTGCCCCTGGCTGGCGCCGGTGAATGCACCCTTTTCGTAGCCGAACAGCGTCGCCTCGAGCAGGTTTTCGGGAATCGCGGCACAGTTGATCGCCACGAAGGGCTTGTCCGCCCGCGCCGAATGGCTGTGGATGTAGCGCGCGAACACCTCCTTGCCGGTGCCGGATTCACCGGTCAGCAGCACTGTCGCGTCGGTCTCCGCGACCCGCGCCGCCATCGCCAGCACGTTGCGAGTCGTCGGATCCACCGCGATGGTGTCCCCGCGCTCGTCGGGAACCGCCGCGTAGCGCCGGATATGTTCGAGCAGGGTCTGCGGTTCGAACGGCTTCATCAGGAAGTCGCAGGCGCCGCCGCGCATCGCCGACACCGCCTTCTCGACGTCGCCGTAGGCCGTCATCAGCAGCACCGGGAGCTGGGGTAGACGGACACGCACCTCGGCGAGCAACTGCAGACCGTCCATCGGTTCCATGCGCAGATCCGACAGCACCAGATGGAAGGCCTGCTTGCCGAGCCGCTCGAGCGCGGCCGGCCCTCCGTCCACACCGACCGGACGATGTCCCGCCAGTTCGAGGGTGAGCCCGACGGCGTCGCGCAGGGCGGCGTCGTCTTCCACGATCAGGATGTCGAGCTTGTCGGTCATGACGTCGGCTCCGGCTGCACGGCATCGACGTGGGCCGGCAGGTTCAGCGTGAAGGTGGTGCCGCGACCTGGCTCGGAGCTGACCTCGATATCGCCGCCGTGGGCGCGTGCCACGCTGCGTGCGATCGCGAGGCCGAGGCCGGTCCCTTCGGCGCGCGTCGTGAAGAAGGGTTCGAAGATGCGGTCGAGCAATTCGTCGCCCATGCCGCGGCCGGTGTCCGAGATCCGAAAGCAGATCTGCTCGTCTTGCCGGCTGACGCGAAAATTCACCGAGCCTTCGGCCGGCGTGGCCTGCACGGCGTTCTCCAGCAGGTTGGTCAGGGCGCCGGCCAAGGCCTTGCGATCGCCGCTGAGCAAAGCCTCGGGACATTCACAGCAGTCGATGAAATTCACCTGGCGCGAGCGCGCCACCGGGTCGAGGGTATGGGTCAGTTCGGCCGCCAGCTCGCAGGCGCCGAAACGCTCGCGCTGCCGGGTATCGCCACGGGCGAACAGCAGCATGTCGCGGATCAGGCGTTCGAGCAGCCGCAGGCGCTCCAGCGTGCGCTCGACGACGCGGGCACGCTCGGCCGCACCGAGTTCCGGCTGCCCGAGGTTGGACACGTAGAGCAAGGCCGCCGCCAGCGGCGTCCGCAGCTGGTGGGCCAGTCCGGCGACCATCTCGCCCATCGCCGCCAGCCGGTCATTGCGTTCCACCTGCAGTCGCATGCGATGGGTGTCGCTGATGTCGTGCAGCAGCACGATCGAGCCTTCACCGGACTCCAGCGAGGTCAGCGATACCGACAGCCGGTGGCTGCCGGCTCCGCCGTCGAAGCGCCATTCGCCCGGCGTTTCGGTCGCCACCAGCCGCGACTCCAGAACGGACCATCCCGCGCCCCCCAGTTCCTCGCCGAACAGTCTCTGGGCGGCACGGTTGGCCTGGGCGATGCGCCGCTCGCGGTCGAGTACCAGCACCCCGGCCGGCAATGCTTCCATCAGCACCGACAGGCGTTCGGTGAGCTGGCTCACCTGCCCCTGCAGCGCGCCGTAGGCAGACGACAATTCCTCGGAGGCGCGGCTGAACGCGGCAAACGCTTCGGCGAGTTCCACCGCGCTCATGCGGGGCAGCGCATTCGCGTCGTCTCCGGTCTCATCGGCAGCGACTTGCAGTGGGCTCGACATCGCGGACCTTTCCATCGTGTTGCCATCACTTTACGGGGGGAGCAGCCCGCGGCTACCGGCAAATAGGCGGCAAAAACTGCCGCTAATTCACTGACCGGGATCGACATCGGCGCCACAGAATGCGCCCATCCGGAATAGCGTTGTCCGCAGGAATCATTCGAGATGGCCACCGCCGAATCAGCAATCGACGCACCGGCGCCTTCGGGCTTCGGGCAGGTCGTGCAGAACTTCAGCAATCTGTCGCAACGGCAGAAGCTGTCTGCCGGCGCTGCCGTGGCCGCTGCGATCGCATTGCTGGTCGGCGTCTGGCTGTGGAGCCAGGAAGCGGACTACGCGGTGCTGTTCTCGAATCTCGAAGAGCGCGACGGCGGCGCCATCGTCACCGCACTGCAGCAGCAGAACGTGCCCTACCGTTTCTCGGCAGGCGGCGGCGCCATTCTGGTGCCCCAGGACATGGTCCACGACATCCGCCTGCGACTCGCCGCCGACGGCCTGCCACGGGGCGGCATGGTCGGCTTCGAACTGATGGAAGGGCAGAAGCTCGGCGTATCCCAGTTTCACGAGCAGGTGAATTACCAGCGCGCGCTCGAGGGCGAGCTGTCGCGCACAATACAGACGCTGGCCTCGATCTCCCGCGCCCGGGTGCACCTGGCGATCCCGAAGCAGACCGCCTTTCTCAGAAACCAGCAGTCGCCGACCGCGTCGGTGCTGGTCAATCTGCTGCCCGGGCGACGACTCGACGAAATCCAGGTCGCCGGCATCGTTCATCTGGTGGCTTCGTCAGTTCCGCAACTGGCGACCGACCAGGTCAGCGTGGTCGATCAGAGCGGCCAGTTGCTGACCGCTGGCGCCTACAAGCGCGACGGCGGTCTCGACCCGACCCAGCTCGAGTACGTCGAGGAACTGGAGCGCGGCTACATCGATCGCATCCGCACGATCCTGAGCCCGGTGGTGGGCGCCGGCAACTTCCGCGCCCAGGTCACGGCCGACGTCGATTTCACGCGAACCGAACAGACCGCCGAAATCTACAAGCCGAACCCCGCACCGGAACAGGCGATCCGCAGCCAGCAGACCTCCGAGACCGTGAGCGGCGATCTCGGAGCCCAGGGCGTGCCCGGCGCGCTGACCAATCAGCCCCCGGTGCCGGCCACCGCGCCGCTGACCGCGCCGGCGAACGGCAACGGCGCGAACGCCGGCCAGGAAAAGATCGGCACCAGCAACCGCAACGCGATCGTCAATTACGAACTCGACAAGACGATCCAGCACGTGCGCCGGGCCGTCGGCGAAATCCGCCGGCTGTCGGTGGCCGTGGTGCTGAACCATCGCAGCACGACCAACGCCAAGGGCGCGGTCGAAACCGCCGCCCTCAGCGACGAGGAGATCCGCAAGATCACCGACCTGGTCAGGGAGGCGGTCGGCTATTCCGAAGCCCGCGGCGACACCCTGAACGTGGCCAGCAGCATCTTCACCGAGGCCCCGGAAGAGATCCTGCCGGAATTGCCGCTGTGGAAGGATCCGGAGATCATCGCGATCGCCAAGGAGGCGCTGCGCTACCTGATCGTGCTCGCCGTCCTGGCCTTCGTCGCCTTCGGCGTGATCCGGCCACTGCTGAAGCAGGTGTTGCCGGAGCCGGTGGCCGAAGAAGAGGACGAGGCGGCCGCCGCCGAGGAGGCCGAGGGCGAGGAAGGTGAGGAAGACGCGGAAGTGACCCTGTCGCCCGAGGCTGCCGCCCAGCAGAGCTTCGAGGAAAAGCTCGCTCGCGCCCGCAAGCTGGCGCAGGACAACCCGAAGGTGATCGCCAGCCTGTTGAAGGAATGGATCGGAGGTAGCAGCAGTGAGCAGCGATGAAGGGCTCGAGAAAGCCGCGACGCTGCTGATGTCCCTCGGCCCGGACGAGGCTGCCGAGGTGCTCAAGGCGCTCGGGCCACGCGAGGTCCAGAAGCTCGGCGCGGCAATGGCGGCCCTGCCCTCGCAGCCGCGGGAGAAGGTCGAGGCGGTGCTCGACGAGCTCGACGCACATGCGCTGAAGGGATCTCCGCTCGAGGTCGATCACGAACACATCAAGATGATGCTGACCAAGGCCCTCGGCGACGACCGCGCAGCCCATCTGATCAACCGGGTGCTGCAGGGCTCCGACACGGCTGGCATCGAGAGCCTGAAATGGATGGACTCGGCGACCGCTGCCGACCTGATCAAGAACGAACATCCCCAGATCATCGCCACCATTCTGGTGCACCTCGAGTACGACCAGGCCGGTGAAATCCTCAAGCAGTTCCCGGAACGCCTGCGCAACGACGTGGTGCTGCGCATCGCCACCCTCGACGGTGTCCAGCCGACCGCGCTGCGCGAGCTCAACGACGCGCTGACGCGCATGCTGGCCGGTTCGAGCAACGTCAAGAAGGCGGCGATGGGCGGCGTGCGCCACGCCGCGGAGATTCTCAACTTCGTCGGCTCGGCGGCCGAAACCGCGGTGGTCGACAACGTCCGCGAGTACGACCCGGATCTGGCGCAAAAGATACTCGACGAGATGTTCGTGTTCGAGAACCTGCTCGAGATCGACGATCGCGGAATCCAGACGATCCTGCGCGAAGTACAGTCGGATTCGCTGGTGGTAGCGTTGAAAGGCGCGCCGCCCGAGTTGCGCGACAAGATCTTCAACAACATGTCGAGCCGCGCCGCGGAGATGCTGCGGGAGGACCTGGACTCACGCGGACCGGTGCGCCTGTCGGAGGTCGAGGCGGAACAAAAGGAGATCCTGAAGATCGTCCGCCGGCTCTCCGAGGAAGGCCAGATCGTGCTCGGCGGCAAGGGCGGCGACGATGCCTTCGTCTGACGCCACGGTGCCCGTCGACACGCGGCTGGCCCGACGCGCGCCCCAGCGGTCGCGCGACGCGGGCACTCGTCCGCCGCCCGGCAGGGCGTCGCGTCGCGATCGGTGGCCAGTCCGGTGAGCGCGATCACCCGCCATCAGGCGTCCGGCGCCTACCGACCGTGGCAGCCGCCCGACTTCGGTGACGCCGACGGCGCCGACGCCATCGCCGACGCTCCGCTGCCGCTCACAGCCGAACGCGAAACCGAGGCCGCGATGGCCGACGAGATCGGCCGGGAGGCGGAAACCGACGACCCGCCCCAGACGACGGCGGAAGACCCCCCCCAGTTCAAGCTGCCCACCGCCGAGGAGATCGAGGAGATCTACGAGTCGGCGCGCAAGTCGGGTTTCGACGCCGGCTACGAGGAGGGCACCGCGCGCGGGCGCGTCGAGGCGATGCAACTGCACGGCCTAGCCGAGAGCATGGATCAGGCGATGCAGACCCTGGACACCGAGATCGCCCAGGAACTGCTCGATGTCGCGATCGAGATCGCCCGCCACCTGATCCGTCGCGAACTGCGCAATTTCCCGGAGACCGTCCTCGACACCGTCCGTGAAGCCCTGCAGCAATTCCCCCAGAACAACGCGCTGGTGCACCTCCATCCGGAGGATGCCGGTCTGATTCGCGAGTATCTGGGCGAGCAGGTCGCCCACCTGGGACACCGCATCATCGAAGATGACGCGATCGGCCGCGGCGGCTGCCGGCTGGAGGCAAGCGGCAGCGAACTCGACGCCACCCTGGAGACCCGCTGGAAGCGGATCCTGTCGAACCTCGGTCGCGACGACGCCGCCGGGATAACGCCATGACGCAGCAGCACACCGAGGTCTGGCGCAATTTCCTGCGGGATTCGCGAAAGCTGGCGAGCGCCAGCCCGCCGTTTCAGCTCTACGGCCGCCTGACGAGAATCAACGGACTGGTGATGGAGGCTGCCGGATTGAAGCTGCCACTGGGCTCGGGCTGCCGCATCATGGTGCCGGGCAGCGGCGCAGTCGAAGCCGAAGTGGTGGGCTTCCACGGCGAAAAACTCTACATGATGCCGACCGACGACGTCTTCGGCCTGGCCCCGGGCGCGCTGGTGCTGCCGGTCGAGCCGGTTCAGCCCCAATTGCAGGCGCGGGAGCGGATCGAGCCCCGGCGGCGCGCTTCCGACCGCGCCAAGCACCTGCCGGTCGGCGGCGAATTGCTGGGCCGGGTCGTCGACGGCGCCGGACGCGCGCTGGATGGCAAGGGTCCGATCAAGGCCAAGGCAGTGCGTTCGTTGCAGTCGCGGCCGACCAATCCGCTGCAGCGGGCACAGATCCGCCAGTCGATGGACGTCGGCATTCGTGCCATCAATGCATTGTTGACGGTCGGTCGCGGCCAACGGGTCGGCCTGTTCGCCGGTTCCGGCGTCGGCAAGTCGGTGCTGATCGGCATGATGGCCCGCTTCACTGCGGCCGACGTGGTCGTGGTCGGACTGATCGGCGAGCGTGGTCGCGAAGTCAAGGAGTTCATCGAGGACAACCTGGGCGAGGACGGCCTGGCGCGATCGGTGGTGGTCGCCGCTCCCGCCGACACCAGTCCGCTGATGCGGCTGCAGGGCGCCGCCTATGCCACCACCATCGCCGAGTACTTCCGCGATCAGGGCCATCAGGTCCTGCTGATCATGGACTCGCTGACCCGCTACGCGATGGCCCAGCGCGAGATCGCGCTGGCGATCGGCGAGCCTCCGGTGACCCGCGGCTACCCGCCCAGCGTCTTTGCGCGACTGCCGGCGCTGGTCGAGCGCGCCGGCAACGGGCCGGACGGCGGCGGCTCGATCACCGCCTTCTACACGGTGCTGACCGAGGGCGACGACCAGCAGGATCCGATCGCCGATGCGGCACGCGCGATCCTCGACGGTCACTTCGTGCTGTCGCGCACCCTTGCGGACCAAGGTCACTACCCGGCGCTGGACATCGAGCAGTCGATCTCGCGTGCCATGCACAACCTGGTCAAGGCCCAGCACTTCGACGTGGTGCGCCATTTCAAGCAGTTCTTCTCCCGCTATCAGCGCTCCCGCGACCTGATCGCGGTCGGCGCCTACCAGGCCGGCGCCGATCCGGTGCTCGACGCCGCGGTCGCGCTCTACCCCAAGATCGAGGCCTTCCTGCAGCAACGCATCGACGAGCGCGAGAACTATGACGACTCGGTGCTGAAGCTCGAGGCGCTGTTCCATCAATGACTGCGACGACGACCCAGCCGCGCCCTAAAGATTCGTGTCGCCCGTCCGATAAGGCAGTTCGTGGATGAGCGAGAACTTTCCACTGCAGAGGCTGCTGGACTTGGCGCACGAGCGCACCGACGATGCCGCCCGCAGACTGGGCGAACTGATCGGTGCCGAGCAGGAGGACGATCGCAAGCTGACCCTGCTGCAGCAGTATCGAGACGAGTATCAGGCGCGTTTCATGGATGCAGCGCGCGCGGGTATCGGACCGGATGCATGGCGCAATTTCAGCGCCTTCATCGCCCGTCTCGACGAAGCCATCGAGCAGCAGCAGCGCATCGTCGCCGAGTCCCACGACCGCATGGTCGCCGGCCAGCAGGCATGGATCGCAGAGCGCAACCGGATGAAGGCCATCGATGCCTTGTCGCAACGGCACGACAAGCAACAGGCACGCAAGGAAGCCCGGCGCGACCAGCACCTGACCGACGAGCATGCCGCCAAGCTGGGGCGCAACCGGAAGGATGGCTAGCGTGCTGGCATAGGCCTTGCAGGAATGTTCTCGAGCTTGCCATCACGAGGACCCAGGCGATGCCCGAGATCTTTCTAGCTACCGACCCGAGTGCCGCGAAACGGCCCTCGGAATCCAGTCCGAAGAGCCAGCCGGCCGCTTCGGCGACGGAGGCCGGATCCGGCCCCGACAGCTTTTCACGCACTCTGCAGGCCCAGATGGACGAACGGCGCGTCGGCGAGCGCCGCGCGCTCGACGCCGACGCGGCGTCTCGTGACGACAAGCGTCCATCGGAAGCCAGCCCGGCGACGACGGAACGGGATCGCAGCGAGGGCCCCACGGTCGCGAAACATGCGGATGGCAGTGGAAAATCGCAGGCCGACGCCGAGGAGCCTGCGCAGCAAGCGGAGGCCACACCGGCCCAGTCCGACGCCACTCCCGCACAGGCCCCGGCCACGGCCGCGCTGCCGGCATTGCCTGCCGCTGACGGCAACGGCGTGCCGGCACCGATTGCCGCCCCCCAAGCCGGCCAGATCACCATTGCGGTCGATGCCGCTGATGCCGCGACCACAAAGCTCGAGACGAAGACCGATGGCTCGCCGAACGATGCCGCGGCTGAGGATGCCGGCCCCGACTCGGGCAACGCCGGCGAGCGCCGCGAAGCGCGCCTGACACAAGCACCCTCCCAGGTCGCCGCGGCGCCGGGCCGCATCGCCGCCGCAGCGCCCACGGCGGAACCGGAAGCGGTCGATGATGGTGGCCGCCCGCCAACGCCCAATGACGCCCAGCTTCTGCGCGAGGTGCATCGTCTGCGGCCCGCGGTGCCGGCGTTGCGTCCAGCGGACACTGCCATGGCGGCCGCCACCGAGGTTTCCGGCCGCAGCGGCGAACGCGGCGTCGAGCTTCCGCAGCCGGCAGCCCAGCACAACCCGGTACAGGCTGCGATCCGGCAGACAGCGACACCGAACGCACCGGCGCCCACCGCATTCGTGGCCACCCCCGCCGGCCAACCCGGCTTCGCGGACGACGTCGGTCAGCGCGTGATGCTGTTCGCGAGGCGCGGCGAGAGCAAGGCCGAGCTGATACTGACCCCTCCGCAGCTCGGCCGCGTCGAGGTCTCGCTGACGATATCCGCAGAACAAGCGACCGCCCAATTCGTGGCGAACAGCCAGAGCGCGCGCGACGCCCTCGAGCAGGCCATGCCGCGCCTGCGCGAAATGCTTGCGGAAGCCGGCATCCAGCTCGGCCAAAGCAGCGTCGGCACGCGCTCGGAACAGCATGCCGGCGACGGACGCCAGGGCGCCCGATATCACGGCGGCGATCACATTTCGAATCCGGCCGACGCCGTCAGAAATGGCGCCCGGCCGTGGACAACCGCAGCGACCGGCCTGATCGACACCTTCGCCTGAGGCGGCGAAATAGCGGGTGATGGCACCGTCTATTTCGCGCTTGACGCAAGCGGCGAAGAGGGAAAATCGAGGCAGCAACGAAAGGAGCATGTAATGGCCAAAGCGCCCGCCAAACCTGAAGCCGAGGAAGGCGACGCCCCCGCACCGCAGCGCGGCAAGAAACTCATCCTGATTCTCATCGCGCTGGTCCTGCTGCTGCTCGTCGCGGTAGGCGCCACCGCCTTCCTGCTGCTCACCAAGAAGAGCGACGACAAGCACGCGGACGAGCATGCCAACGAGCCACCGAAGCTTACGGTGGACCGAAGCAAGCCGCCGACCTTCATCCCGCTCGACGCCTTCACGGTGAACCTGCAGCCGGGCGAAGGCGATCACTACCTGCAGGCGGTGATCCAGCTCAAGGTCACAGAGCCGGCGATCGCCGAGGATCTCAAGGTGTTCATGCCGGAGATCCGGCATCGCATCAATCTGCTGCTGTCGAGCAAGCTGCCGTCCGAGGTCGCCAATATCGAGGGTCGCGAAATCCTTGCCGAAGAGATCATGATCGAAACCAACTACGTGCTCGGATTCGAGCCCCCGAAACAATCGCGGCGGACAGCCAATACCGAGCCATGGGGCCCGATCCTGGCAGTGTTGTTCGATTCGTTCATCGTGCAGTAGGCCGCAGAGCGAACCATGTCATCGGACTTTCTTTCCCAGGACGAAGTCGACGCACTGCTGCGCGGCGTCACCGGGGAATCCGATGACTCGGACCAGGAGGAACAGAGTACCGATGGCGTCCGCCCGTACGATCTGGCGACGCAGGAGCGCATCGTGCGTGGGCGCATGCCCACGATGGAGCTCATCAACGAACGCTTCGCCCGCTACCTGCGGATCGGCCTTTTCAACTACATGCACCGTAACGCCGAAGTGTCGGTCGGGCCGATCAAGGTCCAGAAGTACAGCGAGTTCGTCCGTAATCTGGTGGTGCCCACCAACCTCAACCTGGTAACGGCCAAGCCGCTGCGCGGCACCGGACTGGTCGTGTTCGATCCGAATCTGGTGTTCCTGGTCGTGGACAACATGTTCGGCGGCGACGGCCGCTTCCATACACGAGTCGAGGGTCGTGACTTCACGCCGACCGAACAACGCATCATCCAGGGTCTGCTGAGTGTCGTGTTTACCGAATACCAGCGGGCCTGGGCACCGGTGTATCAACTGACGTTCGAGTATGTGCGCTCCGAGATGAATTCCCAGTTCGCCAACATCGCCACGCCGAGCGAGATCGTCGTGGCGAGCGCCTTTTCGCTTGAGTTCGGCGGCTCCCAGGCCGAGATGCATGTCTGCCTGCCCTACTCGATGGTCGAGCCGATCCGCGAAATGCTCTATTCGACGATGCAGAGCGATCACATCACCCAGGACAACCGCTGGGTGCAGACGATGGGGCGCCAGTTGCAGTCTGCCCAGGTCAGCCTGGTCGCCAAGCTCGGCACCGCGACGGTCACGCTGGGCGACATTGTGAACATGAAACCAGGGGACATCATCCCGCTGGACGTGCCGGAACTGATCCAGGCCGAAGTGGATGACGTCGGGGTGCTGCAGGGACGCTACGGCGTGCTCAACGGCCGCTACGCGATGAAGGTCGAGAGATTCCTGATGCAGGCGGATCCAGAACCGCTGCCGCAAGGAGACGATGATGGCTGACGAAGAACAGATCACCGACGACGACTGGGCGGCGGCAATGCAGGAACAGGCCGCGGCCGAGGACGGCGTCGACGACATGAATGACGCTGACGTCGAAGCGGCACTGCGCGAAGCAGCCGCGGGCAATGGCGCCGGCGACGACGAATCGCCGTTTCAGGCGAAGCCGGCAAGCCAGCTGTTCCCGGACTTCGGGGCATCCGGCAAGGGTTCCGGCTCGCTGAACGACTTCGACATGATCATGGACATCCCGGTCCAGCTGACGGTGGAACTGGGCAGGACCAAGTTGTCGATCCGCAACCTGCTGCAGCTCGCTCACGGCTCGGTGGTCGAACTCGACGGACTCGCCGGCGAGCCGATGGACGTGCTGGTCAATGGCACCCTGATCGCCCAGGGCGAGGTCGTCGTCGTCAACGACAAGTTCGGCATCAGGCTCACCGACATCATCACGCCTTCCGAACGAATGAGAAAATTGCGCAGCTGAAGGCGGCGCAATATGGCATGACGCCGGCGAGCGGTCCGGCTTGCGCGACTGGCCAGTCACGGCTGCACGGTTCACACTGAGCACATCGAACCACGACACGGAGAATCGTCGATGCGCGCGATCCTGACGGGGCATTCACGCGGACTCGGGGCCGGCATCTGTGGGGCACTGCTGGAAGCAGGTGCATCGGTGTTGGCGCTGTCGAGGCACGGCAACGACGGGCTCGCAGCCCGCTACGGCGAGCGACTCCGACAAATACCGATCGATCTCGGCGACAGCCATCGGCTGGCGGCGCTGACGGCGAACGGCGAATGGAAGACGTTCCTCGCCGGTGACGAATCGATGCTCCTGGTCAACAACGCCGGCGCGCTGGAGCCGATCGGCCCGGTCGGGCACCAGGGCGGCGACGCCATCGCACGAGCCATCGGCGTCAATGTCACCGCCGCCCTGATCCTCAGCGACGCGTTCGTCTCCGCCACCGGCGCGGCGGGTGACCGACGGCTGCTGCACGTTTCGAGTGGCGCCGCGCGAGCCGCGTATGCCGGCTGGAGCGTGTATTGCGCGTCGAAGGCCGCGCTAGACCATCACGCGCGCGCGCTGGATCTCGACGAGATCCCGGGGTTGCGGGTGGCCAGTGTCGCGCCCGGCGTCATCGACACCGGCATGCAGACCCTGATCCGTTCATCGACGTCCGCGGACTTCCCGGCTATCGAGCGCTTCCGCGCCCTGCACCGCGACGGGCAACTGCAGTCGCCCGACGAATGCGGACGTCGTCTGGTCGGTTTCCTGCTGTCGCCGACCTTTGGCCAACAGGTGATCGCCGACATCCGAGACCTGTGACCTGGGCGAGAGCCGGCTGTCCTGACCGACATCCGCATTTGCCGGAGCCGGCGGTGGCGTGCAGCGATCTTCCGCGGGAGGAACCGGATGCGGGGGTCTAGCAAGGGCCCTTGCAGTGGGTACCGAGCAACTGGTCGATGGCCCGCTCGACCTTGCCGTTGGGCTGACGCTGCAGCCACACGCTGGTGCGACCGACCAGTGGTCGCAGACTCTCGCCATCGAGGGTCGGCTTGCCGAGTTCCAGGAAGAGCCGGGATGCGTCCCGATGGACCTCCGACTCCTTGTCCGCAAGCACCATGCAGACCATCGCCAGCGACATCATGTCGGTGAGGTGGTCTTCGCAGAACCACGGCTGGCCGACGGCCTCCAGCGCGATCAGCGCCGGCAGTTCGGTCTTGATCTGATTCTTGACGCCGAGCGGAAGCAATTTCTTGCGTTTCTTCATGCCCCTTTTGACGGCTGGCGCCGTCCGACCTTTAGCGCAATCGCGTCGGCCTTGCGCGAGGGGCGGCGATCGCCCTGGCGCGCGGATGGCGCTATGCTGCTGACCGCACATGGAGACCGAGCGCCATGAATCTCGCGGACTTCGCGATCGACCCGCAAATGCTGATGCGTATATCCCTGACGATCTTCGTGGTCGTCGGGGTCACCGTCGCCAGGCGCATTGCGGTCCATCGGCTGACGCCCGACGAAAGCGTGCTGACGCCCCAGAAGCGTCGCCAGATCTTCTACGTCCGTACCGCGTTCAACATCGTGCTGGCGGCCGGGGTGCTGATGATCTGGCTGGGGCTGCTGCAGAATTTGCTGCTGTCCCTGACCGCGGTGACCGTCGCCTTGGTCGTCGCCACCAAGGAACTGCTGATGTGCGTCAGCGGCTTCGCGCTGCGCACCGGCGCCAACAGTTTTTCGGTCGGTGACTGGATCCGGGTCGACGGTATCCGCGGCGAAGTAACCGACTTCAACCTGTTGAGCACGAGCATGCTCGAACTGGGCGTCAGCAATGGCGGGTTGAACTACACGGGCCATCGCATCGTGCTGCCCAACAGCATCTTCCTGACACGACCGGTACGCAACGAACGCGTGCTGCGCCACTTCGTGCTGCATTCCTTCGACGTCGTCGTGGATCACTTGCCCGAAGTCGGTAGCATGCTGGACTGGCTGGAGAGTTACTGCCATGCGCGATTCTCGACCTTCGAGGGCGATGCCCGCCGGTTGAGCGCGAGCATCGATCGCAAGCTCGGTGTCGACCTGCCGGGCCCGGAGCCGGTGGTCAGTGTGCACACCACCGACAATGCCAAGCTGGCATTCCGGGTGACCCTGTTCTGCCCGCTCACCCGTGCCGAGGACCTGCAGCGCGACATCACCTGTGCCTTGCTCGACCGGATCAAGGCGCAGGCCGAAAAGGAAGCGGGCCGGACGGAACAGGCACGACAGCCGGCCTGATCACGTTCCATCCGGTCGGGATGGCCGCGAAAGGCCGAAATGGGCGTCTCTTTGCCACCTAATTGCGGCAAGGATTGCCGGCTGGCCGAGGTACCTTGGTGACACCCCCACCGGCCCCGGACCCACCCGTGCGCATTGCCCGTTTCACGACCCTGCTCCTCGTGCCCGCATCGGCGGCCGCCGAGGACGGATTGTCCCTGGCCGGCACGGTCGGTCAGATGGTTCTCGGCCTCGGACTGGTGCTTGCCCTTCTGTTCGGTGCGCTGATGCTGATCAAGCGCCTGTCGCTGCCGCGCGGGCCGGCCGCATCGAGCCTCCGGGTTGTGGGTGCAGCGGCAGTCGGACCGCGGGAACGCGTGGTACTCGTCGAGGTCGGCGACAAGTTGCTGGTGCTCGGTGTCGCCCAGGGCCAGGTCGAAGGACTGCACACCTTCGACGCCGCCGATTTCCCCCGCGATGCGACTGAGGAACGGCCGGACGCGACGGCGGCGGGCTTTGCCGATCGACTGCAGCGGCTCCTGGAGCGGCGCGCGTGATGCAGGCCCGCTGGATTCGCCCGCTATGCCTGCTTGCCGTGCTGCCGGCGGCGGACGTGCTCGCCCAGTCGCTGCCGGCAGTCACCAGCGCGCCGACCGCAGGCGGTGGGACCAGCTACAGCCTGACGATCCAGACCCTGGTATTGCTGACCCTGCTGTCGTTCATCCCGGCAGCGGTGCTGATGATGACCAGCTTCACGCGCATCATCATCGTTTTCTCGCTGTTGCGCCAGGCGATGGGCACCCAGACTTCGCCGCCGAACCAGGTGCTGCTCGGCCTCAGCCTGTTCCTGACCTTCTTCGTGATGTCGCCGGTCGCCGAGCGCGTCTATACCAGCGCCTTCCTGCCCTTGTCGGAAAACACCATCGGACTCGAGGAAGCCCTGGGCCGAGCCAGCGTTCCGGTGAAATCGTTCATGCTCGACCAGGTGCGCGAGCCCGATCTCGAACTGTTCGCCTCGCTGGCGCGCACCGAACCGGTGAACAAGGCCGAGGATCTGCCGCTGCGCGTCGTCATTCCGGCCTTCGTCACCTCCGAACTCAAGACGGCGTTCCAGATCGGCTTCATCGTCTTCCTGCCGTTCCTGATCATCGACATGGTGGTGGCCTCGGTACTGATGTCGATGGGCATGATGATGATGAGCCCGGTGATCGTTTCGCTGCCGTTCAAGATCATGCTGTTCGTGCTGGTGGACGGCTGGACCCTGCTGGTCGGCTCGCTGGTGAGAAGTTTCGGTTGAACCACCAAAGGACATCGATATGACTCCGACCACCGTCATCGATCTCGGCCGTCAGGCGGTCGAACTGACCTTGCTGGTATCCGCCCCGTTGTTTCTCGCGGCACTCGCCACGGGTCTGCTGGTCAGCATCTTCCAGGCGGCCACCCAGATCAACGAAATGACGCTGACCTTCGTCCCGAAGCTGGTCGCGATCTTCGTCACGCTGGTGGTGATGGGGCCGTGGATGATCACCCATGTCACCGACTTCATCCACCGCCTCTACGGCTCGATCCCGGGAATGATCGGCTAGGACGCCGGGATGGCATGCTGACGGTCACCGACGCCCAGCTCGACGCCTGGCTTGCGGCGCTGATGTTTCCGTTGGTGCGCATCCTGGGCATGGTCAGTTCGGCGCCCCTGTTCGGCAACCGGGGCATTCCGCTGCGGGTACGGGTCGCGATCGGCCTGGGCGTCGCGGTGGCGGTTCTGCCCTCGCTGCCGCCGATGCCTGCCGTGCCGCCGGCGTCCGGCCTGGGCCTGGCGATCATGGCCCAGCAGTTTCTGATCGGTGTCGGCATCGCGATCGTGATGCGCATCACCTTTGCTGCCGTCGACGTCGCCGGCGAGCTGGTGGGCCTGCAGATGGGTCTGTCGTTCGCTGCCTTCTTCGATCCCGACTCGGGCGGGCGAACCGCGGTAGTCGCCGAATTCATGGGGCTGATCACCAGCCTGCTGTTCCTCGCGCTGAACGGACACCTGCTGCTGGTGGAGGTGGTGATCCGCAGTTTCGAATGGTTGCCCGTCGCCACGACGCCGCTGCACGGCGGCGGCTGGATGTCGGCCGTACATTTCGGGGCCACGCTGTTCGCGGCCGGTCTGCTGCTCGCGATGCCGATCATGGCGACCCTGCTGGTGGTCAATATCGCGATGGGCGTGCTTACCCGGGCGGCTCCCCAGCTCAACATCTTCGCGATCGGATTCCCGGTGACGCTCGGCACCGGCCTTCTCGTCCTGATGCTGTCGATGGAAGCGTTCGCACCAGCCATGCGGCACTTCTTCGACCGCGGCTTCGAGGCCGTCGGCAGACTGCTGCAGTCCTTGCTGTGAGCGCCGCGGCGCTTGATTCAGAAGCTGCCGAAAGCAGCCGACCGATAGAACCTCAGCTCGGCCTCGGCGTAGCGCCGACCGACGAACCAGCCGGAGCGCACGCCTTCCTCGTAGCGGAGCATTTCGTAGCCGGCGTCGCCCTGAGCCCTGAGCCGGTTTTCGGCCCAGCGCCGGACCAGCACACGCGCGTTGCCGTCATCGCCGGTATGCAGCCGGTTCAATTGCAGATGCAGGCGATGGCGGTCGCCACCGAGATACTCGTGCTCGATGTGCCATGAGCCGCTATCGGCAAGCTCCTGGGACGTGCGACCGGCCACTTCCTGCGGCGCGCCGGCGGCAGAGTCGGCGGCGCACGCGACCTGCGACAGAAGCGCCAACAACGCAACCCAGTGCTTCATCAGTTCAGGAAATTGAACAGCGACAGATTGGCCACCCGCAGGAAGGACTGCTGGGCCGCCTGGAGGAAGGTCTGCTCCAGGGTCAGGTCGCTGATCGCCTCGGCGTAGTCCACGTCCTGCAGCCGGGAGATCGCCTGGGCGTACTGGACGTCGAGATCGCCGGCGACGTTCTCCAGCGCCTCGACCTCGTTGAAGCGCGAGCCGATCGAGGCCTGCACCCGCAGGATGTTGTCGAAAGAAGCGTCGAGATCCGTCAGCGCCGTGCTGACCGCCGCCGGCATCGAAGCCGCCGGGTTCTCCAGGTCGCCGATGAAGTTCGAGATCACGCCGAACAGGTTCTCGACGGAGCCGGGCACCCTCATGAACACCTCGTCGCCGCTGTTGGACACCGGCAGCACGCGCGAGGTGGACACCTGCATCGTCCGTTCGCCCTGGTCCCCCTGGTAGGTCACACCGGCCAGGCCGCCGGTGAATGGCTGGGTGTCCCCCTTGAATCCCGAGAACACGAACTCGCCCTTGCCATCTTGGCTGTTGGCCAGCGCCAGCAGAGAATCGAAACGGGCACGCAGATCGATCGCCACGGCATCGCGCTCGGATTGGCTATAGGTACCGTTGCCGGCGGCGACGACCTGATCCCGGATGTAGCCGAGGACATCCTTGACCCCGTCGAGCTTGTTTTCGACCAGGCCCAGTGCCTCCTTCGCGTAGCCCTGGTTGAGCTGGAACTGATTGTTGACGCTTTTCGACTGTGACACCTCGAGGGCACGGGCGGTGGCGATCGGATCGTCCGACGGCTTCACGGCCCGGCGTCCGGTGGCAACCTGCTGCTGCAAGGTCAGCAACTTGCTCTGTTGATCCTGGATGCTGCCGACCGCGGTGTCGTGGATCAGGGCGGTGCTCACTCTCATGGTCTGCTACTCCTGCACTTACTGCGCGATCGACAGGATCTCGTCGAACAATCGTCCGGCGATCTGCATCACCCGCGCCGACGCCTGGTAGGCCTGCTGAAAGCGCACCAGATTTGCCGCCTCCTCGTCCAGATTGACGCCCGACAGCGCCTCCCGCGAGGCATTCGCCTGATCCAGCAGCTTCTGCTGGGCCTGCTCGCCGACCTGGACCTCGCGCGCCTTGCTGCCGACCTCGCTGACCAGCTGCGAATAGATGGACTGGAAGGTGGCGGTGGCGGTACCAGGCACCGGGGCGCCGGCGGCATCGCGCCGTACCAGCATCGCCTTGTTGAACTGCAGCGCACCGAGGGCAACCATGTTGCGGCTGTCGGAGACGCCGATGTCGCCACCGCCCTGGTTCGCCGCCAGCGTGAAGGTGTCGCCGTCGGCGGGCACGCCGCCGATGCGGAATTCGACGTCGAACGACGAGCCACCGCTGTTGACCGTCAGCGTGAAGCCCTTGCCCGCCGAATCGACGGCGGGATCGAAGGCCAGACTGGCCGGCGCAAAGGTCAGCCCGGCCCCGGTCGGCGCCAGCACGTTCGTCGCCGCGTCGAAGCTCAACGTGATCGTGCTGAAGTCCGGCTTGTTGTCTGCCGGTGCACCATCCATGTTGCCGATGCGCGCGGTCCGGACCTCACTCATCGCCGCGGTGCCGGCATTGGCAAGCGTGGCGTTGCCGACCACCGGATCCGCGGCGGCGACCAGGCGCGTATCGCGGATCGCCAGCGCCATGTCCCGGGCGACGTTGCGGGTCGGCTGCAACAGGAACTCGTCGCCATCGGTCAGCGACAGCGGCGGCCCGAGGGTGACGCTGAGGCCGACGTCGGCGGCATTGACGGTCTGGCCGTCGGAACGGCGGGTAAGGACGTAGCCAGCGACCGACGCCGAATCGACGGTCAGCAGGTATTCGTCGGCGGTCAGATTCTCGGCGCCTGCCGGATCGAAGGCGACGGTCACGTCGCTGGTGGCACCGTCGATGCCCTTGACGGTGGGAGCCAGGTTGGCGAAGAAGTCGCCACCGAAGGCACCGTCGAGATCCATGCCGAGACGGTGCTGTTCGTTGAATGCGATGCCGAGGCCGGCGGCGATCAGCCCGAGCTGGTTCTGGGCCGGATCGAGCGCCTCCCGGCGAAACGCCAGCGCACCGCCGAGTTGGCCGCCCCCCAGCAGCCCTTCCGGGAACACGATTCGGCCACCGGCCGGTGTCGTCATTCCGATCGCCAGCCGCTCCGGATCGTCCGGTGACGCAAACGCCGCGAAGGTCTCGGCCTCGCCGCCGATCACCAGCGCCTGCCCGGAACCGACGAATACCGAAACCGAACCATTGGACTCCTCGACGGTGCTGACCCGCACGAAGCGGTTGAGCTGGCGCAGAAGATCGTTGCGCTGGTCGAGGAGGTCGTTGGCGGGCAGGCTCGGACCGCCGACCTGGACCGCAGTGATGTGTGCGTTGAGGGCGGCGATCTCCTCGGCCAGCGCGTTGATCTGCTCGACCGAGCCGGCGATCACGTCCTCGTTGCTCTCGCGAACCTGGTCGATGCGCCCGTTGATCGCCTGGAATCTGGAGAGCATCGCCTCCGCCGAAGACAGCAGCGATTGTCGGGCCGGAATGTTCGACGGATTGGCCGCGACATCCTGGACGCCCTTGAAGAATTCCTCGAGCGCGCCGGACAGGCTCACCGCCGGATCGGCCAGCAGGTTGTCCAGTTCGCCGATCTGGGCGGCGTAGGTCTCCAGTTCCGCCCGGCGCGTGTCGGCCCCCAGCACCTGGTTCTCGAGAAATTGGCTGTAGGCGCGCTTGACGGTATCGACGCGAGTGCCGGTGCCGAAGAATCCGGCGCCGGAGAATACCGGATCCTGGGTGCTCTGGACGATGCTCTGGCGACTGTAGCCGTCAGTGCCGGCATTCGAGATGTTGTGGCCGGTCGTCACCAGCCCGGCCTGGGCGGCATTGAGTCCGGTGATTCCGATGTTGAGCAGACTGGCCATGGTCTTCCCTAGCGACAGGTGTTGTTACGACCTGCTGATGCAAAACCTTTGCCAGCCTGCCGGCAAGGCGTGAAATCAGTCGCCGTGGAGTGCCGCGCGCAGCGTGTTGCCGGCGATGATCCGCGCCAGCTTGTCCGCATACATCGGATCCGTGGCATAGCCAGCCTGCTGCAACTCGCGCGCGAATGCCACCGCATCGCGCTGGTCGAGCACGGCGGCGTAGCGCGGATTGCCGCTCAACAGACGGGCATAGTCGTCGAAGGCCTCGCCATAGTTGGCATAGACGCGGAAGCGCGAAGGCTCCCGGTAGGCCTTGCCGTCGCTGAACTCCACCGCATCCAGCGTCACCGTTGCGCCACGCCAGCCGCTTCCGGCCTTGATGTTGAACGGATTGAACGACCGGGATCCGTCCGCCGTCTTCAGCTCGTGACGCCCCCACCCGGTCTCCAGGGCAGCCTGGGCCACCATGAAATGCGCCGGAATGCCTGTAGCGCGGCTCGCTGCCATGGCGTGGGGCCACACCTGGTCGACGAAGGCACGGGCGCCGTCCGGCACCGGTGCACTCGAGGCCCCGGTCACGGCAAGAACGTCGTCGGCCGGCAATTCGCCACCGTCAAACCCTGCCGCCGCGGCATCTTTTGCCGCCTGCCTTGCGGCGATGCTTGCCACCTGATCGAATCCGAGCATGCTCGCCGCCGCCGGCCGGCTTCGAGCGAGAGGCTCGGCACCGAGCTGGCGGGCGATCACGTCGCCGAAGCCGGTGCCACCACCATTGGCGAGCTGCATGGCGAGCTGCTGGTCGAGCAGGGACTGGTACAGACGGGACTGGTCGCTCTCGAGGAGGCCGTCCTTCGGCGTCGCGTCGCGCATCGCCTTCAGCACCATCTGCAGGAACAGGGCTTCGAACTGGCGCGCCGCCGCACGGATCGCTTCCGACGAATTGCCCTGGCGCCCGAGACGCTTCAGTTCGTTGAAGCTTCGCGGATCGATCGCGTTGATCGCGTCGGCGGCATTCATGGCTCAGATCACCTCCAGTTCCGCCCGCAACGCCCCGACCGCCTTCATCGCCTGCAGAATGCTGACGAGGTCGAGCGGATTCGCGCCGACGGCATTGAGTGCCTTGACGACCTCGGCGAGATTGGCGCCGGCGGGCACGTTGATCAGACTACCCGGGCTCTGTTCGACGGACACGCGGGTGTCTTGGGTGACCACCGTCCGCCCGCCCGACAGGGGAGGCGGTTGGTTGACCTCCGTCTCGGTCCCCACCGTCACCGACAGGTTGCCGTGGGCGACCGCGCAACGCTGCAGCGTGACCGCCTGGTTCATCACCACCGAACCGGTGCGCGAATTGACCACGACCTTGGCGGACTGCTGTTCCGGGGCCACCGGCAGGCTCTCGAGCATGCCGATGAAGGCGACCCGGGCGGTCGAGTCGAGGGGCGCGCGGACCCGGATCGTGCGCGCATCGAGCGCATCCGCGGTACCCGGTGCGGTGGCGGCATTGACCGCGTCGACGACCTTGCGGGCAGTGCCGAAATCGGTCTCGTTGAGCTCGAGGTGCACGAACTCGCCCTGCCCAAGCGCAGTCGCGACGGCCCGTTCGACCGTCGCGCCGCCGGGGATCCGACCCGCCGACAAATGGTTGATCACCGCCGACGCGCCGCCGGCTGCAGCGCCGGCTCCGCCGACCACGACGTTGCCCTGCGCGAGCCCATAGATCTGGCCATCCGCGCCCTTGAGCGGGGTCAGCAGCAGGGTGCCGCCACGCAGGCTCTTGGCATTGCCGATCGACGACACCGTGATGTCGATCTGTTGGCCGGGGCGGGCAAAGGCCGGCAGATCCGCGGTGACCATCACCGCGGCGACGTTCTTTAACTGCAGATTGGTACCCGGCGGCAGCTGCACACCCAGATTGCCCAACATGTTGATCACGCTCTGCACCGTGAATGGCGTCTGCGTCGTCTGGTCGCCGCTGCCGTCGAGGCCGACCACCAGACCGTAGCCGATCAGCTGGTTGTCGCGAACGCCGGCCACCGAAGCGAGATCCTTGAGGCGCTCGGCGGCCGCCGGCCCGGCCAACATCGGCAGGCTGACGAGCGCCGCGACGAGCAGCGCCCGGAGCCGTTCTGCAATATCGCGGGAGGCTTTCATGAGCGGCTCCTAGAACGGCAACAGGGCCACGAAGAAGCGCTGAAGCCAGCCCATCGCCTGGCTCTCGCTGATGTAGCCGCTGGATTTGTACTCGATGCGCGCGTCCGCCACCTGGGTGGACTGCACGGTGTTCGAGCCGGTGATGTAGCTGGGGTTGACGACGCCGGAGAAGCGGATGAACTCGTTGCCCTGGTTGATCGCTATCTGCTTTTCGCCGGAGACCAGAAGGTTGCCGTTGGGATAGACGTCGACGACGGTGACGGTGATCGTGCCGTTGAAGCGGTTGTTGGCACCCGCCGAGCCCTGGCCGGTGAAGTCGCTCGTGGTACCGGCCTCGACGCCGAGCCCGGCGAGGCCGGCGAGTGGCACCTTGGCCGCCGAGGTGATGCCGCCGCTGACGCTCGATTCCCGACTGGCACTGGCGTTGGAGGCCTTCTGCGCGGTGTTGCTCTCCACCAGGTTGATCGTCAATGTATCGCCGAGCAGACGCGCACGCCGATCTTCGAACAATGGCCGCACCTGGGCGACATGGAAGATCGCGCCATTGGCCGGCGCGTTCTCGGCGCGAGGCGCCGGTCGCGCCGACATCGGCTGGTGCACGGCGGTGCTCGCGGTCGGTTCGAGCGTCGAGCACGCCGCCAGCACCGAGCACGACAACAACAAGATCCTGCCCATGGCGCTCACAGCTGGCTCAGCCGCCCGAGCATCTGATCCGAGGTCTGAATCGCCCGCGAGTTGAGCTCGTAGGCGCGCTGGGTCTGGATCAGATTGACCAGTTCCTCCGCGACGTTGACGTTGGCAGTCTCGATGAAGGACTGGTTCAGCACGCCGGCGCCGTTCAGCCCCGGCGTGTTCGGCGTCGGGGTACCGCTGGACGCGGTTTCGAGGAACAGGTTCTCGCCGACCGCCTGGAGGCCGGTGGGATTGATGAAGGTGGCGAGCTGAATCGTGCCGACCTGGGTCGGCGCCGCCTGCCCGAGCAACGTGACGCTGACCGTGCCGTCGCGTCCGATCGTCACGCTCTGGGCGTCTTCCGGAATGATGATCGCATCGGCCAGCGGATAACCCGCGGCGGTGACCAGCTGGCCGGTGTTGTCGCGCTGGAAGGATCCGTCCCGGGTGTAGGCCGTGGTGCCGTCGGGCAGCGTGATCTGGAAGAACCCCTTGCCGCTGATCGCAACATCGAAGTCGTTGCCGGTCTGGGCGAGGTTGCCCTGGGTGTGAATCCGCTCGGTCGCCACCGGCCGCACACCGGTACCGATCTGGAGACCGGTCGCGATCTGGGTCTGCTGGGTGCTCTGCGCACCTGCCTGGCGCAGGTTCTGGTAGACCAGGTCCTCGAAGACCGGTCGCGATCGCTTGAAACCCGCCGTGGACACGTTGGCCAGGTTGTTCGAGATGATGTCCAGATGCATCTGCTGCGAATCCAGACCGGTGCGGGCAATCCAGAGCGAGCGGATCATGTCGTGCTCCTGATGGTCGTCGTCGTCGCCCGGCGCCCCTGTCGGCGGCCGCAGAGCGACAAATTCATGTTAGGGCCGTCAACGCTCGACCAATCGGCCGAACAGGGCCCGCTTTGCCGGGTTTCTCAGCGTCCTCAACTGCTGGCCAGCAGACGCGTCGCGGTGCGGTCGTCCTGCTCGGCGGTGGTGAGCATGCGCGTCTGCATTTCGAACTGGCGGGCCAGCGAGATCATGTTGACCATCTGATCGACGACGTTGACGTTGCTGCCTTCGAGGTGCCCGCCGACGACCCGGACGGCCTCGTCGGCGGGTGCGGCACCCCCGTCCCGCAGACGGAACAGACCATCCTCGCCGCGTAGCAGTCCGCCCTCCGGCGGGTCGACCAGCTTCAGCTGACCGACCACATTGACGATGTTTTGGGCACCGCTGCGCGGCAGCGTCGAGACCGAGCCGTCGGCGCCGATCAGGATTTCGTTGTCCGGCGGAATCGTGATCGGACCGCCATCGCCCATGACCGGCAGACCTGACGCGGTCTCGAGAACACCATTGGGGGACAACTGAAAGTTGCCGTTGCGCGTGTAGGCTTCGCCGCCGTCCGGCAACTGCACCGCGAACCAGCCACGACCGCGCACCGCGGCATCGAGGCTGCGGCCGGTCTCCTGCAGCGGCCCCTGGGAAAAGTCGCTGTAAGCGGAGGCGTCGACGACGAAGGCACGGGTCGGCAGACGTGCGTCGCTCAGGACCTGGACCGCCCGCAGGCGATGAATCTCGGCACGGAAACCGGTGGTCGTGGCGTTGGCCAGGTTGTGGGAAACCGCCGCTTGCTGCCCGAGCGTGTGCTTGGCACCCGACATCGCGGTGTAGATCAGGCGGTCCATGGCGTTCCTCCGCTCACTCGTTCAACGATCAGCGCAGATTCACCAGAGTCTGGAGAATCTGGTCCTGGGTACGGATCGACTGGGCGTTGGCCTGGTAGGCCCGTTGCTGGGTGATCATGTTCACCAGCTCCTGGGTCAGATCCACGTTCGACTCCTCGACCGCCCCCGCCGACAGCAGGCCGAGGCTGCCGGTGCCGGGCGCGCCGACCAGCGGCTGACCCGAACCCGGGCCCTCCGACCACAGGTTGCCCCCCAGCGACAACAAGCCGTTGGGAGCCTGGAAGTTGGCCAGCACGACCTGGCCGAGATTGCGCGACTGGCCATTGGAGTATCGGCCCAGGATGATGCCGTCCCGGTCGATCGTCACGCCCGACAGGCGCCCCGAGGCGTAACCGTCCTGCGCCTGGCTGTTGACACCGAAGGCGCTGCCGTACTGGGTGGTCGAATCCATGAACAGGTCGATGTCGAAGTCGAGCGCGCCACCGAAGGCGACGTTGTCGAAATCGATCGTGATCGTGGTCGGCGAGGCCGAGGTCAGGCTCCCCGAACTGTCGAACTGGACGCTGATCGGGGTCGCCGATGCGGCACCGCCGTCGACCTGCGTATACATCTCCCAGTCGCCGACACCCGGCCCCGCGGACGGAATCTTGCGGAAATAGAGCGTCATGACGTGAGCATTGCCGAGCGTATCGTAGACCGACACCGAGGTCGAAAAACTGTAGGTGGTCGGGTTCAGTTCGTCGAACGCGGGATCCCCCGCGGCGGCGTCGAATATCTCGGCGCGCGAATCGAGGTTCATGCCCAGGCTCACCTCGGTGGTCACATTGGGCTGCAGGTCGGCGGTGTCGACCTGCAGCGGCTCCGGCTGGGCCGGAAGGATCAGACCCGCCGCGTTGGCGGTGTAGCCGGTCAGCTTGTAGCCGGGACCGCCGACGATGAAGCCGTCCTTGTCCACCTCGAACTGACCGTTGCGGGTGTACGCGACCGACCCGTCGTTCTGCTCCACCCGGAAGAAACCAGCACCATTGATCGCGACGTCCAGCGGATTGTTGGTCGGCGAGATGTTGCCCTGGCTGAATATCTGATTGACGCCGCCGATGGTCGTGCCGATGCCGATCTGGACACCGGCGGTCGCACCGTTCAAGGCCGCCGCATAGACATCCGCGAATTGCGTGTTTGCGAACTTGAAGCCGACGTTGCCGGAGTTCGCGACATTGTTGCTGATCACGTCTAGCGACTTCGATGCCGCGTTGAGGCCGCTCAAGCCGGTCTGGAATCCCATTTTCCTGCTCCTGTTCAGAGAATCTGACGAATCTCGGACATGCCGAACATGCCCAGGGATCCCACTTCGGCGCTGACGCCGTCGTTGCCCCGGACGACGCTGGTCACGGTGCCACGCTCGAGTGCGGTCGCCTTGACCGGTTCGCCGCCGACACTCGCCGTGACCGATATCAGGTGGTTGCCGGCCACAGCCGGCGTGCCGTTGTGGGTGGTGCCGTCCCAAGTGAAGTTGTGGGTACCCGCATCGAGCGGCCCGAGATCGAGAGCCGAAAGTTCCAGGCCGTTGGCATCGCGTATGCTGACCACGACCGAGTCGGCGGGCTGTTCGAGCGTCAGGCCACCGCGGGCGCCGTCGTCGCCGAGCGACAGATGATTGCCGGGCACCAGCACCGAGCGGCCGACCAGCGCCGCGGCCTGCATCGTTTCGTTGCCGTTGAGGCCGTCGAGCAACTTGCCCATCGTCAGGTTGAGGCGCTCGATGCCATCCACGGTACTGATCTGCGCGAGTTGCGAGGTCACCTGCGCGTTGTCGAGCGGGTTGAGCGGATCCTGATTCTTCAACTGCGTCGTCAGCAGGGTCAGGAATTTGCTCTGGGCTTCGTCCTGGGCGCTGGCGACCTTGGCGCTACGCGCCAGCGACGCCAGAACGTCCGCAGTGGTATTCGAGGATACGGCAGGGGTGGCCATGGATCACTCCGTCGATTGCTATTGTTGCTGACCGATCTGCAGGGTGCGCTGCAACAGCGTGCGCGCCGTGCTCATCACTTCGGCGTTGTTTTGATAGGCGCGCGAGGCCGAGATCATGTTCACCATCTCCTCGACCACGTTTACATTGGGCATCGCCACGTAGCCGCGGTCGTCGGCAAGGGGGCTGCTCGGGTCGTAGACCATCCGGGCCGGCGCCGCACTCTCGACCACCTGGGTGACCTCGACGCCGACCGAGGCCGAACCTGCCACCGGGCGCGCGGCAAAGATGACCTGCTTGGCACGGTAAGGCTGGCCGTCCGAACCGACGACGCTGTCGGCGTTGGCCAGGTTCGACGCGGTGGTGTTGAGTCTGGCCGACTGCGCATGGAGGGCCGATCCCGCCACGTTGAACACGTCCATCATGCTGCTCATGTCCGCTGCCTCCGCTTACTGGCCGGAGATGGCCCGCTGCATTCCCGTCAGCAGGCCGTTGATGAAGCTCACGCTGGCCTCGTAGTGCAGTGCGTTCTCGGCGAACGCGGCTCGCTCGATATCCATGTCGACCGTGTTGCCATCGACGTTGGGTTGAGTTTCGGTGCGGAACCGCGCAAAGCGGTCCAGCGCCTGCTCGGCCGACGCAGGCAGGTGACCGGCGGCGGTCCGGGACAGCGACAGCGGCCCCGGACGCCTGCTCAGGGCCCCCGCAAGTGCCGATCGGAAGTCGATGTCGCGGGCCTTGTAGTTGGGGGTGTCGGCATTGGCGATGTTGGAGGCGAGAAGCTGCTGCCGATGGGCACGCAGGTTGAGCGCGGTCTGGTGGAATGCGAGTTCCTGTTCGAGTCTGGCTTTCATCTCTGGCTCCTGATAGATCCGGCCGGTTTGCATCGATTCGCTGCCGCCTGCACCGGCAACCAAGCCTCTGCACCTTCCATGCCAGCCAGCGTAAGCGCGCGAAGAGTGCCCGGATCCGCCGAGAAACCCACCAAAGGCGGACCAATTCGCGAGTTGCGGGCGGATCCCGGCAAGCTCGGCCGGCAGCCGTCGGCAGCATTTGCCGGCAAGGGGACGAACACGGCCAGCGCGCGCCGCCACCCCTGACGTGGTTCAATGGCGGCATGAATCGCGTACGACCCGTTCTGTTGTCAGCGACGCTGCTCGCAGCGCTCGTGCCTTGGCCGGCAACAGCTCGCCAGCCGCTGGCGCCGGTACGCGACATGGTCGAACGCCTCCTCGCGGAACAGGCGATCAACGCGGCCGGTGCGATCCGGATCGAGGTCGCCGACATCGACCCGGACAACCACCTGCCGGCCTGCGAACGACTCGCCGCGTTCATGCCCCGAGGTCGTCGCGCGTGGGGACGCACCTCGGTCGGGGTGCGCTGCGGGGCGCCGGTTCCGTGGACGATCTACGTCAGCGCCCGCGTCAGGGTGCTCGGTGACTACCTGGTGCTCGCCCGTCCCCTGCGACCCGGTCAACTGGTGGCCCCCGAGGATCTCGTCCGCCGCCACGGAGACCTCGCCGACGATGGTGCCGGCGCGCTGATCGACGCGACCCAGGCGATCGGCCATCCGGCGCGGGTCGCAGTCGCGGCCGGACGACCGCTGACCCGCGACATGCTGCGGGTGCCACCGGTCGTCAAGCGGGGCGATCCGGTACGTGTGGTCAGTGAGGGCGGCGGCTTTCGGGTGGCCAATCAGGGGCGCGCGCTGAACGATGCGGGCGAAGGTCAGGTCGTAAGAGTGAGGCTGCCGAGCGGCAAGGTCTTGTCGGGAACGGCTCGACCGGACGGCGCGGTTTCGATCGGCCGATGAGGCCCGGGCCTGGTCTCCGGCGGCGGAACTTGCGACAGGGATCAAATTTTTTAACGATTTCGATCGCGTGACCCTCTGCGAGGGCCCGAAATGGGTCTAAAGTTGCTCCCGGCTCTGGCCGTAACGTCAGTCAGATTCCTACTGAGGTAGCCAGCTGTGAAAATCGACAATTCCATCAAACCGGTCGGAAATCTCGACACCGGTGACAACCGCGCGAAGGCCGTGCCTTCCGCCGGCGCCCCGCCGTCGGCCGCCCCAGCGGGCGATCGGGTGGAACTTACTTCGCTGTCCTCCGGAATGCAGAAGGCCGAGGAGGCGATCCAGTCGACCCCTGTCGTCAATCAGGTCCGGGTCGACGAGATCAAGCAGGCGATCGCCGAAGGCCGCTTCAAGGTCGACGCCAACAAGGTTGCCGACGGCCTCGTCGACAGCGTCCGTCAGATGCTCGCCGCTCAGCCGAACAAGGTCTGAGTTGACCTCGCGCACGCCGGATCGGCAAGTGTTGGCGACGCTGCTCCACGAGGAGGCGGCGATACTGCACGACTTCGTCGCGCTGCTGGAACGCGAACAATCGCTGCTGCTGGATGGCGAGACCGACGCGCTGCTCGACATGGCCGGGCAGAAGACGCGGATGTACCGGCGCCTCCAGTATCTTTCCGACGAACGCTCGCGACTGTTCGCCGGTGCCCGGCAGCAACCGAGCGAAGCGGCCATCCGGCAGTTGCTGTCCGCACACACCACGGCACTCGCCGACTGGGAGAACGTCGTCCGACTCGCACGGCAGGCCGGCGAGCAGAACCAGATCAACGGTCGCCTGATCGGTGAACGCATGCAGACCAACCAGCAGGCGCTTGCAGTATTGATGGCGGCTGCGGCCCAACCGGGCGCCACCTACGGGCCTGACGGGCAGTCCAGGCCGTACCTCGCCGGCAGACGCTTCGGAAGCGTCTGACACCGAGCGAAGTCCGCGATCGCCGCAAGGCGGCAACGCGCAATGCTCGCCCCGGCATGCAGGGGGTGTAGCCAACCTCCTGATTTCCGTTTCGCCCCCCGACCGAGTGTCATCGCGCCAGCCCGACGTGGGCGCCTGATCACCGGATCGTCACCATTCCGTTCCCTCCAGTCCGTTCCGCAGCGGCGGCAATTTATTCCGCCGGCTTGCCGCGGCAGCTGCGCTTGTTGCCGGCAACGGCTGCAAACACCGCTGATTCCCGGCCAATTCGGCTGCTGACGGGGCTGGCATCTTAGTTGCAGTGCCGTGCTCGGCAGGCATGCCGACGACGGTCGCCTGCCGCCAAAGCTTCACCGGACGGGAATCCAAGAAGGAGTGACAACATGGCTGCGATCATCAATACCAACATCCCCTCGCTCAATGCCCAGCGAAACCTGAACACGTCACAGACTTCGCTGGCGACTGCCCTGCAGCGACTGTCCTCGGGTCTGCGCGTCAACAGCGCCAAGGACGATGCCGCCGGGCTCGCGATTGCCACCCGGATGAACGCCCAGGCGCGCGGCATGACTGTCGCCATCCGCAATGCCAACGACGGCATCTCGCTGGCACAGACCGCGGAGGGCGCGCTCGGGCAGATCAAGGATCACCTGCTGCGCATGCGCGATCTGGCGATCCAGTCGGCCAACGCGACCAACTCTTCCGGCGACCGCCTCGCGCTGGAATCCGAGTTCGACCAGCTGCAGGAGGAGATCGACCGGATCGGACAGCAGACGAACTTCAACGGCCTGAAGATCCTCGATTCGGATGCGGGTACGCAGGTCTTCCAGATCGGGGCAAACGCCGGCGAGACCGTGAGCGTGACGACCACCGCGGTCTCTGGTGGTGCGGTGTCGGCCGCCACGGCTTCGGCATCCACGACGGTCGCGACCGTCAGCGGCGCATCCGCGGCAATCCTGACCATCGACGCGGCGATCGACAAGGTCAATACCGACCGTGCCACCTACGGTGCAGCCCAGGTACGGTTCGAAGGTGTGATCTCGGTACTGCAGATCTCGCGCGAAAACCAGACCGCGGCGGCAAGCCGCATCCTGGATGCAGACTTCGCGGCCGAAACCGCCGCGCTCACGAGGTCCCAGATTCTCCAGCAGGCCGGGACCGCGATGCTGGCGCAGGCCAACGCGATTCCGCAGAACGTCCTTCAGCTGTTGCAGGGTTGAGCCCGCGCGAGCAGCGCAATCGGGTTTGAAGCCGGTACGATTCCCGTCGACCGCAAGGTGTCCGGGGGGCGCCCGCCGCCCGGACACCACCCACCGCGGAAACCCGCCGCAGGCACTTCAGGGCTTGCGCCTGAGATAGAACTCGAACGCGCCGTCGTCCTCGCCCGCGAGACTTCCGTGGCTCATCAGTTCGTTGCCGGTCTGCTTGGCGAACGCTGCAAAATCCTTGACCGACCCCGGGTCGGTCGCCAGTACCCGCAACACCTGACCGGCTTCCATCGTCGCCAGCGCCTTCTTGGCACGCAGAATCGGCAGCGGGCAGTTGAGCCCGCGCGCGTCGACTTCCATGTCACAGTGGCCCGCCATCGAACTTCCTCTCGCCGTGCGGCATCCCGATGCCGCCTGAAATCACCCTTTCGCGATTGTAGCGCGCCGCTCGTGTCACTCCTCCCTCAACCGCCCGCCCCACGCGCCTGCTCGCGCTCGGCGGCGAGTTCGGCGCGCAGGATGCGCATGCGCGAATCGATCGCCGACGCTTCATAGAAATCGGCATCGCCCGCCTTGCGCGCAAGCTCCAGTTGCTCGACCGCTGCGCGCAAGGCGCCCTGCAGCCGGTATACCTCGGCCTGGGCACGGTGCCGGCCGGAGCTGCTGCCCTCCGCAGCCCTCGCCCGCGCGAGCAAGGACCACAATCGCGCATCCCCCTCGTTGAGGGCGAGGCGGGATCTCAGCAGACTGCTGGCGTCTGCCGGCCTGTCGGCCGAGATCAATGCCTCGGCCGCGCCATAGACCAGCGCCCGCTGATCGGGAAAGCGCTTCAGCGCATCTTCGTAGTACGCGATGGCCCGGTTCCACCGGCCGGCGGCCCGCAGCACGTCGCCCTCCAGCGATCGGATCATGGCGTGATCCGGATGTTCTCCGAATTGGGCGAGCGCCTCGGCGGCCGCATCGGCGCGGCCACGGGCCAGCTCCGCCCGCGCCCGCGCATACTGGATCACCCACGGGTCTTCCCCCTCCAGCAGCTTGAGGCGCGTTTCGAGCCCGTGTGCGTCGCCCGCTTCGGCGATCAGTTTGGCGCGCACCAGGCGGAAGCTGACGGAATCGGCGACCTGGCGATAGGCGAGCGCCTGCACCCGGTTGCCGATGTCGGCGATGCGTTCGGAGGTCAGCGGATGGGTGCGCATATACACCGGCGCATGATTCTCGTACAGGCGGCTGCCGCGCTGCAGGCGTTCGAAGAAGCTGGCCATGCCACGAACGTCGAAACCGGCCTCGTACAGCACCTGCAAGCCGATGCGATCGGCTTCACGCTCGAAATCCCTGCTGAAAGCGAGCTGCGACTGGATGCCTGCGGCCGATCCGGTCGCGATTGCCGCCTCGGCGGCCTGCGAATTGCTGCCGGCTGCGAGGATCGCGACGATCAGCGAGGCCAGCATGATCAGGCCGGTACGACCCTGGTTGCCGACCATCTGGGCGATGTGCCGTTGGGTCACATGCGCAATCTCGTGGCCCAGCACCGAAGCCAGTTCCGACTCGCTGCGGCTCTCGACGATCAGGCCGGTATGGACGCCGATGAAGCCACCGGGCAGTGCGAAGGCGTTCAGCGTGGCATCGCGCACCGCAAAGAAGCTGAAATTCTGAGTCGTCGCCGGTGCGTGGGCGGCGAGGGCCAGGCCGAGCCGGTTGAGATAGTCTTCGACCTCTGGATCCTCGACATAGGCCCGCTCGCGCCAGCGGATTTCACGCATCGCCTGTTCACCGATGCGCCGCTCGGCGATCGGGCTGAGGTCCCCCGCGCCGACCTCGCCGAGGTCCGGCAGTCCGGCGGCAAGCGCCCGAAGCGCCATCGAGAAGGCCATCAGCATGGCCATGAGTCGTCTGATCACGATGCTATGATAGCGAGCCTTTCCAAGGCGTTCCCGCAGCGGTGCGGCGCCCCGACCATCAGCCCACGGCGGAGGACTGCGCGATGAGCGATGCGCTGACCCATTTCGATCGCGACGGCAAGGCCCACATGGTCGACGTCGGCGACAAGGCCGAGACCCGGAGAGTTGCACGCGCCAGCGGCTGGATCACGATGCGCCCCGCGACGCTGGCCATGGTCGTCGCCGGCGACGCCAGCAAGGGGGACGTCATCGGCATCGCCCGGATCGCGGCGATCCAGGCCGCCAAGAGGACATCGGAGTTGATCCCGTTGTGCCATCCACTGCCCCTGACGAGAGTCGCCGCCGAATTCGATGTCGACGCCGAAGCGTGCCGGATCCACTGCGTCGTCACCGCCGAAACCGTCGGCCGCACCGGCGTCGAAATGGAGGCGCTGACCGCAGTGCAGATCGGTCTGCTGACGATCTACGACATGTGCAAGGCCGTGGACCGGGGCATGGTCATCGATTCCGTCCGGCTGCTCGAGAAGAAAGGCGGCAAGTCCGGCCACTGGCTGGCCGACTCGAACTGATCCGTGGCCCGCGACGGAAGGACAGAGGGCGGCCTGTCGGTGCTGCTGCCCTATCTGGGACTGTTGGCCTGCGTGGTCGTCTATCTGTTCGACTCGACACCGCTGACGGCGGCCAGACACGCCTATTTCGACCAGTTGCAGCGCTGGCATCCGCGCGACGTCGGCGGCGGTCACGTGGTGGTGGTCGACATCGACGAGCAGAGCCTTCAGCGTGTCGGCCAGTGGCCCTGGCCGCGCAGCCGCCTTGCCGACATGCTGAAACGGCTCGAGCGCGCGGGTGCCGGCCTCGTCGGCTTCGACATGGCATTCCCCGAGCCCGACCGGACCAGCCCGCGGGCGATGCTCGAACACTGGCCTGCGTCGCCTGCGCTGGCAGAACTGGTGCGCAAGCTTCCCGACCACGACCAGCTGTTCGCCGAGGCCATTGCCGCGACCGCCGTCGTGCTCGGCTACCCGCTGCAGCCGCTACCGCGGCAGCCGGCACCTGTCAAGGCCGGTTTCGCGACCAAGGCGGGCTCCGATCCGGACGCCGAGTTGTTCCGCTTCGGCGGGCGCCTCGGCTCTCTGCCGCTGCTGGAACAGGCCGCCAGCGGACTCGGGCACTTCAGCGTGATCAACGGCGCCGACCCGATCGTCAGGTGGGTGCCCCTGCTGGTGATCGCCGAAGGCCGGCGCGCACCGGCGCTGGCGCTGGAGATGCTGCGCGTCAGTCTCGATGTCGACATGTTTCGGCTGGAGGCCGACCCGTCGGGCAGCGGACTGTCGGCAATCGGTGTCGGAGCCCTGCGCATCCCGACCGAGGTCGACGGCGTCGCCTGGCTTCATTACCGGCCTCGACAGGTCGGCGCCTACCTGCCGGCCTGGCAACTGCTCGACGACAATTCGAGGCTGCCCGCGCTTGCGGGGCGAATGGTGCTGGTCGGCAGTTCGGCGGCACTGCTGCACGACACCCGGATCACGCCGCTCGGTGAGGTGGTACCGGGGGTCGAGGTCCATCGCCAGTTGATCGAGCAAGTGCTCGCGCGTGACTGGCTACGACGCCCCGGCTGGTTGATCGGCTGCGAGGTCATCGCCCTGCTGGCGGGAGCCCTGGCGCTGATCCGCGTGGCCAACCGCTGGCCCGCCTGGCGGCTGGCGCTGTTGCTGGTGACGCTGCCGTTCGTCGCGCTCGCCCTCGGCCGCTGGCTGTTTGCGCATGCCGGCCTGATCTCCGATCCGGTCTCGCCGCTGCTCGCCTGGGTAACCTGCCTGACGCTGGCGTCGCTGTCCCGCCTCTACCGCAGCGACCGCCGCCAGCGCTGGATTCGCGAGGCGTTCTCGCGCTACGTATCGCCGAACCTGGTGCAGCACCTGATCGAACGTCCCGAGGCACTGGAAATCGGTGGGCGCCGCCAGGAGTGCAGCTTCGTCTTCACCGATCTGGAGGGCTTCACCGGCTTCGTCGAAAACACCCCGCCACGCGACGCAGTGAGCCTGATCAACAGCTACCTCGACGGCATGATCGCGATCGTCTTCCGCCACCACGGCACCCTCGGCGGCATCGCCGGCGATAGCCTGATCGCGATATTTTCGGCGCCGGTCCATCAGCCGGACCATAGGGCGCGCGCCCTCGGCTGCGCACGCGACCTCGACCGCTTCGCGCAAGATTTCGCCACCGGGCACAGCACCACCGAACACCACTTCTGCCGAACCCGCATCGGTGTCAACAGCGGTGAGGTGACGGTCGGCAACTTTGGCGGCAGCACGATGCTCGAGTACCGGGCACTGGGCGATCCGGTCAACTCGGCAGCCCGGCTGGAGGCCGCCAACAAGACCTTCGGCACGCGGGTGTGCGTATCGGCGGAGACCTTGGCGGGCTGCCCGGATTGGCCGGCGAGACCGGTCGGTCGCCTGATCCTGCGCGGCCGACGGCAGCCGCTGTCGGCATTCGAGCCGGTGGCTGAAAAGGATCCGAACTACGAGCAGGCATTCGAACTGCTGCGTCGGGGCAGTCCGCAGGCTCTGGATCGGTTCGTGGAACTGGTCCGCGCACGGCCGGACGACCCGCTGTGCCAGTTTCACCTCAAACGCCTGCGTTCGGGTGCCCGCGACGACCTGATCGACCTGACCGACTGAGCGTGGGTCGCTCCCGGCGCCGCGTTCAGCGGACAACAACCTCCACGCGCCGGTTGTACGGTTCCGGAGTGTCGTCGGGCGTCGGCACCAGCAGGTTGCCCTCGCCGTGGCTTTCGGTCGAGATCCGTTCGAGGCGCAGGCCGGCGGCCACCAGGGAATCGCGAACGAAGGTGGCGCGGAGCATCCCCAGGGCCTCGTTGTCGACCGCGTCGCCGGTCGTGTCGGTATGACCGACGATCGAGATGTCGGCGCCTTGTCGCGATGCGGCCTCGGCCAGCACCGACGGCAGGAGCGCCTCCGATTCGGCGGTCAGCCGGGCATCGCCGACCTCGAAATACAGCGTGAAGACGATCGGCTTCGCCGGTTGCGCCTTGAGCGCTGCGCCGAACGTCTGCTCGATCCGATAGGGCGTAACCGTGAAGGTTTCCGGTGACGGACGGTCGAGGGAGGCGGCGACGCCGGCCTCGGCGACCTCGGCCTGGCCCTCGGCGCCGCTGACGATGATCCGCCCGGTCGTGCCGTCTTCGTCGGGCAGCAGCACCACCCACGACTTGGGCGCACAGGCCGTCAGCACGAGCACCGGCAGGGCGAACAGTACGGATCGGGAGGTTCTTGCAAACCGCATGGATCAGTTCCCGGCAGTCACCAGGAAGCGCGTGCCGCGCACGCCGATCGTTCCGCTGGCGGTCCGCACCTTGACCGCGTCCGGACGAAGCTTGGCGATGACGCCCGAGATGAACTGCATGGTGCCGCGCAGCAGCCGCACGCCGAGGCCGAGCTTGTCGTTACCGGGCTCGAACAGGTACTCGTCGATGACCAGCTCCGCGTTCGGCCCGACCGACATCACGGTGTTGTCCAGCAGCGTCAAGCCCAGGCGGCCGTCGTCACCGGTGCGAAGCACGTCGCCCTGGCGCAGCGCAAGGCCGGGAACCGCCTCCAGAGCCTTGCCTCCGGAGACGACGAAGGCCGCACCGGCATGGGTCTTGATATATCCGATCGGGCCATCGTCCGCCGATGCGGCACCCGCCAGCAAGGCGATCGCGCATGCCAGCAGCAAGCAGCGGACAGCAGTTGTCAGCGTCATCGGCAGTTCCGCGAATAAGTGACAGACCGCCGGGATTGTAGCGCTTCACACCCGTCCCGGCCTGCTCTGACATCAGCTTACCAAGCCTGCCGCCAATTCGCCAAGCGGGCAACGTTCATGCCAAATGCAACGACGGTGACCGGCGCGGAGACGACGCCGGCCCGCCGATGCCGTTTCCGACCGCTGCAGCGATGGCGATCACCGGAAAGCATTTGCCGACGACACGGTCGCACACGAGATCGAGATCAAGCCGGGCCTGCCGGTCTCGGCGCGGGTTCATCCCACCCTTGTTGCCGGCCCGCCGCGGCGAGTCGGCGGCCGGTTCGGCCCAACCGCGCCGCCTGTTGCATAATCGCTGCGGTCCCGTCACCGGCCGCTCGTCGCTGCGCACCCGGCTCGTTCGCGGCGGGACATCGGCCACCCGGAAAGACGAAATCCAATTGAAGCCTGCGACGCGGACCATCGACATCATCATCCCCGTCTACCGTGGGTACGAACTCACGCGCAGGTGCATCGGGAGCGTACTCGCCGGCCGGCTGCGCTCGGAAAGCCATGTCGTGCTGATCGACGACGCCAGCCCGGAGGCCGCGATCCGTGCCTACCTGGACGAAATCGGCGCCGACGAGCGGGTCACGTTGATCAGGAATACCCGTAATCTGGGCTTCGTCGCCAGCGTCAATCGCGGCATGCAGGTGCACCCGGATCGCGACGTGGTACTGCTCAACAGCGACACGGAAGTGGCCAACGATTGGCTCGACCGGCTACGCGACTGTGTCTACAGCGAGGATCACATCGCAACCGCGACGCCGTTTTCCAACAATGCGACGATCTGCAGCTACCCGCTGTTCTGCCGTGACAATCCGATGCCGCACGGCCTGGACGTGGCGGCGCTCGACCGGGTGTTCCGGGACACCAATCGCGGTCGCCGTGTCGAGCTGCCGACGGCGGTCGGCTCCTGCATGTTCATCCGCCGCCCGGCCCTGGATGCCGCCGGGCTGTTCGACGAAGCGGCGTTCGGGCGGGGCTATGGCGAAGAGGCAGATTTCTGTTGTCGTGCGAGTGCGCTCGGCTGGCGCCACATGCTGTGCGCGGACACCTTCGTCTTCCATGCCGGCGGAGCGAGCTTCGGTCCCGACAAGCTGGCCCTCAGCGAGGCCGCCCAGGCGGTGATCCGCGCACGCCACCCCGATTACCAGCAGAAGGTCGACCGTCATCTGATGCTGGACCCCGCCGCAGACCTGCGCCGCGCGGTCGAGCTCGAGATCGAATCGCGGCGGCGGCGGGGGCTGGAGATGCCGATCGCCGCCCGTCGCCCGGCCCCGGCTGCCGTCGGCGCCCGCTTCACCCAACTGCATCTGATCCATGCCCTCGGCGGGGGCGTCGAGCGCTGGTGCCGGGATTTCTGTGCAGCCGACCGCAGGCGCCGCAATCTGGTTCTGCGCCCGATCTGTCGCGACCGGCAGACAAGCGTCGGCCTGATGCTGCACGACGGCGACGACCTCGCCACGCCGATCGAGATCTACCCGCTGGGGTCACCGATCGTGGCGACCGCCGTGCGCCATCCCGACTATCGCGCGGTACTCGATCGGGTCGTCGCCGCGCACGGCGTCGATGCGCTCCTCGTCTCGAGCCTGATCGGGCACTCGGTCGATGCCCTGCGGACCGGCCTGCCGACGGTCCTCGTCCAGCACGACTACTATCCGTTCTGTCCGGCCATCAACCTCCACTTCCGGGGCCTGTGCCCGGACTGCTCGCCCGAGCGGTTGTCGCACTGCGCCCGCGAGAATCACGACTTCAACCTGTTCCGAGACCACCCGCCGGAGGCCAGGCTGGCGGTGCGCGACGCCGTACTCGAGGCGATCGCCGCGGGCCCGGTCTCGGTCGTCCAGCCGAGCCACTGCGTGGCGCACCACCTGCGGCGGATCGCGCCGATGCTCGCCGAAACACCGATCGTGACGATCCCCCACGGCCAGGACGACGTCGTGCAAGGCGGCGAAGCGGTCGCGGCGCCACACACCGGACCGTTCCGCATCGTCGTGCTGGGCATGCTCTCCGTCAGCAAGGGCGTGCGCCTGCTGCAGGGCCTGGTTCCGCAGTTGCCGTCCCGCATCGAACTGCACCTGCTCGGCTGCGGCCCGCTCGGCGAGGTGTTTGCGGACGATCCCCGCGTCCGCCTGTTGCCCCGCTACGAAGCCTCGGGCTTGCACGCCCACCTGCAACGCATTCGCCCCCACCTCGGCCTGCTGCTCAGCATCTGGCCGGAAACCTACAGCTACACGCTGACCGAACTGCAGGCTGCGGGCATCGCGACGCTGGCGACCCGTGTCGGCGCCTTCGCCGAACGCATCCGCGACGGTGAAACCGGCTTTCTCGTCGAACCCGCGCCCGCGGCGCTGCGCGACAAGCTGCTGAGCTTGTCGACAGACCCCGCCGCGCTGGCCCGGGTGCGGAGCAATCTGGCCTCGTTGCCGGGCAGAGGCCGCGCGCAGATGGTGGCCGACTACCATCGCCTGTTGCCCGACTCCGGCATGCGGAGTAGGCCGTCCTCGCCGACAGGCGCACCGCCGCCGTTCGGGCCGACCTCCGCCGTCGGCCGGCAGATGATCGACTTGCAGGAAAGTTGGCAAGGTCACCAGCGCGAACAGGACGCGCATGCGGCCACGAAACTCCGTCTGCGCGACATGCAGACCATCGTGCACGGGCTGCGCAGGCAACTCGCGCAGCACCACGACGCGCGCCGGGCGGCAGAAGCTCGATCCGAACTGCTGACGACGCGACTCGCGGAAGTGCATGCATCCACCAGTTGGCGGATGACGACGCCGGTGCGCTGGCTCGGTCGCCACGCACGACGATTGCGCACGCTGTCGCGGTGGCTCACGGCGATCACCGGAGATCGCGCACGCCTGGTCATGGCCGCGACCGCGCTGCTCGCCGGCTGGCGCGCCGGTGGCTATCGCGGCTGGCGACTGGAACTGGCCTTGATGGCCGCACCACCGCCGCCTTCGCCACCACCCGGCCCGCACGATGAAGGCGGGAAAAGCACGCCGGTGCAGCAGGCGTTCGTCGAATGGTGCCGATCCCGCGACGCGGCGCGGGACGATCACGTCCGACAACTGGCCAGCCTGCCGCGGCAGCCGCTGATCTCGATCCTGGTGCCGGTGTTCGACGCCGACGAACCGGTGCTGACCGCGCTGATCGAATCGATCCGCGCCCAGTACTACCAGAACTGGGAGCTCTGCCTCGCCGACGACGCATCGACCCGCCCCCACGTGCGCCGCGTGCTGGCCCGCCATGCCGGCATGGATCCGCGCATCCGGGTCAGCTTCACCGCCACCAATGGCGGCGTTTCCCAGGCCTCGAACCGGGCCTTGGCGATGGCATCGGGCGAGTTCTGCCTGCTCGCCGATCACGACGACCTCGTCGAGCCCCATGCCTTGCTGCGCTTCGCCGAAAGCGTTTGCGGCGACGATCCGGACATCGTGTATTCCGACGAGGTGCTGGTCGGCCCCGACGGCATCCACGCCGAACATTTCGCCCTTCGCCCGGCCTTTTCGCCCGAGTACCTGCGCTCGCACCCCTACATCGTCCATCTGGTCGGCTTCAGGACCGAGCTGCTGCGCCGGCTGGGCGGCTGGAACGAGTCCCTGCGCATCTCCCAGGACTACGATCTGATCCTGCGCGCCAGCGAACACGCGCGACGGATCGTGCACCTGCCCGAGATTCTGTATCGCTGGCGCATCCACCCGGGTTCGGCAGGCCACGCCCGCATGCGCGAGGTGATGGAGACGTCGCGCGGCGTCATCGAGCGCCACATCGCCCGTTGCGGCGAGACGGCGGCGGTGTCGGCAGGGCCGAGCTTCAATTTCTTCGAAACACGCTACCCGCCCCCGGCCGGAGCACGGGTCGCGATCGTCGTGCCGACCCGCAACCAGGCCAGGATCGTCGCGGCCTGCATCGACAGCATCGAGGCCACCTGCGCCGACGTCGAAGCACGCATCTTTCTGGTCGACCACGCCTCGGACGAAGCCGACGCACTCGCCTACTTCCGCTCGCTCGGCGACCGGGTGTGTTGCCTGCGCCAGGGCGGCGACTTCAACTTCGCCCGCCTCAACAACCAGGCGGTTGCCGCGGTGCCGAAGGAATTCGACTATCTGTTGTTCCTCAACAACGACGTCGAGGCGATCGAGCCGGGCTGGCTCGGCAAGATGCTCGAGCTCGCCGCCAGGCCGGACGTCGGCGCGGTCGGCGCGGCGCTCCTCTACCCGGACGGCGGCACGCTGCAACACGCCGGGGTGGTGGTCGCCGCCTGCGGAATCGCCGAGAACCTCGGCCGCTTCCGCAAGACCGGTGGCGCGAATGTCGATCAGGGCTACATGGGCTCGCTGATCGCAAGCCGCGAAGTTTCCGCGGTGACCGCGGCCTGCCTGCTGATGCGCCGCGAAGTGTTCGCGGAGATCGGCGGCTTCGACGAGAGGCTTGCGGTCGGCTATGGCGACGTCGACTTGTGCCTGCGCCTGCGCGAACGGGCCTATCGCGTTGTGCTCTGCCCCCATGCCCGGCTGCTGCACCACGAGTCCTACTCGCGCGGTCGCTCGGGCGAGGGCGACCCCCACCCCGGCGACACGGCCGTCTTTCGTCAGCGCTGGGACGCCTATTTCCACAGCGGCGACCCCTACTTCAGCCCCAACCTGTCTCCGAACAGCCCAAACTGGCAGATCCGCCGCCCGCTGCAGGTCCGGTCGAATCCGCTCAGGCGCATCTGGGAGCGTGGTGACGGCAATCGCGGTCGCCTGCGCTTCTCGTGAGTCCGCCGACTCGAAAACCCCCCGGATGGAATGCAGTGCAACGGTCATGAGACACTGTCGCGCCTGCGTAACACGCACGCATGCGATGCCGCCACCGACTCGCGCCAAAGGAGCCCACCGCGTTGACTAGCCCGCGCGTCAGTATCGTGATGCCCTGCTTCAACCACGCCCGATTCGTGGATGAGGCGATTCGCAGCGTACTCGAACAGACCTACGCGGACCTCGAGCTGATCGTCATCGACGATGCATCGGGCGACGACAGCTGGTCGGTGATCACGGCCCGCCAGGACCCGCGCATCTCGGCGTCCCGTCATGAGCACAACCGGGGCGCCCACACGACGCTGAACGAAGGGCTGCAGTCGGCGCGCGGGGAGATCCTCGCGATCATCAATTCCGACGACGTCTTCGCGCCGACGCGCATCGAGCATTGCGTGGCGGCGATCGATGCCGGGGCCGAGCTGGTGGGCAGTGACATCGAGTTGATCGACCCGGGCGGCGAGCCGGTCCGCGAGCATTGGTGGCTCGATGCCTACGGCCAGCTGAAGCGCGCGCTGGATGAAAACGGCGACTGGACGGCCACCTTGCTCGAAGGCAATGTCTTCATGACGACCTCGAACTTCGTGTTCGATCGCGCCTGCTGGGACGACTGCGGCCCGTTCGAGGATCTCCGCTTCGTCCACGACTACGCCTACCTGATGCGTGCACTGGACGCCGGCAAGCACTTCGCGTGGCTCGACGCGCCACTGCTGCGCTACCGGCTGCACGAGAGCAACACGATCTCGGAGAACCCCCTCAACGCGAACTTCGAGGCCGCGGCCCTGCTCCGCCGCTTCGCGCCGAAGCTGGCTTCCTCCGACGCCCGGCACGCCGCGCGGCTAAGCCACCTGTGCTCCCAGTGGCAGCGCACCGAGAGCTACATCGACGAGATCCACAAGGCATTGCGCCACCAGCGCCTGGTCGAGCAGGAAGGCAACTGGCGACGGCTGGTGGACGACCGCGAGCGTTGGATCGCGCAGCGCGACGCGATGATCGCCGACCGCAACCGCTGGATCGAGGACCGCAACCGCTGGATCGCCGAACGGGACGAACGCATCCGGCGGATGGCGGCGGACCACGCGCAGGCGGCAGACCGGGCGCGGCAGACGATCGAGCAGCAACACGGCTGGCTCGAGGAAAAGGACCACGCGATCCGTGATCTTCACACCCAGGTGCACGACCTGCGCTTCTCGCGCAGCTTTCGGCTGGGCCACGCCCTGCTCGCACCGGCAAGAAGCATCCGCGCCGCGGCCCGCCGCCTGGGCGGCGCCGACGGGCCGAAGCGGGTCCGCCACCTGGCGGCCTTTCGGCGACAGGTCGAACAGGGCCTGCCCAGGCTGCGCTGCGTCTCCTTCGACATCTTCGACACCCTGCTGGGGCGCTGCATCGAGCCGCCGGAACTGGTCCATCGGCGGGTCGCCGAGCACCTCCGGCAACGGCTGCCCGAGCCACCTTCGATCGAGCGCATCGAGGCGGCGCGTCGCGAGGTCGAGGCCGAACTGCGGCAGGCGGCGCTCGCCGAGGGCACCGACCACGAGTGCCACTTCGATCCGTTGGTCGAAGGCTGGGTGGCGCGCCTGCGCGGCGAGGCGGATCCGGACCTGTGCCGGGAGATCCAGGCGCTCGAACTGGACCTCGAGGCCACGGCCCTGTTCGTCAAGCCGGGCGTCCGGGAACTGCTGGCCTGGTTGCGCGACCGCCGCCTGCGGGTGGTGGCGGTTTCCGACATGTACCTCGGCCGGGATCACGTCAAGGCCCTGTTCGAGCGCCTCGGCCTCGACGCGCTGGTGGACGAGATCTACATGTCGGCGGAGTTCGGGCTGGGCAAGTACTCCAGCCGCCTGCACCAGGCGGTGCTGCGACTGGAGGGCCTGGGGCCGGAGCAGATGATCCACGTCGGCGACAATCTGCACTCGGACGCGATGGCACCCGCCCGCATCGGGGTTCGCACCTGCTTCCTCGACGATCGCCGCGAACGCAACCGCCGGCGCAACCAGAGCCTGTCGGCCGAGATGGCGACCTGCGGCGGCATGTGGCCGGGACGCCAGTTCTTCGAGGTGGTCGCGACACGGATCGCCAACACGCCGGCCGACCACGACGACGCCTTCTTCTTCCGCTACGGTCGCGACGTGCTGGGCCCCGCGTTCTGCACCTTCACCCTCGGCCTGATCGAACGATTGAGGGCCTTCGCTCCCGACCGGACTTTCTTCCTGGCCCGCGACGGCTACCTGTTCCACCGCATCTTCGACCTCTGGCGCAGCGAGGGCTTCGCCGCGGACATGCCGGCCGGCGACTATGTCTACGCATCCCGGCGCGTGGTGTCGAGCGCGGCCGTGGCCGACGGCATGACCCACGAGCAGGCCGTCGTCGCCTTCTACAACCCGAAACAGCAGGGCCTGCTGTCGGTGCTCAAGACCTACGGCCTCGATCCGGCCGACTTCATCGATCGGGCGGCAGCCCACGGATTCGAGTCCATCGACGAACGGGTCGAGGACTGGCAGGATCCGCGGCTGCTGGCCTTCCTCGCCGACGACGACGTCCAGGCCCGCATCCGCGACCACGGCGACGTCGCCCGCGCGCTGCTGCACGACTACTTCGCGCAGATCGGCTTCCTGTCCGCCGAGCGCGCCGCGCTGGTGGATATCGGCTGGAACGGCACGATCCAGAAGTTCATGCAACAGAGCTTCGGCGCCGACGGGCACTACCCGGACGTGCGCGGCTTCTATTTCGCCCTGGTCACCGGCCTGCACGGCGATTTCGAAGGCAGCGACCGCCTCGAAGGCCTGATGCTCGACATGCGTCGGGGCAATCCCTTCGAGCGCGCCTGTTTCGATTTCGAGGAATTGTTCGAGCAGGGCGCCCGCTCGCCGGAGGCCACCACCATCGGATACGTCAGGCAAGGCGACCGGGTCAGCCCGCGCCTCAAGCACGACGACGCCCCGGACCGCCGCGGCGAGCTCGCCTGCAACCCGCTGATCGACGCGCTCCAGGCCGGCGTGCTGTGCCATGCGCGCCATTTCGTTGCTGCCCAGCGGCTCACCGGGATGGGGTTCGAGACCCTCAAGCCCTACGTGCTCGGGCTGCTCGAGCGGGCGGTGGCCTACCCGACGCCCGAGGAGGTCGACAACATCCGCCGGCTCGTCCATACGGAAGACTTCGGCCACGACCACGTCCTCGACCTCGCCGGCGCACCGCTGGCCTGGCGCGACCTGATCTCGCCGGCGCGCATGCGCCGCAAGCTGCACCTCTCGCCATGGCCCTACGCCCAGGCCGCGCACCTCGCCACCGGCCTGCCAGCGTGGCTGTTGCGCGTGCTGCAACTGCGCCGCTTCCGGCGGCAGCATGGGGGGAACTGATGCGAAGCCCGGGACACGCGATGATCGTTTCGCTGAAGAAGCTGCTGGCGATGGCCCTCGCCTACCGCCTCGTCTTCTCCAACGCGCTCGGCTTCAACCCCGGCATCCGTCTGGTGCTGCGCTACGCGGCCCTGCGCCTGCGTGGCAACCTGACCGACCGGGACCGCCTGCGCTGGTATCGTCAGCGCCTGCGAGGCCTCTTCGAGCGGCGCCGCGGAGCGGCCGGACCGCAACGCTGACGCGCAGACCCGCGGCGCTCGCCGACGCCCGCCGAATGCGGCAGCCCCACGGGGTGCTCAGTAGCCCGGGGGCAGGCGCCGGTCGCGGATACCGGCCCACACGCCCATCAGCATCTTCTTCAGGTTCTCGCCACGCGGACTCACCATCAGCGGAAAGTAGACCAGCTTGAACAGCAGCCGTGGCACGTCGGCGATCTTCCACGACAACGGCACATAGGGCCGCCAGTACATCAGGATCCGATTGCGCATGATGTGGTACTGGCGCAGCGGACCATGGACGAGGATGTTGCGATTGGTCCCCGGCACCGACCGCACCCGCTCGCCGAGCCGATGCGCGAGGACGGCTCCCGGTACGCCGACGAGACGAAAGCCGGCGGCGCGCACGCGAAACGACCACTCCAGGTCGATGTTGTCGATGAACAGCCGCTCGTCCATCAGGCCGTGCCGGCGCAGCACCGATGCGTCGATCAGGCATCCCGACGTGATCAGCATGTCCGCATCGATCGTGCCCGGCTCGCCCGGTACCGGGTAGCGCTTGATCACGCGCCCGCCGGCGAAGCGGATGAAGGGCAGTGGCGTGCGCATGCGATCGTCGCAGATCGCCGGACCGATCGCGGCCACCGGCGGCTCGGCTGCGCGCAGGCCGTCGCGCACACGCATCAGCGCCGGGATCATGTCGTCCCCTGGCCGGCTGTCCTGATCGAACAGCAACATCCATTGGAACCCTCTCGCCAGCGCGCGGCGAAGACCCTCGTTCAAGGCCTTCGACAGGCCCAGATTGTCGCCGTTGGCCACCACCTCGACAGCGGGGCAGGCGGCCTGCAGGTCGGGCAGATCCGCCGCATCCGCCGGGACATTGTTGTCCACCAGGATCACATGGCCCAGCGAGGCCGCCAGGGTTCGCAGCAGCTCCGCCAGTTCGGCATAGGGATATCGATAGCTCACGACTACCGCGCAGGTGTCTTCGAATCGCATGGCCAGCGTCATCGGCATCGCGAGGCGGGTGGCGGCCGCCCCCGCCGGAGCGAATCCCGGTTGTGGATTAGAATGTCGGCCGGCGACGGCAGACCCCCGCCGGGGTCACCGGCAGTGATGCGATGCGTCGCGCCGGGGGCCAGTCTAATGGAAAGCGCTCCCCCACCCGATTTCAGACCTGCAGCTATCGACAGGACGGCTGATGACCAGCGACAAGGATGTCTTCATCCTCGGTACCTCCTACTGTGGCTCGACCCTGCTGGGCAACGCCCTGAATGGTCACTCGCGCATCGCCTACGCCGGCGAGGTGTCGCGCCTGCCGGGCTTCGACGTCGGCGCCCCCGAGAGCCTCTGTCCGGTGTGCGCGTCCCAGGGCAAGCCCTGCGACGTGTGGTCCGACGCCTTCATCGAGCGCATCCTGGCGCGCGGCCCGGGCCAGGTGTTCGACACCTACCGGCAGGCTGTCGGTGGCACCCCGATCGTGGTGGACGGCTCGAAGGCGACCGGCTGGTTCCGCAAGGTCATGGCCGACGAAGCACGCCCGGCGAACCCCTTCGTCATCATCGCCGTGCGCAATCCGTTCTCCTTCGTGGACAGTTGCCGCCGTCGCGTCGGCTACCAGCCATGGCTCGCCGCCAACATCTGGCGCGACACCTTGTTCGACATCCTGCGCACCGTCGCCCAGCACAGCCTGCCCCATGTCGTCGTCCGCTACGAAGACCTGTCGCGCGACCCCGAGCAGGCCCTGCGCCGGGTCTGCGCCTTCCTCAGCGAGGAGTTCGAGCCCGGCATGCTGGAGTTCTGGACCAAGCCGCTGCACGGCCTGGGCGGCAATGCCGGCGCCTACGTATGGTTCGACGCCTTCCGCGAGAACGGACGCTACAGCAGCGAGGAGGACGCCGAGGTGGCCGCCGGCTATGCGGCCAAGGCCTTCGGTGGCTGGAGCGACGACAAGTGGCTGTCCCAGCTCGACGCCGGCCAGCGCGCCGCAGTCGTCCAGACGCCGCTGCTGCCGGGCCTATGCTCGCTGGTGGGCTACAACCTCGAGGACCTGATCGGTCGCGCCAACCGTACGCCGACCGAATCTTGAGGCCCGTGAGTGACCAGCGCCACGTCTATGATCGCTGCCTGGAAACGGAAGGACGCTCGTCGCTCGCGGTCATCGCGGCACGGGTGCCACGGATGGCGAAGGTACTCGACATCGGCTGCGGCACCGGCGCGCTCGGGCGCCGCTTGGCGCAGACGCACGCCTGCGCTGTCGACGGGGTCACGTTCAACCCGCGGGAGGCCGCCCTCGCGGCCGCCCATTGCCGCCACGTCGGGGTCCTCGACCTGGAGCAGGCGGTGCTCGCAGATGCCCTGCGCGGCGCCCGATACGACGTCATTGTCTGCGCCGACATCCTCGAGCACCTTCGCGCCCCGGGACGCCTGCTCGATCAGCTGCCGGCGTTGTTGGCCGACGGCGGGCGACTGCTGGTGTCGGTGCCCAATACGGGCTACGCCGGGATCGTCGCCGAGCTGATGCAGGGCGACTACCTCTACCGCCCCGAAGGCTTGCTCGACGACACCCATGTGCGCCTGTACACCCGCCGCTCCCTGCTGCGGCAGCTGCGCGAGCATGGCTTTGCGCCGACGGCGGTGGAAACCATCGAGCGCGAACTCTGCTATTCCGAGTTCGAACCCACCCTCGCCGGGCTGCCGCCGGCCGTGCGCAGCTACGTGCTGGGCCGCCCCGATGCCTTCGTCTACCAGTTCATCGTCGAGGCGACGCCGGCGACCGTTGGCCGGCGGCAGGAGCCTACGGCGCTCGACACCGGCGAGACCGGCCGGCCGTATTTCACCACCGCGATCGGCATGCTCGTCGACCAGGACTATGCCGAAGCGACGCGATGCTTTGCCCGTGGCCTGATCGGCGAGGCGCGCCAGACCGTGCGCTTCGCGCTACCGGCCCTGGACCGGCCGGCGCGGCGCCTGCGCTGTGAACCGGCCCACCGCCCTGGCGTCATGCAATTGTGGGCGGTCCGGCTGGTGAAGGGCCAGGACACCGTCGTGTGGCGCTGGGACGGACTGCTGGAGAGCCTGGCGTCGGTGGTGCGCACGAACATGAAGTTTGCAGCAGCGCAGGACCGCCCGGGTGAATTGACGATGATGCTCGAAGACGACGACCCTTCCTTCGAACTGCCGATCCCGCCGGAGATGCTCGACAAGGCCTTCGACGGGCAGCATCGGATCGCCATCGAGCTGGGCTGGCCGGTGTCGGCCGACTACCAGTTGCTGCCGCCGCTTCTGGCGGCGGAACTGGAAGCCTCGCGGACGGCGCTGGCCGAGCGCACCCGCGAGCGCGACAGCCTGCGCGCGGAACTCGACGCCCTCGTGTCGGGGCGCGCGTTCCGGCTGGCGAGGCGCCTGTCCCGGATCAAGCGGCGCCTGACGGGGCGCTGAGCGTCAGGTTGGCTGCTACCGGCCGGCGCATCAGCAGGCGGATCTCGGTCGTCTGCAGGACTTCGCGTGGGTAGCTGTGCAGCAATTCGGCGGGGGGCTCGAGCGCCTCGGCGCGACGCTCCTCGCGCAGGATCTCGAAGCCGTGGCCGGCGAACAACGCCGCCAGTTCGTCCGCGGTGAGCCGATTCAGGCGACGATACTCGTCGAACACGAAGCGCTTGTAGCCGTCCAGGTCGCGGGCGTGGTAATTGATTTCGATCTCGTCCGGCGGAATCGGTTCGGTCGATGCCATCACCGCCGCGAACAGGGCCGCATCGTCCATCAGCAGGTGGGCCCAGGGCTGGCGGATGAAGCGGCCGAGGTGGGAGCCACCCGGTGCATGGAACAACGGGTCGATCTGCAGGAAGAAGATTCCGCCGGGCGGCAGCAGCCCGAACAGATCGGCAGCCACGCGATCGAGATAGGGACGCTCGACGTGCTCGAAGACCGACCACGAGATCAGGGCGTCCACATCGAAGCGGCCCGCCAGCGCGTCGCCGGCGGCGATCCGGACGAATCGCAGGCGCCGGGGCAGCTCGCCCAGCCCCAGTTGCCGGCGCGCGGTCGCCGGCAGGCTGTCGAAACCGCGGTCGATGTCGACACCTGTGATCGCCTCGGGCGCCTTCTTCAGTGCCAACGCCAGGTCGGTGATGCCGTCGCCGCAGCCGAAATCGAGCAGGCGTAGGGTCTTCCAGTCCACATGGGGCGAAAGCCATTCGCAGACGGTATTGGCGGCATGGTGAAAATGGGCGCGAAACCACTCGTCGGTGATCTTCGCGGCATCCCAGGTCGGGGCGGCCGGCGCCGGAACCGGCGCCGCGCGGGCAGGGCGCAGAAAGCTGCCCGCCGCGCCCCAGAAGTGCCACGCGGCCGGGTCGCGACGAATCGCCTCGTCGAGATGGCCGAAGACCCCGGTCATCAGGGCTTCCAGGTCGTCGTTCGGCGCCACACGGCGCACCTGCAGGGTGCGCCTCCCGCTCGAGACGTCGACGCCGGTCAGGTAGGTCAGTACCGGCAGGCGCTGGTCTGCCGCCATGCGCAACAAGCCCTTGGGCATCAGCGCGCGCTGGCCGAGGAACGGGATCTCCTGGCTGCCCTTGACCAGTTCGGGCGGCACGTCGATCGCCGCCATCACCTGCTCGCCTGCGCGCAGCGCGCCCAGCGCCTGGCGAAGACTGGCAGAGACGTCCAGCGTCGAGCGCCCGGTCGAGTGCAGCACCGCACGGTAGCGGGCGCGGATGTAGGCCAGGCGGATGCGTCGTCGGCGCAGCGCCTCCTCCGGCACCCGGGCGACCAGCACGTGCACGTTCAGGCCCATCGAGCGGGCATGGCGCAGCCCCCACATCCCCGCGCCCCAGTGGAAGGTGCACAGGATCGTGCCCTGCCCCGGCGGACACCAGTCGCCGTCCACGTCCAGGTACCTGCCGAACCAGCGATCGGATCGGGTGTGCGTCAGGTACAGGTCGGCATGGTCGATCAGCGTGACCAGCCGCCTCGTCCGCGCCCAGGCTTCGGCGTCCGCGACCCAGCCCCGGCGCCGCGCCTCGGCCAACGCCGGTGCGCTGTCCTCGCGGTACAGCCACCGCCAGCCGCTGAACCAGCGGAACAGGCGGAAGCACAGCGGCCACGGCAGGATCGCCGCGAGGCCCGGCAACAGCACCAGTTCGATCAGATCCCGGCCCTCGTGCCGCAGCCGCTGGGGAAGGAAGCTCATGACCACCGGTGCGGCAGCGACACGAGCCCGGCCGAGCGGGCCGGATAGACCCAGCGGAACACGGTATGCTGGTACCACTCGTCATACACGACGATGCCCTCCGAATCGAACAGATAGGCGCTGACGACGTAGTCCCCGCTGTGCACCGGCAGGTCGTGGAAGGTCACCGTGGCCTCCCACAGCTCGTCACCCACCAGACGCGGCTCGGCACCGTCGTAGTGGGTGGTGACCGAGGTGATGCCGACGCCGCGAGCCTGCTCCAGCATGACCGCGAAATTGGGGCGCTCGCCGCCACGGACGTGGGCGCGGACCGTCACCGCGAGGTCCTTCGACGCCAGCTGCGGCGGATCGCCGTCGCCCAGATCGGCGATCGCCAGCGCCCGGATGGCGGCCTTGCGTCCCCCTGCCGCGGCCGGGCGCGCGACGGGCCCGCCCGCATCCGGCGGGCCCTGGGCTTCCGCCTCGAGCAAGCGCACATGGGTCTCGTAGGCGGACAGCACGTGCTCCGTGCCGCCGAAGGCCCGGACACGGCCGTGGTCCAGCCACAGCGCCACGTCGCACAGCCGCCGGATGTGATACTGGCTGTGGGAACAGAACAGGATCGTGCAGCCCGCCTTCCGGAAGGCCTCGATGCGATCGGTACATTTCTTCTGAAAGCGCTGGTCACCGACCGCCAGCGCCTCGTCGATGATCAGCAACTCGGGCTCGACCGCCGTCACCAGCGAGAACGCGAGCCGCACGGTCATGCCCGACGAATAGGTCTTGACGGGCCGGTCGATGGCTTCTCCCAGCTCCGCGAAGTCGAGGATGGAAGGCACCAGCCGCGACATCTGCTCGCGCTCGATGCCGATCAGGGCGCCGCCGAAGTAGAGGTTGTCGCGTCCGCTGAACTGCGGATGGAAGCCGGCGCCCAGTTCCAGGATCGCCGACAGCCGGCCCTGGCGTGCCACCGACCCGGTGGTCGGACGCACGGTGCCGGTGATCAGCTTCAGCAGCGTGCTCTTGCCGGCCCCGTTCGAACCGATCACGCCCAGGCACTGGCCCTTGCCCAGCTCGAAGGACACCTCGGACAGCGCCCAGTGGTTGTTCGCGGCCTGGCGCCCGGTCAGCAGCGCGCGCAGCCTCGCCCGCGGCGAGCCGAACACCTGGTAGCGCTTGCCCAGGTTGCTGACCTTGAGTGCCGGCACGGGACTAGAGCCAGTCCACCAGCTGGTCGTGGCTGCGCTCGACGGCGACCGCCAGCATCAGGCCCAGCATGCCGAACCAGGCGACCAGGGCCAGGAATGCTGCCGGCACGGGCCACATGCCGTGCAGCAACAGGGCCTGGAAACCGAGGACGATCGGCGTCATCGGGTTCAACCACAGGATCCAGCGGAAGCTCTCGGGAAACATTTCGAAGGAAAACAGGATAGGCGTCAGGAACAGTCCTGCGGCGAGGAGGAATCCGACGAACTGCTGCACGTCGCGCATCGCCGCGACCATCACCGCGAGCAGGTAGCCGAGCACGAAGATCAGCGCGAACTGGACGAGTACGAGGAGCGGTAGCGCGAGGGCCGGCCACGCGAAACGGTGATACGGCGTGTACGCGAGCCACAGCAGGAGCATCAATGGCCCGTAGGTCGTCAGTGAGGCCAGCACGCTGCGCATCGGAAACAGCACCGGCGGCAGCGGGTTCTTCTGCAGCAGGGAACCGGCATCGACCAGGCTCGTCATCGCTCGCGAGATCGCATCGGTGAAGGCCATCCACGGCAGCATGCCGGCGATCAGGAACACCCCCATGCCGCGCCGGGGTGCGACGTCGCCGAGGCGCGCGCCGAGGATCACGTCGAAGAGCAGGAAATAGGCGGCCAGCATCAACAGCGGCTGGCCATAGACCCAGGCGCGGCCGAACACGGCGCCGGCATTGCGGGCGGCCAGCTCCCGCCCGACCATGACCCGCAGCAGCCGCCTTGATCTGAAGGCGGCGGCCAGCTCCTCGGCCAGCACCAACGTCATCGCGGATTGACGGCCAAGTCAGCGGCCAGGCACGCTATTGCTTGCGGACAAGGGCCTGAATCGCGGCTTCGTTGGGCTTCGCCTCGCTGCTCGCCTGCTGGGTCAGTTCGGCCAGGGCATTCCGTCCGAAGTCGTTGGCCAGTTGGGCCTTGATGCGCTCGCGCACGTCCTCGAAGCGCTGGGGCGCCTTGGCTAGCCGATCTTCCAGCCGGATGATGTGGTAGCCATATTCGCTCTCGATCACGTCGCTCAGTTGCCCCTTTTCGTGCAGCGCGAAGGCTGCTGCCTCGAAGGGTGCGACGGTCTTGCCGCGCACGACGTAGCCCAGATCACCGCCACGCCCGGCGCTGGGCTTGTCGGCGGAGAATTTCAGCGCCAGCTCCGCGAAATCGGCACCGGATTTCAATTGGCCGAGTAGCTCCTCGGCCTGCTTGCGCGCCACGGGTGACTTGGCCGGAGCGATCAGGATATGCCGCACGTGGACCTGTTCCGGCCGCTCGAAGCGTTCCGGGTATGCCTTGTACTCGGAGGCCGCCAGCTTCTCCAGGGCTTCGTCGTCCGGGACCGCCGCGCGGGCGGCTCTCGCCATGTAGACGTCGGACAACAAGCGCTCCTCCATCAGGCGAAGACTGACGATGATCGACTCGTTGTTCTGCAGCCCCTCCTGTCGCGCCCGTTCGGCGAGCACCCGCCGGACGTAGAGGTTGGTCGCGGTGCTCGCAATGACCTTCGCCTCGGAGAAGATCCGCGTGCGAACTTCCTGCGGTGCCCGGGCAATCTCGGCAAGCAGGTCGTTGGCCGTGACCCGGGCCTTCGGCCCCTCGACCAGCACGGCATCTTCTGCAGCCGCACACTGTACCGTGAGGCCGGCAATCAGGCCGGCCAGAACGAGGCGGATTGGCTTCGATACGGTCATCTTCACTCCATTGGACTACGGCGCCACTTTGCGCCAGGGCGCAATTCTGATGCTTTGCGTCCGCGATCGCAAACTGCCTGTCGCGAGGGGTCCCGGCCGCGGCAGGGGGAGCGCCGCCTGCACGGCGGGATCGCCGTGGCGGATCACTCGCTGCAAAAGCATTGATCCTGCGGGCGTCAACGAAAAAGGGGGCAGGTTGCCCTGCCCCCCCAGCACTGCGTGCTATGCGCTCAAACTGTTACAGCGGCAGCGTCGGACGCGTCACCCGATGCTGGAAGATCAGGCCGTAGTTGGCGGCGACACCGGCTGCCGTCAGCGGGTTGACCGCCTTCAGGAAGTACGAACCCAGGATCGGCAGACCCTTGCCGGTCAGACCCGGGGTGGTCAGGGTGGCCCAACCGTTGCTGTAGGTGCTGCCGGCTTCGTCGAACACCATCTCGATGCCCTGCGTGGCCAAGCCAGCGCCCAGCACCGACTCGGCGGTGTTGGAGACGTTGAACTTCAGCACCGAGGCCTCGCCGCAGAACAGCACTTCCGGCGTGGCGGCCGGGGTCGACGGGGAGATCACGAACTCGATGGCCGGGCTGGCGATCTCGCCTTCCTCACGGTCGGTGTAGCTCACGCCGATGTCGGACACGCACAGCTGGCTGCCGACCAGCTCGGTGTTGCCCTGGGTGGCGGACACGACCGGCGTGAAGTAGTTGTCGGCGTCGTTGTAGTCAGCGCCCTCGACCCAGGTCTCCGAGTAGAAACCGTCGTTGATGTTCGCCTCGCTGTAGTCGGCGTCGTCACCGTTCAGGTCGTGGTACTCACCGTCATTCAGGTCGGTATAGACCGGCGACGGAGCGCCGTTGCCGTCGACACCGTCGTTGTAGCGGACGGCGGCGTTGTAGCGGCGGGACGGCATCGTGAAGGTCCAGTCGGACGCAGCCGAGATCACCGCGTCGGTGGCGAACTCGTTGACGATCGACGTAACCGCCAGGGCAAGCGACAGCAGCGCGGCCTGGGTGTGCGGCTCGTTCGGCAAGGTGCTGGTGTAAGGCGTCGACATGTCAGGCAGGTCGAAGGCACGCGGCTCGACACCACCCAGCGCGATACCGGCGGCGGTACCACCCAGCTTCAGCAGCGGATCCGCCGAGAAGAAGTTGATGTCACCACCGATCGTGAAGTCACGCTGCGGCCAGAACACGCCGTTGGCGACAGCCATCTGGAAGTTGCCGTTGACGGTCTGCGGCGACGTCGAATCGACCGCCAGGATCGTGGCATCGTTGCCCGAGTAGGACAGCGCGCCATCGACGTTGATGATGTACCAACCGCCCATCAGCGTGCCGGTCGGGTTGTTCATGCCCTTGACGTACAGCGACGAGGTCAGGTCGCCGTCCTGGTTGCCAGGCGTGGCGGACACGGTAGCGTCGGTGTTGGTCGACAGCAGCGCGACCAGGCGGGAGTCGGTGGTCAGGCCGCAGGGGGGCTCGCCATCGACGTGCTTGATCGCGGTGTAGAGGATGTTGACATCGTCGAACTCACCATCGTTGTCGACGTCAGCCGCCGTCACAGTGGTGCCGTCGCCGAGGTCAACTTCGTCCTCGGGGATGTCGCCCATGTTGAAGATCTCGATGTAGCCCTCGCGCGAGCCGACACCGGCAACCTGCTCGTCTTCCGACAGGCGGCTCAGGACGAACTCCTGGTTGACGTTGCCCGGGATCGTGCAGGTCGTGTCGGCGGTGACGAACTGGGCGGCACCGGATGCGGCCTGGGTCACGGCGCCGGTGAACACGTCACCCGGCGACAGGTAGACCTGGAAGTCGAACACGTCGTCCGAGTTCGATGCGCCGCGGAAGCGAACCTTGACGGCCTTGCCGTTGATGGTGTCGGTGTTGACCACGTGGAAGACCGACATGTTGCCGTTCTGCACGTTGAAGTACGGAACGATCAGCGCGTGACCGATTCCGTCCTGGGTGAACTGCAGAAAGTCGGCATCGGTGCCATTGGTGACCACGTCGGCGCGAGCACCGGTCGAGACAGCCAAGCCACCAACCATCGCAGCAACACTCAGAGCGATGAGATTCTTCTTCATAAAGAAAGACTCCTAGTTAAAGTCTGTTGTTTAGAGCGCAACAACACGAGAGGATTACGCGGGGCGAAAGTATCACAGCATTTCCGCACAAAGCAAACGCACACAAACACTTGCACGGCGCATGTCGCAAAAACACAACAGGTCGCCTCGTGCTCACCGGACGACCCGCCGGCCGCCACTAATAGCGGCACGACGTGCGATTACTTTACCGGATCGAAATATCGCCACCAGTTTCGGTCTTCCATGATCCAGCGCTCGTCGCGGTGCGTCGACTGAACCGCGGGCAGGGCTGCCGGCCGGCCGCCGACCAGGACCGGGGGCGTGCGGAAATCCAGACGGGTTCGGGCCGTGCAGACGCTCGCCTTCTCCTGACATGTCACGCTGATCACCTCGACGGCGAACACGTAAGTGGGCCCAACATACTGGTTCCGGAACCGGTCGAGACTGGTCACCGAGCGGTACGATGGCGCGGCGAAACTATAGGCGGCTTCTGCCTTCCCGGCAACCCTCGCCTCCCAATAGGCTGCGGCACGCTGCCGGACGGCGTCCTCCGGCGTGCTGGCAGTCATGCCCGAGCATCCTGCCAACACCAGGCCGGCGGCCGATGCGCAGCATGCTGCGCGGCTAACGAAATCGAACTGAAGCATCGGTGGTCCTTACATCCTGTTGTCAATTGGGTATCGGTTGTTGCAGGTCGTGCGGCACCCGCAAGGTACGTGCGGCCAGCGCCGCGCAAAGAGCGCCCCGCTCCGCCGCCATGTCATTCAGCGCTCGGCTGCCGCATCCGCGGCGCCGCCGCGATCCGGCGCCACCGGGCGCTGCAGCGTCGAGGCCGGGGCCGCATGCTCCGACAGGAAGCGGCTGACGGATTGCATGCGGGTCTGAATCTCTTCGGTGAGCTCGTTCAGGTCCCGCTCGGTGCGCACCACCCGCGGCGTGATCATCACCAGCAGCTCGGTGCGGTCGGCGTTGATCGTCGTCGTGCCGAACAAGGCACCGACGACCGGAAGATCGGCCAGCAGCGGCACGCCCTGGCGACCACGGGAGGCGTTGTCGCGGATCAGGCCGCCGAGCACCACGGTATCGCCGGACGGCACCGCCACCTTGCTGGTGATCTGGCGCTGCAGAAACGCGCGCTGGCCGGTGGCGGCATCGACCTGGCCGACATCGGTGACGCTCTGGTCGATCTCCATCAGGATGGTGTTGCCTGCATTCACCGACGGAGTGACCTTGAGTACCACGCCGGTGTCCTTGAAGCTGATCGAATCTGTCGTCGTGCCACCGTCGGTCACCGTCCGCGCGTTGCGTACCGGCTGCTGGTCACCGACCTTGATCTCTGCAGTCTGGTTGTCCAGCACCATCACCGAAGGCGACGAGATGACCTTCAGCAGCTGCTTGTCGGCGAGCGCATTGAGCACCGCACGAACCTCGCCCAGCGGATTGGTGATGCTATACGAAAATCCGCTCTGGCCGACGATGCCGCCGCCGTCGCCGAGCCCCAGCCGTCCACTTCCGGTCCAGCCCCGGCCGCGCAGGTTGTCGGTGAAGAACCACTGCAGGCCATAGCGGGTCTCGTCGGTCAGGCTGACCTCGATGATGCTGGCCTCGATCAGTACCTGCGAAGCGGCGACATCGATCTGCCGCAAGGCCGCCTCGATCTTGTTGTACTCGGTGCGCGGCGCGTAGATCAGCAGTGCGTTGTTCTGGTCGTCCGCGACGACCCGGATGTCGCCGAAGCTGAGCTGGCTGATCTGACCCCCGTTGCCGGATGCCCCGCCTGAGCCTGCCGTCCCCGAAGTCGAGGCCGCCATCGTGCGGGTCGCGCCGAGGTCGCTCGCGGTTGCGCTGGCGAGGCCGGGCGCAACGCCACTGTCGCGCGCGCCGCGACGCGTGGTGTTGAGCGCGCCGCCTCCGAAGATGCCGTTCAGCAGCGTCGCGAGGTGTGCTGCCGAGCCATTCTGCACCGGGTAGACATAGAGGCGGGGGCCACCGTCGTTGTCCGGCCGGTCGAAGCGCTCGATCCATTCGCGGGCAATATCGAGATAGGCCGAGCGCGGCGTCACCACCAGGATGGCATTGAGGCGCTCGATCGGCAGGATCTTCATCGCGCCACCGAGCGGTGTGCCGCCGACCACGGCCGCGGCGGCGCCCTCGGGCCTGCCCGGCGCGGTTCGTGCCGGCGCACTCGCCCGTTCGTTGCCGGTGACCAGTCGCAACGCCTCCTCGACCTCTTCGACGGACGTGTTCTGCAACGGAAACAGGCCCACCGACATGCCTTTCAGCAGGTCCACGTCGAAGATCTCGACGATCTTCATCCAGCCCTCGAGCTGGCCGCGCGAACCGGCGAGGATCAGCAGGTTGCGAAAATTGTCGACCCGCACGAAGGCAGCCGGCCCCGCCACCGGCGCGAGGATCTCGGCCATCTCGGCGGCGCCCACGTACTGCAGCGGGACGATCAGCAGTGAGTTGCCGGCCGGCAGGCGACCGACCCGGCGCGGCTGGGGTGCGAAGGCCTTGAGGGCGTCGGGGCGACCGACGTGATAGATGCCGGTGGCGTCCTGGGCAATGCCCAGGCCGTTGGCCTGGAGCATCGACTCGAGCACGGTCAATATCTGTTCGGGTGGCAGCGGCGCCAGGGTATGGAGGGTCACTTCGCCGGCCAGCGGCGGATGAATCGTGTAGTTCTGTTTCAGCATGTCGCCGAGGATTGCGTGCACGACCTCGGCAATCGGCGCCTGTTCGAAGCGCAGGACCACCGCCTCGCCCTTCAAGGGTTTGCCCGCCACCGCGGGCAGCTTGACCATCGTGTCGCTGCCGCGGAAGACTCGGGCCTGCCCGCTCCCCGTGTCCTCGCCCGATTGCCGGCCGGGCACAGGCACGGCGGTCTCGCCGGCACCTGATGTGCCACCTTCGACCGACAACTGGTCGGCCCGCGCGGCCACCGACGGACGCGGATCGTGCATCCCGGCGGCGCGGCGCAACTCCTGCTCCAGCGACGATTCGGGTGTCTTTCCGAGGCCGGCGCAGCCGGCCAGCAGCAGCGCCGCGCCGAGTCCGGCCCATGCCCTGCGATGCAAGAATCGATTCACGTATGCCCTCATCTACCTGTCAATCGCGCGCCGACGCGCGCCCCCCAGATGGTGCGCGGCGCCCCTTGAGCCGCTCCCTGGCCTCCCTGATCGCGTCGATGCGGCGGGCACGGCGATCGCGGATCTGGTCGATGATGCCGCCGCTGGCCGCGCTTCCCTGCACCACCGGGATCTGACCACCGTCCGCGGCTTCGTCGGCGCCGGCGGCAGCGGCTCGCGCCTGCTGCGAATGTTCGAGTTGCAGCCGCGCCACTTCGCCGGCGCGCGAAAAGCGCGCCTCGAGCCCGGTCAGGGTCTCGAGCTTCCAGCCGCCGACCCTGTCGCCGATGGCGATGCGCCGACTTGCGCCGTCCTCCCGGACGATCAATCCACCCAGCCGATCTCCCGCGGAAAACAGGCCGAGGAGCTGCAATTCGCCCAGCGGATCGTCTTCGGCTGCCACTTCCGGGGTCGGTTCGCTGTCCGGTTCCGACGGTGGCCGGCGGGACGCGAAGAACAACGGCCGCGCCAGGGTCTCCTGGAGCAGTTCGGGATTCGAGACCTCCTCTGCCGCCCGCGGCACGTCGAAGGCGGCGGAATCCGGCGCGATGGGCTCGGGCGCCCGCCACTCGCGCGAGACGGTCGGGACCATCGCGGCGAGCGCCGCGACCAGCGCGGCGTCGACGGCCAGCCACAGGAACAGCGGCCGGATGCTCACGAACTGATCCTCATCGCGGTGACGGCGACATCACAGATCAGGCGGTCGGCGGCCTCGCCGCGGCCAAGGCGCGGGTCCGGAGAAATCCGCAGGGTCGCGACGTGGACCTCCGGACCGTGTTCGGCAATCGCATCGAGGAAACGGGTCAGGGCTTCGAGATTGGTGGCCAGCTTGACGCTGACACGAAGCACGTCGTAGCCGTCCTCCGCCCGGCTCTGCATCAGCTGGCTGCCGGTCACCGTTGCCCCGGCAGCCTCGGCCAGTTCGCGCATCGACTTCTGGAGTGCGGCGCCGGCCTGGGTCGCATCCAGGCTCGACGGGTAGGCCAGCCGCGACGACAGGTCGACGGCACGCGACAAGGCTGCATCGATCTGTCCGGTGGCAGCGACCAGTCCGGCCAGCCGGGCATGGCGCGGCTCGACGCGTTCGATGCGCGCGACCGCCAGGTCGTATTCGCCTTTCAGCCACCATGCCCAGCAAGCCAGCAAGACGACGACCAGCAGCACGAGCGATCCGATCGCGAGCAACGGGCGCGACGGCCAACGCGGCGCGGCTCGCATCACGGCCTTGCCCCCGGCAACTGGAATTCGATCACGAACGCTTCCTTGCCGGTACGTGCGTTGCGGGTGATCGCGCCGGGCGATTTCACGGCGGCAAATCCCGGCTGCCGACTCAGCACCTGCAGCAACTGGGCGGCGTCGTCGGCCAGCCCGGTCAGCTGCACCTCACCGTCATCGATGGACAGTCGCCGGATCATCGCCTCGTCCGGCACCGCCAGGGTGATGCGCCCCAGCACCGACATCAGTTCGCGCGCCCCGCGCCCGGATCCGGACAGTTCGGCGAGCAGGCGGGTCATCCGACCGAGACGCTCCTTGGCCGCCACCTCGTCGCGCGCCGACGCCTGCATGCGCGCCAGCGATGCCTCCGCCAGATCGGCCTGGCGCCGCTTCTCCCAAACCGGCAGCCCGACGATAGCGCCTACCAGGACGACCGAGAGTCCGATCAGGGCGGCCATCAGGCCGGCGCGGCGGCGCGTGCGCCGAGCCCGCGCCGCTTCGCCGAAGCCGCGCAGCACGATCGGCGCTGCGGCATCGACCCACAATTCCTGATCGGCAGGGCGGCCGCCCATTCCTGGCCGCGCGGCCAGCCGTGCCACCAGCTGGCTGCGCGAGGCCAGGGCGACATCCACCGCCAGGCGGCCATCGCCGGCATCCTCGCAGCGCCAGCCGGCGACCGTGTCGTCGGCATCGAACGGGCTGAGCTGCTGGACCCGCAGCGCCACCGCGCGCTCCAATTCGCCATCGTCGAGCAGCGGCAGCACGCTGCGGGTACGCAAGACCAGCTCGTCCGGGATCTCGACTGCCGTCGCGCGTGCCTCACGACGGCTCGACAAGCGTTCCGTAAAGCGGCCGTCGCGCACACTGACGCTGCCGTCGCAGGCGAGCAGGCGCACCGGTTCGTCCGGCGCCAGCCACGCGAATGCCGGCATCCGCATCGCCTGGTTCCAGCCGGCGCGATAGGCACGCCAGTATCGGCGCAGGTCGAGCCCGAACAGGTTGAGCGAATCAGTCTGCGAATTCAGTTGTACCTTCCTCAAACGTCCCCGTCGCGGATCGTCACCGGGTCCCTGCGCAACACCCTGATCGCCCCGGCCTGGCGCCGCGCGCGATCGAAGCGCAGCCATACCGAGCGCGACAGGCGGCGCCCGTCCACCATCGGGACCTGCGCCTCGAGCCGGTAACTCGTTGCCGGCGAGCGATCGATGAAGCGGCCGTCCAGCCCCGACAGGTCGAGCAATGGCTCCCCTTCGGTGCGGCGCGCGACGATCGACGCCGCCAGCCGGGCGTCACCGCCGGTCAGGATCTGCAGCACCGGGAAAGGTGCCGCCGTAGGGTTGATGCCGCCGCCATCGGCGCCCGTGACCGCAACGCAATCCCGGATGCTATCAAAGACATCGAAAGTCATGCCCAGAACTTGCAACACGTCTTCGGGCGCCTGAAATCTGCCGTTGAACGGCAGATAGGGCGAGCCCGCGGTCCGGTAGGCATCGTCCTCGCTGCCCTCGTCCTGCTGCATCGCGTCGCGGTCACGCCAATCGACGATTGCCGCAGCGAGCCGGGCGGCGTCGGCGTCGGCGAGGCCGGCGCGGATCGTCAGCAGCGCCTGGAGCAAATCCAGCCCGGCGCTGTTGAGGTTGATCCAGCCCGAACTGGGGCTGGCTTCGACCGTCACGGCGTGGCCGTCGACCTGATAGCTGCCGGCAACCGGCGCGATCGGCGGGGGCATCGCGGTGGCGAGATCGCGCGCCGCCATCAGGATCGCGCCATCGGCCAGTGCGGTGGCGGCGACCCGATCGCGGAAGCCGCCGGCGGCGCGCACGTCGCCTTTCGCCGAGGCGCCGATGCCGGCCACGATCAGCACCAGCGCGGCAGCGATCCACAGTACGGCGACCAGGACCACCCCTCGCTGGCGCCCGGGCCGGCGCGATTTCATCGCATTCATCTGATCGGCCCGTGCACGAATTCGCCGCGGGCGACGTCGGCCCCGTAGCCTTCCGCGCTGGGCGCGACGACGATGTCCGGCCACACCCGGCCAGCGACCCACAGTCGCAGCAGCACGCGCCGCGGCAGGACGTCGCCGGCATCCCAGCGCTCCAGCCATTGCTCGTCTTCGTCCTGGTAACGGATCAGCAGCCGGTCGACGTGCTCGATCGACACCGGCGGAGCGATCGCATCCCATTGCGGCGCCTGGCGTTCCCGCTGGCGGGCGGCAAAATGGATCGTCAGGGTTCCGCCTTGGGGCTGGGAATCGAGCTCCAGCAGGAAGCGGTGCATGCCACCGGCGCCGTAGCGGGCCGGGAACAGCCCGATCCACTCGAGGCCCTGCGGCCCGCCCTGGAGCGACGGCCGCTCGACCGTCGCGCCCGCCACCACCGGCGGCGGCCCCTGGACCACCGCCAGGCTGGCACGCAGGAACTCGACGGCCGCGCGCATCTGTTCGCTGCGCTCTACCAGCGCATCGACGCGTTCGGCAGTGCCGCCGAGGGTACGCATCGCCGACAGCATGCCGAGCAGGATGACCGCCACCAGCGACACCGCGACCGTCACCTCGATCAATGTGAAGCCCGTACAAGCAGCGGCGGCAGGCCGCCGGCCGCAGCGGCCGCCCGGCTCAGCGCACGCCATCGTCATCGACCTGGGGCAGCACCGTGGCGATCCGGAATTCGCGCCTGCGGCCGCGATCCGTCCAGTCCACCGTGACGACCACTTCGTGCAGCGCGATCGCGTCGGCGGGCGCGGACGCATCCTGCAGCGGCCGGCTGCCGATCTGCCAGCCGAAGCCGTCCTCGGTAAGGCCCGCATCGTGCCAGCCGGCGGCCGGCACCGCGTCGCGGGCAGCGAGCAGGCTCTGCCCCCACAGCGCGGCACGGGTCTGCTGCTCCGACAGCACCGCCGCGCGCAGCGAGCCGGCGCCGCTCTGGTAGAGGACGCCGAGGGCCAGCGCCATGATCGAGAACGCCACCAGCACCTCGATCAGCGAGAAGCCTCGCTCAGCGCGCATCAGGATCGCGCCTCGCCTGGTGGCTCCTGGGTTATCCGGCCGAACAGCCAGTCCACCCGGAGGCGCACACCCTGGCCGCTCGGTCGGGTGATGGTGATGCTGCCACCGGTCGAGCCGCCGTCCGGGAAGAAGCGGATGCCGCCGATGCCGTCGGCGTCGCGCTCGGTGCTGGCGAGCGTCGCGACGATCCGGTAGTCGTCGGGAAAGCGCGACAGCGGCCGACCCGCCTCGCCATAGCGGCGACCCGCCAGATCCAGCGCGAAGCGCACCGGCCGCCCCTCGGCCGCGGCACGGTCGCGCGCCGACCGCAGCGCGCTCAGTACCGCGCGCACGGTGGCGCGATACTCGACCGAATCGTGGATCCTGGTCACCGCCACCGGCACCACGCCCAGCAGCAGGCCGACGATCGCCAGCGCGACGACCATCTCGAGCAGGGTGAAGCCGGCCGCAGCCGACCGCCGACGCCTGCCCGGCGGGCTTCGCCGGCTGGACGGCTCAGTTCCAGTTGCCGATGTCGGCGTTCTCACCTTCGCCGCCAGCGGCACCGTCGGCGCCGTAGGAGTAGATGTCCACCTCGCCGTGCTGGCCCGGAGCCGTGTATTGGTAGGCATGCCCCCAGGGATCCGACGGAATGTCCTTGCGCTTCAGATACGGGCCGTTCCAGCCGGTGGCATCGGCGGGCTTGCCGACCAGCGCCCCGAGGCCCTCGTCGCTGCTCGGGAAGCGACCGACGTCGAGCTTGTAGAGCTCCAGGGCCTGCTCGAAATCCTTGATCTGAACGTTCGCGGTCTTGCTCTTGGCACCACCGAGCTGATTGAGCACCCGTGGTCCGACCAAGCCGGCCAGCAATCCGAGGATCGCCAGCACGACCAGCAATTCGATCAGCGTGAAGCCCAGGTGACGGGAATGTGCGGAGTCAGTCATCGAAACACTCGAAATGGTTGGATGGGAGCCATGCCCGGGACGCTCAGGCGGCCAGGTCGTTCACCGACAGGATGCCCATCAGAATCGACACGATGATCGCCGCAATCACCACCCCGAGGGTCAGGATCAGGACCGGTTCGATCAGCGTCAGCGCCCGCTTGATGCCGGCCTGGACTTCGGTGTCGTGCACCCGCGCGAGTTCCAGCAGCATCGTGTCCAGGCGCCCGGTCTCTTCGCCCAGCCGCACCATGTTCAAGGCCAACGGCGTGAACAAGCCGGTCTCGGTCAGGGCGTCGGCCATTCGCCCGCCCTTCTTGATGAACGGCGCGACACCGTCCAGCGCCTGTCGGAGCGGCGAGTTTGCCACAGTCTGGGCGGCGATACGAACCGCCTGCACGATCGACACCCCGCCGCCGAGCAGCGTGCCCATGCTGCGCGAGAAGCGCGTCACTTCGTACTTGCGGATCAAATCACCGATCACCGGCAGGGCCAGCATCTGCGCATCCTTCCAGTGGCGGCCCCGCGGGCTGTGCACGTAGCGCCGCCCCCCCCACGCCAGGCCAGCGACCAGGAGCGCCAGCAGCCACCACCAGTCGCCGAGGAAATGGCCGACCGCGACGATGATCGCGGTCGGCAGCGGCAACGCGTCGCCCATGTCCTCGAACAGCGTCTCGAACTGCGGCACGACGAAGGTCAGCAGCAGGAATACCGACAGCAGCGCGACGACGACCAGGATCATCGGGTAGATCATCGCCGACACCACGCCTTCGCGCAGTTGACGCAGGCGCTCGAGGTGCTCGCCGACCCGGGCCAGCACGTCGGCCAGCTGCCCGCCTGCCTCGCCGGCGCGCACCATGTTGATGTAGAAATCGCCGAACAGCTGCTGATGGGCGCCGAGCGCCGCGCTGAAGCTCTTGCCGCCCTTGACCGCGGCATGCATCTCGCCGACGACGCGCGCCATCTGTTCCTTCTGGGCCATGCCGGCGATCACCTTGAGGGCGCGGTCGAGGGGCACGCCGGAACGCAGCATCACCGACAGGGACCGCGTGAGATCCTCGACGTCCACCGCCCGGATGCGGCTGCCGGCGAGCCGCCGGACGCGGCGCCCGCGGGCACCGTCGGCGGCGCCGGCCGGCGCCGCGCCCGCTTCCTGGAGGTCGATCGGCGTCAAGCGCATGCGCTCGATCTGGGCGAGCGCGGCGCTGCGGCTGTCGGCGCTCAGGCGACCCTCTGTGAAGCTGCCGTCGTTGCGCACCGCGCGGTAGCGGAACTCATTCATCCTGCTGGTCCTGGGTCACCCGTGCGACTTCCTCGAGCGAAGTGATCCCTTCCGCGACCTTGCGCAGCCCATCCTCGAACAGCGTGCGCATGCCGCGCCGGCGTGCCAGGGCGTGCAGCGCGGTGGCATCCTCGCCTTCGAGGATGGCATGCACCATCGCGTCGTCGATCGGCAGCAGCTCGTGGATCGAGGTGCGCCCGAGATAGCCGGTGTGCTTGCAGGCAGGGCAGCCGGCGGCGCGGTAGATGCGGCCGCCGCCGTCGAGGTAGCGGGCCAGTCCCGCGGCGGATGCCTGGCCGGCGTCGAGATCGACCGGCTCGCGGCAGTCCGGACAGAGCCGCCGGACCAGGCGCTGCGACAGCACGCCGTTCAGGGTCGAGGTGATCAGATAGCGCTCGATGCCCATGTCCACGAGGCGCACGACCGCGCTGGCGGCAGTGTTGGTATGCAGCGTCGACAGCACCAGGTGTCCGGTCAGCGCCGACTGCACGGCGATCTGGGCGGTCTCGCCGTCGCGCATCTCGCCGATCATGATCACGTCCGGATCCTGGCGCAGGATCGAGCGCAGGGATTGGGCGAAATCGAGGCCGATCTGGGACTGCACCTGCACCTGGTTGATGCCGCCCAGCTGGTATTCGACCGGATCCTCGACGGTGACGATCTTGAGTGCGGCGGAATCGAGCTTGGTCAGCGACGCATACAGCGTCGTGGTCTTGCCGGAGCCGGTCGGGCCGGTGACCAGCAGGATGCCGTGGGGACGGGCCAGCAGTTCGCGGAAGCGGGTCAGGATGTCGCCGGCGAAGCCCATCTTTTCGAGCTCGATGCGCACGCTGGCGCGGTCGAGGACCCGGATCACCACGCTCTCGCCATGGACCGTCGGCAGCGTCGACACCCGGAGGTCGATCTCCCTGCCCTTGACCCGCGTCTTGATGCGCCCATCCTGGGGCAGACGCCGTTCGGCGATGTTGAGGTGGGCCATCAGCTTGATCCGCGAGGTCACTGCGGCGGCCATGTCGATCGCCACCGGCGCGTCGTTGCGCAGCACGCCGTCGATCCGGTAGCGAACCTGGAGGGCGTCCTCGAAGGGCTCCAGGTGGATGTCCGAGGCGCGCAAGTCCACGACCCGGCCAATGATCTGGTTGACCAGCCGGATCACCGGCGCCTCGGTCGCGAGATCCCGCAGATGCTCGACGAATTCGCTGTCGCCGGCTTCGCGCGGCGCCTCGCCGGAGGCCTCGTCGTCGTCGGGCTCCGCGAAATAGCGCTCGAGCGCCGCGTCGATTTCCGACTCCAGACCCAGCGCCGGCGCCACCGCGAGCCCGCTGGCGAGCCGCACCGCCTTGACCAGGAAGGGGTCCTGCGGCGTCGCCATGGCGATCCGCAGCAGACCGTCTTCGACCGCCAGCGGCAGCAGCCGATGCATCCTCAGGTATTCGGGTGCGATGCCATCCACCAGCAGCAGGTCTTCCGGAAAGCCGTCGGCGGTCGCCAGCGGCACGGCCAGCTGCTGCGCCAGCACCTGGGCCAGGTCGCCCTCGGCAATCAGGCCGAGGCGCACCAGGATGCGGCCCAGCAGGTCCTGCATCTCGGACTGTGCGGCCAGCGCCTGCTCCAGATCGCGCGCGGCGAGCTTGCCGGCGGCCACCAGCATCTCGCCGAGGCGCGGCCGCGCGTGCATGTGATCCACCGTATCCGACCGGCTCGCCAGGGCCTCGTCCGCTGCCATCCTCACTGCTCCGTGTTCTGCTGCCGATGGGCAGCCCCGTTGCGCCGCAAATGCCGCCGCGCGAAGCGCGACAGCCGCCAGGCATGGCTGGCCGCATAGAGATAGGCGCCGGTCAGCGCCAGGAAACACAGGAACAGCACCAGCTCCGAGGCCCCGTAGTGCCAGCCGACGATGCCGATCATGCCGAGCAGACCGTTGACCAGCATCAGGAAGAATACTACCCGCCGGTCGGAAAATCCGATGCGGATCAGCACGTGGTGCAGGTGGGTGCGGTCGGCATGCAGGGGATTGCGACGCTTGCTCATGCGGCGCAGGGTGACGACGAACATGTCGATCAGCGCCAGGCCGCACACCCACAGCATGACGACCGGCGGCACCCGCATCTCGCCCTGCTCCACCGGCTGGGTCAACTCCACCGAGAACCACAGCACCAGGAATCCGATCGCCATGCTGCCGGCATCGCCGAGGAACACTGCGGCCCGCTGGCGCCACGGGTGGCGCAGGTTGAACACCAGGAATCCGCCCAGGCAACCGACCAGGATCATCGAAAACGCCGCCAGTTCCTGCTGCCCGGTCGCGGCGCCGAGATAGGCCATCATCGCGAACGTGATCAGCGCCCAGCCGCCCGCCAGACCGTCCACGCCGTCGCTCATGTTGTAGGCGTTGATCACCGACAGGGCGGCGAAGAGCGTGAAGGGGATGCCCCAGTCGCGCAGGTCGAAGACCGCCTCGCCCCACAGCATGCCGAGGTCGCGCAGATAGTTTCCCCCCCAGGAGGTCATCAGCACCGCGGCAATGAACTGGTGGGCGAGCTTGTTGCGCGGCGCCAGTTCCCGCAGGTCGTCCATCACGCCGATGATCACCAGCAGCGCGAGGCCGACGAACAGCGGCCGATAGGGCGCGACGATCGGCACGAAGATCAGGCTCGACAACGCGAACGCAAGCACGATGGCGACTCCGCCGATCAGCGGTATCGAACCCTGGTGCCGCTTGCGGCCGCCCGGCGCGTCCACCAGCCCGACCTGCAGCGCGGCCGGTCGCAGGGCCTGGATCAGCAACGCGACGAATCCTGCAGAGGCCAGCGCCATCACCACCGATGCCATTCAGGACCTCCCCGCCGGCGGCGAGGCCACGAAGCGGCGATAGGCCGGAGACCGCCAGAAGCGCAGCAGGCTGGCCAGATGCCAGGCGAAATGCCGGGGATCGCGCAGACTGGCGCGGCGCGCATCGTGGACGACACCCAGCGCCGGCAGGCAGCGTACCGTCCAACCGGCCTGCCAGGCGCGCACGCACAGGTCCATGTCCTCGCAATACATGCGGTAGCCGGCGTCGAACCCGCCCAAGGCCTCGAAGGCCCGCCGCCGGACGAGCAGGCACATGCCGGCGACCCAGTCTGGCTCGCAGGCGACGCCCGCATCGGGATAATCGCTGCGCCGGCGGCCCGGCACCAGGCGGTCGCGCAGCAGGCGGCGCGGCGTCAGCACCCGCCGCGCGTTGTCGGCGAGTTGCCCGTCGGCCCCATACACCCGGGGTGCGACGATGCCGATCGCAGGATCGTCGAAGGCTGCCAGCAGTCTTGCGAACACCGCCGCGTCGATGCGCAGGTCCGGATTGAGGATGGCGATCACGTCGGCGTCGCCGCGCGCGGCGAGCAGATTGTGGTTGGCGGCGAAGCCGCGGGGCGCACCGTCGGCGTGGCGCAGGCTGGGCCGGTCGGCGCGGGCGTCCGGACTATGGGCGAGGTTCTCGAGGATGTGCAGTTGTCCGCCGGCACCCTGCAGATCGGCGAGCAGCGGCCGCACCAGCTCAGGGGTGCCGTGGGATACGATCTGAATGTCCAGGGATGTCGCCACGGGTACATGATTCGCGGGCCGCCGCGCGGCCACGTCGCCACCGAAAAAATCTGTCAATGTTAGCGCGTCGTCCCAGGGACGGCGAAGACCGGCGCGCAGATTTCACTCCGGCGGACAAGCCTGTCACGAAGCCAAGCGTCCCTTTCGAGCCGGCTCCTGAAAGACCTGTCCGTCGTCGAGCCGCACCGCGGTCAGGCTGCCCCCCCACAGACAACCGCTGTCGAGCGCCAGCAGCCCCTGCTCGCGACGGAATCCGAGGGCCGACCAGTGTCCGCAGACGATGGTGTGGCTGCGGCTCGCACGCCCCGGCACCTCGAACCACGGCAGCAGGCCGTTCGGGGCGCTGCCGGGAGGACCCTTGGCGCGAAAATCCAGGCGCCCGGCGGCATCGCAGAAGCGCATGCGCGTCATCGCATTGACGATGAAGCGCAGGCGATCCTGGCCGGACAGGCGATCGTCCCAGTAATCGGGGCGGTTGCCCTGCAATGCCTCGAGGAAGCGCGTTCGACCGGGACCCTGCAGCACGGCCTCGACCTCGGCCGCGAGGCACCGCGCGGCCGACACCGTCCACTGCGGCACCAAGCCGGCATGAACCATTGCGAATCCGCCTTCGACGTGCATCAGCGGACGCCCCGCCAGCCAGTCGAGCAAGCCGTCGCGGTCCGGGGCCTCGAGCACCGGGGCCAGGGTGTCGTCCTTGCCCCGTTTGCGGAATCCCGACGCCACCATCAACAGGTACAGATCGTGGTTGCCCAGCACCACGGTCGCCGCCTCGCCGAAACTGCGCACCAGGCGCAACACCTCGAGCGAGGCCGGCCCGCGATTCACGAGATCGCCGACCAGCCACAGACGGTCGCCGGTCGGGTCGAAGCGCACCCGGTCGAGCAATGACCGGAACTCGTCGATGCAACCCTGGATGTCGCCAATCGCGTAGATTGCCATGAACCCGAATCAGGAGCCCGAAAGCTTCCCGACCAAAGCGGTGATCGCAGGATCGCCGGGCTTGTGCGCCAGCGCACGGCGCGCCTCGGCCAGCGCTGCAGCGCGCTGCCCCGCCGCCAGCAGCACCAGCGCGCGGCCGAATCGCACGTCCGCGCCATCCCCGGCCTCGAGCACGGTGTCGAGCTCCGCCGCGGCCTCGCGACGGCGCCCCAAGGCATTGAGGCTCAAGGCGTGGCCGACCCGGGCCGACCGGTTGTCCGGCGCGATCGCCAGCAGCTCGGCGAACGCCGCGGCGGCCTCCGCGTGTCTGCGCGCCCGCGCATGCCCCTCGGCGACGATGCGGTACGCCCGGACCGAGTCCTCGGCATCGAGGCCTATGGCGAGCGCCGCTTGCGCCGCCCCGAGCGCGTCGCCGTGGCGGCCGAGGTCCGCGAAGATCTGGGCGCGCAGGAAATCGACGGCTGCCGGCGTGACCGGATCCCCGCCCGCCGCCTCGGCGGCGTCCAGCGCCCGCAGCGCGGCTTCGTCCTGCCCCGCCAGCTTCAGCGCCGCCGCGCGATGGTAGTGGACCTGCCCCGCAGGCTCGCCCGCCGCCAGCGCGCGATCGTAGTCCTGCAGCGCAGTGGCTGCCATGCCGCGGGCGAGCAGGTCGTTGCCGCGCCACATGAACGCCCGGCCGCGGCCGACCGCCGCGGCAGCGGCATCGGCATCGTGCTTGGCCGCGGCATCCGCCCACAGGCTGGCGTCGCTGCGGAAGGTACGCGCCCGTTCGAAAGACAGCGCCGAGAAAGCCACCACCAGCACGCCGGCGATCGCGAAGATCGTCGCCGGCCGCGCCCCGATGAACGGAAACGCGAACGCCAGCGGCATCGCGAGCGCCCACAGGTAACTGCGATAGAGGACGAAGGGGTCCTGCACCCAGACCGTCGCGAACTCGGTCGCAAACAGGCTGGCTGGCAGGAACAGGGCGAATCCCAGATACTGCCGCCAGTCCCGGCAGCGCACCATCATCCACACCGACACCACCACCAGCGCCAGGTACAGCGGGGCGCCGATCACCTGCGGAAAGCTGCCGATGCTCAGCGGAAACGGCGGCCGCAGATCGACCGACATCCACAAGACGTTGGGCACCAGCCAGAGCAGGCCGTAGCGAAAGAACAGCCACGCCTGATTGACGATGCTGAGGCCGAGCGCCTGCGACTCGACACCGGGCCGCAGCGCCTCGAGTTGGCCGAGGAAGCGGATCGATCGCTCGTCGAAGGCCTGGCCGACGACACCCGAGTAATGGGACGAAAGCAGGGCACCGAGGCCCGCCAGCACGCACAGCCCCACCGCAGAGACGGCCGCGACCACCTTCGCCGGCGGTCGCCGGACTATGGCGTACAGCGCGATCGCCGGCAGCGGCAGCATCACCGCGTGCTCCTTGCTCAACAGCGCCAGCAGATACAACAGCAGCGCGACGAGCAGCCATGCCGGGCGGCGTGACCGCGCAGCGGCAAGCACCGCGACGAGCGCCCATACCGAGAACAGCGCCGCCATCACGATCGAGCGTTGCACCAGATAGCCGACCGCGTAGAACGCGACCGGATTGACCAGAAACAATGCAACACCGGCCGCCGCGGCCGCCCGCAGGGAGTCCGCGGCAGGCGGCTCGCCATCGAGCTGGCGCCAGTCGGTGGCGGCCATCAAGCCACGTACGAGAAACCAGGCACCTGCGCCGGTGAGCCCGTGCAGCGCGAGGTTGACCAGGCGCTGCACGACCCAGCCGTCGCCGAACAATCGCTCGATCCAGACGAACGACCCGTACGACAGCAGCCGAGGCCGCAGCACCTCGAAACCACCGAATGCACCGAACACGGTACCGTCGGCGAGCCGCCGGTCGTCGAACACCAACGGATTTCCCGCGAATATCGAATAGACCGCCGCAATCAGCACAAATGCCGCAAGGACAAACAAAGTGGAGCGGTCAAGGGAAAGTTTCATCGGCCGGCCTTTGCAACGCGCTTTGCATAGGACGCGCCATGCTACTACAATCGCTTGTTTACCCCTAGCTCGTGAGCCTGGCGCGACACCCGCGGCCGGCTCACCATGCATGCCCTGCAGCGGGGAGCACGACGGGCAGCGCACGGACGCGGTCGCCGAATGAAGCCCCGCCGAACTCACAGGGCTTGCGCGGGGAGTCCAGCGCCGGGAGAGAGTCTGAAAAATGCGGGTCGGATCGTGAGTCAGGAACCAATGGCCGGCCTGCCCCGCGTGCTTCATGTCGGAAAGTTCTTTCCGCCCGTACGTGGCGGCATCGAAACCTATCTCGCCGACCTCGTCGCAGCCCAGCGCAACGCCGGCCAGGCGGCCTTCGCGCTGGTGCACGGCGAGCCACGACAGGACGACCCCGACTGGCTGCGGCGCGTTGCAGTGCATTTCTCCTTCGTGTTCGCGCCCATCGCCCTCGGATTCCCGCTCGGCCTGGCACGAGCGATCCGCGACTTCAAGCCGCAGGTGCTGCACCTCCATGTGCCGAACCTGTCCGCGCTCTGGGCACTCGCCGTACCCGCAGCCCGCAGGCTGCCGTGGGTGATCCACTGGCACGCCGACATCGTGCCGTCCCGCATTCGGAAAAAGCTGGCACTGGCCTACCGTCTCTACCGGCCGTTCGAACGGGCGCTGCTCGAGCGCGCGGAGCGCATCATCGCCACCTCGCCGCCCTACCTGGCCAGCAGCGAGCCCCTCGCCCCGTGGCGCGGGAAATGTTCGGTGCTGCCCCTCGGCATAGACATCGGTCGCCTGCCCCCTCCGCCCTGCCAAGCGGCGGCTGCCTCGAGCTCAGCGGAGCCGTTTCGCATCGTTTCGATCGGGCGACTCACCTACTACAAGGGATTCGAGACCTTGATCGACGCGGTCTCGCAGGTGCCGGGCGTCGAACTGGACATCGTCGGCGACGGCGAGGAACGCCCTGCCCTGGAGGCCAGGGTCGCAGCCCTGCCCGGCCCAGCTGCCGATCGCATCCGCCTGCGAGGCAGCCTAGGCGAGCGGGAAAAGTTCGACCTCCTGGGCCGCTGCGACCTGTTCTGCCTGCCCTCTCGCGAACGCACCGAGGCGTTCGGCGTCGCGGTACTCGAAGCCATGGCGATGGCGCGCCCCTGCCTGGTCACCGACCTGCCCGGCTCGGGCATGCCGTGGCTGGTGAGCCAGGCCGGCGCCGGTCTGCTGGCACGACTCGACGACGTCGGGGACTGGCGCGACAACATCCACCGCCTGTCGAACGACCGCGATTACTGTCGGCGCCTGGGCAGCGCCGGGCGCCGGGCGCTCGATACCCGCTATTCGATCGACGAATCCGTCGAGGCCCTGGCGCGCATCTACCCGCACCCGGGAGAACGCCGCCCGGCCCATGGCGACCGCATCCTGATCGTGATCCCGGCCCGCAACGAGGCGGCCACGATCGGTGCCGTCGTGTCGCGGCTGCAAGCCAGCGGCTGGCACGACGTCGTCGTCGTCAACGATCACAGCCAGGACGAGACCGCCGACTCGGCCCGCCTCGCCGGCGCGACCGTGCTCGAACCGGCCCTGCCGCTGGGTGCCTGGGGCGCGCTGCAGACCGGCATCCGCTACGCCGCCCGCCACGGCTATACCGGCGTCGTGACGATGGATGCAGATGGTCAGCACGAGGTCGCGGAATTGCCCAACCTGCTGCGCGCGAGATGGGCCGCCAACGTGGTGATCGGCGCCTGCCCCGAGCGCGGCAGCCGGCTTCGCAAACTCGCCTGGGCATGGTTCAGAAGGCTGTCCGGCTTCAGCATCGCCGATCTGACGTCGGGTTTTCGCTTCTACGACCGCGCCGCAATATTCCTGCTGGCCAGCCGCGACGCCACCTTGCTCGACTATCAGGATCTCGGCGTGCTTCTGCTCCTGAGGGCCCACGGCCTTACCATCACCGAGGTGCCTGTCGCGATGGCCCTGAGGAGTACCGGCAAGAGTCGCATCTTTTGCTCGTGGCTGGCAGTTGCCCGTTACATGGCCCAGACAACGCTCCTTTGCATCGCCGGCAGATACGGGCGCAAGGCTGGCAGGACAGCGTGATCAACTACCATTTCTTTTCCGCTACGCTGGGCGTGGCCCTCGGCATCGCGATCCTCATCCTGGTACGCCGTGGCCACCTGCATCTCAGCCACGCCGTGTTCTGGCTCGCATGTGCGGTGACATCCCTTGTCGTCGGCATTGCGCCCGGCTTGTCCGACCGCATCGCAGCACTCTTCGGAATCAGCTACGGCCCCACCCTGGTCATTCTGCTGGCCCTGTCGGCTCTTGCTCTAAGGGCATTGCAGGCCGATATCGAGACGACCCACCAGGAAATCAGGATCCGGCGCCTGACACAGCGGCTCGCGATGATCGAAGCGGACCTCGATTCATCCGCAAACGCCCATGCGCCGGCTGCGAATCCGCCGTCCGCGGCGCCGGCGGAAGCGGCGGAGCACGGGGGCAATTGACCGGCGCGATCGAGTGGCTCGCCACCGGGATCGCGCCTTACTTCGACCTATCCACTGCACTTCAAGATTGAATCCAAATCCAATGAATGAGAAAAGGATCGCATTGATCACCGGGGTAACAGGCCAGGACGGTTCCTACCTGGCGGAGTTCCTGCTGGGCAAGGGATACCTGGTGCACGGCATCAAGCGCAGGGCGTCGTCCTTCAATACGGACCGCATCGATCACCTGTACCAGGATCCCCACGAGAAAGATCCGAGATTCATTCTTCACTACGGCGACCTGACCGACTCGACGAACCTGATTCGCATCATCCAGTCTGTGCAGCCCGACGAAATCTACAATCTCGGCGCCCAGAGCCACGTCGCGGTGTCATTCGAATCGCCGGAATACACGGCAAATTCCGACGCCCTCGGAGCCCTGCGCATCCTCGAGGCGATTCGCATTCTCGGGCTGGAAAAGAAGACCAAGTACTACCAGGCTTCGACATCGGAACTGTTCGGCAAGGTTCAGGAAATCCCCCAGCGCGAGACCACGCCCTTCTACCCGCGATCGCCCTATGCCGCAGCAAAACTGTACGCCTACTGGATCACCGTCAACTATCGCGAAGCCTATGGCATATACGCCTGCAACGGCATCCTCTTCAACCACGAGTCGCCGCTGCGCGGCGAAACCTTCGTCACCCGCAAGATCACACGCGCCCTCGCCAGAATCAGTCTCGGTCTGCAGGACTGCCTCTTCCTCGGCAATCTGAACGCCTTGCGCGATTGGGGCCACGCAAAGGACTACGTCGAAATGCAGTGGCTGATGCTGCAGCAGGATCAGGCCGAAGACTTCTGCATCGCTACCGGCGTGCAGTATTCCGTGCGCGACTTCGTCGATCTTGCCTACCGCCATCTCGGCAAGACCTTGCGCTGGGAAGGAGAACTCGAAAACGAAAAGGGGTACGACGCCGAAACCGGGAAGTGCGTCGTGGCGGTCGATCCACGCTACTTCAGACCAACCGAGGTCGAAACCTTGCTTGGCGACGCCACCAAGGCCAGAGAACGGCTCGGCTGGCAACCGAGGATCACCCTCGAGCAGATGATCGACGAGATGATGGCTCACGATCTCGAATTGGCCAAGCGAGATGCGCTCGTCCGAGAGCATGGCTTCAAGACCTTCGACTACCATGAATAGTACCTGCGCGAGGCCGGGGCATCCGTGATGGACAGGACCGCAAGAATCTACGTCGCAGGCCATCGGGGACTGGTCGGTGCCGCGATCACCCGCAACTTGCGCGCAGCGGGTTGCCAAAACCTGCTCGCACGCACCCACTCGGAACTCGATCTGACGGATCAGCCAGCGGTTCGGCGCTTCTTCTCGACCGAGAAACCCGACTACGTGGTGCTGGCGGCGGCCAAGGTCGGCGGCATTTACGCCAACGACACCTATCCCGCGGATTTCATCTACGAAAACCTGATGATCGAGGCCAACGTCATCCATGCCGCGTTCGCAAATGGTGTCAAGCGCCTGCTGTTCCTCGGAAGTTCGTGCATCTACCCGAGAGCGGCGGCGCAACCGATGCGAGAAGATGCCCTGCTGACCGGAACGCTCGAACCCACCAACGAACCCTACGCGATCGCCAAGATCGCCGGCATCAAGCTTTGCGAGTCCTACAACCGGCAGCATGGCACCGACTTTCGCTCACTGATGCCGACCAACCTGTATGGGCCGGGTGACAACTTCCATCCCCAGAACTCCCATGTGATTCCGGCCCTGGTCAGGCGATTTCACGAGGCCAAGCAAGAAGGCGCCCCTCGGGTCGTGGTGTGGGGAAGCGGTACCCCCAAGCGCGAGTTCCTGTTCGTGGACGATCTGGCCGATGCCGCGGCTTTCGTATTGGGCCTTCGAAAATCCGACTACGATGCGGCGACCACGCCGATGCTATCGCACATAAATGTCGGAACGGGGGAAGACTGTTCCATTGCCGACCTGGCCGACAAAGTCAGAACCGTCGTCGGATACCCCGGAGAGATCCAGTTCGACTCGACCAAGCCCGACGGCACTCGACGCAAGCTGATGGACACGTCGAGGCTGAACCGTCTCGGCTGGCGCAGCCGAACCAGTCTGGACGAAGGTCTGCGACGCACCTACCGCTGGTATCTCGATCACGGGGATGCTCCGGCCGCAGACCACCGCTGACCCATGAAAATTGCGAATCTCAATGAAGCCTTTTGGCTGCATCTGCGCTTCAACTTGAAGTCCGAAGCTTCGAAGACCTATCTCAACTATCTGTGGTGGCTGCTGGAGCCCACCCTTCATGTAGCGCTGTTCTATTTGGTCTTCGACGTCATGCTCAATCGCGGGGGTCCCAATTTCGTCGTCTTCCTGCTCTGCGGCCAGATTCCGTTCTTGTGGTTTTCACGCAGCGTAAGCAATTCCGCGAATTCGATCATGGCCGGCCGCGGCCTGATCATGCAGACGGCGATCCCCAAGGCGTTCTTCCCGCTCCTGGTTGTCGCGCAGGATGTCGTAAAGCAATCGCTCGTGTTCATTTGTCTCTTCGGTTTCCTGGCCGCGATGGGTTACCCACCGGGAAATCATTGGCTCGCCCTGCCACTGCTGGTTCTCGTCCAGCTCCTGCTGATTTCAGGGCTGGCACTGTTCTGCGCCGCGGTCACGCCGTTCATTCCCGACTTCAAATTCATCATCGGAACGGGAATGACGATGGTGATGTTTGCTTCGGGAATATTCTATGATTTTCGGACGACACTCCTTCCGGAGCATCGCGAGATCTTCCTGCTAAACCCACTTGCAACCCTGATCGAAGCGTATCGAACCGTCCTCATGCGCGGATCATGGCCCGATTGGCTGGCAATTGGCCAGGTAGCAGTCGCCAGCCTTGCAGCGATCGGCTTCATGCTCTACGTGTTTCGCCGCAACGACCCCGTGTACGCCCGCCTGGTAGTGCAGTGAATGACCGAGCCGATCGTCACCCTCTCGAGCGTCGGTCTGAGCTACAAGACACGCCATTCCTTCTTCCGTCATACCTATCGCACCGCACTGAAAGACGTCAGCTTCGATATCGTAGCGGGCGAAACACTCGGTGTCGTTGGCGGCAACGGCAGCGGCAAGTCCACCCTGCTGCGCATCCTGGCCGGAATCTACCGACCCAACCACGGACATATCGTCACCCGGTGCGAGCGGATCATGCTCCTGTCTCTGGCTCTGGGTTTCGACCCGGAATTGAGTGGCCGCGACAATGCCCTGCTGAGCGGCGTCCTGCTGGGCAATCGTCGCAAGGAGGTGGCCAAGTGCCTGGACGAGATCATTGCATTCGCCGAACTCGAGGATTCCATCGACGAACCCTTGAAGACCTACTCCAGCGGCATGCGCTCGCGACTGGGGTTTTCTGTCGCGCTGACCATGAAGGCCGATGTCCTGCTGATCGACGAAGTGCTCAGCGTGGGAGATATCGGCTTTCGCCAGAAGGCGGAACACGCCATGCGTGCAAAACTGGCTTCGGATCAAACCGTCGTCCTGGTGTCCCATTCGCTCGAACAACTACGAAATCTTTCAGCTCGTGTACTTTGGCTCGACGATGGAATGGTCAAACTTCTCGGCGATCCGAAAACAGTGCTGTCAGCCTATCAGCGCCACAACGCGGAGCGGGCTGCCAGTCAGAAGAAAACGTGAATCCGATGAATTGCTGCCGAGTCGTCCGTGCGAGCCCATGAATTGTACGCCCAGTCACCTGACGCATACCGCCATCGGAGCCGGCGCGGCTGCCCGTGCCCGGCAGGACGAGCGGATTCGAGACCCTCACTTTTCGCTGACTACGCCACCGGTTGCTCAGCATTCGTCCGCGAATGACTGCCATTGCTGTCGTGCGACGTTTCCCGGGCGGACGCTGCCACTGCCCGGCGGCGTCGTTTCGCACGCTCGAGGCCATGGCTGTACGGGCCCGACGCATGGCCATCACGCAATTCTGACCCATTCCATGAAGCAGTACGACGACACGAATGCCTAGCGCAGCCACCAATCCCACCTCGATCACGGTCATCACCGTGACCCTGAACTGCGCGGATTCCATTGTGGAGACGCTGGCGAGCGTGTCGGCGCAGACCTGTCGGACCGTCGAACATGTCGTGATCGATGGCGGCTCGACTGACGGCACCGCTGATATCGTGCGGGACTTCGGCGTCGCATACTTCGTCAGTGAGCCGGACGGTGGAATATACCAGGCGATGGAAAAGGGCGTCGCGGCCGCGACGGGCGATGTCCTCATCTTTCTCAACGCCGGTGATGTCTTCATTGACGACAGGGTCTGCGAAGAGGCATTGAACTATTTCCACAACACCGGAACGGACATCGTCTTCGGCGACTTCGTACCATACCTTTTGCGGCCGTCCGACAAGTTCGAACATCCGTGTTTCGTGCCGGACAGGGTCTGCAGGAACGACCAGGTTCGCGATCGATCCTGCCTCCAGAACCAGAACATCCACCACCAGGCCGTGTTCTACGGCCGCCACGTTTTCACCAAATGCAGCTTTTTCTCGCCCGAGTGGCCGGATGGCAGCGACTATGAGCTCAACGTCCAGGCATTGGTACAGCACGGATTCACGGCAAAGTACTATCCGCGCACGATCAGCAAGTTCGCGCTGGGCGGACTTAGCACCAGTAATTTTGATCGTGAGACGGTTCAACACGAGAAGCTCATCGAACTTGTCCGAAACAAATACTTCAGCACTGCCATACCATTTTGCGAGGACGAATACATCATCGATTCTCCGAAAACGAAGGCCCGGCCTTCAGGCCTCATTACGTGGCTGCTTTCACCCCTCCGTTTGGCGCGGAACCTCATGATAGCCGTCACAGGTCGCGTTCGTCAGGCCATGAATTCGCGCTCACCTGACCGCGACGATCTCACCGACGTCATTGCCGACTTCCGCATGCGAACCGATTCGATCTACCGGTTGGCGAGCGACCAACACCAGTTGCTCGTCGAATTGCATACGGCAATCGACCGCATTGCGGTGCAGGAGGCCAGGATTCGCGATCTCGAGGACTCCATCATCAACTTGCGCGACTTGGTGGCTTCCAGCGGCCAGGAGGCCGCCGGGGATACCGTCGAGATCATTTCCCGCCAGGAGACCCGGATTCGAGAACTCGCGAAATCGGTCACCACCCTGCACGGCCTGGTAATTGCCAACGAACGAGAGACCGCCAAGTGTGCCGACGAAATGATTTCACGAACGGAAACACTGGCTCGTACGGCGGAACGTCGCCATGAGGAACTAGCGCATTTTGGGCATTCCGTCCTGGCAACACTCGGAACGATGCAACATGCGGCATCTAGATTCCAGGAGGCCACAGATGTCAATACGGCCCGGCTTCTCGACGCACGCCCGATTGATGTCGGTTCGCCGACACAGGCCGCCTACAGGATCAGTTCCCAGTTTGACGAAGACGGGATCATCCAGTACCTGACGCAGCACATCCCGATTCCCAACAAGGTCTTTGTCGAATTCGGCGTCGAGGACTATACGGAGGCGAACACACGATTGCTTCTCCTGAAGGACAACTGGCGAGGGCTCGTGTTGGACAGTTCCGGCTCTCATGTTTCCACGATAAGGAGCTCCGCCCTCTATTGGCAGCATGATCTGTCTGCGATCGCCGCATTTGTCAGCCGCGAAAACATCAATCAACTCATCGCCGGTGCAGGCATTGAAGGGGACATCGGTCTGCTTTCTGTCGACATCGACGGCATGGACTATTGGGTGTGGGAAGCCATCGACATCGTGTCACCCCGCATCGTTGTTTGTGAATACAACGCAATCTTCGGCCCCGTCGATTCAGTCGTCGTGCCCTACCGACCGGATTTCGACCGAACAAAGGCGCATTTCTCGAACCTTTATGCTGGCGCATCACTCGCCGCCCTGCACCACCTGGCCTGCCAAAAGGGCTATTCGTTGATCTGTTCGAACTCGGCAGGCAACAATGCCTTTTTCGTTCGCGATGACTGTTTGGCGAATCTGGAGCCTCGTTGGCCGAGGGACGCTTATGTGAAGGCACAATTCCGCGAATCCAGGGATGCCGACGGCAATTTGACATTCCTTCCGATCGAGCAAGGGATCGATTTGATTGCCGACCTTCCGGTCGTCGATGTGACGACGGGCAGACATGTTGCAATTAGGGAGCTCGGTATTCTCCTATGATCAAATATCCAATCTATCGACCCTCGCTTGCTGGAAGAGAGCGCGATTATGTCCTCGACTGCGTCGATTCGACCTGGATCTCGTCCAAGGGCAAG
>JAGRGB010000088.1 GCA_020445745.1 Rhodocyclaceae bacterium | reverse complement strand
TGATGCTGGGCGGCAACTTCTCGATCTACGACTACCTGGTGTGGAACGAGATCCCGACCGTCGTCGGCAACCTGGTCGGTGGTCTGACCTTTGTCGGCCTGACCCTGTACTCGACCCACGCCCGCACTGCACCGAAGCGGGTCGTCGCCTGAGGACGGCAGGCGGCAGGCCGAAGGCAACGGCCGGGCTGCCGCTGCGACTCGGTCGCGCGGTGACCGGAGCGTAGTCCGGTCGGCGCCCGGCCACCATCGAGGCCCCGTCCCCGCGCTGCGGGGACGGGGCCTTCATCTGACTGAGGAGAGCCATGCGGGGACGTCTCGAAGTCACCCTCGGCCAGTGCTCGAGCGCCGGACGCAAGGCCGAAAACCAGGATTTCCACGGTGCCTTCGTGCCCGACGAGCCCTTGCTCGGCACCAAGGGCATCAGCGTCGCCCTGGCCGACGGCATCAGTTCGAGCGCAGTCGGCCATGTCGCTAGCGAGTCGGCCGTCAAGAGCTTTCTGCTGGACTACTACTGCACCTCGGAAGCCTGGTCGGTCAAGACGTCCGCCCAGCGGGTGCTGACCGCGGTCAATTCGTGGCTGCATGCGCAGACCCGCCGCAGTCCCTATCCGTACGATCGAGACCGCGGTTACGTCTGCACCTTCAGTGCACTGGTGCTCAAGTCCACATCGGCCCACCTGTTTCACGTCGGCGACGCGCGCATCTACCGCCTGCGTGGCGACCAGCTCGAACTGCTCACCGACGACCACCGCATCGTGGTGGCCGGCGAGCAGACCTACCTTTCCCGGGCGCTCGGTATCGACCGCAGCCTCGACCTCGACTACCACGTACTGCCGGTCAAGGTGAACGACCTCTTCGTGCTGGCCACCGACGGCGTCCATGAGGCCTTCGAACCGCAGCAGTTCGCCGAACTGCTGGGCCGCGACGAAGCGGATCTGGACAACTTGGCCGCGGCCATCGTCGATGCCGCCTTCGAGGCCGGCAGCGACGACAATCTGACGCTGCAACTGGTGCGCATCGACGCCCTGCCGGACCCGCAGGCGGTCGAGATCCATCGCCACGCCGCGGAGCTGCCGCTGCCGCCGATGCTGCAGCCGCGCATGGAATTCGACGGCTTCGAGATCCTGCGCACGATCCACGGCAGCAGCCGCAGCCACATCCATCTCGCGCGGGATCAGGCGAGCGGCACGCTGGTGGCGCTCAAGACCCCATCGTTCGACCTGCGCGAAGATGCCGACTATCTCGAGCGCTTCCTGCTCGAGGAGTGGATCGCACGGCGGGTCGACAGCGCTCACGTGCTCAAGCCTCACGCCCGTTGCCGCCCCCAGCGCTACCTCTACGTCGCGATGGAATACCTCGAAGGGCAGTCGCTCACCCAGTGGATGACCGACCACCCTCGCCCGTCCCTGACAGCCGTGCGCAACATCGTCGAGCAGATCGCCCGGGGCCTGCAGGCCTTCCACCGGCGCGAGATGCTGCACCGCGACCTACGCCCGGAGAACGTCCTGATCGACGCCTCGGGCACCGTAAAGATCATCGATTTCGGCTCGACGCTGGTCGCCGGCGTGCACGGCGGGGACGACGGCGACGAAGCGGTCAGGATCATGGGCACCCACCAATTCACCGCTCCTGAGTGCTTCCTCGGGGAACCGGCGACGCGCCTGTCCGATCTGTTCTCGCTGGCGGTGATCACCTACCAGATGCTCTCCGGCGGCGCCCTGCCCTACGGCGCTGAAGTGGCGCGCACGAGCACCCGGGCGGCCCAGCGCAAGCTGCGCTATCGGCCGGTGCTGGACGACGCCCGTGAAATCCCCGGCTGGGTCGACGACGCGCTGCGCAAGGCACTGGATCCGTCGCCGCTGAAGCGCCAGCAGGAGTTGTCCGAATTCGTCGCGGATCTCAGCCGGCCCGGCGCCGACTACATGCGTCTTCGCCGCCAGCCGCTGATCGAGCGACACCCGCAGGCGTTTTGGCAGGTGCTGAGCCTGATCCTCGGCGTGACCGTACTGGTGCTGCTGGCCAACCGCTGAGCGCCACTCAGCGCTTGCCGGCGGCGGACCGGATGCGCGTGGCGATCTGGTCGTTGCCGTTCTCGAGCGCCCATTCTGCGGCGGACTGGCCGCGGTCGTTGGTCAGCGACGGATCGGCGCCGGCAGCGAGCAGAAGGTCGACTGCCCTGGCATGGCCGTTGCGCGCCGCCAGCATCAGCGGCGTGGCCTGGTTGGGCGCGCGCGCGTCGATCGTCGCGCCGGCTGCCAGCAGGTCGGCAACGATGCCGTCGTGGCCCTCGAAGGCCGCGTACATCAGCGGCGTCCAGCCGTCGGCTTCCAGCGGCCGGCCGGACGCGATGAACGCGCGCACGACCTCGCGATGCCCCCGCAGCGCGGCCAGCATCGGCGCCGAATCGCCCATCAGATTGCGTTGCAGCGGGCTCGCCCGGAATTTCAGCAGCAGCGCGACGGTATCGGCATG
>JAGRGB010000087.1 GCA_020445745.1 Rhodocyclaceae bacterium | reverse complement strand
GCCGGAAGAGCCCGAACACGTGCTCGACCTTGCGCGCATCACGCCCACCATCGGCCAGTTCGTACCACCAGACACCCCGCACGTAGTCGCGCGCGCGCGCCATCAGCAGAAAGCGTTCGACGTAGGCCGCCTGAAGCGCCTCGGTGATGCCGTGGCGGGCTTCGCCCGACACCGGCCAACCGATCTCGGTGACGTAGATCGGCGGTGGCGGCACGCCCGCGTCGGCGGCCCAGCGGCGAAGCCTGTCGTGCAACAGGTCGAGCCAGCGGATCGCCTGCTCGGGACTGCGATCCTTGTGATGGCGGAAGCTGTAGGGATGGACCGAAAAGCCATCGGCGTGGCGCAGGGCGCCGGTCGCCAGCAGCCGGCTCGTCCACTTGCCGTCGTAGCCGGCCGTGGCTCCCATCAGCACGGTCGCATCCGGCGCAGCCGCACGGATGCGCTTCGCTGCCGCCACGGCGAGTCGGGCATAGTCCTCGGCGCGACCCGCTGTCGGCGGATGGGCGCCCATGCCGCCGTTCCACTCGTTCCAGATTTCCAGGATCGGCCGGCTGCCGGCCAATCGCCTGGCCACGGCCTCCGCATAACGCGCAAAGCCATCGACCGCCTCAGGCGAGATCGGCAGTCCACCGCCGTAGAGCCGGTTGCCGTAGTCTAGAACGACCAGCGGCCGCGCCAGCGGCCGCTGCGAGAGGGCCTCGAACAGGCCGATCACACGTTCGGCGATGCGGTCGCCGCCGTAGCGGCCAGGCGCCTGTTCGTATCTGGCCCAGTAGACTTCATCGCGCAGCGAGCGAAACCCCAGGCGATCGATGCGAGCTAGCACGGGACCGACTTGCTGGCGCCCCTGCCCGACATGTGTGCTGGCACCGACCAGGAACTCCCCTGCCCCGGCCCACGCCGCACAGCAGCAGACAGCCAGGAGCACGCCAGCCACGGCGATGCGTGCGTTCATGCGTGCACCACGGTCATCCGCACCCGATCGGCGGCAGCACGATCCGCGCGTATCTGCATGCCGAAACCGATGAACAGCCAGACCAGCGGCATGGCCATGTCCGGTACGCTCAGGAACCACGCAAGCACGCCACCGAGCATGCCATAGAGGACGAATCCGGCCTCTTCGGAGGCGTCGCGGATCAGCACCGACACGATCGATCCGATCAGCGCAAGAAACGCCACCGTACCGGGCAGGCCAACCGTCGCCAGTAGCGTCGCGAGGAAGCTCGATGCGCGGGCACTACCGACGCCGGCACCGAGCCCCCAGGACTGGACGAAGGTGTCGACCGCGATTTGATCCGCAGTGATGCGGGACAGTCCCGACCCGGACGAGAACTTGTCGAAGATCAGCCGCTCGACCATCTGGCCGTCGAAAAAGTATTGGTCGATGGTGATCGCCAGGGCACAGCATGCGATCGTTGCCAGCAGCGGACGCATCACCCGTGCACCGGTGCGCCAGGAGTCGAGCAGCGACCACACGATCACCAGTGCCACCAGCCCGAAGTAGGCCAGCGACGATGTGGACACCAGCAGTGCGAACACGAACGGCATGCCCTGCAACAGGCGCCTGCCGCCAAAGACGAAGGCACCGACCATGACCAGGAAGTGCAGGGACAACATCGACGGCTCGAGGAAGGTCGCCGACATGCGACGTACGCCGAGCATGGTCTGCTCGGGCAGTTGGGCGACACCGATGTTGGAATTGACGAAGGAGGCCGGCCACGGCAGCCCGGTGAGGTGCGCCAACAGCTGGTAGCAGCCGAAGGTCACCGACACGGCGCCACCGATCCACACGAAGCGTCGGAACGATTCGATGGTGATCACGCCCTGTTGGTGAAAGAGGTAGACCAGCGTTGCGATGGTGAAATTGCAGACCAGGTAAAAGCTTTGGATGTAGTTGGTGCCGGTCGGTCGAAGCGGCGCGACGACACCCGAGTCCAGTCCCTCGCGCGGCGGCAGCACCGACACCATGCCCTGGAACAAACGCGGATAGGCGAGGGCGCCGAACACGCCGACGACGGTAAACAGCACCAGCAGACCGAAGCGCCCGGTTATCGCGAATTGCCGAGTGCGTTCCGGCGCACGTCCCATCCGGAACAATAGTCCGAGTCCGTGCCAGAGCCCGATCGGCAACAGTGCGTAGGCCGGTGCCAAGCCGGCAGCGCGGCCGCCGACGCCAAGCAGGAGCGGCGTGGCCGCCTGGAAGAACGCGGCGATCGCAGTGACCGCGAGCCACGCCCGGGGCCCTCTTAGAGCGACCAGCGCCATCACCAGGAAGGCCGGCAGGAAGTCCGTGAGCAGCATGTCGTGCTATGACCCCTCTCGCTCCGGGACGTCCAGCGTCACGGTGCCGGCCGGGCGTTGGGCCGCGGCGTCGGCCATCGTGCGCAGATAGACGGCCTCGTAGCGCACGGCCATTTCGGCGCTGCCGAAGCGCGCCGACGACCGCATCGCCGCCTCGAAGAGATCCTGTCGCGGATCGCGAAGGCGGCCGATCATCGTCGTCACCGCCTCCGCCAGGTCGCCGCCGTCGCAGCCAGCCGCAACGATCGCGGCATCGCTCGACGCCAGCTCCGGCAAGCCGCCGACCGGCGTCATCACCACCGGCCGCCCATTGGCATACGACTCGACGACGACGCGCCCCATCGGCTCTTCCCAGATCGACGGCACGACCGTGAGATCGACCCGACCGAAGAACTCGTGCGGTATCTGCCGCCCGACAAAGTCCACCGGCAAGCCCTGGGCCACGCTCCTCAGCCGATCGACGTAGCCGGTCGAACCCTCGCCCGCGATCAGCAACTGCGCGGCGACACCCCGCTCGCGCATCCGCCTGACGGCAGCGATCAGTTGCTCGACCCCCTTTTCCGGCACCAGACGGCCGATGAAGCCGATCGTCGGCAGCGCCGGCACGGGGCGCCGCAGCGGCGTCTGCGGCGCGTCGTAGGCATTGTGGATGACGTGCTGCGTCGCGTTGGGAAAGCAATCGAGGCCGAGGTGACGTTCGAGCACGAACTGGCTGATCCCGACCACTGCGGCGACCCGGCGCGATTCGGCGATGCGTGGCCAGGCAAAGGCACGACACGACAGGCACTGGCTCTGGCACGGCCCCCTGCGACCGACCATCGAGCTGCGCGGACACAGCAGGTAGAAGTCGCGCGTGGTATGGACGACCGGCACCCCGAGTCGCCCCGCCTCGCGCCACACACTGGTCGACAGGCCGGCCAGGTTGTTGGTGTGCACCAGTTCCGCACCGACGCCGGCCAGGGCAGCGCCGACCCGCGCCGCCGCACGGGGGTTCCTCGTGTCGCGGACATGCCAGAGCAGCTTCTCGACCGCTCCGCGCGCGTGCCGAGGCGACGGCAGATAGGCGTTGTCAACCGGCAGCCGGTGAACCTCGACGCCGTCGACCCGGTCGATGCGCGGATGTTCCGACAGGCAGATCACGCAGACCTGGTGGCCACGATCGCCCAGTGCCCTGGCGAGCGCGCGGACCGATCGCTCGGCGCCGCCGGGCTCGTCCGGGTGGTAGAAGGCATTGACCAGTGCGATCTTCATGAGCTGCGAACGGCCTCGATCGCCGCCGAGGGTGTGTCGGTCTCGATCGCGCCCCCGGCGGCCAGCTTCCGGCAGATCGATTCGAGTTCGCGATCGAGACACGCATTGTCGAAACCGGTCTCGACCGCAGCACGTGCCGCCAGGCGCATCCCGGCGATCGCCGGCGCGGCGTCGGCGCGGCCGCAGTGGGCGAGCGCGTGAGCAATCTCGTCGGCGTTTCGTTCGCTCGCGAGAAAGCCGGACACGCCGTCGGCGACCAGTTCGGGAATGCCGCTGTGACGGCTTGCGATCACGACCACGCCAAGCGCCATGGCCTCCATCAGAGCGACCGGAATGCCCTCCATGTCGCCACCGGCGGCGGTCACCGACGGCAGCAGGAACACGTCGGATGCGGCCAGCGCGGCGAATACCTCGTCGTGCGGTCGCCGCCCCAGGAACTCGATCGCCGTACCCGGCGGCAGATCCGCCGCCGCTGCGCGCAGCGCGGCTTCGTCCGGACCACTGCCGATGATGCGGTAGTGCACCGGGCATGGCGCCCGTCGAACCGCCTCGATGGCAAAGGCCAGCCCCTTCTTTTCGGTCAGGCGCGCGACCGAGAGCACCCGCAGCGGTTTGGCCAGCGCTCGCCCGGGATCGAGCATCTCGATGCGGTCGACATCGACGCCCATGTGAAGCACCCGGACGCGTGACGCGCTCGCGCCCCAGCCGATCAGCCGCGAGCGCCACAGCGCGCTGATCGGCAACAAGGCTGGGCAGTGGGCGAACAACGCCCGGTACAAGCGGCGGTAGCGCGCAATGGTTCGCCGGTCGCTGACGTCGAAACCATGGAAGACGGTGGCCAGCGGCCCTTCCAGCAACCCGCATTGCTGCAGATGCATGGCGCGGACGCCTGCCGGCCCGAAATGCGCGATGACCGCGTCGAATCGCCCGAGTGGCGCCCGGCCGGCGACACTCGCGATGTCGATCAGGCTCCCCGGGCTGCCCGCGAGAGCCGCACGGAGCGCAACCCCGAGTCGGCGCACGCCGGCGCGAGAGTATGTCGCCAGGAGCAGCAGACGCAACGCCGAGCCCAGTTGTCGCGCGCGACCAGGGGCCCGGATCGCGACGACCCGATCCCGCAGTCCGAGATCCCGATAGAGGGCGTGGTTCAGCATCCGCTCGCCCCACTTGCCGGCAATCACCGTCACTTCGTGGCCGGCCTGCACCATGCCGGCCACCTGCCGGATCACGAAAGTCTCCGACAGCACCGGGAACTCGGCGACGAAGAAGGCGATCTTCACGGGCGTCCCCAGCCGAGCAGCATGCGACGCGCCGGTGGCGACAGCGCACTCGTCAGATCGGCGAGAAACGCCTCGGTGACCGGCCATGCCTGCTCCGCTTCGCGCGCGTCGCGGACACGCATCGAGGCCCTCACCAGCACGCCATCGGGAATGCGTCCGTCAAGCCCCTGGCGCAGGATGTGCAGCCGGGTTTCCCAGGCGTCCTCGCTGAACAATTCGCCGATCCGCATCCAGTAGCTCACTGCCTCGCCGCCCCGCCGTCCCAGTGCCAGCATGCGCTTGCCGGGGACCGCGCCGTCGGGCGAATCGATGTCGTCGAAGCGCTGGCTCGCCAGCGAAGCCACGCGATAGCCCTGGGCCGTGTAGCACAGGTCGGGACGATGCACCTTGACTTCCTGCCGCTGGCGTCTGCCCCAGGCCACCGCAAGATAGACCACTGCGCCGTCGTCGCGCTGGTAGGCGCGCATCACGACCTGGTCGTAGGGCTGGTCCAGCGAGGCTTCGCGATCGAGCGCGACGTTCACCTGGATCAGCGGACTGGGCAGCTCTCGCCACGGGCCGAAGCGGCTCGGCAATGCCGACTCCAGTTCGACGATATCGCGAACCTCGCTCAGTTGCGGCGTCAGCACCCGTGCCGCGGCCGCGGCGAGCAGCAGCACCACGGCGACCATCAAAGCGTGCTTCAGCGGCAGCGCGGGCAGGCGCGGCAGGGTGCGACCGAGATTCATGACTAGGCCCCCGCCGTACGTGTCGAGCGACCGATGCCCGGCATCCGGCTGAGCACGCCGTCGACCGCCATGATCAGCAACAGGGCAGTGATGAACAGCACCATGCCCGAAAAGCCGTGCAGGAACCCCTGCCCGGCGGCATCGCCGAGGTGGTAGGTGATCAGCGCCAGCACGACCACCCGCAGCAGGTTCGCACAGAAGCTGATCGGGACGATCAACAGCGCCAGCACGGCATTGCGAGCGGCGGATTCATGGCGCATCACGTTCATGTAGAGCAGACCGAGCGCTTCGAGCGTGAACAGCGAATTGAGGCCCGCGCAGGCATCGGCGACGAGCAACTGGTATTGCCCGACCGTCAGCACCACCCCGCTTCGTCCGACCGGGTAGCCCAGGACATCGAGCAGGTGTTGCGCCCCCCAGGAAACCGCGATCTTCATCGGCTGGGTGAGCACGTCGACGATCGAACCGGGCAAGGGCACCATGAAGCACATGAAGAAGTACGCGAACCACATGCGCCGCAGGATCCGCGCCCCGAAGAACAGCAGCGTCATGCCGACCAGCACCGGCACCAGCGAACCGACCTCGAGCAGATAGACGCCCTGGGAACGCCCGATGACGAAGGCGGCGACGCCAAGCAGCGTCGTCGCCCAGCCAACCACCGGCGCCGGCCTTGCCGGCAGCCTCTCCTCTCGCACCTGCTTCGCCCGGAACCACAGGAACCATAGCGACACCGCCAGCACGATCGGCCCATGGGCATTCTGGTCGGTCGCCCACAGGGTCTGGAACAGATCGACTAAGCTGGGCACATAGGCCACCTGCAGTGCGGCGAACATGACAGCCCACGTCACGGCCGGGGGCCACGGTCGATTCGCCAGGCTTGCCTCCACGACCGGCTTCCCGCTGCTATCGCTCGTTCAGCACCGAGCCGACGATCACCGCGCCCG
>JAGRGB010000086.1 GCA_020445745.1 Rhodocyclaceae bacterium | reverse complement strand
CTGGCGCAGGGACGACCTTCCTGCGCTGGCGCAACCTCGACCGTTCCTCCATGGGCGTGGCGTTGTGGGAGGCCCTGCTGGCCAACCCCGCGACGCCGGCCTCGCTGATCGACGAGCTGTACGCGATCGAACTGCAGCGCATCGTGCTGAACATGCAGATCAGCCTGACCCACAGCATCGCTCGCCAAGCCCTGGAATGCGCCAACAAGGCCGCGCAGGCCGAAGCGGCTTACCTGCGGCGCGTCCACGGGCATGCCGCGTCCGTTCCACCCACCACCAAGGAGTCACCATGAGCACGCACTTCGTCGGCGAGGGCAACATCGGTTCTTCGCCGGACTACCGCGAATTTCCGAACGGCAACGACGAGCCGCGCCGGCTGCTTCGCCTGAACGTCTACTTCGACAACCCGATCCCGAAGAAGGACGGCGAGTACGAAGATCGCGGCGGCTTCTGGGCGCCCGTGGAGCTGTGGCACCGCGACGCCGAGCACTGGAAGACGCTGTACCAGAAAGGCATGCGGGTGCTGGTCGAGGGCCGCACCGTGCGCGACGAATGGGAGGACGCCGACGAGAACGAGCGCGTGACGTTCAAGGTCGAGGCGCGGCGCGTGGGCATCCTGCCGTACCGCATCGAGTCGGTGGCGCTCAGCGCCAAGCCGGCCGGCGGACAGTAATTCGCCCATCGCCGTTCCCCCGAGGGCGGCTGTAGCAACCGTCATACGCCCGCGATGCACCAGCGAGCTATCCCCAGGGGATAGCTCCAAGGTCGTCCACGGAGTTCCAGCCGCCCTCCCGAAACGACGCTCTTGCTGTGCCAGCTCCTACGATCTATGCACACCGCTGCGGCAACGAACCGCCTGCCAATCACAAAGCGGTGTCTGCATCAATCGACTTCCTTGCTGCCGGCATCTCCTGGCCCCGCCAAGCTGACGCCCATCCGATGAACCGCACATTTCCAAGGAGGCTTCATGCGCGTGTTCCTGTGCGAGAAGCCGTCCCAGGGCAAGGACATCGCCCGTGTGCTGGGTGCCGGTCAACGCGGCAACGGCTGCTACAGCGGCGCGGGTGTCGTCGTGACCTGGTGCATCGGTCATCTGGTGGAGGCGGTTCCGCCCGAAGGCTACGGCGAGCAATACAAGCGCTGGGCCATCGAGCAACTGCCCATTCTTCCTGAGCGTTGGCGGGTCGAGCCCAAGGCGGCGACCGCAGCGCAGTTCAAGGTGGTGCAGCTGCTCGTCGCCAAGGCGAGCGAACTGGTGATTGCGACCGACGCCGACCGCGAGGGCGAGATGATCGCCCGCGAGATCATCGACCTATGCGACTACCGCGGGCCGATTCAGCGCCTGTGGCTGTCGGCGCTCAACGATGCGTCGATCCGCAAGGCGCTGGGCGCGCTCAAACCGTCCGCCGAGACGCTGCCGCTGTATTTCTCCGCACTCGCCCGTTCGCGTGCCGACTGGCTGATCGGGATGAACCTGAGCCGCTTGTTCACCCTGCTGGGGCGCCAGGCCGGCTATACGGGCGTGCTGTCGGTGGGGCGCGTGCAGACGCCGACGCTGAAGTTGGTCGTGGATCGTGATCGCGAGATCGCGCGATTCGTCTGCGTACCGTTCTGGGCCATCGAGGTTGCGCTTTCGCATGCAGGCCAGTCCTTCGTCGCAAGCTGGACGCCGCCGCAAGGCAGCAACGACGATGCGGGCCGCTGCCTGCAACAGCCGGTGGCGCAGCAGGCCGCCGAGCGCCTGCGCACGGCCAGCTCCGCCCAGGTGCTGTCGGTAGAAACCGAGCGGGTGCGCGAAGGGCCGCCGCTGCCGTTCGACCTGGGCACGCTGCAGGAGGTGTGCTCCAAGCAGTTGGGCCTCGACGTACAGGAGACGCTGGACATTGCCCAGGCGCTGTACGAGACGCACAAGGCGACAACGTATCCGCGCTCGGATTCGGGCT
>JAGRGB010000085.1 GCA_020445745.1 Rhodocyclaceae bacterium | reverse complement strand
GAACAGCCTCACAAGAGGGACGCCGGGGATAACGGCCCCGGCGTCGGCGCACCAACCCCGACAGGAGGGGAAAGATGCATAACGGAATGGTAGTCGATGTACGTACGGGCGGGGCGCCGCCAATCACGTCCAGTCCGCCCACGCTGGTCTGCATCCGCGCGGAGTTGGAGACCGCGCGCAAGCTGCTCAACGGCCTGAGCTTCGCGGCCTACGACAAGCTCGATGGCGCGGAGATGTACGACCTGGGCGCCGCCGAGGGGCTGGTCGCCGGGGCGCTCAAGAAGCTGGATGCGGCCGGGGTGACGTCATGAGCTACCACGCCGCCGACCCGTCCTACGCCGCGCAGAACGCCACGCACGTCACTCTGGCCCGTCGCTTCTGGACCCCCACGGAGGATTTCTATGGGACGCGCGATCCGCTACCGACATCTCAATCGGCATCGGGCGGACATCCGGGCGATGCAGCGGTACCGGATGCGCCGTCGGCACTCGCTGATCTGCGCGATGCGCGAAAGCGTCTGCGCGGTCATGGAGTGGCGCTGGCCGGATCTGCTCCCGTAGCGCAGCCGTCTCGCGAGACGCCGCCGCCGATCCCGGCGGTTATCCCCACGTTTGTCAGCTTCGCGGCTGAGCGGGTCAGTGACGGCCCGTGGGGGCCGTGCTGCTGGGTCGTCAGCAACGTCGTGACCGGCATGGAGATCGCCCGCTACTCGACGGTTGGCCTGGACGGACCCGGCGCGATCCTGCGGGCGCTGCAAGAGGAGCTGTGCTGGCAGGAGCGAGAAGGGGAAGCAGGGTGAACGCGACATCAACGCGTGTCGTGCGGGTCGCGCACGTCGTGACCTGGACGGCCCGAGATGGGGCGCACGAGCAGGCCGTCAACGCACGGCTCGCGCATCTGCCCGGGAGTGTGCTGGACATCGCGCACAGCGCCACGATGACCGAAACCCCCGAAGGGGAGAACTGCCAGTTCAGCACCCTCATCACCTACCGCCGCTTTGAGGACCCCGAGGAAGAGAGAGACGCATGAGCACTCCTGACCTGCACCGTCTGCCCGTTGCGCCGCGCACCGAGGAGTACGTCACCGTCGCGGAGCTGCAGGCAGCCATCGCGCAGATGCTGCCCGACTTCCCCGAAATCCCGACCCTCGACGCCACCACGCCGCAGCCGACGCTGCGCATCCGCATCGAGCACAGCCGGACGATCAAGGACGGCTGGGGGTACAGCACGACCGTGGAGATGGACGGGATTGATGCCGGCGACCGGCAGCGGATCGACAAGGGGCTTGAGTTGATATCGGACACGCTCGTGAAGGCTCGCAAGCTCGCCGAGTTCGAGCGCGACATCCGCAACCATCGCGACGCCGCCGCAAAGGAGGCCACGGCTCACATCGCCAGCAACGCCAACTAGCCACCCGTCAGATCGTCCAACACGCCACAGGAGACCCATCGCCATGAGCCGCATGTTGACAGCAAAAGATAACCAGCCGACTGCCATGAATCGCCGCGACCCACAGACCGGGGGGCTGGTTCAGGTAATGCCGGGCCGCGATGAGTACGCGGTGCCTCCTCAGGGCACCTATGGCCGGTTCAAGTTGACCGGCATCTCGGACACGTTCGAGATGGTCAGCCCCAAGTACGGCCTACAAACCAAGGCCCGGCTGGAGTTCCAGATCCTGAAGGTGCAGGACACTGAAAGCAAATATTTGGAAGGGCGACGCTTCACCGGGCTCTACACCTGGACCGTGGGACAGAAGAGCAACCTTGGGGCGCTGTTGGGCGCGCTGCGCGGGCAGCCGATCCAGCCAGGCGAGAACGTGAATCCTGATGACTTTATTGACACCGAGTTTGTGACCACGACCACGCTCGCGCACTCGGCCGATGGCTCCAAATCTTACGCCGACGTCAGCGCCGGCAGCATCGCGACAAACAAGACCGTGCTGTCGAAGTGGCTGACGACGCCAAAGCAGCCCGAGCTGGCGCCCGCCGGCGGCGGCGAGGAAGAGCTGGACGACCCCTTCGCTGTTGATGACAGCGATCTTTGAAGGCCGGGCGGAACGGTGCCGGCCGACCCCTCGGTGACCGCGACGCAGCGACAGCTGCGCTACCTGCGGGCTGTAGCACATGAGGCGGGCCTGGATGAGTCCGCGTTGGCCCTGCTGGCGTTCGAGCGATACGAACGCGAGATCGCGGCCCTGACCCGGCGCGACGCCAGCGAGCTGATCGACCACATCCAGACCAGCCGGGAGAAAGGAGGGCAGCCATGACGTGGCCGTAAGCCGCTAGCACGAGAGGGTTTCACGGAAACGCAGTGGTTCCCGGGCCGGGGAAACCGAATCGCCCCGGCCCATTGGAATCGACCAGAGGGGAGCGCTGATTGCGGGGCAGCGCAGGAGGTTCGAGACCTCCCGATTCCACCGATTGGTTCACAGGAGACGGAGCGATGTCACGAACTCTCGCCAGCGGCAAAGTCTCCACGGCGATGACCATCGCCAACGCCCGGCAGCGCGCCATCGCGGAGGGGATCGAGGTCCGCCAGGTCGATGGCAGCAGCCTGTGGATCGCCAGCAGCGGCACTGACCCGCAGAAGGCGTACGTGCTCAACATCATCGGCGGAAACGTGAAGAACTGCACCTGCCGGGCCGGGGAGTTCGGCGCGTATTGCAAGCACCGCGCCGCGTGGGAGCTAGCGCGGGAAGCCAGGGAGGAAAGCAATGTATGAGCCTGGACCTGCGGTCGTGGATGCCGTACGCAACCTGCATCGCGTCGTCAACAACGCCGGGGCCACGATGCGGATCGTGACCGCCGAGAACGATGTCACGATTGGTCAGCCCGTAGTCCCGGACGGCGTTAGCGGCCATGCAAGCACGGACCCACGTCAGCCAGTGTTTCCGCCGACGGAAGCCGAGTTCGAGAGCCTGGAGACGGACTTCCTGGAATCGCCCGAGTTGGACGCCTTCAAGAACCGGCTGATTGTCCAGTGGCCGGAGTTCCAATCACTGCGCCAGTGCAGCATCGACATCCTGTGGAAGGCCAAGGGTGGCGCGTCGGGCGGCAAGCTGACGTTCGGCAAGTGCAGCAAGATGCCCGGGCTGTCCCGCTACTACAGCCGCGAAGACTTTGTGATCTGGATCGCGGCCGATCATGTCCGTAACTACGCCTTTGATCAGGTGCAGCTCGAAGCGCTGATCTATCACGAGTTGAGCCACATCGGCGTGGAGGCCGATGAGAAAACCGGCGAGCTGAAGTGGTCGATTGTCGCTCACGACGCCACGGTGTTTTTCAACGAGATCACGCGCTACGGGACCTGGCAGCAGGATCTGCGCATCCTCCGGCAATCCTACGAGCAGCTGGCGCTGGCGTCGGGCCAGTAGCGGAGATGCCGACCGTACTGACCATCCTCCTGATCCTGGGCGTGGGCATCCTGACCTACCTGTTGGCCACGTGGGCGGATAGGCGATAGCGCATGACCTTCTCGGTTGTCGCCCGTGGGCCAGAGACACGGCCGCAGAACATCCCGGACGAGCTGAAGAAGCTCCCGCGCTGGGTCACGTTCGTGGTGGAAACCCGGAACGGAAAGGCCAACAAGGTCCCGTACGTCGGCGCGACCAACCAGCGCGCCAAGGCCAACGATCCCGCGACGTGGATCAGCTACGAGGCCGCGCTGGCCGCCACACAGGCCACCGGCCGCTACCTCGGCTTCGCGTTCGGGCCAGACCTGCCCTACACGTTCCTCGACTTCGATGATGTCCTTGGCGCGAACGGGACGATCAAGGCGTACGCCAGCATCGTGGTCGACACCCTGGACAGTTACGCGGAGGCCAGCATCGGCGGCCACGGCGTGCATGTCATCTGCGGCGGCCGGCCTCCCGAACGCTTCACGAAAGCGGGCGTGCAGGGCCGTGTCGAGGTCTACCCGGTCAGTGGCGGCCGCTTTGCCCTGCTGACCGGCAACACGCGGCCCGGCCTCGGCAACGAGTCGGCGCTGATCGTGGACTGCACGGCGCAGCTCGCGACGTTCTTTCCGAACGGGCCGACCCACGAGATCACCCGCAATGGTCGCGTGGAGCCGATTTCCGGGGCCACAGGCGATCGCCTGTCCGACGATGAGCTCAACACCCTCATCGAGGCCGTGCGGGCCGCCAGGACACCCGGGCAGCGGCACCACGTCGATGTGGCGTGGGGCGGGATCTGCGCCAAGAACGGCGTCCCGGAAGACCAGGCCGCGCACGTGATCGATGTCCTGAGCGACCACGAGGCCAAGGCGCTCAACGCGGTGCGGGACAGCTACCGGCGTTGGGCTGCCGGTGGAGACCTCTCGGCCTACCAGGCGCTGCGGGAGATTATGCCGGCGGATGCGCTGGCGATCGTGGACGGCATCTTCCGGAAGCGCTTCGAGGCGCGGCAGCCCCGCATCGTGACGCCGGGCCGGGTGCGCAAGCTGGTGGCCGGCAGCGGCGCGGAGGCGGCCATTGATGCGTTCCCGGCGCCGCCGCCCGAAGTGTTCCACGGCTGGTTCAATGGCTATCTGGAGCTGGTGGCCGATACCACGGAAGCGCCAGACCAGTTCCACCTGGCGGCCGCGCTGACCATCATCGGGGCCTACGCGGGGCGCAGAGCCTACACAAAGCTCGCCAGCGGCAAGGTCTACCCGAACAACTACACCGTACTCGTGGGCAACTCCAGCGAGTCCAAGAAGGACACGGCGATCAGCCGCGCCTGGAACATGGCGCTGGATCCCGAGTGG
>JAGRGB010000084.1 GCA_020445745.1 Rhodocyclaceae bacterium | reverse complement strand
TGGGTTTGCCAAACGTGCTTTGAAGACTTTTGCAAGCACTTCGGTTGGCAGGTGAGTGACGCGGATTCGCACGAGTTCTGAATGGCAGCTGCTATTCTCCTCGACCGACTCCTTCGGGTCGGCTGCTGCCCTCCGATCTCAATGGTTCAGCGGCTCCTTCCGACCTCAAGCCGCCCGCCAGACGGTGTGGTTGGAAAGTTTCACCGGCAAGGTCCGGAGCAGTCACAAAGTTGTCGTTCAAGCTCTACGGGCGTCGGTCCGCGTCCGACCCTAAGCAGGCATCGAGCCATATCGAGAGCTGTCGTTCGCGTCCAGGGGCGCGCCTACGAAAAAAGAAGGGTTACGACAACGGCTGCACCAAGGATGACTGAGACAACAACCGTCTCTCCAATCCGCTGTGCCTTCCCTTCCTCAAGATCAAAGGTCTGACCAACAAGACGTCCGATGAGGTAGGCGGATGCTTCGCCTATGGCTTGTGAAATTGGTTCGAAAAGACTCATCGATATAAATAAGACTCAATCCGGACGTTTCATGATGGTCTCAGATCGACCCACTGCGGCCAGTCAGAAATCCGAAAACCTGTCCTTCAATGTTCGAGGCAACCTGCCGGACGCGGCGTGATGGTGCCGCGCCAGAATGAAATGGGCCCGGCAACGGCATGCCGGGGCGGGTGCGGTCGAGCGAGGGGATAGGCGTCTCTAGCGCTTGCGCACACATCCTTCAAGCTCGCTCGATTGAACCCGCCCAGTTGGCGCGTAGCGCTGCACCAATGCTTCAACACAGAGCTTCGCACCAACTGAGCAAAGCGGGCCGGTCGTCACGACAAGTTCACTGAGCGCGCCTTGCCGCAGGTCTAGGTCGATGTACTCAACGCCCGGGTCCCTCCCGGTTCCGAATGAGTCAGCAACGTACTCCGCCACGTTCTGGTAGTAGTCGGGATTGCCTGGGCCGTCGGCGGGAAGCGGTCCCGTTGGCAGCACGAAGAGGGCGAAGCGATACTCCTTCTGAAACAGCCAAGGAAGGGTCTTCAGCCGAACAAGTTCGTACGGCTTCGAAATGGAGAACCTTGGCTTGGATGGATCTTCCGATTGTGTTCGTACAGATGCGTCGTAGCGCTCTTGCACATTTGGGACGTACTCGACGTACCCAGCAAACTGATCGCGGCTCATGAACGTTGGAACCACCGTGTACGTTGGTCCAAACGACTCGTGAAGATCAAGCGGCGAGTATATTGAGCCGTCGATCTGCAAGGACTGCCATACTTTGGGCGCGGTAACGCGCTTCGACTGAAACGGATAGGCAGGTAGGTCGATTCGAACACCCTGCATTCCGTTCGTGTAAAGATGCCACTGAGGAATGCTTTCTACGGGCTCTGCTGTCCAACAGCTCACGAAGAAGTACTTGCTGAAGGCGATGCCTTGAGCCATTGGCGCTTCGCTCGCGTCGTCAACCTTGTCCAAGCGTGAGAAGCGAATCTTCCCCGAGTTCAGGATGAGGGCAAGATTCTCGACAGATGTGTAGTGAAAGATGCGGTTGGGGTGCGGCACTTCTGAGACGCCTACCGTAGAAGTGAGGGGCAGCCGGAGCGCGCAGCGCGGAGGGAACCAAAAAGCGCAGCGATTTGGCTGTTCCTCTCCACTGCTAGGTTAGAGCGCGCGGTTGTAGCCACAGTGGGAAAGCTGCAACACGCGCAGCAGCGGATAGTTTTCCGATATAGCGCTTCGGCACGCAACCCCGCACTCGATGACCTTTGAACGTACTTCGGCAACGAACTCATCAATGGACGTGATCTGGCCGCCGGCAATGGTGTCGCGGCCCTTTGGGTGAGAGGGAAACACGGCAATTTGGCGCAGAGGAGTTGCCGGAGGCAACCAAGAGAAGACTTCAGAGAAGATGAGCTTTCTCGCTGCCTCGAACTTCTTGGCATATCTGGCTTCGCGCGTATCCCATGTGTGGGCGTCAACTGACGGTTCGTAATGAACAAGATCGCCGTCGTGCGGGTTGTAGCCAATTACGTCAAGTTCCATTTCCCAACCACCGTGCTTCAACCGACCGACTCTTTTATTGCGACGTACCAAATAACCCTGCCAATCGAGGCATTCAACAATGAGCGATTCAAGGTGAGACATAGCACGGCCTAATTTTGTTTTATCCAGACGGCTATGCCGGACAACAACACCACGGATTCATAACAAAACTCGCAAGCTGCTGTTTTGAAGTGAGCCTTGGGTGAAATGTAAAATAATCCGACAGAAAAAGCAGCAATCATCGGCATTTTGCGTCGGGATTCATCGAGGTGCTCCCGTAGGTGGGAAGCATACCGCCTCTGCCGATCGGCAGCTATCTGGATCGCGTTGCACCGGGCAGCTTCTGGCCGGACAGAGACCACCGAAAGGCGATGCCCAACGTCCGGAGCGCTCGGAATGCTGCCTGTCATCCGCGAGAAACGGTGTGTGCGGGCGAACGACAGCTTACCGGTGCAAGGTCCATCTCAACGTCAGCTTTCGCGCTAGACTGCCAACGGCCGGAATGGCCGAGGAGCTTCCGTAGCAGGTCCGGCAGTTTCCGGATCGGTGCAGCCACTCTTGAGGCGGTTCTCAGCGATCCCCGAACGCCCAGTGATCGCCGACAGTTGGCGCCGGGCCGCTTTGCACGTAGTTGCAGGCCATTCATTCGGGAACGTCCGTCTTGTGCATCCAGAGGGGAACGTCGCGCTGGCCATGCAGCACACGCCAGACATCGATGTGCCCTGGCTGTTCGATATAGAAAACGAGGTAGGGATAGCGAGAGAGCGCCCACCAACGCAGACCAGGCAGGCCCAGTTCATGTTCATGGCGCGGAGACCCCGTGCCGGGATGGTGTGCAATATGTGAGTATGCCTGCTCCAACGCGTCGATGAAGCCGAGAGCGACCGATGCCGGGCCGGCTTCAAGGTAGTAGGCGATGGCCTCATCGACATCGACCCTGGCCTGCTTACGCGGGACGATCGGCTTGACCTTCACCCGGCTGAGCCAGATTTATCCATATTTCGCACATGGTCGCGAAGTCCTTCGAAGTAGGAGGCGTCAGTCGGCGCTGTCGGCTCAGACGCTGCGCCTGCCAGCAGCAAAGTGCGCAAATGCTGCCGATCTTGATCCTTGCGGATCAATTCGCGTACGTATTCGCTGCTGGTGCCGTATCCGCGCTCGCTGACCTGCTCGTCCACAAATGCCTTCAGGCTATCAGGTAGTGAGATGTTCATCGTGCCCATGGCTGCAGACTAGGGGGATTGGCAAAATTTGGCAAGGCCGTCACTCGTCAATACGCAGCCAGCTCGGTGCTTGCTCTTGCGCCGGCGGGCCAGCCTGGAGGACTGGCGGCAAGCGACGTCGGTTTCGGGACTCGGATGCGCCCCGGCAGCGGGATTGGGGCCTATTCCGGCCAGACATGCTGCTAGACCCGGCCGGCCGTTCCGGCCGATCACCAGTCCCACAACAAGAATCAATCGCCCTTGGACCGCGTTCGGCGCAATTGCGAACGCCTCACGGAAATCCGCCCACCGTGTCAGCCGCGCTCACGTCACGGCTGAAGCACCCGCCAGTTTCCCGGCACGTTCAGTTCGCTCGGCGCGGCGTTGCTGATCAGTACCACTTCGTCGGCCTGGTCGAACGGGGCAGTGGCAGCCCGGTCCTTCAGCGCGCCGAGATTGCGCGGGGCGTAGGCGTCGACGCGGCCGGGGCGCAGGTGGTCGGAGAAGTCGTGGATCGGTGCCTTGTCGGTCTCCATCGCGTACACGGTGTAGCGACGGCCCTCCAGGCTGCGCAGGATGGCCGGCAGCCGTGGCAGCGCATCGCGCATCGGGAACGAGGTGTCGATCAGCACCAATACCTTGCGGGGGCTGTGTTGCAGGTAGGCGTGGTAGCCGCCGGCCAGGGCGCCGAAGGCGGCGATCGCGAGCAGCAGCCAGCGGGTCAGCGGTCCCATGGCGTCACATCTCGGCGTTCAGCAGGGCGCCGATCTTGTATTCGATCTCGCCCTCGCCGGCGTTGAGGCTGGCGGCCTCGACCAGGGACGAGAGCTGCTTCAGCTGGTCGATCTTGGCTTCGTAGCCGATCGTGTAGATCGGGATGCCGAGGCCTTCGAAGACCTCGGCGCTGGCCGCGAAGTCGAAGCCTCGGTTGGTGTCGCCGTCGGTCAGCACGAACAGCACCGGCTTGATCTGCGGGTCGCGTGCCTTGGCGTCGAGCAGCATGTTGAGGCCGACGATCGCGCCGTCGTACATGGCGGTGTTGCCTTCGGCCTCCATGCGCTTGACGGCTGCGTGGAAGGCCGCCTTCTGCGAGATGTCGAACGGGCGGATCGGCAGCACCGTGGTCACCTGGTGGTTGAACACCACCAGTCCGATCGAGTTGTTCGGGCTGATGAATTCGGAGCCGCCGAGCAGCGCCTTCTTCAGCTGCGCCAGCCGGGCGCCGCGCATCGAGCCGCTGACGTCGCAGACGAACACCGCGGCGATCGGCCGGCCGGCGTCCTTCTTCTCCTTCCACAGGTGCTGGGCCTGCACCAGCAGGTCGCCTTCCGGCACCGGGTAGGCGGCCTTGTAGTCGATGTCGGGGTCGAAGCCGTATTCCTTGGCGAGGCGGCTGTACTGCTGGCGCTTGCCGAACTCGGCAAAGGCGGCCAGGGCCTCGCGCTGGTCGGCGTCGAGGGTGCCGATGCCGACCAGCGGGTTGTCGTGGCGCACGCCGAACGGAATGAACTCGTAGCCGGACTGCAGCGACGTGGTCTGGACGTAGGTCTGGTATTCCATCACGAAGGCGTCGAGCGAGCCGTTGCGCTCGACCGATTCGCGCATCTGCAGCGTGGTCAGCGCGACGAACGGCACGCCTTTCTGGAAGCTCTCGAAGGCGCTCACCACCGCCGGCGACAGCATCGCCTGGGGCTGGTTGTCGCTGAAGCGGTTGAGCACGGTGACCAGGAAGTTGAGCCCGGTGCTGCTCGCGAACGGGTCGGTGTAGCCCATCACCAGGCTGCCCTGGACCACCGCGTCGACCAGGGTCGGCACGTCGATGCGGCCGTATTTCTCGCGCAGCCGGGAGGCCACCGACTGCTTCATGACGATGCCGGCGACGTTGCCGACGGTGCGCTCGGCGATCGGCTCGACCGGTACGCCCTCGGCCCGGATCATCGAGATCCACAGTTCGTTCGACGGCGTGTAGCCCTGGGGCAGGTGCTTGCGCGAGGCGATGAAGTCGTGGCCGGTGCCGGAGGCGATCTTGCGGATCGCCACCTGGGCCGGGCGGCCGCTCTTCAGGGTCAGGCCGGCGTTGTTGAAGTCCTGGGCGACGCGCACCATCCAGCCGTCGGTGCCGGTGCCGGATTTCTCGGTGGAGGCGAAGATCTCGACCACCGCATTGCCGGCGCCGCCGGCCGGCACGACGACCAGCGGAAAGGTGTCGATCGCCGGCAGGCGGTTCTTCAGGTCGCTGCCGCCGGCGAGTTCGATGCGCGCCCGCTCGGTGACGATGTCCTCGCGCCAGTCCACCTGGTCGCGCATCTGCCGGATCTCCGCGGCGGCCCGCTCGTAGGCCATCGCGCGGCTGCGGCCGGACGGCTCGGTGTCGAGCGTGAACGGGCCGCCCGGGCCGAGGAACTGGAAGGCGACCGCACCGAGGATCGCCACGAATACCACCACTGCCAGAAATCCGCGCTTGCCGGACTTTTGCTTCGCCATCTTCACTCCCCGATCCGCGCGCGCCTGGGCGCGGTGTGTTCGTTTGCGGTTGCCGCTCATCTGCCCGAGGCGTAGCGCCCGGTGCGGCCGGCCAGGTCCTCCAGCTCGCGGATCGCCTCGTCGGCGCTCAGCTTGGCGTGGCCGCCGCGGGTGCGGGTGCCGGCCAGCGCGGCCGAGGTGTTGTCGAGCACGGCCAGCGCCCGCTCGTTCTCGGCCAGCAGGTCCTCGACCTTGGCGCGCTGTTGCTCGAGCACTGCCTGCCGCTGGCGGATGGTCGCGAGCTCGGCCGCCTCCTTGTCGGTGACTCCGTCCTCGGCGATCTCGGCCTCTCGCTGCTGCAGGTAGGCCTCGTCGATGCCGGCGAGGCTGGTCAGCGTCACGACCACTTCGTTGAGGTTGTCCAGCGCCGCCAGATAGACCTGCTCGGCGGTGCCGAGATAGCGTCCGTAGGTGACCTCGCCCTCGTCGAGGCGGTGGCGCAGTACCTCGACCAGCCGGTCGAGCTTCTGGCGCAGCAGCCGCAGCTGGGCGACACCCTGGGCGGCGCCGAGACGTTCGAGGGAGGCCTCCAGCCGCTGCACGCGGGCTTCGCCCTCGGCGTCGAACTCGCCGGGACTGCGGACCAGGGTTTCGGCAAAGGCCGGGTCGCGCAGCTTGAGCACCGGCCACAGGGCGAGCAGGACCAGCGCCACCGCCAGCGAAGCGAGGCTCATCACCAGGCCCGGGCTGAACCAGAAGTGGAACAGCCAGACCGCGGCGATGCTCAAGGCGAGCACCAGCCAGCTCGACGGCTCGGAGGCCAGGGCGGTCAACACCCGGCGTGGCAGCATGATGGCGTATGTCCCCTGTTGCAGCGGTTCCGGCGGATGTTAGCGCAAAGCCACCCCATGGTCAGTCCGCCGGCACCGTGCGGGCGGCTGCCCAGGCACGCAGATAGGCGATCTTTTCGGCCATCAGCACCGACAGTGGCCGGGTGCGGGCCAGCTCGGCGAGCAGGTCGGCGTCGGCGAGCGCCGTGCCGCGGGCGTGCGCGGCGTACAGCGAGGCCACCACCGCCTGTTCGATCTCGGCACCGGAAAAGCCGTCGGCGGCCGCGGCCAGAGCGTCCAGCGCGAAACCCTCGCGCGGCTGGCCGCGCTTGTCGAGATGGATCGCGAAGATCTCGGCGCGCACTTGCGCGGCGGGCAGGTCGACGAAAAATATTTCGTCGAAGCGCCCCTTGCGGAGCAGCTCCGGCGGCAGCGACTCGACATCGTTGGCGGTCGCCACCAGGAACACCGGATCTTCGCGCTCGGCCATCCAGGTCAGCAGGGTGCCCAGGATGCGGCGCGACGGGCCGCCTTCGCTGTCGCTGGCGAGGCCCTTCTCGATCTCGTCGATCCACAGCACGCACGGCGCCATCTGGCCGGCGGTGGCCAGCGCCTCGCGCAGGTTGCGCTCGGTCTCGCCATAGAACTTGTTGTACAGGGTCGCGAAGTCGAGGCGCAGCAGCGGCACGCCGAAGGCACCGGCACAGGCCTTCGCGGCGAGGCTCTTGCCGGCGCCCTGGACGCCGAGCAGCAGCACCCCCTTCGGTGCGTCGAGGCCCGGCGGCGGGCTGTCGGCGAGGAACACCGAGCGGCGCATGTCGAGCCACGCCTTGAGGCGGGCGAGGCCGGCGACGTCGGCCATGCGTGCGGTCTCGAGCTCGAACGACAGCACGCTGCCGCTGTCGAGCAGGCGGTACTTGGCCTCGGCCAGGGCCGGCAGATCGGCCTCGGTGAGGGCGCCGTCGTCGTGGATCGCGTTACGCGCGAGCCGGCGCACGTCGTTCGCGGTGAGGCCCATCAGGTTGCGCGCCAGCGCGTCGAGCACGACACCGCGCACCTGCAGCCGGCGCTGATGCCGCTGCCCCCAGGCGGCGGCCTCTTCCTCGATGATGGTGCGCACCGCCGCCTGGTCGGGCAGGCGCAGTTCGAGCCGCGCGCTCGAGTCGCGCAGCTCGTCGGGCATCGGCACGCTCGGGCCGATCAGGGCGAGGGTCGGCGCCGGCGTGGCCTCGCGCTGGGCGATCTCGCGCAGGCGGCGGATGGTCAGCGGGTCGTCGAGGTAGGGGTGGAAGTCGAGCAGCAGGTAGATTCCGCCGCCCTGGCTGACGCGAACGTGGGCCAGCAGGCGGTCGGGCTCGGCCAGCGAGCGCTGCGGCGCTTGCTCGGCATCGAGCCGCGACAGGCCGTCGACCGCGCTCCAGCGGTAGAGCGGCAGGCCGCCGGCCAGGGCGGCACGGCGGAAGAGGGCGATCGCGCGGCTTTCCTCGCGCGTTTCCACGGCGATCAATGGGGTGCGCGTGCGCAGGATCAGCTCGAGGTCCTTCAGGTCGGTCACGGCTAGGATTCGCAATGGGTCGTGTGTCGATTATCGTCATCCACGGCAACGGTCGCCAGCGCAGCCGGGCGGCCTGCCGGACGCGCCGCGGCTCGGGCGGCACCAGCCGCCGCCCCGGGGCAGGCCCCGTCGCGGCCGGCGATCGCGCTGCATTCGCGCTGTCATGGACGGCTGCAGGGGGTCTACGGCGGTTTCTGGGGTTATCCTGAGGCTCTGGCCGAATTTCCTTTTCAGGAGACAGCATGAGCGGTGACACACAAAGCCTGGTTTTCGCCGACAAGGAAGAACTGCGCAAGGAACTCAAGCTCGCCGATCCGGCGCATATCGACGCCGATCCGGCCGTCGATGCCGACCTCGACGCCCAGGCCGATGCGCTGGTCGGCCGACTGGTGGATATCGCGGCCGACGACCACGACGGACAGACCCAGGCCAAGGCCGCGGTCGAGACGATGGGCATCCAGCTGCAGAAGGACGCCGCGCGGCGCAGCCAGATGCTGCAGCAGCCGGTCAAGAAGCTCGCCGACCAGAGCGGCGACGGCGGCCAGGTGGCGAACGCGCTGGTCGACCTGAAGGTCCAGGTCGAGGAGCTGGACCCGGCCAAGTTCGACCTCGAGGCCGGCTGGCTGTCGCGGGTGGTGGGCTACCTGCCGGGCATCGGCACGCCGCTGAAGCGCTATTTCACGCGCTACGAGGCGGCCTCGACGGTCATCGATGCGGTGATGAACTCGCTCAAGGAGGGCCAGGACCAGCTCAAGCGCGACAACATCACGCTGGCCGACGACCAGAAGCAGATGCGCGCCCTCGGCCACAAGCTGGAGCGGGCGGTCAAGCTCGGCGAACTGATCGACCGCAAGCTGCAGGACCGGATCGCCACCGAGCTGGTGTCCGACGATCCGCGCACCGTGTTCATCCAGGAGGAGCTGCTGTTCCCGCTGCGCCAGCGCATCCAGGACCTGCAGCAGCAACTGCTGGTGAACCAGCAGGGCTTCCTGACGATCGAGATGATCGTGCGCAACAACAAGGAGCTGATCCGCGGCGTCAACCGGGCACTCAACGTCACCGTCAGCGCGCTGCAGGTGGCGGTCACGCTGGCGCTCGCGCTGGCCAACCAGAAGATCGTGCTGGAGAAGGTGCAGGCGGTGACCAAGACCACCGAGGCGCTGATCGCCGGCACCGCCGAGCGCCTCAAGACCCAGGGCGCGGAGATCCACAAGCAGGCCGCCAGTACCGCCCTCGACCTCGACGTGCTGCGGCAGTCGTTCGTCAACATCCGCGCCGCGCTCGACGACGTCTCGCGCTACCGCCAGGAAGCGCTGCCGAAGATGGCCGAGAACATCGTCGAGATGGACCGCATGGCCGCCGAGTCCGAGCAGACCATCCAGCGCATGGAGGGTGCGGCGGCCTCGGCGCGGGATTTCCCGATCGAGATCGTGGACTGACGACCCGTCCGCGGGCGTCGCGGCCGGCGGCGGCCTGCGCCCCTGGCGCGGAGTGTCTCAGCCGGCCTCGCGGCTGGCGCGCTTGCGCTCGTGCTCCTTCAGGTGACGCTTGCGCAGGCGGATGCTCTTCGGCGTGATCTCGACCAGCTCGTCGTCGGAGATGAACTCGATCGCCGATTCCAGCGTGAGCTGGATCGGCGGCACCAGGCGCACCGCCTCGTCGCTGCCCGAGGCGCGGACGTTGGTGAGCTGCTTGCCCTTGATCGGATTGACGACGAGATCGTTGTCGCGGGTGTGGATGCCGATGATCATGCCCTCGTACAGGGCCTCGCCCGGACTGACGAACATCCGTCCGCGATCCTGCAGCTTCCACAGCGCGTAGGCAACCGCGGCGCCGTGCTCCTGGGAGACCAGCACGCCGTTGCGGCGGTCGGCCATGGTGCCGGCCAGCGCGCCGTAGTCGTCGAAGACGTGGCTGGCGAGGCCGGTGCCGCGGGTCAGGGTCAGGAATTCGCCCTGGAAACCGATCAGGCCACGGGCC
>JAGRGB010000083.1 GCA_020445745.1 Rhodocyclaceae bacterium | reverse complement strand
TGGCGCACGATGCGCACGCCGAGGGCGTGGAAGGTGCACACCGTCAGGCCCTTGCCGGAACGCCCGCCGAGCAGGCCGGAGACCCGCTCCTGCATCTCCCTGGCCGCCTTGTTGGTGAAGGTGATGGCGGCGATGTTGGCCGGGTTCAGTCCGCATTCGCCGACCAGATAGGCGATCTTGTGGGTGATCACCCGCGTCTTGCCGCTGCCGGCGCCGGCGAGCACCAGGCACGGACCGTCGAGATAGCGGATGGCTTCGCGCTGCGGCGCGTTGAGCTGGGCGGACATGAGGAGGTCGGCAGTGGAAACGACGATGCCGCCCGAGGGCGGCATCGCCTATTGTAATCGACGGGCGGGTGCCACTACAGCGCGCCGAACACCTTCTTGGCCAGCGCGCCGGCGGCACCGACCGGATCCTTGCGGATCGCCTTCTCCTGCTCGCCGATCATCAGGTAGAGGCCGTCCAGGGCCTTGCGGGTGACATAGCTCTCGACCTTGGCGTCCTCTTCCTTCAGCAGGCCGAAGCCGGCGCCCTTGCCGGCCAGCTTGTTGTAGGTCTTGGATACGGCCAGGCTGTCGGTGCTCTGCTTGACCGCCGGCTCGAACAGTTCGGAGAGCTTGCCGGCGGTCTTCTCCTTGAAGTAGCTGGTCACCGAATCGTCGCCGCCGGAGAGGATCTGCTTGGCGTCTTCGACGCTCATCTCCTTGACCGCGTCCATCAGCAGCGGCCTGGCCTTCGGAACGGCCTCCTCGGCGGCACGGTTCATCGTGGCGACGAGCTTGTCGAGCTGATCGCCCTTGCCCATGGTGCGCAGCAGCGGCTCGGACTTGGCGAGGATCTCGGGCAGCGGGATGCGCACCTTGGGGTTGTCCATGAAGCCGCCTTCGCGGCCGAGCAGCTCGACGGCCTTGCCGGCGCCCTGGGTCAGCGCCTCCTTGAGGCCGCCGGTGGCCTCGCCCTGGGTGAGGTCGGACAGATTCAGCGCCCAGGCCGGTGCGCTGACGAGCAACACCGCCAGCAGTTTGACGAGCGATCGCATGGTTTCCTCCGCGGCTTGCGACGATGGCGCCAGACTATCATCGCATTGGCTGCCATATTTCCGCCGGCACACCCTGTTGCATTGTCGGCGCCCGGCAAGCCCAGGCGCCGCGCATCACGGGCTGCCGCTACCATTAGAATGCGATGATCGACCGCAAAGGAGGACAGTCGTGGACTGGAAATCCCATTTCGAAACCCAGATCGACTACCAGATCTGGGCGAATCAGATCCTCTTCGAGAGCCTCAGTGGTCTCGAAGCCGACGCGCTGACCCGCCCCGAAGGTCTGTTCTTTCCCAGCGTCCACCACACCGTCGACCACCTCCACGTGGTCCTCGACCTGTGGGCCGCGCGCCTCGCCGGCCACGACGCGACCGCCGATTTCCACACCATCCGGATACACGACTGGAGCCGGCTGAAGCAGGCGCTGCAGCAGTCGCTGCGCGATCTCGGCCACTGGCTGGATGCCCGCGAGGAAGCGTTCATCGACGGCGAGATCAGCTACCACCGGCTGGGAGGTGCGGCGACCCGCAGCAACGTGGGGGACGTGCTGGTGCACCTGATGGGCCACTTCGTGCACCACCGGGGACAGATCTCCGCGGTGGCGACACGGCTCGGCGCGCCGGCACCCGAGATGGATTTCCTGTACTACATCCGCGACCTCGAGGCCGCCGAGGCACGAATGCGGGGCTGAGCGTCGTGGCGCCGCCCGTGGACCTCCCCGACCGCCGTCAACCGCGGCGCCGGCCGCTGGCCGCTGCCGCCACGCAGGTGCGGTTGCGGCCACCACGCTTGGCATCGTAGAGCTGGCGGTCGGCCTCGGACACCAGAATCTGTGGCCCGTGGCCGCCGGACGGGATGACCGCCGCGACGCCGACGCTGATGCTGACCGGCGCCAGCACCGCCGGATGCTCGTTGGCGATGGCGAGCGCCTGCACCGCCTCGCACATGCGGCGGGCGACCCCTTCGGCACCGTCGACATCCACCCCCGGCATCAGGCAGGCGAATTCCTCGCCGCCGTAGCGCACCAGCAGATCCCCGACGCGACGCACCTCGCCTTCCATCGCGGCCGCGATGCGGCGCAGGCAGGCATCGCCCGCGGGATGGCCGTGGTGGTCGTTGAAGGCCTTGAAATGATCGACGTCGGCCATGATCAGCGCGAGCGGCTGCTGTTCATTCACGGCCCGGCGCCACGCGACGTCCAGCGCCTCGTCGAAGCGGCGGCGGTTAGCGACCTGGGTCAGCGCATCCACCGTCGACAGCCGCTGCCAGTGGTCCCGCAGCCGCTTCAGTTCGACATGGGTGCGGATCCGCATCTTCAGGATCGCCGACGAGAAGGGCTTGGTCACGTAGTCCACGGCCCCCACCGAGAGGCCGTATTCCTCGCTGTCCTCCTCGCCCATCGCGGTGATGAAGATCACCGGAATGTCGCGGGTGACGGCATCCTCCTTGAGCTGCCGGCACACCTCGTAGCCGTTCATGTCCGGCATCATGACGTCGAGCAGGATCAGGTCGGGCTTGTCCGCCGCCGATGCACGGCGCAGCGCGGATGCCCCGTCGGTGGCGACCACCACGTCGCAGTCGGCTTCGAGCAGATTGCCGAGGATGGTGATGTTCGAGCGCTCGTCGTCGACGATCAGCACCCGTGGCCTGTCATCTGTCATGATCCAATTCCCCGCTCGCTTCGGCGAATTCGGCAGCCAGGCGCGTCAGCGTGCGTTCGGCGCCGTCGAAGTCGAAGGCCTGCACCTGTTCGACTAGGGTCGCAAAGGTCCGCTGGCACTGCCCGCCCAGGGCGGCGGCCAGCGGATCGAGCAAATGTACCGCCTGGTAGCTTCCGCTGGACAGCGCCATCCGCAGACTTTCGATCAGCGGCCCGCAGCGCACCCGGTCGGGGAATCCCGCCGGGGTGCCGGCGGGCTCCTCCACGACGAGGGCCGCGATCGCCGAGATCAGCCGTTCCAGTTCGTCGTCGGCATCCTCCAGCGCGTGATCGAGGCTGGCCTGGCCGGCCAGCCCGCGCTCGACCCGCGCCAGTCGGCGTTCCAGCTCGCGTGCGCCGAGATTGCCGGCAGTGCCCTTCATGTTATGCACCATGCGCACCGCGGTCTCGCGCCGCCCGCTGGCGCAGGCCTCGCGAATCCGCGCCAGGCTTGCGGCATGGTCCTGGTGGAAATCCCGCAGCAGGCCCAGGTAGAGCCGGCGCTTGCCGCCGGCACGGGCCAGACCGGCAGCGAAGTCGACGCCGGGCAGTTCGGGCGCCACCGCCGACGGTTCGGCCAGCGCCGCATCGCCTGCCCGGGCGGCAGCGTCCCCCAGCCAGCGGCGCAATGCCCGGCCGAGAACGGCCGGATCGATCGGCTTGCTGAGGTGATCGTTCATGCCGGCGGCGAGGCACTTCTCGCGGTCCTCGTCACGCCCGTGGGCGGTCATCGCGACGATCGGCAGGTCCAGCCGGTCGTGCCGTTCACGGATCTTCGCGGTCGCCTGGTAGCCATCCATGCGCGGCATCTGCAGGTCCATCAGCACCAGGTCGAAGGGCTGTCCGTCCACCGCCTGCAAGGCCTCGACCCCGTCCCCCGCGACGGTCACGGCGAGGCCGGCCTCGGTCAGCAGTTCCCGCATGATGCGCTGATTGATCCGGTTGTCCTCGACCACCAGCACCCTGGCACGGGTCGCGGCGCCAGCCAGCGAGATGGCGTCGCTCGCGTCGGCGAGGTCGTCGGTGCCCGCACCGGCATCGCCCGCCAGCCCCAGGCGGACCGTGAACCAGAAGGTGCTGCCCTCGCCCAGCTTGCTGCGAACGCCGATCCGGCCGCCCATCAGATCGACCAGATTGCGGCAGATGGCGAGTCCCAGGCCGGTGCCACCGTAGCGCCGCGTGGTCGAACTGTCTCCCTGGGTGAATGACTGGAAGAGCTCAGGAATGACCGACTCGTCGATGCCGACGCCGCTGTCGGTGATATCGAACAGCAGGCAGACCTCGTCCGGCGCGGCGGTGTCGAGCGTGACCGCGAGGCGGACGCAACCCTCGTCGGTGAACTTGAGCGCGTTGCCGATCAGGTTGATCAGGATCTGCTTGAGGCGCTGGGGATCGCCGCGGACACCGTCCGGCACCGCCGGAGCGATCGCCCGCGACAGCGCCAGGCCTTGCTGGTCGGCGATCACCGAGAACATCTCGATGACGTCGCCGACGACGGCGCGAAGGCTGAAATCGACATCCTCCAGTTCCAGCTTGCCGGCATCGAGCTTGGAGAAGTCGAGGATGTTGTTGATGATCGCCAACAGCGAATCCGTGGCCTTGCGGATGTTTCTCAGGTAGTTGCGCTGCCTGTCGTCCAGCCGGGTGCGCTCGGCGAGGTGGCAGAATCCGAGCACGGCGTTCAAGGGCGTGCGGATCTCGTGACTCATGTTGGCGAGGAACAGCCCCTTGGCCCGCGTTGCCTCCTCGGCCGCATCCCTCGCCTCGGTGAGCTGGCGCTGTACCTCCTTGAGTGCGGTGATCTCGGCATAGCTGGCGATGTGGGCGGATTCGTCGAAATAGACGATGGGGCGCGACGACACCAGCACCCAGCGGAGGCAGCCGGACCGATCCTGGATTTCCAGTTCGCGCCCGTCGATTCGCGCCAGACCGGAGTCCGGGCCGAACAGCGGCGGATCGCCCACCGACGGTCGCCGGAACGCCTCCGGCGAGACGCCGTGCAGTTCCTGCTGCTGCACGGCCAGCAACTCGGCCGCGGCCCGGTTGCCGCGCGCCACCCGTCCGTCGCGGTGGCGCACCAGCATCATCGGCACCGGTGCCGCCTCGAACACCGCCCGCAGATTGAGTTCGCTGCGTGCGATGTTGCGCAGCAGACTGGCCACCGCCCACCAGATGCCGCCGATCACCACCAGCAGCAGGGCAACGCCGATCGACAACTTGTCGCGCACGTCACGCTTGAGGTCGCGCACGAACAGCAGGTTTGCCCGGAAATGGGCGATGCCGAGCAATTCCCGGGTGTTGCGGGCATACAGTGGCACGTCGATATCGAGACAGTCCCGGCAGGCGCCGCTGATCTTCCGGATATCGAGGGTACCGATCGCCATGTGCACCATGTCGTAGTCGATCTCGGTTCGCAGCGCCGTGAACATCGGCTCGCCGCTGGTCGGTTCGCGGGCGATCAGGATCTCGTCCATGATCCCGGCAAGGCGCCGATGGGTCGCCTCCGGATCCTCGCCCGACAGCGCGTCGGCGATGATCTGGGCCTGCGAGTTGGCCAGTGCGGAGGCGTTGGCGCGCGCGTTGGCGTCGAGTTGCGGCGCCAGCACGGCAAACCAGTAGTAGGCCAGGAACGCCGCCATGCAGGCGCCGAGGCCGAGGAAGAGGGCCGTCACGGTGACCCCGACGGGCAGGCGCCGGCGCTCGAGATGTCGCTCAATGCTCTTCATAGCGCTCTGCAATCTTCAGGAAGAACGGCTTGATGCGCAGCCCCGACGCGTGGATCGCCCCGACGTTGACGTAGGGCATCACGCGATCCCTGACCAGCATGCCGGCGACGATGCCCCGCTCGACATCACCGTCGAAAGGCGAAAAGCTCAGCAGATGATGGCGCCGGCTGAAGGCCAGGATTTCCGAGATGTCCTTGCCCAGCCGCTGGGCGACGAACACCCCGGCCGCCCGCGCACCGTCGACGGCTGCCAGACCATGGACCGGAACGATCTCGACCTGGAGCGGGATGCCGCGGATCGCGCCCTTGTCACGCAAGGTCGCGGCCAGATCCTCGATCAGCGCCCCTTCATCGCGGTGCACCAGCAGCAGGCGCAGCGCTCCGGAACCGTCGCGCTTGGCCGCGATGTCCTGATCGGCAGCCAGCACCGCCGGGAACAGATTGATGCCGACGGCGAGCCGACGTGCATCCTGCTCGTCGGCAGCGATCGCGCCGAGCCAGGACGAAGCCAGCACCAGCAGGGCGATTGCGACCGCCCGGACGATGCGCCTCGACCGGGGCCACGTGGACCGATCCAAAACGACTCCTCTCGAGGGCCCGCGCGTCGCATTCGGTATCGCGTCCCGGCCCTCAGAACGACAGCGTCCCCTCGACGCCGCGGCAGAATCCGTTAAGTTCGACGTAGGCCTTGCCGGCAACGGCACCGCTCACGCTTGCCGCACCTTCCCAGTACTCCGGCCCGGGCCAGTAACCATGCTTGGCCCGCAACTCCTGATCCTTGACCATCGGCGCGACGTCGAACGTTTCGCCATCCACCTCCACCCGCCATCCCGACGGGTACACGCAGCCCGTATGCGGGCTGCGCCATTGCCCAAGCACCGCGACCTTGAACTGGTGTCCGGCGATCGGGCGTGTGTTGCCCGCGGCATCGGTGATCGAACCGGACCGCTCGACCCGATTTTCGCTGCCGAGGATGTCGTACAGCATGATCTGCCGATCGTCGTCGAGCTCGATCGCAAACCACTGCCAGCCCTTGACGATCGCCTGGTAGAGCTCACCGTACTGGCGATCGAACCAGCTGCTGCCCGAAACCTTGTAGGTCTTGCCGCCGACACTCAGTGTGCCATGGGTCTTCATGCTAACCCGTGAGTAATAGTAGGTATAGCCGCCGAAGCGGTAGGGGTGGGCGTCACCGCCGTAATGCAGCGCCGGCGGCTTGGACGCCTCCAGCGCCAGATCCAGCACGTAGCCCCCGACCTCGCTGTGCAGTCGGTCGACACGATCGTCGCCGATCGCGCGGACGCTGTCGCCGGTCCCTGCCCGCAGATCGAAACGGGACTTGCCGCGGGGCGGCAAACGGAATTCGAGATGCTCGGCGAAATGGAAGCTGTCGTCGTCGACGTCGGTGATCGCCACCTGCACGAGTTGATCGCGCATGAAGGCGAAACTGTCGAACGTGAAGAACACCACCTCGAAGCCGAAGCGGCGCCCCTCCTCCGACTCGAGGTGTCCGGTCCAGTACCACCACTGCACGTCCTGGCTGGGCAGGAAGGCATCGTCCGAGGGCAGCTCGACCGGACCGATCAGGCCCTTGTCGGGGGCCAGCGCGCCCAGACCGGCGCCACCGGCCGCTGCCGCCAGCAGCAGCGTCGCGAGGGCCTGGCGCGACAGGTGGATGCCCGAGGCGACCATGTCGCCGACCCGCCGCAGGCCCTCGCCGAAGCGGTAGGGCCACAGGAAGCCGGTGAGGCCGAGCAGCGAAAATGCCGGGATCACGATCGCCAGCTCGGGTTCGCGGCGGTGGAGCCCGGTGGCGAACAGGATCAGCAGCGACGCCCCGTACAGGAACAGCGGGGCGGCAAGCACCGCCAGCGACAGTGGCTGGCCACCGGCAAAGCGGCGCAGCCGCGCCAGCACCGGCACCACCGCCAGGCCGAACAGCAGCGCGACCTGCGACGACGGGTCGATGAACGCCCGCGATGCGATCCACAGGTAGCCGAGCATGATCACGACGAAGCAGCCGAAGGCCAGCGGCACCGCCAGCCACGGCGCAAGCATCTCGAACCACGGTTTCTGCGGACCGTGCCGCTGGAGCACGCCGAGCCAGGCGGTGAAGCCGGCGACGATGACGAACCAGCCGACGTAGTTGGTCCACGGGATGCCGAACCACTCGCCCGGCATGTCCCACACCCAGAAGCCGAGCGAGACGAAGGCCGGGTCGGAGACGAAGTCGATCGTCGTGGCGAGCAGCCCGGCGGCAACCGGCGCCAGCCAGGCGGGCACGGACAGGGCGCGGACCGTCGCCAGCACCGCATACAGGATGGTGCCCCAGCTCAGCACCACACCCAGCGGCACCGGGCCCGGCAACGCCACCAGGGCCTGGGTGTAGTGATAGGGCGGCACCACCTTCGAGACCTGCGAATACTCGATCAGGAATCCATAGACGATGGCGGCGGGCATGGCCCAGAACAGGCTGCGGTCGCGCCGCCAGGCATGCACCAGCAGGCCGGCGGTGAGCAGATAGTTGGCAAGCTGCAGGGCGACGAAACCGTTGGACGGGTTGAGCATGGCGATGGCGGGGTGTCTAGGGTGTGGCGCGGCGACCGGCGCGTCTAGAACGCGACCTGGAGTTGCACCCAGGCACTGCGACCCGGTTGCGGATAGTCTTCCGGGTACGACGCGATGGGTTGGCCGAGGACGTCCAGGGTGAGGAACGCCGGGTAACGCACGTCCCGGTCGAAGAGGTTGTTCACGCCGACCCGCAGGCTGGTTCCCCGCGCCGGCCAGTCCGCCAGCGAGGCGGTCAGGTCGACGGTCTCGTAGCCGTCGAGGGCGGGACGCGAATCGCCCGGCTCGCGCGCCCGTTCACCGACATGGCGCAGCCACATGGCATAGCTGCGGGACGAGCGCGGCGAGTAGCGCAGGATCACGTTGGCGAGCCGCTCGGCGGCGCCGGCGGCCGTGGCGCCGGAGTCGCCCTGCTCGGTGTCCACCAGCGTCAGGTTGGCATCGATGCGGAACTTCGGGCCGATGCGCTGGCCGATCTCCAGTTCGACGCCGGCGAGGTCGATGCCGGGCACATTGACGAAACCGAGGATGCCGGTGTCGACGATCAGCTCCGCGAGATCGGAGCGGAACGCGGTGGCCCGGAAATCGGTCAGCGCCGACTTGTAGATGTAGGCCAGTTCCTTGCTGCGGATGGTCTCCGGCTCGAGCTTGGCGGTGCGGGACCGGGCCGGCGCCTGTTCCGACGAAAACGCCGTTTCATAGAAGGTCGGGGGGCGGAAGGCCTCTGCATACTGCGCCTTGAGCACGTGGCGCCGATCGATGCGCCATACCGCGGCGAGACGCGGCGAGGTGTTGTCGCCGAAGTCGCTGTAGTCGTCGTAGCGCACGCCGGCGGTCACGGTCACGTCGTCGTTGACCCGGTATTCGTCCTGCAGCGTCAGGCTGGCGATCCTCCGGGAGCGGTCTTCCGACACCCATGGCACGCCCTCCTCGAGGCCGAGCCGGATCGGCGGCTCGACCGGCTCCAGGGTCTGTGGATGCACGTTGTTGCGCTGCCACGAGTCGCCCACCAGGATCTTGCCGAAGGCGACCGCGGCCAGCCAGCGATGGTCCTCCCAGCCTTCCCATCGCAGGGCGACTTCGCTCGACAGGCGCTGCTCCTCGTAGTGACCTTCGGACACGTAGCCGTTGGGCAGCACGGTCGGTTGGAATGCCGCGTTCAGCCACGTGAATCCGTTCGGCAGCAGTCGGATGTCGAAGTGGTTCTCGTAGTATTGCCAGCCGAGGGAGACGGTCGTGCTCAGATCGGGCGCCAGCATCCAGTCCCCGCTGGCGTTCAGCATCAGGATGCGGTTGCGATAATCGACGCCGCGGGCCTCGGCATCATCGAGCACGTTGATCGTGCCGAAATGATCGCCGTTGCCGTCCTCCAGATAGCTGAACGAGAGGGACAGCGGGCCGCCCGAGATGTCGGCCAGGAACGAACGCTGTTCCATCTCGTCGTCTACCGGCCCCGGCGCGTTGGACAGCACGCTCTGCGGCGCATTGTTGCCGCCATACAAGGCATCGCGCCCGGAGTCGACACCGGCGCCGGCCCCATGCCAGCCGCCGAGGCTGATGCTGCCGCCGGCTCCCTGCGCCTCGCCCCAGCCGGCGTAGCCGCCGATCGCGTAGCTGTCGTACTCCGCGGCACGGACGAACACCGCCCTTCCCTGCTTGCGCGTAATCACGTTGAGCACGCCGGCGTAGGCGTACTCGCCATGAACCGCCGACCCCGGGCCACGCACGACCTCGATCGATTCGACCTGTTCGATCGGCATGTTGAGCACCGGGTTGGCATTGGCCGAGAGGGCCGAATTCATCGCCCGGCCATTGAGCAGGATCTTCATGTTGCCGGATGCGAAACTGCCGCCGACCCCCCGCACCAGGGTCTGGCGACCGCCGATCTGGTCGGTGGACGGCTCCACGCCGGGCACCATCCGCAGGGCATCCCAGACCGTGCGCACGCCCAGGCTCGCCATCTCGTCGCCATGCAGCACCGTCACCAGGCCCGGCACGTAGTCGGCATTGAGCCGCGTTCTGGTCGCGATCTCGGTCTGTTCCTCGAGCACCTCGAGGAGATTGCGCAGCGCCTCGCCATCCTCGGCCGAGACCTCGCTGGCCAGCGCAGTACCGCCGCTGCACAGCCCCAGCATCGTGATCAGCGCAATTCGCGCCGCAGCGATGGCATTGCTTGTCATCACGCCTCCCTCGACCACGGGCCGCCCCCGAGTCGCTCCGCGTTCATCGACACTTGGTATCGACTGACGGGGGCATAACCTTAGTCCCATGCGCTAGGCGTAGAGGGTAACACCGGGGCGGGGGCTGGCAGACAGGGGTCGCGCCGGGGGCCCGCATTGGGCTGACTCTGCGTGGTCAGTTCCACCAGCCGCGCCAGGTCGACCTCGACCGGGGGCGCGACCCGCAGCCGGTCGCGCTCGATGCCCGCGAGTCGTCACGGGGACTGCACCGTCAGGATCATCGCCATCGGCACCCAAAAGGCAATTGCGGATCAGTTCCCCGCGTAGCGAGGCCGCCATGAGCCGTGGGTCACGGGTAACCATCCCAAATTGCTCGAATCGATCCTGCCTCCCATTGGGGGCAAGACGAACTGCTGCTTGCGCAGAGCAGCGGCAAGCGGCGTTCACGCGGGTATCGACGGGCGCAAATCTGCCGACGTGAAGCCTTTGGCCTCGCCCACTGGCTATTTGGATCCGAGCTGCGGCGCCACATTCAAAGCTTTGCCGCAATCGAATGGCGCCTATGGTCGGCAGGCGAGCAGGGCAGAACCGCGCTACTACATGAACCTGAACCGGTTGGCGCCCGACGCGGAAAGACCGCACATTCCTATCAGAATCATCGGGACGATGCTCCCGATCCCGCCTACGACACCGGTTTCTTGCGCGCCACGAAGACCCCTACCGAGACGTCGTAGCCGAATCGAGAGCACAGCATCCACGCGCGGTACAACAGCTTCGCGGGGCTACGCATGTAGAGCCGCCAAACGTTCTCGGGCATCGGTGATTCCCATTGGTGAGCGTTCGAGCTTCGCATCAGATCGAAGACTGTGAAGAACAAAGGCTGGATCTTGGTTTCGATGACCTCGAAACCGCAGCTCTCGATGAGGTCTCGAGCCTGGCTGGGTGTGAAGTCGTGCAGATGGTAGCGGTTGAAGTCGCTTGTCTGCGTCGTTGGCACGGAGGCGATGAGGACACCATCGTCGCGTAGCACGCTGTGCAGGGTCTGTAGGAAGCGCCGAGGATCTTCAAGGTGCTCGATGGTCTCGAAGCTGACGACGCAGTCGACGGGAGACTCGGGCAGAGGATCGGTCTCCAGGTTTGCCTGCACGAATGTCACCCCGTCCTCTGCGTAGGTATCGCGGGCTTCTCGGATAGCCTCGGAAGACAGGTCGACGCCGATGACCCGTCGCGCACCTCCGTCGCGTTTGAGCATCTGCGACCCGTAGCCCGTGCCGCACGCGACGTCGAGGACAAGCTTGTCGCGCACATGCCGCATTGCGAACTCGTAGCGCTCCACGTGTTGGGCCAGTGTCTGCGCAAATACCTTGTCGTCGGCGGCGCCAGCCTGGGGGTCGATTCTCTCGAGGCTCTTCGGTTCGGCGGACTGATTCTCGCTCATGGTTCTAGGTCTCCTGTCCTTGGGTGCTCATACCTGCGCCCGTAGGCGACTGAAACCGCGTTCTTCTGCACGATGCGGCCCCGACCGGTCCGCGGCGTTGCAGTTCGAATGACATAGTGACCAGTCTTCCAGCAACCCATTGGCGGATACCGCCCGACGGCAGTTTGCCTCGATGACCGGTCTCTATCGAGCCACGCATTCGAACGTCGGCTCGGGGTCGGAGGACTGAACCGCTACGGCAACTTCCCGCGTGACCGATCGGTTTCAAGGACGATTTCGGAGATTCGTTGGACCTGGCCCATACCAGCGCCGGCAAGCACTTCTTGTGCCCTTTGCCGAGCACACTGTCCGGTGCGCCAACATCCAGCCTCACGACAGCACGTCGCAACCCGGTTAGTTCCGACAGACGCAAGCTGGTCCGTATTGCCAGCACCATCAGCGTGAGATCTCGCCGCACGCGTGCACCGCTTGCTTGGGACGGAGTGCGCCCGCGGGATCCGCGCTGCGTGCGCCGGCATCTCGATGGACAAGAAGCGGGAAAACTAGAGGATAGAGGCCGGCCACAGATTGTGGCTGGCCGCGCTGGTAACGCGGCTCGTCCGCAAAGCATCGAGAAACGAGGGGCTGAAAAGGCATCGATCTGCTCGAATCTGAGCTACCGAGATCCTACGCCAAGGCGCTGCAGGGCGAAACGCAAGCGCAACCGCGATCGGCCCAGGCAGGAGGCAGTGACATGTGCGCTGGCCTGAAGCTGTTGCGTCAGTCGCTGGTTGACGAATTGCTGCACCAGCGTTGAGAAATCGAGGACACTCATGGCTGCATCTCCCAACGATGTTTGACGCGAGCCAACCCGGGGCCCGATGAGCCGAACGGAACTGTATTCAAGTTTGACGTGGCTGCGGCATCGATGTCCTGGCCCCGGCCGCGCCACCGCGCAACCGGGACAAGATGTCGATGACGCTGCCGAGAACACCGAGCCGCTCCAGGTCCATCGGTCGGCATGAACGCGGAAATTTTCTTCCGCCGCCATTTCCGATCAGGCAATTTCGCCCTTAGAACACTGCAACGGCGCCGATAACGAAGCCATCGGCTGCCGTTCTAAGCTTGATCTCGTCGAGACTTACGGGATGCAGTGGGTCGTCCAACTCATAGGTACCAATCGGCACATTGTCCTCTGTGACCACCCAGGTCCGATAGCCGGCAGTCAATGCCGCCCCTTTCAGGACGGAACCGCCAAGTAGATGGGAAAGGTTGTAAGAGAATCCAATTTCCGCGACCCGATACTCGCCATCTAACGAGTCATCACCATTCGCTAGCGGCTGATCTTCGACGGTCACACGCGCAATTCCATAGGCAACACTGCCATAGGCTGAGAATGGTCCGGAGACAGGAACACTGAAACTGGCGCCCAGAAGAACGCCCTCCAGGGCCGATTTGCTATCGGGTGCAAAGTCTGTGGTCTTGGACTGTGTGCCCCGACGATATCCGAGCGAGGCAACGAGATTCGGGGTCACGTGATAACCGATATTGACGTCGATTTCATCCCGATCCACATCTTCCGAAAGCACGCCGCCAGTGTCGAAGGAGGTCTTGGCAAAATAAGATGCCGAACCAATAAATTTCCCATAGCGCAGTCCAAGATAGACGATCGGCATGATCTCAGTCGAGGAGGGAGTTGAAAAAATCCGATCCCTGCCCATTAGCGACGACGGGTCCGCGGGATTTGTCAGGATCAATTCGCGGGTGGCGACAACCATGTCCCATTGATTGGCCCATAGTCTGACCCCGAGGAGCACATGTACTGGTCCAGCCGAAGCGACTTCGTGCTCGGCACTGGCGCCATCAACGGACCCTGCTGCCAGCGCAGGCCCTCCGATGCTGATGGCGCAGGCGCCCATGAGTGCCATGGCACCCGTGACGGTCTTGTTCATTCGCAAGAATCTCCTCGTTATTGCTGCAGGTTGGCCGGACTACCGGATGTCAGAAAGTGGGCATGATGAACGACTCGCTCTTCGAATCGGACTTCGGCGCCGGGGCGCTCCTCGACTGGCTGGCCCGGGTAGCGCGCTCCTGCGTCAGGCGCTGGATTTCCGCGCGATAGGCCTCGAGCTGGTCCGACTGTTGCTGCAGCGTGGCCTGAAGGCGCGACAAGGCTGCGGTCTTGGCCTGGTTCTCCGCCTCGAGCCGCGCCCGCTCGCTCTGGCTGTCGCGCGCCGCCTGCAAGGCCTCACGCGCTTCGGCGAGTCGATCCTCAACATCCTTGCGTCGGGAGCCGCTCTCACTGGCCTGGCTGGAGAGCTGCTCGACCCGCGATTCCAGTTCACGTATCGCCTGGGCGCCGCGGGAGGCCTCGCTGCGCAGTTGCCGGTTCTCGGACGAGATAGCTTCGAGTTCGCGGGCCAGGCGCTCCTTCTGGGCGCTGATCTCGCGCAGCCGCGCATCGAGCTCCGGATCGGTGCAGCCGGCAAAACAGAACTGGCCCGAGTACGACGAGCTGCGATAGGGGATCTGGCGCGCGCCGTAAGCCTGGCGCGCCTCGGCCTCGACCCCCTGGGCGACGCGGCGCAGCATCTCGTCGAGGGTCAGCCCCTGGGCTTCGATCTGCGCGAGCAGGTGCTTGGTGAACAGGCCATTACGCTGGTCGCCGTCGATCGCCGAGCCGTCGGGGGCGGTGGCGTAGACCAGGACCGTCCCCACCGGCGGATCGACGCGTGCCAGACCCGACACCCAGGCCGACGGATCGGCGCGCTGGAACGGGTTGTCGCGGCAGGCGTCGAGCACGATGATGTTCGGTGCATTGCGGGCGCCGGCGACGCTGCGCAACACGTAGTCCAGTTCGAAGCCCTCGTAGTCCACGTCCGGTGGCGTCGCTATCTCGGCGTCTGTCGGCATCAGGTAGTTCTCGCCCCGGACCTGAATGCCATGACCGGCGAAAAAGAAGAAGCCCGCCGAGCGGGCATCGAGACTGGCCGCGAATGCACGCACCGCGTCACGCATTTCACGCTTGGACGGCACGTCGAACAGGCAGGTCGCCTCGAAACCGAGCCGCTGTAGCGCGGCACAGACGTCACGCGCGTCGTTGACCGGATTGCCCAGTCGGGGAAGGGCACGATAGGCGGAATTGCCGATCACGAGAGCCTTGCGCGACATGTCCGGCGCGCTGGTTTCCGCCGCGCCGGCGCCGGCGGCGAAAACCACGGCGAGCACGAGCCCGAAGACCATGCCCAGCAAGGTTGGCAGATCGAATTTCGCGTACATGAATGGGATTTGTCCGGTGCCGGGTTCGATCGTCCTCGCGGCAGCCGTGCCGGGCCGCCATGAACGTGGACGACTCCACCAAGTTTGTTTTGGCCACGGCGCTTCGCCGCCGCGATTTCACCACATATCCCGCCGTTCGACCATGTGCAATTCGATATAGAGGCGACAGCGGGCAACGGGCCGCAGCCCGCCGCCGGTCATTCGCCGGGCGCCTCCGCGTCCGGCGGCGCGATCGCGCGACCGAGCCCGGCCATCACCGGAGTCGAGCCGACGCTGCCTTCCAAGCCGGTTCTGTGGGTGGGTTCGGCGAGCCGGACGACGTCTTCGGCATCGCCGACAGGTCCCGGATCCGCGACCCGCGATCGGCCCCGGCGAGCGCCCGGCCGGGACCCGCAGCCGGCAGGCGACAGCGCCCGGGCGGACAATTCGCGGATTCAGACCACGCCGGCGCCGTGGGCCTGCATGTCGGCCCAGTAGCTGGAGCGCACCATCGGGCCGCAGGCGGCGTTCTTGAAGCCCATCGCCAGTGCCTCGGTCTCGAACATCTTGAACGTGTCCGGATGCACGTAGCGCAACACCGGCAGATGCCCACCGGAGGGCTGCAGGTACTGGCCGATCGTCAGCATCTCGACGTCGTGGGCGCGCAGGTCGCGCATCACCGCGAGAATCTCCTCGTCGTCCTCGCCGAGGCCGACCATCAGCCCGGACTTGGTCGGCACCTCGGGGTGGCGCGCCTTGAATTGCTTGAGCAGGTCCAGCGAGTACTGGTAGTCGGAACCCGGACGGGCCTGCCGATAGAGCCGCGGCACGGTCTCCAGATTGTGGTTCATGACGTCGGGCGGCGCCTGATCGAAGATCTCCAGCGCGATCTCCATGCGGCCACGAAAATCGGGCACCAGCACCTCGATCCGGGTGGCCGGCGAGGCCTCGCGCGTCTCGCGGATGCAATCGACGAAATGCTGGGCACCGCCGTCGCGCAGATCGTCGCGATCGACCGAGGTGATGACCACGTAGTTGAGCCGCATCGCGGCGATCGTCCGCGCCAGCTCCGCGGGCTCGTCGACGTTGAGCGCCTCGGGGCGGCCATGGCCGACATCGCAGAACGGGCAGCGCCGGGTGCAGATGTCGCCCATGATCATGAATGTCGCCGTGCCCTTGCCGAAGCATTCGTGGATGTTCGGACACGAGGCTTCCTCGCAGACCGTGTGCAGCTTGTGGTCGCGCAGGGTGGCCTTGATCTCGTTGAAGCGCTCCGCCTCGACGCCGGCGCCGAGCTTGATGCGGATCCATTCCGGCTTCTTCAGGCGCTCGGCCGGAACGATCTTGATCGGGATGCGCGCGGTCTTTTCCGCACCGCGCTGTTTGCGGGAGGTGCCTTCCATGGCTTGGCTCCGTTCGGCTCGGCGCGGCCTCAACCGTTGACCGGTGACGACGGAAACTGCCGCAGCAGGTGGCCGAGCAGCTGCCCGGCCACCGTGTCGACACTGTCGGTCACGCCGAAATCCTTGAGTTGTATGGTCTTCAGGCCACTATAGCCGCAGGGGTTGATCCACGTAAATGGGGCAAGATCCATATCGACGTTGAGCGCCAGTCCGTGGTAGGAGCAGCCGTTTCGCACCCGCAGGCCGAGGGCGGCGATCTTGTCCTCGCCGACATAGACACCGGGGGCACCGCTCTTGCGCCGTGCGTCGAGCCGGTAATCGGCGAGACAGTCGATCAGCGCCTGCTCGATGCGGTGGACCATTTCACGCACCTTGAGGTTTCGCCGCCGCAGATCGAGCAGCAGGTAGGCCACCACCTGGCCCGGACCGTGGTAGGTGATCTGGCCACCCCGGTCGATCTTGACCAGCGGAATCGCGGTCTCCCGCAGCAGGTGTTCCGCCTTGCCGGCCTGGCCCAGCGTGTAGGTCGGCGGATGCTGCAGCAACCACAGCTCGTCCGGGCTCGATTCGGTGCGGCTGCTGGTGTATTCGCGCATCGCCTGCCAGCTCGGCTCGTAGTCGACGATACCGAGGCGGCGGATCACCAGCGGAGGATTCACAGCACCACCTTGACCAGCGGGTGCGACGACAGCTCGCGGTAAAGCGCGTCGAGCTGCAGGCGCGAGGTGGCGCGCACGGTACAGGTCAGGGACAGGTAGTTCCCCTTCCGGGACGGCCGCATCTCCATCGTGCCGCCGTCGAAGTCCGGATCGTGGCGCAGCACCACCTCCAGCACGACCTGGGCGAAGTCGTCGCTGCGCACGCCCATGATCTTGATCGGGAAGTCGCTCGGAAACTCGATCAGCGACTCGGAGCGCCGTTCAGCCACCACGCATCACCCTCGCCTTGAAATCCTGGTACCAACGATACATCTGGATGCCCACCGGACCGGGGCGGCCGTCACCGACCGGGCGGTCGTCGAGGCGGGTGATCGGCAGCACCTCCTTGGTGGACGAGGTCAGCCAGATCTCGTCCGCGCTGCGCAGCTCGTCCTCGAGGATCTCCCGCACCGCGTGGCGCAGCCCGTGCGTGGCGGCCAGCTCCAGCACCACGTCGTAGGTGATGCCGGGCAGCATCAGGTGGCTCTTCGGCGGCGCCAGCATGACCCCTTCGCGGACGATGAAGATGTTCGACGCCGACCCCTCGGTCAGGAAGCCATCGCGCAGCAGGATCGCCTCGACACAGCCCGCCTTGGACGCTTGGTTCCGCAGCAGGCAATTGGCGAGCAGCGCGATGGTCTTGAGATCGCAGCGCAGCCAGCGGAAATCACCCGCGGTGATCGCGGCGACGCCCTGCTCCCGCTGCGTCTCGGGCACCGTCACCAGCGCTTCGCACATGATGAACACGGTCGGCCGGAGGCCTTCCGTAAAGGCATGGCTGCGGCGGGCTTCGCGGCCACGCGTGACCTGGATGTAGACCGACTGGTCGTCCCAGTCGTTGTGGTCGATCACTTCGCGTACCAGCTCGCGCCAGCGCTCGATGCCGTGGGGATTTACGATCTCGAGGCCGGCCAGGGTGTTGGCGAGCCGTGCCAGGTGCTCGTCGAGCCGGAACGCCTGGCGCGAATAGACCGGAATCACCTCGTAACCACCATCGGCGAACAGGAAGCCCCGGTCCATCGGCGACACGCGCGCCTCCGCCAGCGGCACGAGGCTGCCGTCGAGGTGGCACACGGCGCTCACCGGGCGCCCCTGCGGCGACGCGGCGCGGCGGCGGACGCGCGCGGCAGCGCGCGTCTTCGGGGCAATCGGGCGGAGCGGCTCACGGTTGGCTCACAGGCTCTTGATCCACAGGCGCAGGGCATCCCAGCTGCGGCCGATCAGCCCTGCCTCGACGACGTCGTGCAGCGCGAGCACCGGATACTCACCGATCACCTTGCCGTCGAGCGTGATGCGCAGCGTCGCGACCTGCTGCCCCTTGTGCACCGGCGCCGTGACCGGCTGCATGCTGGCCAGATCGAACTGCAGGTTGGCCGCCTGATCCTTGGGCACGGACAGCACGAAGTCGTTCAGGAAGCCGGCATCGAGGGTGTCCGATTCGCCCTTCCAGACCGGCAGCGAGGAAATCGGCTTGCCGGCCTCGTAGAGCCTGACGGTGTCGAAGAACAGGAAGCCGTGATTGAGCAGCTTGAGCGACTCCTCGGCCCGGCTGCCCTCGCTGGTGGCACCGGTCAGCACCGAGATCAGGCGCCGCTCGCCACGCTTGGCGGACGCGATCAGGCAATAGCCGGCGCTTTCGGTATGGCCGGTCTTGACTCCGTCCACGGTCGGGTCGAGCCACAGCAGCCGGTTGCGGTTGGGCTGCCTGATGTCGTTGTAGGTGAATTCCTTCTGCGAGTAGGTCGGATAGTACTCGGGAAAATCACGGATGATCGCGGAAGCCAGGATGCTCAGATCGCGAGCAGTGGTCAGGTGCTCCGGATGCGGCAGGCCGGTGGTGTTCATGTAGCGCGTGTCCTTCATGCCGAGGCGCTCCGCTTCACGGTTCATCAGCTGCACGAAGCCCTCCTCGGAACCGGCGATCAGCTCGGCCAGCGCGACGCAGGCGTCGTTGCCCGACTGCACGATCATGCCCTGGACCAGTTGATCGACGGTAACCGCCTTGCGCGGTTCGATGAACATCCGCGAGCCGATCATCTTCCACGCCTTTTCCGACACCGGCACCTGCTGTTCCGGTGTGATCCGTCCTTCCTTGAGGGCGGCAAAGGTCAGGTAGGCGGTCATCAGCTTGGTCAGCGACGCCGGCTCGATGCGGCGGTCGGCCTCGTGCTCGAGCAGTGGCTGACCGGTCACGTAGTCGACCAGCAACCAAGTGTTGGCCGCGACCTGTGGCGGTGCGGACGCCTGGCCGAAGCACAACTGGGCGGATAGGAACAGGATCAGTAGGGTGACGAAACGCATGGGCTGGAGTTCACTGGCTGCAGATTGGACGAGGATGGCGGCGCCGGCACCGGATGCCGGGCTCAGCGGGCGACGACGAAGGGCTTGAGCTTGAGTACGGCGCCTACCGCTTCGGCACGCTCGCGTGCTTCTTCCACCGTATCATAAGGGCCGAGATGGAGTCGAAAGCGCAGCCCCTGGGGCACGATCTCGAGACGCTCCAGGGGCTCGCCGATCTCTCCGGCGGCCATGCTCCGGAATTCCTCGGCGTTGTCCCGGCTGGCGAAGGCCCCGAGCTGAACGTATTGGCGCACGCCATCGTCGACCGGACGATCGGCGGCCGGCTGCGGGACGACGGCAGGCGGCGCTGCCGGCGACGAGGCGGACGGCTCGTTCGCGTCGGGCGTGTGCGGGAGAGCGAGCGGCTCCGCTGTCGGCAGCGCACCGATCGGCGCGATCTCTGGCGCCTCCGGCAACGCTACCGCCGCGGCCGCGGCCGCCGACGCGGCGCCGCCGGGGCGACGCATCGGCGGCACCGGCGCGACACTGCCCAGTTCGATCTCGTCGCCGGCAATGATCGCGGTGACTTCGACCCTCGCGCTGCCCTGTTCGATGTAAGCGAGCCGATGGGCGGCAGCGTAGGACAGATCGATCACGCGGCCGCGCAGAAACGGCCCGCGATCGTTGATCCGCACCACGACGCTGCGGTCGTTGTCGAGGTTGCGCACCCGCACGTAGCTCGGGATCGGCAGCGTCGGATGGGCGGCCGTCATCTTGTACATGTCGTAGACCTCGCCGCTCGCGGTGCGCTTGCCGTGGAACTTGCGGCCGTACCAGCTGGCCGTGCCACGCTGGCTGAAGGGCGCGATCCGGGTCGCCGGCGTGTAGCTGCGGTCGAGCGCACGATAGGGCCGGTTGGCGTAGCGGTGCAGGGGCTCGTCGCGCGGCACCGCGTCGGGTATCTGGTCCAGGTCGGCCGGCGGATTGGCGTGGGGTCCGTCATCCTGGTAGTAGCCCCCCGGGCGCTCGGCCTGTGGCGGCATCGGGGTCGAACCGCAGCCGGCCAGCAGTCCGCAAGCGATGGCGGCGACGGTTCCGGACAGGCCGTGCTTGACGAACATTGGCGAACTCCTCATGTCTTCTTGGCCAGCAGGCGGGCACGCTGGATGCTCATCAGGATGCCGAGCCCCAGGCACAGCGTGACCAGCGCGGTACCGCCGTAGCTGATGAAGGGCAGCGGCACGCCCACCACCGGCAGGATGCCGCTGACCATGCCCATGTTCACGAAGGCGTAGGTGAAGAAGATCATCGTCACCGCACCGGCCAGCAGCCGCGCCGAAAGGGTCGGCGCGGCCATCGCGATGACCAGGCCCCGGGTGATCAGGGCGATGTACAGGAACACCAGCAGGCACGCCCCGAAGAAGCCGAACTCCTCGCCCAGCACCGCGAAGATGAAGTCGGTGTGGCGCTCCGGGATGAAGGCCAGGTGCGTCTGCGTGCCATCGCGCCATCCCTTGCCGGCGAGGCCGCCGGAACCGATCGCGATCGTCGACTGGATGATGTGGAAACCCTTGCCGAGGGGGTCGGACGTGGGATCCAGTAGCGTGCATACCCGGTTCTTCTGGTAACCGTGCAGCACCACCCAATCCACCTCCGGCTGGCAGATGCGATCGCCGAAGCCGACGATCGAACCGACGCCGACGATGCCGGCCACCGCCACCGGCGCGATCAGCTTCCATGACAGGCCGGCGAAGAACAGCACGAAGAAGCCGGCGGCGGCGACCAGCAGCGCGGTGCCGAGGTCCGGCTGGCGCACGATCAGCGCCACCGGTATCACCAGCAGGACGCTGGCCGCCACGAAGTCGCGGCCCCCGATCGCCCCCTCGCGATGATGAAAATACCAGGCCAGCATCAAAGGCACCGCGATCTTCATGATCTCCGATGGCTGGATCCGCGCGACGCCGACGTCGAGCCAGCGCTGCGCCCCCTTCGAGGTCTCGCCAAACAGCGCCACCGCCACCAGCAGCAGTACCCCCAGCAGGTACACCGGCGGTGCCAGGGAAAGAATGCGCTGAACGGGCAGGCGGGCGGCAATCCACATCACTACGACCGCCACGGCCGAGTTGATCATCTGCGATTCCATCCGCGCCGGTGACGCGCTCGCCATCAACGTGAACGCGTAGCCCAGCAGCAGGCACAGCACCATCAGCAGAATCGGGTCGATCGGCTCCAGCAGGCCGATCACCAGCCGGCGCGGGTCGAAGCGCCGCTCGGTCATCGCGCCACCTCGCCGGCCGGCGCGGATGGCTCGATCTCGTCGCTGGCCGCCTCGTCGGCCAGCGCCGGCTGCGCCGGATCGATGCCGAGCAGGTAGTAGTCGAGGACCTGCCGGGCGATCGGCGCGGCGGCCTGGGAGCCGAAACCGCCGTTCTCGACCAGCACGGCCAACGCGATCGCCGGCTTTTCGACCGGGGCGAAAGCGATGTACAGCGAATGGTCGCGCAGCCGTTCCCGGACCTGGCGCTCGCGGTAGGTGGCGCCTCGCAGCGAAAACACCTGGGCGGTGCCGGTCTTGCCGGCGACACGATAGCCGGCGTCCTTGAACGCGCGCCGTCCGGTCCCCTCGAGATTGACACCCTCCATCGCATGCTTGATGAACTCGACGTGCCTGGGGGCCAGTGGCAGACGAGTCAGCGGCTCCGGCTCGATCACCCGCCGCGATCCGGTGCTCACGTCCTCGACATAGCGCACCAGATGCGGCCGGAAGCGTACGCCGTCGGCGGCCAGCGTCGCCACCGCGCTGGCCAGCTGGATCGGCGTGTAGGCGTTGTAGCCCTGGCCGATCCCTACCGAAATGGTCTCGCCGGCGAACCACTTCTGTTGCTCGACGCGCCGGAAGCGCTTGCGCTTCCACTCGGGTGACGGCAGCACGCCGTTGGCCTCGCCCTCGAGATCGACGCCGGTCCTGCTGCCCAGTCCGAAGCTCCCCATGAACGTAGCGATCTGCTCGATGCCGAGATCGGCAGCCAGCCGATAGTAGTAGGTGTTGCACGAGAAGGCGATCGACGCGTACATGTCGACCAGGCCATGGCCTCCGACCTTGTCGTCGCGGAAACGGTGCCCACCGAAGTCGAAGTAGCCCGGGTCGGCGATCACCTGCTCCGGAGTGCGCTTGCCGGCAGTGAGCGCGGCCAGCGCCATGAACGGCTTGAAGGTGGACCCCGGCGGGTTGGCGCTGGCCAGCGCACGGTTCAACAGCGGATGATCGGGCGAATTGTTCAATGCATTCCAGTCCTGGGTCGAGATGCCATCGACGAACAGGTTCGGATCGAAGGTCGGCGACGACACCAGCGCCAGCACCCCGCCGGTGGCCGGGTCGATCGCCACCAGCGCGCCGCGGCGTCCGTCGAAGGCGTTCTCCGCGACCCGCTGCAGGCCGCGGTCCAGGGTCAGCACCAGGTTGTTGCCGGAGATCGGCGGCGTGCGCCGCAACTGACGCACCGCCCGGCCGCCGGCATCGACCTCGACCTCCTCGAAGCCGGTGATGCCGTGCAGTTCCTCCTCGTAGCTCTGCTCGAGCCCGACCTTGCCGATATGCTCGGTGCCGCGGTAGTTGGCCGCCGCGTCGCGCGCGGCGATGCGATCCAGGTCGCGCTCGTTGATGCGGCCGATGTAGCCGATGACATGGGACGCCAGATCGCCATTCGGGTAGTCGCGGAACAGCCGCGCACGGACCTCGACGCCCTCGAACTCGAAGCGGCGGGCGACGAAGCGGGCGACTTCCTCGTCGCTCAGGCGGATGCGGATCGGCACGCTGTCGAAGTTGCGGCTCTCCTCGAGGATCTTGCGAAAGCGGCGGCGGTCGCGCGCAGTGATGTCGACCACCGACTGCAACTGGTCGAACAACTCGTCGGCCTGGCGGAAATGGGTCGGCGCGATCTCCAGCGTATAGGCGGCATAGTTGCGTGCCAGCACTTCGCCATCGCGATCGAGGATCAGGCCGCGGTTGGGCGTGACCGGCACCAGCGCGATGCGGTTGTCCTCGGCACGGGTATGGTAATAGTCGAAGCGGCTGATCTGCAGCCAGCCGAAGCGCGCCACCAGCAGCCCGAAGCACACGAGGATGAACGCCCCGGCCACCAGCAGGCGACTGCGGAATTGCTGGAGTTCCAGTTCCGGGGCGTCGAAACTCATCGGAATCGTCGAGCGGGTTGGAACTCAGATCGGTCGATTGTCATCGCGCTCGACCGGCCTGAACTGGGGGAACAACAGCACGAAATGCAGCGGCACCCACAGCAGCGCGGCAGTGAAGCTGCCGGTGAAGTACCACCAGCCCGGAAAGTCGGCGCCGGCCAGCATGCGCACCACCACCATCACGACGTGCATCAGCAACAGCAGGGGCAGGATGTGCAGCGCCTGCTCGAGCGGCGAGAACCACAGCACCCGGCGCGACAGCGCATTGGCGCCATAGGTCAGCAGCACGTAGGCCAGCGCATGCTGACCGAGCGCGGCGCCGTGGCCGACATCCACCAGCAGGCCGAAGGCGAAGCCGGTACCGAGCCCCACCCGCAGTGGCTCGCGCACGCTCCAGAAGGCGAGCACCAGCGCCAGCCAGTCCGGCACGCCGGGCAGGTGTCCGGTCGGAATCAGGGTCAGCGCGAAGGCGACGATCAGGGACAGGTAGAGGTACCAGAGCTTGACCGGCTGCAGGATGCGCTGGCTGCGATTGGTCGGCTGCATCAGGAGTCCTTGTCGCCGTCGCCGCCCATCGGCGGCAAGGGCGTGCTCAGTCGGCCCATCACCAGGACGTGGGTACTCTGCTCGACGCCGCCGACCGGCACGCAGAAGATCCTTGCGAAGGCCTGGGTGTCGCGGTCGACGCGCAGCACCTTGGCCACCGGCAAGCCGGGCAGGTAAAGACCGTCGAGGCCCGAGGTCACCAGCGAATCGCCCGGCTGGACGTCGGCGGTGGCGGGCAGGTAGCGCAGTTCGAGCTGGCCGGCGCCGGCGCCGAACACGACGCCGCGCAATCCGTTGCGCCGCACCACGATCGGAATCGCCTGCTCCTTGTCGGTGAGCAGCGTGACCTCGGCCTGGATCGGATGCAGCCGCGTCACCTGGCCGATCACGCCGCGCTCATCCACCACCGCGTCGCCCTTGGCTATGCCGTGGGTCGAGCCGCGGTCGAGAATCACCTTGCGGGTAAACGGATCATGGGCGGCGTAGAGCACGTCGGCAGCCACCGAGCGTGCCGGCAGCTCGTCGCGCATGCCGAGCAGCGTGCGCAGCCGGCTGTTCTCCTGGGCCAGTTGCTGGTGGCGCATCAGCTGCTCCGACATGCGCAACTGCTGGCGCCGCAGCAGCGCGTTCTCCTGCTGGACCTTGGCCAGCGTCGCGAAATAAGTGGCGGCATTGAGCACCAGGTCCGCCGGCGTCGCGGCGGCGCGCTCGACCGGGTACAGCACCACGGCGACGGTCTGACGCATGAACTCGAGATAACGGAACTTGAGATCGGTGACCAGCAACACCAGCGCTGCGGACACGTACAGAAGCAGCCGCACCGTCGGCGCCGGTCCGCGCTTGAATATGGGGGGCGTGTTGTGTCCAATCAGCGACATGCAGCGTCAACGAAAACGCGGCCGCCCGGTGACTCCCGCGGCCGCGCAACTGTGGACCATCGATTACTCGGAGGTGAAGATGGAACCCAGCTTGTCCATCTTTTCGAGTGCCATGCCCGAACCGCGCGCGACGCAGGTCAACGGGTCTTCGGCGACGATTACCGGCAGCCCGGTCTCCTCCATCAGCAGACGGTCGAGATCGCGCAGCAGCGCACCGCCGCCGGTCAGCACCATGCCACGCTCGGCGATGTCGGCGCCCAGCTCCGGCGGCGTCTGCTCGAGCGCGATCTTGACCGCGGAGACGATCTGGTTGAGCGGTTCGGCAAGCGCTTCGAGGATCTCGTTGGACGAGATCGTGAAGCTGCGCGGTATGCCCTCCGCGAGGTTGCGGCCCTTGACCTCGATCTCCTTGACCTCGGAGCCCGGAAATGCCGAGCCGATCTCGGTCTTGATGTTCTCCGCCGTGGTGTCGCCGATCAGCATGCCGTAGTTGCGGCGGATGTAGTTGACGATGGCCTCGTCGAACTTGTCGCCACCGACCCGTACCGAGCCCGAATAGACCATGCCGCCCAGCGAGATGACGCCCACTTCGGTGGTACCACCGCCGATGTCGACCACCATCGAGCCGGTCGCGTCGGCTACCGGCAGGCCGGCGCCGATCGCCGCGGCCATCGGCTCTTCGATCAGGTAGACATGGCTGGCGCCCGCGGCCAGGGCCGCGTCGCGAATCGCACGGCGCTCGACCTGGGTCGAGCCGCAGGGCACGCAGATGATGATGCGCGGGCTCGGCGAGAACAGCCGGGTGTCGTGCACTTTTTTGATGAACTGCTTGATCATCTGCTCGGTGACGACAAAGTCGGCGATCACGCCGTCCTTCATGGGCCGGATGGCCGTGATGTTGCCAGGCGTCTTGCCGAGCATCTGCTTGGCCGCATGCCCGACCGCCTGGATGGTCTTCTTGGCGTTGGGGCCGCCCTCCGTCCGGATCGCCACCACCGAGGGCTCGTCGAGGACGATGCCTTTGGCCCGCACGTAGATCAGGGTGTTGGCGGTGCCGAGGTCGATGGCGAGATCGTTCGAGAAATAGGAGCGCAGAAAACCGAGCATCGGGGAGCTGTTCCGAAATTCCAGGAAAGGAACGGGAGAGATAAACGATTATGATAACCTACAAACCCTTGTAGCCTAAGCAAGTTTGTAAGTCCATGTCGCTCGATATCGAACAGGTCAAACACATCGCCCGCCTTGCGCGCATCGAGCTTGCGCCCGGCGAGGCCGAGGACGCCCTTGCCAAGCTGAACGGCATCTTCGAGCTGGTCGAGCAGATGCAGGCGGTGGTCACCACTGGCGTCGAGCCGATGTCGCATCCGCAGGAACTCTACCAGCGTCTGCGCGACGACGCCGTCACCGAGGCCAACCAGCGCGACCACTTCCAGCAGGTCGCGCCGGCCACCGAATCCGGCCTGTATCTCGTGCCCAAGGTCATCGAGTAGGCCCCGGCCCACCCCATTTCAAGATTTCACCCATGCTGAACGCCAGCCTCCAGGCGCTTGCCGCGGCACTCGCAGACAAGCAGGTATCCAGCGTCGAACTGACGCAGGCCGCCCTCGATCGCATCGCCGCCAGAAATGCGGACATCAACGCCTTCGTCCATGTGGACCCCGAGGGCGCCCTGGCCGCCGCCCGCGCCGCGGACGCCCGCATCGCCGCCGGCGAGGCCGGCCCCCTGACCGGCATTCCGATCGCCCACAAGGACGTCTTCTGCACCGAGGGCCTGCCCACCACCTGCGCGTCGAGGATGCTGGCGAACTTCGTCAGTCCCTACGACGCGCATGTGGTCGCGCGTCTCAAGCAGGCGGGCTCGGTCCTGGTTGGCAAGACCAACATGGACGAGTTCGCGATGGGCTCGTCGAACGAGAACTCGCACTTCGGCGCCGCCCGCAACCCGTGGGATTCGACCCGTGTACCCGGCGGCTCCTCCGGCGGATCGGCGGCCGCTGTGGCGGCCGGCATGGTGCCCGTCGCCACCGGCACCGACACCGGCGGCTCGGTCCGCCAGCCGGCCTCGTTCTGCGGCGTGACCGGCATCAAGCCGACCTATGGGGTTGTGTCGCGCTACGGCATGATCGCCTACGCCTCGTCCCTCGACCAGGGCGGCGTGCTCGCTCGCAGCGCCGCGGATTGCGCGCCGGTGCTGTCCGCCATGGCCGGCTTCGACCCGCGTGACTCGACCAGCCTCGATCGCCCCGCCGAGGACTTCGGTCGCGACCTCGACAAACCGCTGGCCGGCCTGCGCATCGGCCTGCCGCGCGAGTACTTCGGCGAGGGCATGGCCGACGACGTGCGCGGCGCGGTCGAGGCCGCCCTCGACGCCTACCGGACACTGGGCGCCACCACCGTGGAGGTGAGCCTGCCCAATTCGAAGCTCGCGATCCCGGCCTACTACGTGATCGCGCCGGCCGAGGCCAGCTCGAACCTGTCGCGCTTCGACGGCGTGCGCTACGGCTATCGGGCACCCGAGTACGGTGACCTCAACGACATGTACGCCAAGAGCCGGGCCCAGGGTTTCGGCGCCGAGGTCAAGCGCCGCATCCTGGTGGGGACTTACGTTCTCTCCCACGGCTACTACGACGCCTACTACCTGCAGGCCCAGAAGCTGCGCCGACTCATCGCCGACGACTTCCGGCAGGCCTTCGGTCAGTGCGATGTCATCGCCGGTCCGACCGCACCTTCCACTGCCTATGAAATCGGCACCAAATGTAACGACCCCGTCCAGATGTACCTGGGCGACATCTACACTGTCGCCGTCAATCTGGCCGGATTGCCCGCTCTGTCGCACCCGGCCGGATTCGGTACGGGCTCGCTGCCGGTGGGCCTGCAGCTGGTGGGCGACTATTTCTCGGAGGCCCGCCTGCTGAACGCGGCCCACCAGTTCCAGCAAGCCACCGACTGGCATGCGCGGCGGCCGCCCGAAGCCTAGATATCCGGGAAGGGAGCCAGAATGAATCGAGCCGCCATCCGCCTGTTGCTGAGCGCCGCCATCGCGCTGTTTGCCGCATCCTGCGCGA
>JAGRGB010000082.1 GCA_020445745.1 Rhodocyclaceae bacterium | reverse complement strand
AGGCGCTGTACAAGCCCGAGATGATCGCAGTTTCGACCACCTGCATGGCGGAAGTGATCGGTGACGACCTCAACGCCTTCATCGGCAATGCCAAGAAGGCCGGCCACATCGAGCAGGAGTTCCCGACGCCCTTCGCCCACACGCCGAGCTTCGTCGGCAGCCACACCACCGGCTGGGACAACATGTTCGAAGGCATCGCGCGCTACTTCACGCTGAACGCGATGGAGGGCAAGGAGCCCGGCAAGAACGGCAAGATCAACCTGGTGCCCGGCTTCGAGACCTATCTCGGCAACTACCGGTTGATGAAGCGGATGATGGCCGAGATGGGCGTCGAGGCCAGCCTGCTGTCCGATCCCACCGAGGTGCTCGATACGCCCTCGGACGGCACCTTCCGGATGTACGCCGGCGGCACCACCCAGGACGAGATCAAGGACGCGCCGAACGCGACGACGACCTTCCTGCTGCAGCCCTGGCAGCTCGACAAGTCGAAGAAGTTCATCGAGTCGACGTGGAAGCACGAGGTGCCGAAGCTGAGCATCCCGATGGGCCTCGAATGGACCGACGATTTCTTGCAGAAGGTCGCCGAGGTCACCGGCAAGCCGATTCCGGACAGCCTCACCACCGAGCGCGGCCGCCTGGTGGACATGATGCAGGACAGCCACACCTGGCTGCACGGCAAGAAGTTCGCGATCTACGGTGATCCGGACTTCGTCATGGGCGTCGTCAAGTTCCTGCTCGAGCTGGGCGCCGAGCCGACCCACGTGCTCAGCCACAACGCCAACAAGCGCTGGGGCAAGGCCATGACCAAGCTGCTCGAATCCTCGCCCTACGGGGCCAGCGCCGAAGTCCACGTCGGTCGCGATCTGTGGCACATGCGCAGCCTGTGCATGACCGACAAGCCGGACTTCCTGATCGGCAACAGCTACGGCAAGTTCATCCAGCGCGACACCGCCCACAAGGCGCCGGAGTGCGAGGTCCCGCTGATCCGCCTGGGCTTCCCGATCTTCGACCGCCATCACCTGCACCGGGCGACGACGCTCGGCTACGAAGGGGCGATGAGCATGCTGACCACCCTCGTCAACGCGGTACTCGAACAGCTCGACCGCGACACCATGGAGATGGGCGTCACGGACTACAACTTCGATCTGGTCCGCTGAACCCGTTCATGTGTCGCGCCCCGGACCGGCCGATCCGGCAACACCGACGGCAGCGGACTTGTTCGCGCCGTCTGTCGCCGGCCGGCCCGGGTGTCGCGGCATTCCGGCCGCTCGATGCGCAACTCGCATCCCGGCCCGGTGACCGCAGCACGGAGAATCGCTCATGGCGAACATCATGATTCGCAGGAACGCCGACGGAGGCCTCGTCTTCTATCTGCCGAAGCGCGACCTGGAGGACAACATCTCCTCGATCGAATTCGACAGCCCGGAAAAGTGGGGAGGCCAATTGAAACTCGCCAACGGCGGCAGCTACTACATCGACCCCCAGCCGGCACCCGAACGCTTGCCGGTGTCGTTGCGCGCCCGACGCGTCGACGCCCCCGATTGATTCGAAACAAAGGAGCCCATCATGGCACTGACCATCATCCAGGCTGAATGCACCTCCTGTGGTGACTGCAAGCCCGTTTGCCCGACCAAGTCGATCACCGACAAGGGGGGTATCTTCAAGATCAATCCGGACACCTGTACTGAATGCGACGGCGAATTCGACGAGCCCCAGTGCCTGTCGGCATGTCCGGGCGGCGAAACGACGATCGCCTATCTGTGAGCCGCGCGCACGGGACCCCGCAGGATGGGGTCGCGTGCCGCGATCGAACCGATCGCCATCCCAGGAGTCAGCGATGACCGAAACCCACAACCATGAGCGCGACGTCGTAGTACGGCTGGCCGAGGCCGCGCGAATCCTTCCCGAAGCGGTGCGCCCGGACTTCGTCCATCGCCTGGCCGAGACCCTCGGGCTGCCCCTCGACGCCGACCGGCTCGCGACCGTCGATGCCGCGCAGCTTGCCGGCTGCCTGCCCGCCGGCGAGGTATCCGACGATCTCGTCGAGCGATTGCGGTCGGTTCTTGCCGGCGAACGGCCCTTCGCGGACGCGCCGGTGCCCGAGGCCTACGCCGAAGGTGAAATTCCCGGGAGCCTGCGCCTAGCCATCGCGTCGAACCGCGGTGACGAACTCAATGGCCATTTCGGATCCTGCGTGCGCTTCCTGATCTACCAGGTCGGCACCGACCAAAGCCGGCTGGTCGACGTTCGACCGACTGCCGCCACCGAGCGTGCCGATGACAAGAATGCGGCGCGCGCCGCGCTGCTGGGAGACTGCGACCTGGTGTACGTGCAATCGATCGGCGGGCCGGCCGCCGCGAAGCTGGTGCGCGCCGGCGTACATCCGGTGAAATGGCCGCTCGGCGCGTCGGCCGCCGATGCGATCGAGCGCCTGCAGGCTTCCATGCATGCCCCACCACCATGGCTGGCGCGGGCGATGGGGGTCGAGGCGAAGAGCCTTGCGCGCTTCGCCTCGGAGCCCAGCACGTGATCACCGCCGACGCCGCCCGCGATCTGGCCCGGCGCTTCGCCGCAGGCAATGCCGAGGACAGCCGCCTGTCGGAATTCCGCAGCGAGTACCCTGCGCTGCGCTTCTATGCCTGCAGCGAGGACGACATCCCGCCGCGGCTGTCACCCTGGGTGGCAGCGGACGGCGTCGCGGTCTATCTGGTCGATGCCGGACAGCACTGCCTGTCGCTGACGCGCGACCCCCAGCACGCCTGTGGCCTGGTCTTCGCCGTCGACGCCGGTGAATAGCCGCAGCCCACGGCCATCAGCGGCATCGATACCGAATTCGCTAGACCCAATCATGGAACAGACGATCGAACCAGAGACCATCCTCGCAATCGACGAAGTGTGCCGGGCCTCGTTTCCGCGCCCGCAGCACGGTGATCTGTTGCGGCGCCTCGGCATCGCGCTGCCCGGGCATCGTTTCGAGATGCGGGCCCGACGCAATGGCTGGTTTCGCCCCGGTGGCCTGATCACGCCGACCGGTGAACCGATTACCGACGATATCCAGAGCTGGGCCGAGGCGGCCTGGAAGCTGGCCGACGAGGACGCGGGCCGCCTGCTGGCGGCCTGTCACGGCGAGCCCGCGGAAGCCGACCTGCGCAGCGAGATCGGACTCCCGGACCGCCATGAAGCGCCCATCGTGACCCGCTATTCCGGCGTCACCCACTACTTCGTGTCGCGCTATGCGGAGGCTCCGGAGGCGTTCATCCAGCTCGAGGTCGAGGAACTTCGCGAGGTGACCTCCCATCGGCTGGGCGACGGCGGCGCGATCGACAGCGTCGAAGACCTGGTGGCGCCGCCGATCGACGACGCCGAGGGTCGCCCGGTGGGCACACCGATCTACCGGCTGCGGAGCATTCACGACATCTCCCGGCTGATCGCCCGCGTCGCGGTGCAAGGCGGCAGCGCGCCATCCAGCGCGCTGCGATTCTTCGGCGACTGGCGGCGATCGCGGGCAGCCACGGTGGCGGTGTCGGCCCACTGGCTGCTGAACATCTCCGCCTGGACCGACGGCTATGGCGTCGAGCGCATCGGCATCAAGCCGATCAGTTCGCGTGCCTTCGCGCCGACCCCGGTGCCGCCCGGTGCCAGCGGTGTCGATCTGGCCAACGAACTGATCCGCTACGACCGACAAGCTGGCTATCCGATGGCCTGGTTCTTCGACATGGTCGCCGGACGGGGTGTCCCCGACACCATCGCCCGCGCGGTGTTCGAGCAATGGCAGGCCGGCTATCGCTATCTGCCGGAGCGCGACGCGAGCTGTGTTGCCGACTACTGCCGTCGACCCTACCGCTGCTGATCGGGAGCGATCTCAGTGGGCGCCATTGACGTGGCCGTAACAGCGCGAGAATTCGAGCGCCTCGAGTTCCTTTAGCGAATCGCCGCGATAGCTGCCGCCATTGCGCTCGGCGACCGCCTTGCGGCGCCGTACCTCGTCGCAGAGGGCCTTCTTCGTCGGATCGGCACTGTCGATCACCGTCGCCCCGGCCGGCCTCCTGCGCCCGGTCGGGGCCTCCCGCCGCGCCGGCCGTCCAGGGTGGACGGTCTCGTCACTGCCGCGACGCTGGTTGTCCAGGGCTGGCGCCGAATCGATCGGCGCCGATTCGGCCGAGCACTTGCGATCCGAATACACCAGCCGGCCGTTTTCGACACACTTGTATACAGCGGCCGGTGCCAGCGCAGGCAGGAACAGTCCCATAAGCAGGGCAATACGAGAGATCGTCGAACGGCGTGAGGTCATGGCTGGCAAATCCGCAAATCGGGTCTGGCAATAGAGGTCCTACGGACTATCGCCCGGGTCATGTTGCAATGCAAGCAACAATCGCCTCCAGGCGTGCGCTTTTTTGCCCAGCTGCCGGCGTGAGCCACGGGGCTTGCAGCTCGGGCGGCCACGGGCCATGCTGGAGTCGGGGTCGCGGTGGGTGTGTCGCGAGTGCAGCAATCGGGCTGGAGAGCGCATCGATGGCGGAAGCAAGCAGGTTCAGGGACGAGGTCGACGCCTATCTGACGGCTCTCGGCGTGCCGCCCCGCGCGGAGGGCACGCTGGTCGTGCGCAGCCCGGTGGATGATGGCGTGTTGGCCCAGCTGGCGCCAGCCGGCGCCGGCGAACTCGATGCGGCCCTGGCACGGGCCGGCCCGGCATGGCGACACTGGCGATGCGTACCGCCGCCCAGGCGCGGCGAACTGGTGCGTCGCTTCGCCGCGCTGCTCCGGCGCCAAAAGTCCGCGCTCGCGCGCCTGGTCAGCATCGAAACCGGCAAGATCCTCCCCGAAGCGCTCGGCGAAGTGCAGGAAATGATCGACATCTGCGACTTCGCGGTGGGCCTCTCGCGCCAACTCTACGGCCTGACGATGGCGTCCGAGCGGGCGGGACACCGGATGATGGAGACCTGGCATCCGCTCGGTGTGTGCGGTGTCGTCACGGCGTTCAATTTCCCGGTTGCCGTGTGGGCGTGGAATGCCGCGATCGCGCTGGTATGTGGCGATGCCGTGGTCTGGAAGCCCTCCGAGAAGACGCCGCTCACCGCGCTCGCCTGCCATGCGCTGCTGATCGCCGCGGCGAACGAGGCGGACGACGTGCCCGACGGGCTGGCGACGGTGCTCGTCGGCGATGCCGAACTCGGCCGTGCCCTGGCGGACGATCGCCGGATCGCACTGCTGTCGGCCACCGGATCCACCGAAATGGGCCGCAGCATCGCGACGCGGGTCGCCGGCCGGCTCGGCCGCTTCCTGCTGGAACTCGGCGGCAACAACGCGATGGTGGTCGCACCCAGTGCCGACCTGGCCCTGAGCGAGCGCGCCATCGTGTTCTCGGCGGTCGGCACCGCCGGGCAGCGCTGTACCAGCCTGCGTCGCCTGATCGTCCATGAGTCGGTCGCCGACGAGCTGCTCGAACGCCTGCGCAGCGCCTACACGGGATTGGCGATCGGCGACCCGCTGCTACCCGGCACGCTGGTCGGGCCGCTGATCGACGCCCGTGCCTTCGCGACGCAGCAAACAGCGCTGGCGGCCGCCCGCGACGACCGCTGGCCGGTGTTCGGCGGCAGCCGGGTACGGGTGGCGGGCGGCGAGGGCGGCCACTACGTGCGTCCGGCGATCGTCCAGGCCGACGCCCAGAACCGGCTGGTGTGCCGGGAGACCTTTGCACCTATCCTCTACGTGCTGCGCTATCGTGAGTTCGAAGAGGCGATCGCCCTGAACAACGGCGTTCCCCAGGGCCTGGCCTCGTCGATCTTCACCGGGGACCTGATCGAGGCCGAGACCTTCGTCTCGGCGGGCGGCAGCGACTGTGGCATCGTCAATGTGAACATCGGCCCGTCCGGCGCCGAGATCGGCGGCGCCTTCGGCGGCGAGAAGGACACCGGCGGGGGCCGCGAAGCGGGCTCGGACGCCTGGAAGGCGTACATGCGGCGGGCCACCAATACCATCAACTATTCCGGCGCGCTTCCGCTCGCCCAGGGCGTCGACTTCGAGTGATTCCGGCAGCTGCGGGACCGCTCGTGCGCGCCCGGATGCCGGCGGCAAGGCCTTGGCCAGGGCATCCGCAACAGGCGGCGGCGACACACAGTCGGCTCCGGCGGGTCATGCTTTCGGCATGATCGAGGCCGTCGCGACCGAGCCGTAGAGGAGGTGCTCGGACAACCTCCGACCTTCCACACCGAGGCTTACGACATGTTGGCGAATCGCCGCTGGCAGGACCCGGCGCGGTGAGCGTTCGCCGCGCCCACCGCGGATCAACGGCTTCTCGATTGCCCGCGCGCTAGCCCCACCTGACGTTGTTGGCCCGTCGTGCGGCGACAGGGGTGCCCTTCGCTGGAGCCAGGCATCGGGTGGGCCTACTGGGGAACCAGCTTCCAGCGCTGACCGGTCACGTTGCTGCAGCTATCCATGAAAGCCGCGCCACCGAGCGTCGACGTTTCGGCCAGCACGTTGCCTTCCAGGCACTCACTGCGCGATTCCGCATCCAGGGTCTGCAGCGTGAAGTAACTGCCGTTGGGATAGATCTTCCAAAGCTGGCCGGTGAAGCTTCCGCAGCCGGCCATGAACGAGGCACCTGCCAGCGTCGACGCTTCGCCCAGCTGGTTGCCTTCGAGGCACTCGCCACGGCTCTCCCCAAGTAGCGATTGCAGAAACACGTAGCCGTTGCCGTCCGGTACGAGCTTCCACAGCTGGCCGGTGACATCGGCGCAGGTGTCCATGAACGCCGCCCCGTCGAGGGTCGCATTGGCGGTCAGGCTGTTGCTTTCCAGGCATTCGCCGCGACTCTCGGACAACTGGGTCTGCAACTTGTAGTACGAGTCTTTCATGATCAGGAAATTCTGTGCGTTCTGATCCCAGCGCACGAGCGTGTTCTGACCATCGCTCGGAAAATCCGGCAGCGAGTAGATACCGCTCGCACCTGTCAGAAACTCGGCGCCCAGGGTCGTGACCACGATTTCGGCGCTGGCGAACTCGATGCCGTCATCGAACAATTGGACCGTGTGGGCGCCGTCGCTGAACAGGTTCCAGTTCAGCAGCGCGCCGAAACCGACATTCAGGCCTGCGCAGGCACCCGCCGCAAGCACATCGGCACGGGGCGTGCCGTAGGAGAGCGGAATCGAATTGCCACCGTCTACCGCAAAGGTGAGTTCGCCGGCCGTGCATTTCCATCCCGACACCAGACTGATACCGCTTACCAGGGCATTCTGGCCCGGGCTTTCGAGGTTGGACTGAGCCAGTGCCCCAGGGCTGGCGAGCAGGATCCCGACGGCCAGCGCCAGACGCGGCGATGCAGATCCAAGAGCAATCGTGTTCATGAGGATGTCTCCATTGGCGAACGGCATTGTTGATACATACTGTTACGTCGCGACAAGATAGCCGGTTCCGGCTGAACAGTATGCAATTTTTCGAAGGAGGTGAAGGACGGCCCAGAGCACTTCCCGGTGTCGGGGCCGGTCCTGTATGCCCCGGCGTCGGGCCCGGGCCCATGCCCTAGCCACCTCGCGATCGCCGCCGACCGTAGCGACGGCCGTGTCGCCGGCCGCCATCGACTCGTCCGCCATCATCGCGGCCGATCGGTCGGGCCATGCGGACCCGAACTCTGTCTTCACGCCATTGGCGCCGACGAGCGACAGGCGCAGTTGCGCTTGCTCGCGCGGCGTGAGCGCTCGAGCCGAACCGCAGTGCTCGGGCCTTCAGCCGGGCATTGACGATTCGATCACGCGCACGTTGACGACGTCGTCGATCGCCTGCATCGCGGCCAGGGCGTCGTCGCCGGGATGTTCGTCGAGATCGATGATGTTGTAGGCGATCGCCTCGCGGCTCTTGTTGAGGATGTCCACGATGTTGATGTTGTGCTCGGCGATGATCGCGGTGATCTTGTTGAGCACGCTGGGCACGTTGCGGTTGGTGATCGTCAGCCGCACCGGCGTCGACCGCGGCAACGATATCTGCGGGAAGTTGACGGAATTGCGGATGTTGCCGTGCTCGAGGAAGTCGATCAGCTGGTCTGCGACCATGATCGCGCAGTTTTCCTCGGCCTCGGCGGTGCTGGCACCGATATGGGGCATCTGCAGCATGCGCGGGTGGCCCAGCGTGTCGCTGGCCGGGAAATCGGAAACATAGCGGCGCAGCCGCTGCTGATCGAGCGCCCGCTTGACCGCCTCGCGATCGACGATCTCGCCACGGGCGAAATTGAGCAATACCGTGCCCGGCTTGACGCATCCGAGCAGCGAGTCGTTGATCAGTCCGCGGGTGGCATCGAGCGCCGGCAGATGCAGGCTGATGTAGTCGGCCCGCCCGAACAGGCTGTTCAGGTTGTCCATCTTCTCGATCTCGCTGGACAGCCGCCAGGCAGCTTCGACGCTGATCGCCGGATCGAAGCCGACCACCTTCATGCCCAGCGCGAGCCCCATGTTGGCGACCAGCGAGCCAATGTTGCCGAGGCCGACCACGCCCAACGTGCGGCCGTGCAGCTCGCTGCCGGCGAAGCGCTTCTTTTCCTTTTCGAGCAGGGGATCGAGACCTTCCTGCGGCGCCAGGCCTTCGACGAAGCGCATGCCCTGGTAGATGTCGCGCGCGGCCAGCAGCATGCCGGCAAGCACCAGTTCCTTGACCGCGTTGGCGTTGGCGCCCGGCGCATTGAAGACGACGATGCCCTGCTCGTTGCAGCGCGGCAGCGGCACGTTGTTGACCCCCGCACCGGCGCGGCCGACGGCCTTCAGGGTGGGGGGGAACTCGATGTCGTGCAGCTTCTGGCTGCGGATCAGGAAGGCATCCGGTCTGGGCAGATCGCCGGCGACCTCGTAGCGTTCGCGCGGGAAGCGATCGAGGCCTTTCACCGAGATCGCGTTATAGGTACGTATCTTGTACATGTTGGCGTCGCGTCCTTCCAAATTTGGCACCGCCCGGCCGGTTTCGAGCGGCGGTAATGTCCCCGTTCACGGCCGCGCGTCGCGGCTCGCGGGCGCTCGTCGGCCGTGGACCGTGGGACTGCTCAGGCCTTGACCTGGTCGTATCCCCAGGCGAGCCACGGCATCAGCGCCTCGATGTCGGCGGTGGCCACCGTGCCGCCACCCCAGATGCGCAGACCGGCGGGGGCATCCTTGTAGGAGCCGATGTCGTTCGCGACCCCTTCGTCGGCGAGCAGCTTGACCAGCGCCTTGACCTTGTCGGCCGGCAGGTCCAGCGACAGGCAGATGCTGGTGCTGGAGCGGGAGGCAGACTCCCCGGCGAGGAAGCTGATCCAGTCGTGCTGGTCGACGAAGCGCGAGATCGCCTGCAGATTCGCCCGGCTGATCTCCATCAGCTGCCGCACGCCACCCTGCGCCGCGACCCAGCCGAGTGCGTCGAGATAGTCGGCCACACACAGCATCGACGGCGTGTTGATCGTCGCGCCGGTGAAGATCTCCTCGATCAACTTGCCGCCCTTGGTCAGCCGGAAGATCTTCGGCAGCGGCCACGCCGGCGTATGGTTCTCGAGACGCTCGACCGCGCGCGGACCGAGGATCAGCATGCCGTGGGCCCCTTCTCCGCCGAGCACCTTCTGCCAGCTGAAGGTGATCACGTCGAGCTTTCGCCACGGCAGATCCATCGCGAATACCGCCGAGGTCGCGTCGCAGATGGTCAGGCCCTGGCGATCGTCGCTGATCCAGTCGCCGTCGGGGACGCACACGCCGGAAGTCGTGCCGTTCCAAGTGAACACGATGTCGTGGTCCGGCCTGGTCTGGCCCAGATCGGGCAACTGTCCGTAATCCGCCTTGAGCAGGTTGAACTCGATCTTCAGCTGCTTGGCGATGTCGGTATGCCAGCCGGCGCCGAACGATTCCCACACGCAGACATCCACCGGGCGCGGGCCGAGCAGGCTCCACAGCGCCATCTCGACGGCACCGGTGTCCGAGGCCGGCACGATGCCGACCCGGTAATCGTCGGGCACGCCGAGCAGGGCCTTGGTGTCGTCGATCGCCTTCTTCAGGGCCGCCTTGCCGAGTGCCGAGCGGTGCGAGCGCCCGAGGGTGGACTGGTCCAGCTTGGCGAGTTCGTAACCCGGGCGCTTGCTGCATGGACCGGAGGAAAAATTGGGATTCTTCGGTTTGACACTGGGGCGTTCGGACACGGGTCGATCCTCGGTGAAAGTCGTCTTGAAGAAACGGGCGCAAAACCCTACCAGAAACGACGCATCGCGACAAAGCATCGGGCGACCACGGGTACCCCGGCGTTTGTCGACAGCCGCGTGGCGCACAGGAACGGTCGATCATCCGCCGTCAGGCAACGCCCCTGGGACGAGTGCCCGACCGACGCCGCCATCGCTTCTGCGGTGGGTTCGGGGCATCACTGCCGGGCCGTTCGGCCGGCCGGGCCAGCGCCGTGCCGCCTCGCATCCGGCGCCATGCCTTTGTCCGCCGGATCGTCGGCGAGCGCGGTTTGGACCCGTGCCAGCGCCCGGACCGCATCCGGCACCGGCTGTCCGGCGGCGAGCAGCATCTGCAGCAATCGGTGGGCCGCATCGTGAATCAGTGCGTCGTGCGTCAGCGAGTCCACGTATTGTCGCCAATGCAGCTTCACGAATTCGGCAAGGCGTGGCACGTCCTGCTGCGGCCAGTCCGGTGCATGCCGGTCATAGCGGAGAATCAGCAGGTCGGCCAGGTTCGACGGCGGCGGGCCGGCGCGAACACCCATCACCAGAAATGTCGGACAGTTGGCGCCATGCGCGAGGCCGACCTCGTTGGCAACGTTCAGGTTCCGCGCGGACAAGTCGGCAAGCACGCCCGCGCAGCGCGCGATCAGCGCTGCAATGAACGGGTAGTACTCTTCGTCGGCCAGTCCGCCCCAGGCGCGGATTGCGCGAAAACCCGCCGCCTGCAACGCGGGCCGGTACCAGCGGCAGAAGAAGTCTGCATAGGGCTGCTTGAACGGCATCGCCACGAAGCAGGTGTCGGCTTCGGCGGCCAGCGGCTGCAGCAGGTCGTCGAGCAGCAGGTAGACCTGGGTGATCATCGCCACCGTGTCACGACCGCGGGCGGTGCTGGCCAGACTGCCGGCGAAACGGTCGAACGCCGCGGGCCCCAGCCCGAGTCGCTGCAGTTCGGGCTGCCATCGATCGCGCAAGGTCTGCCGCATGGCCGGCGTCGTCCCGGTGTAGCCGCCGGCAAACAGTGCAGCCATCGCACCGACCCCACAGCAGGCGTGCAACTCGGCATCGCGACTGCGCAATTCGGTCATCACCCGGTCCATCGTCGCCGCATAGGTCGCCGCGAACTTCTGCTGCCGGCCAGGAAGTCGGACGTCGATGGCGATCTCGTCGAGGAATTCGTGCACGCGCCGTCGGATAGCGCCATAGCGCGCGGCGGACAAGGCCTGCTGGGCGCCACCGAGGAACGCGCCGAGGCAGAATCCGTTGAAGCGGCTAAATAGCGGACTAGGGCTTGGCTGCAAGCAGGCCCCGCAACGTGGCAACGAGCCCGGCGAGGGTCTCGCGAGTGGCACCATCCGGCTGCTGTTCCACGCTGCGATCCAGATCCGCCAGGGTCGTCGCCAGCTTCCAGGCGGCCGGTCCTTCGCGACGCACGTCGGTCACCAGGCGGCGCGCGGTGACGACATCGCCGGCATCGAAAGCGAGCCCCAGCAAGGTCGGGTTCAGCCATTCGTCCTGGGCGCCGTTGATCTTGGCCCGCTGGCACGCCATCAGCGCGACATGGCCGCTCGCCGCGGCGCGCTGGTCGTCCCCTTCGTCACCCCGCGCCCGGTACAGTCGGGGAAGGTTGGAACTCGGGTAGTAGTCGTTGAGATCGCACCGCATGCCTTCCTCGTAGTGGTGGATCGCCTGTTCCAGGTAGTCGCGCGCCAGGTCCGGGTCCCCCTCGTTGCGCGCCTCGCCGGCCAGCTTCTTGTAGCGTCCGCCGATCAGGCCGTAGCGTTCTGCGCTGCCGCCGCGGCGGCGGACGAGTTCCTCGAGTGCGCCGATGGCCTGCAGCGGGTCGCCGGTCTTGCTCAATGCCAGGCTGCGTTGCTCCTGCACCAGATCGAGCTGGCGTATGGGCTCGGGCAAGGCATCGGCGTAGGCGATGCTCTCCTGCCAGCCGGCAGCGTCGCGGAGCAGGGTCAGGATCTCGATCGCCACGGCAGGCGAGTGCGTGCTGGCGGCCGGGTAGCTGTCGCACAGTGCCAGGGCCGCGGCCCAGCGGCGGGCCGGGTCGCGCTGCAGCTGTACCGCGCGCACGCTCGCCTGAAACGCCGAAAGGGCATCCAGCTGGCCGCGAATCGCCGATGCCCGCTGGGGATCGATCTTGCCGGCGTCCGGGAAGCCGGGAATGTGCTGGTACATCGGCGACATGCCCTTGGCCAGCGGCAGCGCGCCGTCGCGCAGCGCCTGCCGGATGGCCGCCGCGGTATCGTCGGTGATCGCCCCCTCGGCGAGGGGATAGGACAGGCGACGCATCTGATTGACATCGAACAGCGGCACCGTCCATGCGGCACCGATCAGCAGGCAGCCGCTGGGCCGGCACGCATGGCGGATGCCGATCTCGTAGTAGACGTTGCCGTTCGGCAAGGTCATGTCGGCGATCACGAGGTCGGAAAAATAAAGCCGCTCGAGCATTTCGGCGATGATCGCCGCGCCGGTGTCCTGGTCCGCACGGACCGGCTCGTAGCCCAATTCGACGATCAGCGGCGCCAGCGCCTTGTGCCACAGCGCATCGAAGTCGATCTTCTCGGGCGCACCGTTCGGCCTTGGTGCCACCGCCTTGGTGCCGAACGGCATCACCATGAAGCACACCGGTCGCAAGCTCGCGTCAGCCATCTCGATCCCTTCGTTCGCCCCTCGGCGCTCGCAAATATAGCATCGGCATCGGCGGCGCGGTGCCGAACAGCAGCCGTCGCGGCGCCGCGGTCCGCATCGCCCTGTTGCCGACGGCGGGGCGAAGACGTGTCGTGCCATGGCGATCGACGAAGTCCGTCACAATGGCGTCGTGGCAATGGGATTCGACGCGCTGCGGGCGGACGCCATCTGTCACGCCGACAGCCAGCCGGTCCCGGCGATCGCTGCCCGGCGGACCGAGCGACGCCGCGGATGCGACCCCGGCAGCAGGGCCGACGATGGGCGCGACGGCAGTTGGCACGATTGTCGCTCCGCTTCGCCTCGAACCCCGACGGAAGGTCGATCATGGGCAGGATCCTGTTGTGCCTCTGCTGTCTCGCCGCCAGCCTCGGCGCCCACGCCGGCGAGGTGCTGGTGGCCGTCGCAGCGAACTTCACGGCGCCGATGAAGGAGATCGCCGCATCCTTCGAGGGCGCCACCGGCCATCGTGCGCGGCTGGCCTTCGGCTCCACCGGCAAGCTCTATGCACAGATCCGCAATGGCGCCCCTTTCGAGGTCCTGCTGGCCGCCGACAGCGAGACACCCGCGCAGTTGGAAGCGCTCGGCCTGACGGTCGCCGGCACGCGCAGCAGCTATGCGATCGGGCGCCTGGCGTTGTGGAGTCCCGATCCGGCGCGCGTGGACGCGGCCGGCCGGGTATTGGCCGACGGCAGCATCCGGCGGCTGGCGCTGGCCAACCCGCAGCTTGCCCCCTACGGCCGCGCTGCCGAGCAGACCCTGCGTGCGCTCGGTCTGTGGCAAAGCCTGCGAGCCCGGCTGGTCTTGGCCGAAAGCATATCCCAGAGCTACCAGTTCATTGCCTCCGGCAACGTGCCGCTGGGCTTCGTCGCGCTTTCCCAGATCGTGCGCGGCGGAGCGCTGCAATCGGGGTCGGCGTGGCGTGTGCCCGACGATCTCTTTGGGCCGCTGCGTCAGGACCTGGTGCTGCTGCGCCCGGGCGAGCACTCGCCGGCGGCGGCCGCGTTATTGCGCTTCATGGCTTCCCCGGACGCGCACCGGGTCCTGCGCGACTATGGCTACGAGGTTCCCCGGTGAGCCGGGCCGCCCGACGCGACCACGGCCACGGCCGATGGCGACCGCCCCGGTGCCGCACCAGTCGGCTCCCGGTGACGTCGACACGCGAACGCACCGGCACCTGCGTTTGCGGCAAACTCGCAACGGTTCGACGCGCGCCCACGGCGCCCACTTCGTAGATGCCCGAATTGACCCTTGCCCCCGAAGACTGGCAGGCGATCGCGCTTACCGCCAAGCTGGCCGCGGTCACCCTGTCGATTCTGTTCGTCATCGGCGTACCGCTGGCCTGGTGGCTGGCCCGCACCCGTTCGCGACTCGGCAGTCTGGTGTCGGCCCTGGTAGCCGTGCCGCTGGTACTGCCACCGACGGTGCTGGGCTTCTATCTGCTGGTGCTGCTCGGACCACAGGGTCCGGTCGGACGTCTCACCGAAGCGCTCGGGCTCGGATTGCTGCCGTTCTCGTTTCCCGGCCTGGTGGTGGCGTCGACACTGTTCTCGCTACCGTTCGTGGTGCAGCCCCTGCAGGCGACCTTCTCGGCGATCGGCGAGCGCATGCTCGAAGTGGCGGCGACGCTGGGCGCAGGCCCGTTCGATACCTTCTGGCACGTCGTGCTGCCGCTCAGCCGGCCGGGACTGCTCAGCGCCGCGGTGCTCGGTTTCGCCCACACCCTGGGCGAGTTCGGCGTCGTACTGATGATCGGCGGCAACATCCCGGGGCGCACCCAGGTGCTGTCGATCGCCATCTACAACCGCGTCGAGGCTTTCGAATACGCCCACGCACACCTGCTGGCGGGAGGGCTGCTGGCGTTCAGCTTCGTCGCGCTGCTGGCGCTGCAGTTCATCAACCGCGCCGGCGTCGGCGCGCCCGGCATGCTGAGGGGTGGCGCTTGAGCGGCGTCGAGGCGCGCTTCCGGCTGCAACGCGAGGGCTTCTCCCTCGATGTGGCGCTAGGCCTGCCCGGCAGCGGGGTCAGCGTGCTGTTCGGCCCGTCCGGTTGCGGCAAGACCTCGGTGCTGCGCTGTGCGGCCGGGCTGACGCGCGCCGACGAGGGCGTCATGCGGATTGGCGAGGAATGCTGGCAGGACAGCGGCACGGGCCGTTGGCTGCCCACCCATCGTCGCCCGCTCGGCTACGTGTTTCAGGAACCCAGCCTGTTCCCGCACCTGTCGGTCCGCGGCAACCTCGCCTTTGCCGGCAAGCGCTGCGGCCGCCGGGACCCGCCCGACGGCGACCTGCTCGAATTGCTCGCCATCGACGGCCTGCTGGATCGCATGCCGTCGGCGCTGTCCGGCGGCGAGCGTCAGCGGGTCGCGATCGCGCGGGCCCTGGGCACCTCGCCACGCCTGCTGCTGATGGACGAGCCGCTGGCGGCCCTCGACGCGCCGCGCAAGCGCGAGATCCTGCCCTACCTGGAGCGGCTTCACCAGGAGCTGTCGATTCCGGTGCTGTACGTGACCCACGCCCTCGAGGAGGTGGCTCGACTGGCCGACCACCTGGTGCTGATGGAGCAGGGGAGGGTGGTCATGGCCGGCCCGGTCGGCGAGGTCATGGCCAGCCTCGAATCACCGCTGGCGGCCACCGATCAGGCGGCGGTCGTGGTCGACGCCCGGGTGTCGGGACACGATGCGAGCTACGGCCTGACCCGGCTGGACGTCAATGGCGTCGAACTGTGGACCGCCCGTGTCAGCTGCGAGGTCGGGCACCGCCTGCGGCTGCGGATCCACGCACGCGACGTCAGCCTGGCGCTGTTCCGTCCGGAAGGATCGAGCATCACCAACATCCTGCCGGCGGTGATCGAGGCGATCGCCGGGGAGCGTGCCGGTGACGACGCGATGCAGTGCCTGGTGCGCCTGAGGACGGCCTCCGGGGCACGCCTTCTCGCCCGCGTGACCCGCCGTTCGCGGGATCTCCTGGCCCTCGAGCCCGGCATGGTGGTCTATGCACAGATCAAGGCGGTAGTGCCGGTCATCTGAGCTCGCATACACAGTGCCCGCAGCAATTGTTAGACTTCTTGCAAAATCCGACTAACGGTTCGCGAAAGACGGCCGTAGTAAGGGGATGCGCAGGTCTCGACGACCATGCGACGAGGCAGCCGGGCTGGAGCTGCGAGGGGCACGGAGACAGGGCAGTGGGCGTCGTATTCGCAAAAACCGACAAGGGCCGCAACGAGATCACCGATCGCGCGGGGGGCCTCCATCCCCGCATGCGTCGGATCCTGATCATGGTGGATGGCAAACGTACCGTCGACGAGCTTCGCGACTTCGCGGCAGCCGACGATCTCACCCATTCCCTGGGAGAGCTCGAAGAGAAGGGCTACATCGAAGCGGTCAAGGTTCGCGACAAGCAGGGCGGCGAAACCCCCGTCGAAGGCGATCTGCCCTCGATCACCGCATTCCGCGATCTCGGGGCCACGCCGGATCCGGCCGAACTCGAGAAAGCTCGCCACTTCATGATCAACACGCTGCGCACCTTCTGTGGGCAATATACCTACATGACCCTGATGAGCGCGATCAATTCGGCCGCCGGTCACGCCGAACTGCGGGGGCTGTACCCCGACTGGTACCGCCATGTCATCGAGTCGCGCCAGGGCCGGCGCCGGGCAGAGGAACTGCGCGCGCGGCTGCTCGAAGTGATCTGAGGCCGGCCCCGCCCCGGCTAGCCGGCGCCGCGGTGGGCCACTTCGACCGGTACGCCACCGACCAGGGTCTGGTAGACCACGCAGTAGCGTTCCGTCAGTTGCATCAGCTTCGCGATCCGGTCCTGCGGCGCATCGGTGTCGAGTTCGACCTGCAGCCGTATCGCCTTGAAACCGACCGGCGCTACCTTGTCCACGCCGAGGGTACCGCGGAAGTCGAGTACGCCCTCGGCTCGCAGCCGTCCGCCTCGCAACTCGATCTCCAGCGCAGTCGCAACCGCCGACAGGGTGACCCCGGCACAGGCCACCAAGGCTTGCAGCAGCATGTCGCCCGAACAGGCGAGGGCTCCGGTGCCGCCGCTTGCCGGGTGCAGGCCGGCCTCGACCAGTGCCCTGCCGGTGGCCACCGAGCACGCAATGCCGTCGCCGAGCTCGCCCTCGGCACTCAGAGTGATCAGCGCGGCATCGGGATCATCGCGATAACGTGCCTTGATCGGTGTCTGAATCTCGCGCAATTCGTTCGCGTCCATGCTCGCTCCATCACGGGTCGGAAACGGCATGATCCGCAGCCCGCACGCATCCGGTCAAGTCGGTGCGCGACGGGCCCAGGCTAGCGCGGCAGCACCATCACCGCCATGCCGTGGCTGGCAGCCACCAGGCCGAAGGTGCCGGCCATCAGCAGGCACAGTCCGGGCATGAACAGCGGATTCTCGATACTCAGGGGCAGCATGGCGGTTCTCCTCCAGGGTGTTCACCCTCCGTTTACGGTACGGAGAACGGCAAATTCAGGGCGATGCGACGATCTCGCGCGACGGTCGTCACGAAGGGGATCACGACACGCCGTCCCGCCGAGCGCTCGGCGCGGCGCGCTGCCGCGCATGCTTCATGAAGCCGCTGCGCCGCCAGTCGCCGGCCGCCAACCGCAGGGAGGACGCCAAAATGCAATACCTCGATGTCCCTGGCATCATCATGGATCGCATCGAGCTCCCGAGGCCATGAACGACCCGCAACCCTGCCGCCGGCCGGCAGCCGACCGCCGCGCCCGCGAAACCTGCATAGCGGCCGGCTCCGTCGACGTCCGGCATGTCGCCGACCGCCCCGGGCCGCGATCACGCGGTCCGTCAGGCTGCGGCCAGTCGCGGCGCCGACGTGGCGCCGTCGCGTCGACAGCCGCCCGACACCTGTCCGATCCGCGTCGCACGGTGCGATCGTCGGGGCCATCGCCCCGCTCCCGTCGATGAACCTCGAGGACTTCCTGAACGGGGCGATCGCCTGCATCAAGGTGTCGGAGTCGTTTGCGGTCGACGAAATGCCGGCCACGGACGGGTCGGCGACGGCGGTGCGGCTCCCGCCCGACCAGCAGCCGGTCGTCCGGGATCTCGGCAACGGGCTGCTGGCGGTCTATCTGACGGACACTGGCGACCACCTCGCCGTCGTGCAGAATCACCATCTGCAATCCGCCGGCGCCAGCGCCGACCAGCTGCACCGGGTCGCCGTCGCCAATCTCCGCCGGCTCGCGGCGGAACGGGTCCGGGTGACCGGCTTCGGTACCTTCTACGAGGTCGTGCTCGACGGCCAGTTCGAAGCCAGCCTGCTGCTGGTCGACGCCTTCTGGGAGGAGTCGGCCGCCCATCTCGTGCCGAACGGTGCCGTTGCCGCGCTGCCGACGCGCGACGTGCTGGCGTTCTGCGACGCCGATTCCCGCGATGGCATCGAGCAGTTGCAGGCGCTGATCGACCGCCTCGGACCGGATGTCGAACATCGCCTGACCGACACCCTCTACCACCGGCAGAACGGCTGCTGGCAACCCTTCGTCGCCACGCCGGCCGCGGGTGCCGACGCAGCCGAAGTGGCACCGGAGAGATACAGCCGTGGCGAAGCGCCCTGTCCGAAATGCGGCTACCTGCGCGAACCCTACGACGACGCGCCGGACTGGCAGTGTCCGTCGTGCAAGTCCGCCTATGCCAAGGCCGGCAGGCGCGGCGATGCCGAGCCGGTCGCAGCGCCATCGTCGGTGATGGCGGCGAACGAAGCCGATGCGGCCGATCGTGACGATCATGCTGTCGACGAAGAAGGCCTGCGTCGTGGACCTGCGATTTCCGCCCACCTGGCCACCTTGCGACGGATCTTCGCGGCGCTCGCCGGCGGCATCCTGGCGATTGGCGTGCTGGCAGCGCTGTTCTTGGTCGCCGCCCCCTTCGGCAGGCAGTACGATGCCGCGGAGGATGCCACGGTGGTGGCGCAGCATCCGGTGGTCGCCACCATCGGGCGACTGTCCGAGGCCGACCACGAGACGCTGATGCGATTTCTGAATCACCGCACGGAGCAGGGAGTCGACGGCCGCCGGGCGCTGCTGTTCGCGAGACCGCTGCTCGCACATCTGGCGACACGACTGCTTCCGCGCGCCGACGACGCCGCCGTGCTGGCCTGGGGTCGCCAGACCGTGGACGCGCTCGAACGATTGAGTGCGGTCGATTCGGAGCAATGCCTGCGCGCGAGCATGACGAAGCCGGTCGAAGATGCGGCGGTGCTGGAAGCCTTCGCCGACGAGGATCCTCGTCCGTTCCACGATGCCGTCATCAAGGTGTATCAGTCGGCCTTCCGCGGCACGGTGGAGCGACCGGCCGCCGACCTGGACATCGCGGGCCGTCTCGTCCAGGCGGAATATCGCGCGATCGAGCGCGAACTGTCGCAGAGCTTCGACGAACCGGTGCTGGCGCGCCTGCGTGAGAACCGCCTGCTGGACGTGGCGGCAACGACCCGCGACCAACTGTGCGCGGCGCGGATCGCGCAACTGAATGCGATCCTCGCACGCCCCCCGGAGCTGGCTGCACAGTTGCTGGCGGATACCCTGCACTAGCCTCGGGTTGTCGTCGGACCGCGGGATGACGGCCGGTCTGGACACCGCGGGATCCGTGCCCTCCGCGCCAGGCCGCTGACCCGGCCGATCACCGCGCCGCCGGCCAACGACGGTCGCGTCGCCCACCGGGTGCACCGCGCCCGGAGGCGCTCTCGGTGGCGGCGCAGGCTCCGTCGCATCGTCGACAATTTCGTCGCAAGTCCTTCATCGACGACTCCATAAAGGCACCAGCCTTTCCGAGAAATCAATCGCTTGGGATCTGGCACAGGGATTGCGGAAGGGTGGTCAGACCCTGTCGCAAGGCGCCGGAAATGAAACCCTCGGAAGTATCCGCTCTGCTCGACGAGCCCGCCTGCAGCCACAACCGGAAGTCCAAGTCCGGCTGTGCCCGGCCCAAGCCGGGTGCGTCGGCGGGCGGATGCGCGTTCGATGGCGCCCAGATCGCGATGCTGCCGATCGCCGACGTCGCCCACGTCGTGCACGGGCCGATCGCCTGCGCCGGATCCTCCTGGGACAACCGCGGCACGAGAACCACCGGGCCGGCGCTGTACAAGATCGGCATGACAACAGACCTCACCGAGCAGGACGTGGTGATGGGGCGCTCGGAAAAGCGCCTGTTCCACGCCATCGGCCAGGCGGTGGCGAGCCGCCGCCCGCCCGCGGTGTTCGTCTACAACACTTGCGTGCCGGCATTGATCGGCGATGACCTGGAGGCCGTGTGCAAGGCCGCGGCCCGCCATTTCGAGGTGCCGGTGGTGCCGATCGACTGTGCCGGCTTCTACGGTACCAAGAACCTCGGCAATCGCATCGGCGCCGACGCGATGGTGCGCCACGTGGTCGGCACCCGCGAACCCGATCCGCTGCCCGAATCGGTGGTCAACGACTACGCCGCGCGGGGCATCACGATCCACGACGTAAACCTTGTCGGCGAGTACAACATCGCCGGCGAGTTCTGGCACGTGGCACCGCTGTTCGACGAGCTCGGCCTGCGCATCCTGTGCACACTGTCGGGCGACGGCCGCTACCACGAGGTGCAGACCATGCATCGGGCCGAGGTCAACATGATGGTGTGCTCGAAGGCGATGATCAACGTCGCCCGCAAGCTCGAGGAGGCCTACGGCACCCCCTGGTTCGAAGGCAGCTTCTATGGCATCAGCGACATGTCCGCGGCGCTGCGCGAGTTCGCCCGGATCATCGCCGACCCGTCGCTGAGCGAGCGCACCGAGGCGCTGATCGCCCGCGAGGAGGCACGCATCGGCAGCCTGCTCGCACCTTGGCGCACGCGACTCGCCGGCAAGCGGGTCCTGCTCAACACCGGCGGCGTCAAGAGCTGGTCGGTGGTCTCCGCGCTGCAGGACCTCGGCATGGCGGTGGTGGCGACCGCGACGAAGAAATCCACCGAAGAGGACAAGGCGCGCATTCGCGAGCTGATGGGGCCGGACGCGAAGATGATCAGCGACGGCTCGGCCCGCGCGCTGCTCGACCTGATGACCGAGCTCGATGCCGACATCATGATCGCCGGCGGCCGCAATCTGTACACCGCGCTGAAGGCCCGGCTGCCGTTTCTCGACATCAACCAGGAACGCGAATTCGGATATGCCGGCTACCAGGGCATGGTCGAGTTGACACGCCAGCTGGCACTGACCATCGAGTCGCCGGTGTGGTCGCAGGTGCGCGCACCCGCGCCGTGGGCCACGACCCAGGTGGCGCGGCGCAGTCGCGGACCAGTGGACGAGGACGATCTGATCGTACCGCTCGACGACATCTCCGCGTCGTCGCCGGTCGAGGAGGTGGCGTGATGGAACAGCCCCCACGCTCACTACGTTCGCGGACGGTCGGTTTGATACAGGCGGCCCGTTCAGCCGGCGCCAGGCATCGCTTCGCGAAGACCCACCCACACGCCCGCGAGGCCGCGCAGGCCGCCGCTTGCGCGGCCCGGCGGGAGTCCTGACATGGCCGAGATCCGCCGGCGCAGCAAGGCTCTTGCGGTGAACCCGCTGAAGACCAGTTCGACCACCGGGGCGACGCTCGCCTTCCTCGGCGTCGACCGGGCGATCCCGATGCTGCATGGCTCGCAGGGCTGCACGGCGTTCGCCAAGGTCTTCTTCGTGCGCCATTTCCGCGAGCCGATACCGCTGCAGACCACCGCGATGGACCAGGCCAGCACCGTGCTCGGCGCCGACGACAACGTGATCCAGGGGCTCGAGACCCTGTGCCGCAAGCAGCAACCGTCGCTGATCGGTCTGCCGACCACCGGCCTGTCCGAGACCCAGGGCGCCGATGTGCGGCGCAACGTGCGGGAGTTCCGCAGCCAGCACCCGGAGCACGACGGCATCGCGATCGTGCCGGTGGATACCCCGGACTACGTCGGATGCCTCGAGAGCGGCTTCGCGCTGGCCGTGCGGGCGATGATCGACGTCCTGGTAACGGCGGACCGCAGCCGTGTCGGCCGGCGGCCGAAACAGGTCAATGTGCTGGTGAACGCGTCACTGACGCCCGGCGACCTCGAGCACCTGCGCGAGCTGGTGGAATCGTTCGGCCTGCGTCCGCTGATCTTCCCGGACGTCGGCGACTCCCTCGACGGCCATCTGATCGCCGACGACTTCACGCCGCTGACCTTCGGTGGCACGCCGTTGTCGGAGATCATGGCGCTGAACGAGGCGGCACACACCATCGTCGTCGGCCGCTCGCTCGATTCGGCGGCAGACCTGCTGGCGGAGCGCAGCGGCGTGCCGGATACCCGCTTCGACCACCTGATGGGCCTGTCGGCCAACGACCGCCTGATCCAGCTGCTCGCCGAACTGTCGGCTCACGGCGTTGCGCCCCGCATCGAGCGCTGGCGCGCCCAGCTCCAGGACGCGATGGTGGATTGCCATTTCATGCTCGGCTTCGCCCGCATCGGCATTGCCGCCGACCCCGACCTGCTGCTGGCGATGGCGGAATTCGTCACCGGCTTCGGCGCCGAAGTGGTCGCGGCGGTTGCCCCGGATCGAGGCGCGTCGCTTGGCGACGTGCCGACCGCTGCCGTGCAGATCGGCGATCTCGAGGATCTCGAGACCCTGGCCGGTGCCGCCGGCGCCCAGTTGATCATCTCGAACAGCCACGCGGCCGACACCGCGGAACGGCTCGGCGTGCCGCTGCTGCGGGCAGGCTTTCCCCAGTACGACCTGGTCGGCGGCCACGCCCGCCAGTGGATCGGCTACCGGGGTGGCCGACAGGCGCTGTTCGATCTCTCCAACCTGTTGCTGGCCCACCATGGACGACACCATGCCATCGCCCCTTACCACGCCGTGCTGCGCGCCCCGGCACCCGGTGCGGGCACGTGCCCGCCATCTCAGCATCGTGGCGGACGCCACTGACGAGGACCCTATGCGCCTGTCGATCGCCTTCGCTTCGACCGATCGCGAAACCGTTGACCAGCACTTCGGCGCGGCGGCCGCATTCGCGATCTTCGAGGTCGGCGAGGGTGGCGCGCGATTGCGCGAGGTCGCCGAGTTCATCGATACCGAGATGGACGGCCACGAGGGCAAGCTCGACGCCAAGATCGCACTGCTCGAAGGCTGCGCCGCGGTCTATGCCTGCGCGATCGGTTCGTCGGCCGTGCAGCGCCTGCTGGCGAAGGGCGTGCAGCCCCTGAAGGTCGCGGACGGCTCGCCGATCGAGACGCTGCTGGCGCAGATCCGGCGCGAGTTGGGCGGCACTCCGTCCGGCTGGCTGGCAAAGGCCTTGCGCGCGAAGAGCGGCCGGGACCCGAACCGCTTCGACGCGATGGCTGCCGACGGCTGGGAAGAATGACGATGACCCGCGAGCAGGCACGAATCGTCTCGATCGCCGCCGGGAAGATGCGCCTGGCGCCTCTCGCCAGCACCTGCGGCGCTTGCAGCCGCAGCAGCGGTTGCGGCATGGCGAAGCTCGCGGATCTGCTGCCGGCCGACGCGAACGCACTCGAACTGCCTGCCGGTGACGGCCATCGCGTCGGTGACGTGGTCGAGCTGGCGATGCCGGAAGGCGCGCTGCTGATGGCATCGGCGCTGGCCTACCTGCCGGCCCTGGTCGGCCTGATCGCAGGTGCAGCGCTGGCGCCGCCGTCCTCGCCGCCGCTGCAGGTGGGTGCCGCGCTGCTCGGTCTGGTGGCGGGCCTCGGCTGCTCGCGGCTGGCAGGCCGCCACCACTTCCGCCGCTGGCGGCCGGTCGTCGTCGCTGATGCCGCCGGCTCGGTTGCTACTCAAACACAGGAGCGAAAAGATGACTGACACGGTCGATGACGATGTGATGGCGTCCGACTTCATCCGCGAGATGTGCAAGCAGGTCCGCGCCATCGATACCTATGGCGAATACGACGGCTGGTCCGCCGAACGCCTGCTCGCTCCCTTCGTGCTGAGCCGCGAGGAGCGCAAGGAGATCCCGGTGATCGGCGACCCCGACGAGGTCACGATCGCGCGCGTGAAGGCCTACTACAACGCGATCGCCGGCCTGATCGAACAACGCAGCGGGACGATGGCCGGAACGCTGATGAACATCTCCCACGAAGGATTCGGTCGTGCGCTGATCACCGTCGGCAAGCTGATCGTCGTCGATCGTCGGCTGCGCGATGTCCATCGCTTCGGCTTCGAGTCGCTGCCGAAGATGCGCGACGACGCCGAGAGGATGGTGTCCGCGGCCGTCGAGCTGATCGCTAGGCATCGCGACGTGGCGGAGTTATGACATGGACCCGGAACAACTGAAGGTCCTCGAGAAGGACGTGCGCCGGCTCAAGCGCATCGCTGCCGAGCGGGCATCCGAACTGCACGATCTGGTCGAGGACCGGCTGCCGGCGGCCTACCACGAGATTCCCGAGATCGCCGCGGCCACCTTCGACGCGTGCAAGGCCTGGGCAGAGGCACGCGACCGCCTGGAGGCGGTGAGCGCCGCCTAGAGCAGCGCGGCGGGGACTACCCCGTCGCATCCGAAACGAACGCGATGCGAACGACGCATGCGCAGGAGCAATGACATGGATCAGATAACCGGCATGACGCGTGGCGGCGTCGAATGGGTGCCGCAGTTCGTGCTCGAACTGGACCCGGCGAAATGCATCGGCTGCGGCCGCTGCTACAAGGTGTGCCCGCGGGACGTATTCGATCTGGTCGAGCGCGACGAGGACGAGCTCGACGAAGACCTGGACGACGACAACCTGATGGTGATGACGATCGCCAACGGCCTCGACTGCATCGGCTGCGGTTCCTGTGCGCGGGTGTGTCCGAAGGGTTGCCACACCCACGGTCCGGCTGCAGTCGCCGCCTGACATGGTGGCCATCGCCCGTGACTCCCGGCCCGGCCGGCAGGCCGGCACCAAGCGCTCGCCGTGACCACGCCCACCGCGCCACGCGATCGCGATGCCGCAACTCCGCCGGTCGGCGCCGGTGACTGGTGCTGTGTGCTCTATCACAAGCAGCGGACGAGCGCCCGCACGCGTTTTCTGCTGATCGGCGAGCATGTCGTGATCGGCGGCGGGCGCGTCGCGCCGCGGCATGTCGCCGATCACGCTCGGGTCGGCATCCACCCCGCATCGGGGCTTGCGGCGCTGGCCCGCCGGCTCGATCTGGCGCCGTCGGCATTGCGGGTGGACGGCGATCCGCTCGGCACCCTCGGCGCGCAAGCGATGCCGGTGTGGCTGGTGGAAGTGACGACGATCGATCCGCCGTTTGCTGCCGCGGCAACCCTCGGCGGCCAGTTCGTCGCGTTGCTGGAGGCCCGCCAGCTGGACCATGACCAGCGCGAGCTGCTGGCGGTGGCCTACACCCGCATTCTCGGTTGAGGCATTGGCCCTGGCCGGCGGGCGACGACGACGCCTGCCGGCTTGCCAGCCCCACGCGCTCGCCGATCCCGCCGTGCATTTCGCGCGCCTGTCGTCCGCCTTCTGCGGGATGGCCCGTGCCGGCACCCCGCGTCCCCGACGCCGCAACGACCGCCGGAGTTGACCCATGCCGCTTGTGGGCTTTGCCACACAAGCCCCCGGGAATCCGTCGCTTTGCGACATCCGCCGAACTGGCTCGGCACCATCGCTCCCTACAAATCAATCACATGCAAGCAGGCCTCGGCATGGCACGAGGGTTGCGCTGAGCTCGACGTAGTCATAACGAAACGTGAGGCCCACGATGATCAGCCTGACCCCGACAGCCATCCAAGCGGTACGCCGCTTCCTCGACACCACCAGCGAACCGATCGCCGGCCTGCGCATATCCGTCGCCGGCGGCGGCTGCGCCGGCCTGCAGTACGGCCTCAAGCTGGAAGCCCAGGGCGAACCCGAAGACCACGTCCTCGACTTCGACGGACTGTCGGTGCTGATCGACCCGTTCTCGGCGCCGCTGCTCGAAGGCACGACGGTGGACTTCGTCGAGTCGCTGGAAGGCAGCGGCTTCAAGTTCGAGAACCCGCAGGCCAACAAGTCTTGCGCCTGCGGCCAGTCCTTTGCGGCGTGAGCGCGGCGCAGCGCGACAAACGATCCGAATCGAATACGGGAGCCTTCCATGTGGGATTACTCTGAAAAGGTCAAGGAACACTTCTACAACCCGCGCAACGCTGGTCCTCTCGACGGTGCCAACGGCATCGGCGACGTCGGATCGATCTCCTGTGGCGACGCCTTGCGGCTGATGCTGAAGGTCGATCCCGACTCCGAGCGCATTCTCGACGCACACTTCCAGACCTTCGGCTGCGGCTCGGCGATCGCCTCGAGTTCGGCGCTGACCGAGATCGTCAAGGGCATGACGCTCGACGAGGCCCTGGGGGTCTCCAACCAGGACATCGCGGACTATCTCGACGGCCTGCCGCCGGAGAAGATGCACTGCTCGGTGATGGGGCGCGAGGCGCTGCAGGCGGCGGTCGCCAACTACCGCGGCGAGACCTGGAGCGACGACCACGAGGAAGGGGCGCTGGTGTGCAAGTGCTTCGCGATCGACGCGGTGCTGATCGAGGACACGATCCGCGCCAACCAGCTGTCGACCGTCGAGGACGTCACCAACTACACCAAGGCCGGCGGCGGCTGCGCCGCCTGCCACGAGGGCATCGAGGAGATCCTCGCCCGGGTGCTCGCCGAGCGCGGCGAGAGCTTCGACCCGACAGCGAAGGCGACGCCGGCGCCGGCGATGGGCAACCTCGCGCGCATCCGCAAGATCGAGCAGACGATCGAGCAGATCCGGCCCACCCTCCAGCGCGACCGCGGCGACATCGAGCTGATCGACGTCGATGGCAACAAGATTTTCGTCAGCCTGAAAGGGGCCTGCAGCGGCTGTCAGATGGAGGCGGTCACCCTCGGTGGCGTGCAGCAGAAGCTGATCGAGGCTCTTGGCGAGTTCGTCAAGGTGGTACCGGTCGGCGCCCATGCCCACGCCCGCGACGGCGCCTGCGCGACGGAGGCCTGAGCCATGGGACCGATCTATCTCGACAACAACGCCACCACCCAGTGTGACCCGCGCGTCATCGAGGCGATGATGCCGTACTTCACCGAGCAGTTCGGCAACCCGTCGTCGATGCACAGCTTCGGCAACAAGGTGGGCCTGGCGGTCAAGAAGGCACGGGCCCAGGTGCAGACGCTGATCGGTGCCGAGCATGACTCGGAGGTGATCTTCACCTCCTGCGGCACCGAATCCGACTCCACCGCGATCCTGTCGGCGCTGCGCGCCCAGCCCGAACGCAAGGAGATCATCACCTCGGCGGTCGAGCATCCGGCGGTGCTGAGCCTCGCCGAGCACCTCGAGAAGGAGGGCTACACGGTCCATCGCGTCGGCGTCGACGGCAAGGGCCGCATCGACCTCGACGACTACCGCAGCAAGCTGTCGGCGAACGTCGCGGTGGCCTCCTTCATGTGGGCCAACAACGAGACCGGCACGATCTTCCCGGTCGAGCACATGGCCGAGTTGGCGCACGAGGCCGGCGTGATGTTCCACACCGACGCGGTGCAGGCGGTCGGCAAGCTGCCGATCGACCTGGCCAGCACGAAGATCGACATGCTCTCGCTGTCCGGCCACAAGCTGCACGCGCCGAAGGGCATCGGCGTGCTCTACCTGAAGCGCTCGACCCGCTTCCGTCCGCTGCTGCGCGGTGGCCACCAGGAGCGCGGCCGGCGCGCCGGCACCGAGAACGTACCGGCGATCGTCGGCCTCGGCCTTGCCGCCGAGCTGGCCCTCGAGCACATGGCGTTCGAGAACACCACGGTGCGGCGCATGCGCGACCAGCTGCAGGCCGGCATCCTGGCACAGGTGCCGAACGCCTTCGCCACCGGCGACGTGGACAGCCGCCTGCCGAACACCGCCAACATCGCCTTCGAATACATCGAGGGCGAGGCCATCCTGCTGCTGCTGAACAAGGACGGCATCGCCGCGTCGAGCGGTTCGGCCTGCACCTCCGGTTCGCTGGAGCCATCCCACGTGATGCGGGCGATGGGCATTCCGTACACCGCCGCCCACGGCACCGTTCGCTTCTCGCTGTCGCGCCACACCCGCGACTGCGAGATCGAGCGGGTGATCCAGGTGGTGCCGCCGATCGTCGCACGGCTGCGCAAGCTCTCGCCCTACTGGGCCGGCGACAAGCCGCTGGCCGAACCCGACAAGGCCTTCGCGCCGAGCTATGCGTGAGCGGAGCACGACGATGAGCACCGCCCAGATGGTCGACACGGCAGCCCCCGGCCTGCGAACCCTGTTGCTCGAGGACATCGATTCGGTGCTGGCGCGCGACCCCGCCGCGCGCGGCCGTTTCGAGGTGCTGACCACCTACCCGGGCGTGCACGCGGTGATCTGGCATCGTCTCGGCAACGTGTTGTGGCGTCATCGCCTGACCTACCTGGCGCGGCTGATCCAGTTCCTGACGCGGATGCTGACCCAGATCGACATCCACCCGGCCGCCACGATCGGCCGCAGACTGTTCATCGACCACGGCACCGGCGTGGTGATCGGCGAGACCGCCGTGCTCGGCGACGACTGCACGCTCTACCACGGCGTCACCCTCGGCGGCACGTCGTGGCGCAAGGGCAAGCGCCACCCGACGCTGGGCAACGGCGTGGTGATCGGCGCCGGCGCCAAGGTGCTCGGTCCGATCTGCGTCGGCAACGGCGTGCGCATCGGAGCCAACTCGGTGGTGGTGACACCGGTACCTGCCAATCGCACCGTGGTCGGCATTCCCGGCCGCGTCGTGCGCAGCGAGGGCGGGCGGACCCCGGACGGCCTCGATCTCGACCACCACCTGGTGCCGGATCCGGTGGGCAAGGCGCTCGCCTGCCTGCTCGACCGGGTGAGGTTGCTCGAGTCGCGAATCGAACAGGCGGGCCTCGGCGAGCCCGACGACACCGCCTGCGAAGGCGGCTGTTCCTGCGGCAGCGTGCTCAAGCACCCGGGCGAGCACGTGGTCGGCGTCCATGGCCAGGCCGGGCATTGGGGCCGCTGATGGACCTCCACGACTTCGATTCGGTCAGCCTGTACTTCGACGATGCCTGTCCGCCCGAGGTCGATGCGCTGCTCGACACGGCGGCCCAGGGATGCGTCGACGGCGAGGGGGAGCTGCCCCTGCTGCAGGCCCATCTGCACGCACCCGAGCAACTGGTCGTGCTGGTCGGGCTGTACCGCTACTACTTCTACAGGCATCGCCTGGCCGAGGCCGACGTGGTCGCGCAGCGGGCGATGCAGGTATCCGGCCGGCGGCTGGGGCTGCCGGACGACTGGCAGCGGATGGATCAGATCGCGCTGGCCGACGCCGCCAGCCGCTCGATCGGCCTGCTGCGCTTCTGGCTGCTTGCGCTGAAGGCGAGGGCGATTCTGGCCCTGCGCGACGGCCGCATCCCAGCCGGGCGACAGATGCTCGAGAAGCTCGTCACCCTCGACCAGCACGACCGGCTGGGGGCCAGCGCACTGCTCGCAGTGATCGGCAACGTCGACGCCGTGGCGGCCAGCGAGGTCGCCTGAAACCATGAAAGGAGAACCGCAATGATCGAACTCGAAGAAACCAGCCTTGACGACGCCCTGGATTCGCTGGAGAGCGCCGAGGATTTCCTGAACTACTTCGACGTCGCCTTCGATCCGTCGATCGTGCAGGTCAGCCGACTGCACATCCTGCAGCGCTACCACGATTACCTGGCCGAGGCGCTGGACGACAAGGCCGGCGAGGAAGCCCGGCGGGCCGCCCACCGCGACGCCCTGGCGCACGCCTACGCCGACTTCGTCGCGTCGACACCGCTCGCCGAGAAGGTGTTCAAGGTCTTTCACATGCACGAGCCCCAGGTCACCCTGATACCGGTGGAGTCGCTGCGCATCCGCTGACCGAGGGAGGAAGACGATGCTGCCGCGATTCGACTACGGCGCCGGCGTGCGTGTGACCCGCAACGTGCGCAACGACGGCACCTTCCCGGGGCTCGCCACCGGCGCGCTGCTGGTGCGGCGCGGCGCCACCGGCTTCGTGCGCGACGTCGGCACCTTCCTGCAGGACCAGCTGATCTACACGGTGGCCTTCCTCGAAACCGGCGTGCCCGGGGACCAGGACGGACGCGTGATCGGTTGCCGCGAGGAGGAGCTGATCGGCGTCGACGAGCCGTGGACGCCGACCCGCTTCGAATCGCGCGAGACGGTGATGGCGGCCAAGACGCTGGTGGTCGGCGGCGAACTGCGCGCCGCGCGGGGCAGCCGCGGCGAAGTGATGAAGGTGTTTCGCGACGCGCCGGGCGGGCCGCGCTACCGCGTCCATTTTCCCGGCTGGGTACTGGACGTGCCCGAAGCCGCGCTGGCGCCGCCCGACCACGGGACCACCGGCGCGACCGTCGAATACCGCGAGGAAAGTCATGACCAAGAACCATGAATCCGGTGCCAGGGCCTACATGGCGTTCAAGCTGTCCCACGCGATGTTCGGCCGTGCACCGGGCGAGCTCGAGGCGGCCGAGCGGGGCAAGCTGACTGCCTCGGTGCGCCGGCAGGTTTCGATCGAGACCTGCGTGCTGGAATCGGCGGAGGCGACCGAGGTCGCGGTGCCGCCCGCCACGCTCGACGACGCGTTGGGCCAGATCGAGGCGCGCTACGACGATCACGACAGCTTCGAGGCCGCGATGCAGGCCCATGGTTTCGACCGCGCCTCGCTTGCCGAGGCCCTCGCCCGCGAACTGCACGTCGACGCGGTGCTCGACCGGGTGTCGTCCCGGATGGTGCGGGTCAGCGAGCTGGACGTGCAGCTGCACTACCAGCTCCAGGCGGACAAGCTTAGTCTGCCCGAGCGCCGCGTGCTGTCGCAGATCCTGATCACGATCAACCCGGATTTCCCGGAGAACACCGAACACCGCGCCCTCGCCCGGATGCGCCAGATCCGCGCTCGCCTGCTGAAGAAGCCGGACCGCTTCGCCGAACAGGCGTTGAAGCACTCCGAATGTCCGAGCGCGATGAACGGCGGGCGACTCGGCGAGTACCGGCGCGGCCAGTTGTTCCCGGAGATCGAGGCCGCGCTGTTCGCGTTGGCGCCCGGCGAGCTCTCGGAGGTCGTGCACAGCGAACTGGGATTCCACCTGATCCGCTGCAACGCGGTGATGCCCGCCGGCGTGCCCCCCTACCAGGAACTCGCGCCGCGCCTGCGGGCCGCCATCGAAGCCCGGCGCCGACGCCTGTGCCAGCGCGAATGGCTGCGCCAGCGCATGCAGGCCGCGGCCGACCGGGAGCAGGGCGGCCGCCCGGCCTGACAGCCGGTCGATTCGCCGCTGCACCTCCTCAGCCACCCAACGGAGCCCAGCCCATGCCCAAGCCCCAAAAACACGTTCTCGTCTGCGTCCAGTCACGGCCCCCGGGGCACCCGCGCGGTTCATGCGGCGCGAACGGCTGCGCCGAGGTCTACCAGCGCTTCATGGACGAGTTCCAGGCACGCAATCTGTGGGCGGACTTCCTGCTCACCAACACCGGCTGCCTGGGCCCCTGCGCGAGCGGACCGACGGTGCTGGTCTATCCCGAAGGCGTCATGTACAGCGCCGTCGGCGCGGACGACGTGGTCGAACTGATCGACCGCCACCTGGTCGCCGACCAGCCGGTCGAGCGCCTGCGCGCCGCGCCGGGCGTCTGGGATTGACGCGATGGAAGACACCACCTACCGGATCGGCGAGCTGGTGTTCGCCAGCCAGCGGATCGTCAATGACGGCAGCCTGCCGGAACTCCCCGAAGACGCGGTGCTGGCCGAGGCCGGACGCAAGGGCGTGATCGTGCGCTGCGGCCATCTGGCCGAGAGCCGGGAAGAGATCTTCCTGGTCCGCTTCGCGGATGAGGGCGGCACTCTCGGTCCTCCCGTCGGCTGCCTCGCCGACGAACTGGCCAGCGCACCGCCGGGCTGATCCGCGCCCGGCGGGTCGCGTCGGCGTCGGCGCCCGGCTGACGGCGACCCTCCAGCCTGCAGCTTGCCACGCCGCCCTCCCGGGCGGCACCCGCAACCGGTCAGCGACGGCTGCGGCGCTTGCTCCGATATCGCCGCTTGCGCTGTTTCGGCTTGGGCTCGTCGGGCAGCACGCGGGCCGCGCGCAGCGCGGCTTCGGCGTTTTCGCCGACCGGCACGAGCAGCGTCGCGCCGGGGCGCAGGCGACTGCGCACGCTGATGCCGTTGACCTCCGCCAGCACGGTCGGCGTCGAACCGAAGCGGCGGGCGAGGTCATTCAAGGTGTCGGACTTCCTCACCGAGTAACTGCGCCAGCGGGTCGCGGCGTCGCCGGACAGGGCCAGGTTGGCGCGGAAGGTTTCGATGCGGCTCGCCGGCAGCACGATCGGCTGGGTGCCGTCCGGGATCACCGGGCGCTTGAAGCCGGGATTGAGCTGGACGAATTCCTCGAGCGAGATGTCGGCGAATTCTGCGGCGGTCGCCAGATCGATGCCGGGCGGGCTGTCGATGGTCGCGAAGTGGGTCTTGTTGGCGACGTAGGGCAGCTCGATGCCGTAGAGCTCCGGCTGCGCAACGATGTTCTTCAGGGCCTGCAGCTTCGGCACGTAGAGCCGGGTCTCGTTGGGCATCTTCAGATGCGCGTACTCGAGCGGCTCGCCGGCGCTGCGATTCTTGCCCAGCGCCCGCGCCACCGCCCCCTCGCCCCAGTTGTACGAGGCCAGTGCCAGGTGCCAGTCGCCATGCATCTCGTAGACATACTGCAGGTAGTCGAGCGCGGCATCGGTCGAGGCGACGACGTCGCGACGCTCGTCCACCCAGGCGTTCTGCTCGAGATTGAACACGCGACCGGTGCTCGGGATGAACTGCCACAGCCCCGCCGCCCGCGAGCGCGAGTAGGCGCGCGGATTGTAGGCGCTCTCGACCATCGGCAGCAGCGCCAGCTCGGTGGGCATGCCGCGGGCCTCGAGTTCGGCGACGATGTGATAGAGAAACGGGCGGGCGCGCTCGAAGGCGCGGTCGAGATAGGCGGGGTGGCTGAGGTAGGCGATCTCCTGGCGGTGCACCTCGTCGGACGCCAGGTCGGGCATGCCGAAGCCACGCCGGATGCGATCCCAGACGTCGATCGCGTCATTGGTCAGGTCGACCGTCGGCACCCACGGCAGCAACTCCGGCACGTCGAGCACCGGCGGCCTCCGAACCGCCATGCCGCTGCCGCCGGCGCCGTCCTCGTCCGGCGTCTGCGGCGGGCCGGCTTCCGCTGCAGCCTCGGCACCCGGCGCCGACTCGGCAGCCGGTGGCGGCCCGGCTTCGTCGGTCTCGACGGCGATTGCGGCGGGCGACAGCGTCAGGCAGAGCATCAGCGCCAGCAGAGGCGGACACCTCATTCGAGCCTCGAGTTTTCAATCGCGAAAGCCCGATTCTAGCGATCTGCCGGCAAGCTTGCAGGCCCCTGGCGTCATTCCCGGTGTGCCGTTGCGGCGTCCGGGTGACGATGCATGTACGGGTAGCGGGGGCTCGCGCGCTCGCCGCAAAACCCCGGATTGCGGCCATAATCCGTCTCAGATTCGAACGGCATGACGCATGGCATGCGCTAAGCTATCGGGCAATCGGCTTCTATCGGGGCATCCGCGCCCCCTTGGATGAATGAAGGCATTAGTCATCGAAGATACGGTAACCAGTGCGGCAGTGGTCTGTCAGCAACTGGGCAAGCTGGGATTCGAGACCCAGCATGCGAGCGACGGCGAGAAGGGCATCGCGGCCTTCAAGGAGGACAAGCCCGATCTCGTGCTGCTCGACATCATCATGCCCGGCATCGACGGCTTCGAGGTCGCCCGCCGCATCCGCCAGCTCGAGCGCAATGCCGAGTGGACGCCGATCATCTTTCTCAGTGCGCGCACCAGCGATGCCGATCTCGAAAAGGGCATCGAGGTCGGTGGCGACGACTACCTGGTCAAGCCGGTCTCGGAGGCGGTGCTGGGCGCCAAGATCCGCGCGATGCAGCGCATCTCGCAGATGCGCTACTCGCTGCTGGTACTGACCCGCAAGCTCGACGAGGCCAACCGCGAACTGAAGCGCCTGTCGGCGGTCGACGGCCTCACCGGCATCGCCAACCGCAGAAGTTTCGACGATGCGCTGGCCAAGGAATGGCGCCGTGCCGCCCGCAACCAGGCCTCCCTGGCGCTGCTGCTGATCGATGTGGACCACTTCAAGCAGTTCAACGACAACTATGGCCACCAGCTCGGCGACGAGTGCCTGAAGGCCGTGGCCCGCACCCTCGACGCGCAACTGCGCCGTCCCGGCGACAACGTCGCGCGCTACGGTGGCGAGGAGTTCGTCGTGCTGCTGCCCCAGACCGACGCTGCCGGCGCCGTACAGGTGGGCGAGAACCTCCGCGTGGCGATCGAGCGACTCGCCATCACCCACCGGCATTCGGGGTCGGCCGACGTGGTCACGATCAGCATCGGCGTCGCCGCGGCGAAGCCCCCCCGCGACGCCGGTGAACCCGATGGCCTGGTGGACGCTGCCGACCGGGCGCTCTACGGGGCCAAGCGCCAGGGACGCAACCGCGTCTGCAGCAGCGGCGAGATCACCGTCGGCGCACACCCGGCGCGGGCGGCGGAGAGCGAAGGCTGAACACCGGCAGCCGTTTCAGAAGCGGTCCTTCCACGCCCGCAGCCCGGCGAACACCTGCACGTCGGGCGCGTCCGCCAGCGCCAAGGTGTCACGCACCGATCGCGAATCGCAGCGCAGGAACGGATTGACCGCGCGCTGGGTGGCGATATCGGTCGGCAAGGTCGGCCGACCGGCGTCGCGCAATGCGCGGCAGCGCTCGCGATAGGCATCCCGCTCGGGGTTGTGCGGCTCGGCGGCGCGCGCGAATTCGAGGTTGGCGAGCGTGTATTCGTGGGCACAATAGACGCGGGTATCGCCCGGCAGGGCCGCCAGCCGGCCGAGCGAGGCGTGCATCTGGGCCGCCGTGCCCTCGAACAACCGGCCGCAGCCGCCGTTGAACAGGGTGTCGCCGCACAGCAGCATGCCGTCGCCGAAATAGGCGATGTGGCCTCGGGTATGGCCCGGCACCGCGATCACCTGCAGCGCCAGCGACGGCGCGTCGATCGCCACCCGGTCGCCGTCGGCGAGCGGATGGGTGACGCCGGCGATGTGCTCGGCGGCGGGACCATAGACCGGCAGACCGGCGCGGGCGAGGGCGGCAACGCCCCCGGTGTGGTCGGCATGGTGGTGGGTCAGCAGGATCGCCGTCAGCTCGAGGCCGTGCCCGGCCAGCGCGCGGGCCACCGGCCCGTCGTCGCCGGGATCGACCACGACGGCGTGGCGGCCATCGTGGATCAGCCACAGATAGTTATCGGAAAATGCGGGAAGAGGGATAATCTCCATGCCGCCGATTTTGTCGCACACGCAAGCAATGTCAATGACCGGGATCGAAGACTGGCTCGAAAGCCCCCAGGGAAACTACGTTTTCGACTGGGAACAGGCGCGCGTCGATCAGGTCGTGGCAGACATCTTCGGCTTCAACGCGGTCCAGATCGGCCTGCCGTGCCGGGATTTCCTGCGCAGCAACCGGATGCGCTGGCGCACGCGCTGCGACGAACCCGCCGACCCCGACATCGCCGTGCGGGCCCGCGCCTGGGAGCTGCCCTTCGATTCGGCGAGCATCGATCTGGTGGTGCTGCCCCACGTGCTGGAGTTCTCGCCCCAGCCGCACCAGGTGCTGCGCGAGGTCGAGCGGGTGCTGGTGCCCGACGGCAGCGTCGTCATCACCGGCTTCAACCCCTACAGCCTGTGGGGCCTGCGCCGCCGGCTGGCGCGCCGACGCAGCTTTCCGTGGCAGGGCCAGTACCTGTCGATGCCACGCCTGAAGGACTGGCTGACCCTGCTCAGCCTCGAAACCCAGGCCGGCGCCTTCGGCTGCTATGCGCCGGCGGTCACCGACCCGCGCTGGATCCAGCGCTGGTCCTTCATGGACAAGGCCGGCGACCGTTGGTGGCCGTTCGTCGGCGGCGTCTATCTGTTGCAGGCGGTCAAGAGAGTGCGCGGCATGCGGCTGATCATGCCCCGCTGGCGTCCCGCCAAGGCCCAGGCCAAGCGCCTGTCGCCGGCAGTCCAGAAACATCGGAAGGAAGCGATCGAACAGTGAATCTCGAGGCGGTGGACATCTATACCGACGGCGCCTGCAGCGGCAATCCGGGCCCCGGCGGCTGGGGGGCTATCCTGCGCGCCGGCGGCCAGGAAAAGGAGATCTGGGGGGGCGAACCGTCCACCACCAACAATCGCATGGAGCTGCTGGCCGTGATCCGCGCCCTCGACCTGCTCAAGCGGCCGGTGCAGGCCCGTGTGCACACCGACAGCCAGTACGTCCAGAAGGGCATATCGGAGTGGATCCACGGCTGGAAGGCGCGCGGCTGGAAGACCGCCGCGAAGACGCCGGTCAAGAACGCCGACCTGTGGCGCCGGCTCGACGAGACCGCGTCGCGCCACACCGTGCAGTGGCTGTGGGTCAAGGGCCACGCCGGCCATCCCGAGAACGAGCGCGCCGACGAGCTGGCGCGGCGCGGTGTAGACGCGGTCCGCAGCAAAGGCAGGCCGGTCGAGGAGCTGGGCTGATGCGCCAGATCGTGCTCGACACCGAGACCACCGGCCTCGAATGGCGCAACGGCGACCGGGTCATCGAGATCGGCTGCGTCGAGCTGGTCAGCCGCCAGCTCACCGGCCGCCACTTCCATGTGTACGTCAATCCCGAGCGCGAGGTGGACGCCGGGGCGATCGCCGTGCATGGCATCACCAACGAGTTCCTCGCCGACAAGCCGCGCTTCCGCGACGTCGCCGCCGATTTCGAGCACTTCGTCCGCGACGCCGAGCTGGTGATCCACAACGCGAGCTTCGACGTCGGCTTCCTCGACCACGAACTCGACCGCATTGGCCGGCCGAAGCTCGCCGAGCTGAGCGCCGGCGTGATCGACACGCTGAAGATGGCGAAGGAACAGCACCCGGGCAAGAAGGCCTCCCTCGACGCGCTGTGCGAGCGCTACGAGGTGGCCAACGCCCACCGCACCCTGCACGGTGCACTGCTCGACGCCGAGCTGCTGGCCGACGTCTACCTGGCGATGACCCGCGGCCAGGAAAGCCTGATGATCGCCCTCGACGACGACTTCGCCGGCGGCGCGGCCGGCCGTGGCTGGGGCGATCAGCGCCCGGCGTTGCGGGTGCTGAAGGCCGGCGCGGAGGAATTGGCGACCCACCAGGCCTACCTGGAGCAGATGGGCGACGCGATGTGGCTGCAGAGACCGTCCGCCGACGAGGAATAGCCGGGCTAGCCGACCCTGTGACACCGGCGGCCGGCCGACGCCGGCGCTCGGGCTGGCCGGAACGGCGGTGTCGATCCGCGCGGCAGCGCATCGAACCGCCGCCGCGCCGACGGGCACCCTACATCACGCAGAACGCGTCGAAGATCATTTCGGTCATCGTGTCGCGCTGCTTGGTCTGCGGATCCAGCGGCGCATCGGCGCTTTCGTAGATGTTTTCGGGTTCGGCGCCCGGCGCCACGGGCAGGATGTCATAGACCGCGCCGCGGGTCGGATCGGTCGGCGTGTAGCTCGGCGTCGCCGGGGGAAGCTGCCCCAGCTCGGCCATGTTCATCTCGCTCATCTGCTGCACGGCGACCATCTGCGGCGCCGACAGGTCGCCCGCCAGCCGCATCCACTGGCCATTGGCCTCGCGATAGAGGGAGTAGCGGCCGGCAGCATCGCAGCGGACCACCACGGCCTCGTTGCCGACGTGGCCGAGCACCACGTGGCTGCCGGGGCTCATGTTGGCCAGGTTGCCCTGGCTGATGCCGGGCTGGTGGGCGTTGAGCTGGCTGGTCGGCCCGCGCAGCAGGGCGTCCTGGCGTTCCTGCAGCAGATCGGCCTGGCCCGGCACCCGCAGGTCGCTTTCGACCAGCGCGCCGGTGGCAACGTCGCGGACACCGAACAGTTCCTTGAGCAGCTGGGCCCCCTGCAGCGCGTGGCTGACGATTGCCCGCGACAGATTGGCCGAAAAATTGGCGATCCCCGGATGGCCGTCCGCCATCCGGAAGCGGTCGTCGAGGATTTCCGAGATCTTGCCGAGCTGGTCGAAGTCCTCCCGGCCGAGGCTCGCCAGGACCTGCGAATCGGGATTCGGGAAACCGCGCCTGCGCAGCGTCTGGAAGGCGCGTTGCACCATCGGATCCTGGTAATCCCAACCGGTTGGTCGAAGATTGGCTTTCAGCACCGTCAGCGCGGTGATCACCGGATCGGCGAAGCGGGACAGCTGGACGTAGGGCATCGCTGCAATCTCCTTCAGAGGACTGTCGGCACGTCTGCGGCGAGGCGTGCGAAAGGCAGGTTCAGGCGGATCGTCGCGCTGTGGGTGACGGTACTCGATACGTCGAAGGCATCGAGTCCCTTGGTGTTCGAAACGACCTTCTGCAGGCGCTGCTCGATCTTCAGCTCGATATGGGCATCCGTGGCGATCGGATGGCCATTGCGGCTGCGCCACACCGCCTGCGAGACCAGTTCGAGGTTGGAGCAGGCGAGCTTGGGCGGATCCATCACCGTCGACACCCCCCATTTGTCCGGGTGCAGCAGATTGCTGAAGATGTCCGGGTTGGCCGGCTTGGTGTGGTCGATCAGGTCTTCCGGCTCCTTGTAGGCCATGCCCTGGTGGGCCGTCTCCATCAGGTACCGGTGAATCGCGCTGCGGCCGGTGCTGTCGTTGGCGGTGGCAAAATTGGGATGGTTGGCGCTGAAGGAACAACTCTGGGTAAAGCCGGCGCCTTCCTGCACGGTGGCCATCGGCGCCGGCCCGAAGAAGCCCGCACTGGCGGCACCATTCACCGAGAACGACACGCTGGAAGTCGTCGTGCCGGTGCCGTTCTGGGTCCCTGGTGCATCCGCCAGCAGCAGGAATTCGTCGGCCGGGGCCGGCTTCTCGCCCTTCTTCGCGCGGGTGATGGTCATCGTCACGGTGACCAGATCCTGGAAGAAACCCTTGGCATTGACCTTATTCACCTGCATCGGTCCCGGCGAGATCTCGGTGTTCTCGAGGCTGATGTAGACGTAGGTCTCGGCACCCGGTGTGGCCTTGGCGATGATGATCTTCGCGCGCAGGCGCAACTGGGCATTCTGGCGGGGGGACACCTCCATGACGATGTCGTCGGCGATGTCGGCCGGGATGATCTCGTGAATCAGGTATTGCGTGTCGTCTTCGGGCAGGCTGATCGCCATGTCTCGCTCCTGGGTGCTGCGGTCGTTGTTAGAGCTCTTGTCGCGCTGTGCTCCGGGCGGCCTATGGGCACTCGCCGGACGGCGTCGGCGATTGTTCCACAGATATCCCCGCGGCGTCGGCCGACTTTCGCGCACACCGACCGCAGGCCGCGCCGCGGCCCTCAGTCGGCGAGCAGGTCCCGCACCGCGTCAGCGATCGCCAGGCTGGCGGTGAGTCCGGGCGACTCGATGCCGAACAGATTGACCAGGCCGGCGATGCCGTGCCGTGCTTCGCCGTCGATGCGGAAATCGGCGGCGGCCTCGCCGGGTCCGTGCAGCTTGGGCCGCACGCCGGCGTAGCCGGGCGCCAGCGTGCCCTCGGGCAGGCCCGGCCAGTAGTTGCGGATCGACGCGTAGAACGCCGCCGCGCGTGACGCGTCCACCTCGAAGGCTGGCGCTTCGATCCACTCCACGTCCGGACCGAAGCGTGCCTGGCCAGCCAGGTCGAGGGTCAGGTGGATCCCCAGCCCGGCGCCCTCGGGGATCGGATAGATGAGGTGGGTGAACGGCGCGCGCCCGTGCAGCACGAAGTAGTTGCCGCGCGCGTAGCGCAGTGCCGGCGCGTGTTCCGGGCCGAGGCCGGCGCCCGCCGCGAGGGCGTTGGCGCCGAGGCCGGCGGCGTTGACCACACGGCGGGCGCACAGCGCGACGCGGGCGTCACCGCCGACGCCCACGACGATGCCTTGCGGCGACCGCGACAGCCTGACGACCGGCGCGCGCACCGCCAGCTTCGCGCCATGGCGCTCGGCGTCGCCGAGCAGCGCCAGCATCAGTGCATGGCTGTCGACGATGCCGGTGTCCGGCGACAGCAGCGCACCGGCTCCCGCCAACGCCGGCTCCAGGGAGCGCATCCGTGCGGCGTCGAGCATCGCCAGGCCTTCCACGCCGCAGGCGGCGGCGTTGCTGCGGATCTCGTCGAGGCGCGCGAACTGGGCCGGCGTGGCGGCCACCACCAGCTTGCCGCAGCGCCGATGTTCGACGCCGTGCCGGCGGCAGAAGGCATACAGCCGGTCCCGGCCAGCGACGCACAGGCGAGCCTTCAGGCTGCCCGGCGGGTAGTACAGGCCGGCGTGGATGACTTCGCTGTTGCGGCTGCTGATGCCGGTACCGAATGCGTTCTCGGCTTCCAGGATCAGCACTTCGCGGCCGGCGAGCGCGAGCGCCCGGGCGCAGGCCAGTCCGACCACGCCGGCGCCGATCACCACGCTATCGACGCGCTCGATGCTCACAGGGCGAGCTGGCCGCCGGCCAGCCGTCCGGCCTCTTCGAGACGGGTCACGGTCGGCCGCAGGTCGAGGCCGGTGCGCTCCTTCAGCGCGTAGGCGCGGGCGCGCAGGATGTCGGCCTCGACCGCGATCGCCTCGCCGCGGGCCGCCAGCGCGACGACGTTGCCGGAATCGCAGGACGGAAAGGCCATCGCGCGACCGTCGAAGGCCTCCCGCAGATGCTCGACCGCTGCCTCGAAGCCCTTGCTGCGGCCGAACAGGTTGGTCGCCAGCACGCCGTCGTCGGCGAGGCGGGCGCGGCAGGTCTGGTAGAACGGCAACGTCGCCAGCGCCCCGGCACGGGCGTGCTGGTCGAAACCATCCACCAGGATCAGCTCGAAGTGGCCGTCGTTGTCCAGCAGGTAGTCGACGCCGTCGGCGATCACCACCCGGAAGCGGGCGTCCTCGACCGGCAGCTTGAAGAACTGCTCGGCCACCGCCACCACCTTGGCATCGATCTCGACCGCGGTCAGGCGTGCGTCCGGCAGATGGCGATGGATGAACTTGCACAGCGAGCCGGCGCCGACGCCGATCGTCAGGATGCGCCTTGGCCAGTCCGAAGGGGGCGCGAACAGCAGCGGTGCCATCATCTCCCGCGTGTAGGCCAGCTCGAGATCGTAGGACCGGCGGATGCGCATCGCGCCCTGCACCCACTCGGAACCGAAATGCAGGTAGCGCACGCCCCGGTGCTCGGAGATGTCGATCGGAGTGCTCATCGGCCGAAGCTTACTCCCGGCAAGCGCACGGCAGGCTCACGGCTGGACCGCGCCGGCCGGCGACGGGCTGTAGCCGTGGGCCTCGATCGCCAGCGCCGCGGGCCCGCCGTCGCGCACGGCGATCCGCACCCAGCCCATCAGCGGGCTGCCGAAGCACTGGACGCGGGTGAAGCGGGCGAGCGGGCGGCCGTCGCGGCCGGTCATCGGCTGGTCGATGGTCAGCCGGTGCTGGTCGCCGTGCAGCAACAGCACCTCGCCGGCGAAGGCTTCCGTGTGCGCCCGCAAGGCAGACAGCAGGTCGGCGTAGCCGGGGTGCGGATCGCCGTCGACGAAATCCTCGATCCACGGGTTCGCCTGCATCGCCACGACCATGACCCGCGAGCCGCGAACGGTGGCCTCGGCGAAACCCCGGGCCAGCCATGCCAGATTGGCCCGGTTGCGGGCGACGAACTCGGCCGGTGCGGGACCGCCGCGGCCACGGCGATTCGACGGCCCCGGCACGTTCAGCGTGACGAAGCTGGCGGCGCCGTGGTGCCACATCCGATTCTCGCGATACGAACTGCCCGCCATCGAATCGGCCTGGCTCGCCACCGCCATGCGCTGCAGGCCGAGACTGCTGCCGGCCGGAAAGAAGCGGGCACGCAGCGCATCGAGCCGCTCCAGTGGATCGTAGCGGCCGGCGGCCAGCCGATCGCAGTCGCTCCAGTCGTTGTCGCCCGGCACCAGCACGAAGGGCACCGGGCTGGCGTCGAACAGCGCCAGCCGGTCGTCGAAGACGGCATCGCTGCATGGTTCGCCGCCCGACTTGATGTCACCGACGTGGAGCACGAAGGTGACGTCGTCGGCGGCAACCTTCGCCAGATAGTCGGCGAACCAGCGTCGCTCGAAGCGGTTGTAGGGCACGTCGCCGATCAGCGCGAACGCGAACTCCGACGCCATCGCCCCCGATGCGAGCATCCAGGCCACACCTGCCGCAAGCAGCCTCCTCATGCGCCGGCGGCCAGCCGCTTCAGCGCATAGAGCTGTTCGAGCGCCTCGCGCGGGCTGAGCGCGTCGGGATCGAGCCCGGCCAGGGCGCCGAGCACCGGGTGGGAGGGTGGCTCGGGCTCCTCGGCCGGCAGGCTGGCGAAAAGGTCCGGCTGCGGACCGCCGCCGATCTCGCGGTTCTCCAGGGCGCGCAGGCGGCGCTTGGCCTCGCGCACCACCGGCGCCGGGATGCCGGCCAGCGCCGCCACCTCGATGCCGTAGCTCTGGCTCGCCGGGCCATCCTCGACCGCGTGCAGGAAGACGATGCGGTGGCCGTGCTCGACCGCATCGAGATGCACGTTGGCGCACTCCGGATAGTCCAGGTTCACCCGCGTCAGCTCGAAGTAATGGGTCGAGAACAGGCTCATGCAGCGGTTCTTGT
>JAGRGB010000081.1 GCA_020445745.1 Rhodocyclaceae bacterium | reverse complement strand
GCCGCGCTTCAATCATTTCTATCCGGACCGCCCGGTGGATGCCTCGCATCCGGACGTGCTGCTCGATTTCAACCGCTGCATCTACTGCGAGCTTTGCGTGCGCGCCTCGCGTGACAAGGACGGCAAGAGCGTTTTCGCGCTGACCAACCGCGGCATCCACAAGCATCTGGTGGTCAATGCCGAGAGCGGCCGGCTGGCCGACACCGATTTCGCCGCCGACGACGTCGCCGCCGGCATCTGCCCGGTCGGCGTGATCCTCAGGAAGCGCGTCGGCTTCGCGGTGCCGATCGGCAGCCGCAGCTACGACGCGCGGCCGATCAGCGAGGTATCGATGGATCGGGAGGAGCCATGAGCGCCTTCGCCCGGCCGCCCGAAGGAGGCGCTCACCCTCCCGTGGGGAGGATGTCGCAACGCGACAGGAGGGCCGTCCCGAGCGCCTTCGCCCGGCCGCCCGAAGGAGGCGCTCACCCTCCCGTGGGGAGGATGTCGCAACGCGACAGGAGGGCCGTCCCGAGCGCCTTCGCCCGGCCGCCCGAAGAAGGCGCCCAGCCGCCCCTGGGGGTGAGGCGGGGGTTTCGCGAAGCACTGCTTCGCGCCCGCCGAACGGGCCGGCTGTGCAAAGCCGGCACTGGACTGGGGCGGGGGTTTCGCGAAGCGCTGCTTCGCATCCGGCGAACGGGCCTGCTGTACCGAGCCGGCCCTTCGATGCCGCAACTTGACAGGAGCATGGTCCCATGAACGAACAGCGCAAGCTGAAGGTGGCGACGGTGTCGCTGGCGGGCTGCTTCGGCTGCCACATGTCGCTGCTCGACATCGACGAGCGACTGTTCGATCTGCTCGAGCATGTCGAATTCGAGCGCTCGCCGCTGAACGACACCAAGACCGTCGGCGACTGCGACATCGGCCTGATCGAGGGCGGCGTGTGCAACGCCGAGAACGTCCACGTGCTGCGCGAATTCCGCCGCCGCTGCCATACGCTGGTGGCGCTCGGTGCGTGCGCGGTCAATGGTGGCCTGCCGGCCCAGCGCAATCACCTGGACATCGGCCATTGCCTGCAGGCGGTGTATCTGTCGCGCCAGGGCCTGGCCGGCGGCCGCGTACCGGACGACCCCGAGCTGCCGCTGCCGCTCGACAAGGTGCACCCGGTGCACGAGGTCGTGCGCATCGACTATTTCCTGCCGGGCTGTCCGCCGTCCGGCGACGTCATCTACTCCTTCCTGTCGGATCTGGTGCGCGGCCGCAGCCCGCGTCTCGGCCATCCGGCACTGCAATACGACTGAGGGCGCGATGGGCTTCGAACTGGAAACCGCATCCGACCGCGACGGCCTGCGTCGGGTCGCGATCGACCCGGTGTCGCGGGTCGAGGGGCACGGCAAGGTCACGCTGCTGATCGACGACGCCGGCGAGGTGCGGGAGGCGCGACTGCACATCGTCGAGTTCCGCGGCTTCGAGGTCTTCATCCAGGGCCGCCCCTACTGGGAGGTGCCGGTGATGGTGCAGCGCCTGTGCGGCATCTGCCCGGTCAGCCACCATCTGGCGGCGAGCAAGGCCCTCGACCGGGTGCTCGGCGTGCGGCGCCTGACGCCGAGCGCCGAGAAGCTGCGCCGGCTGATGCACTACGGCCAGATCCTGCAGAGCCACGCGCTGCATTTCTTCTACCTGGCCTCGCCCGATCTGCTGTTCGGCTTCGATTCGGAGCCCGGGCGCCGCAACATCGTCGGTGTCGCCGCTGCCGAACCCGACGTCGCCCGCCGCGGCGTCGCCCTGCGCCGCTTCGGCCAGCAGGTCATCGAGGCGACCGCCGGCAAACGCATCCACGGAACCGGCTCGATCCCCGGCGGGGTCAACCGCCATCTCGCCGAGGCCGATCGCCAGCGCCTCGCCGCCGAATCGGCGACCATCGTCGCGTGGGCGCGGGATGCGGTGCAACTGGTGCGTCGCCTGCACGAGGCCGATCCGGCCCTCTACGACAGCTTCGGCCGCGAGCCGAGCGCGCTGATGAGCCTGGTGCACCCGGGTGACGGCGCGCTCGAACTCTACGACGGCGTGCTGCGGCTGCGCGATGCCGAGGGCCGCATCGAACTCGATGGCGTCGGCGACCAGGACTACCGCAACATCATCAGCGAGGAGGTCAAGCCGTGGAGCTACATGAAGTTCCCGTACGTGACCCGGCTCGGCCCGGAGCGCGGCTGGTACAAGGTGGGGCCGCTGGCCCGCGTGCAGAACTGCGACAAGATCACGACGCCGCTGGCCGAAGCCGAACGCCGGGTGTTCCGCGACTACGCGGGCGGCGCGATCCAGCACGCGCCGCTGGCCTACCATTGGGCGCGGATGATCGAGATGCTCCATGCCGCCGAGCTGATCCACGGCATGCTCGGCGACCCCGACCTCACGGCCGGCGAGCTGATGGCCGGCGGCGAGCGGGGACATGACGGAGTCGGCATCATCGAGGCGCCGCGCGGCACGCTGATCCACCACTACACCGTGGATGACGACGACCTCGTCGAGTGGTGCAACCTGATCGTGTCCACGACCCACAACAACCAGGCGATGAATGCGGCCGTGCGACGCGTGGCGCGCCAGCACCTGAGCGGGCATGTGCTCGACGAGGGGCTGCTGAACCACGTCGAGGTGGCGATCCGGGCGTTCGATCCGTGCCTGTCGTGCGCCACCCACGCCCTCGGTCGGATGCCGCTGATCGTCGAATGCGTTGCGGCCGACGGCCGGGTGATGCACACCCTGGAGCGTGGATCATGAGCGCCGCGGTCTCGCGCCTGCGTCCGGCGGCCTGCGGCGAGCCGGCTCGCGCCGGCTGTCCTCCGCCCGCCCGCGCGTGCGATCTGGTGGTGTTGGCCGCCGGCAATCCGGCGCGCGGCGACGATGCCCTGGGCCCGTTGCTGGCGGAGCGCCTGGCCGTGCTGCCGCTGCCGGGCCTGCGGCTGATCAGCGATTTCCAGTTCCAGCTCGAGCACGCGCTCGAGCTGGCCGGCGCCCGGCGGGCGCTGTTCATCGATGCGCACCGCAGCCAGCGGGCGCCGGTGTGCCTGGGCGAGATCGATGCCGACGCCGGCTGCGGCCAGGCTTCCCATGTATTGACGCCGGCCGAGGTGCTGGCGGTCGCCGACCGCATCGGCCAGCCGCGGCCGCCGGCCTGGCAGCTTTCGCTGCGTGGGGAGGATTTCGGGCTCGGTCGGCCGCTCGGCCCGTCGGGTCGCCTGGTACTGGCCTTCGGCTGGGGCGTGCTCAGGTATCTGATTGCGAATCCGTCGGCAGCGCAGTGGCGTGCCCTGGCACGGCGGCTCGGCCGCTGAGCAGCAACTGATAGATCGGTCGCAGGCCCGCGGATTCGGTCGTTACGCCGGCCAGTGCGACATTGCCCAGTCCGATCAGGTCGAGAATCGCTATCGCCGGTGCCGGTGGCGCGCCGGGAAAACCGGCCACCGAGGCCGCCACCTGGAGGATCGCCGCTTCGAGATGGTAGGGCACCGCGGCGGTCGGCGCCGCCAGGCCGGCCAGCGCACGCTTGATCGGCGCCGGCACCTGCCATTGCCCCAGCAGGGCGCAGGTGACCGTGATGTGGTCGGTGCCCATCTTCTTGCGTTGCAGCGCGACCAGGCTGTCGTCGGCAGTCGGCAGAGCGCGCGCCACGCGTCGCGATGCGCGTGGATTGGCGTGCCAAAGCAGCGCCATGCCGAGGGGCATCAGGCAGCCGGCGCACATCAGGCGGTCGCGCTCGGGGCACCGGCAGATCGCGGCAATGGCGCGGGCGGCGAGGCCGCAGCGCACCGACAGCGGCCAGAAGTCGCAGTGATGGAGGGCGCTGTCGAGCCGCTCCAGGGCCAGCGGCAGCAGGCACAGCAGTGACAGGTCGACGAGGCGCTGCATGCCGAGCCGATTGACCGCGCGTTCGATGCTCCAGTGTTCGCCGGTCGGCGAGTGCAGTGGACCCGACAGCAATGCGAGCAGGCGCGTGGCCAGCTGCGGGCGCAGATCCAGTGCCCGCGACATCTGCAGGGCGGTGCCGTGGGGGTCCTCGAGGATCCGGCGCAGGGCGGCGTAGTCCGGCGGTAGCGCGAGCTCGGCGGAGCAGCGTTCCACCAGATCGGTCGCGCGCACCTGCGCAGTCTCGGCCATCGTCGCGGCGCTCACTGGTAGCGCGGGTAGAAGAGGGACAGGGCGGATGCCAGATTCAGTTCGGCTTCCTCACGGATCGCCGCAAATTGCTCGGGTTGCAGGCTGGTCGCCTGCCAGGCCAGCGGATCGAGTTCGGCCGCCACGTCGTCCGAGGCGATGTGGCCGTTCTCGGCGATGACGATGCGGTTGGCGAGGTACAGCATCCACGCCTCGCGGCCGTTGGTGCCCGCCAGGCCGGGCTGGTGCTGGGCGCTGATCGCAATGCCGATGGCCGGCGGCAGTCCCCAGGCGTCGGCCAGGCAGCCGCCGATCTCGGCGTGGTCGCAGCCGACCACCGAACGTTCCACCGTCGCCAGGTCGGCACTTTCCTCGGCTGCCCGGTTGGCGGCGACGATCGCCAGTTCGGGTACCGTCAGGAACATCACCATGTGCCCCAGGTTGGCCAGCAGTCCGGTCACGAAGCCGCGCTCCTGGCGTTGGCCCGAACTGACGTGGAAGGCGGCGCGGCAGGCCACCGCGCGCAGCACGCTGCTGCGCCAGAACATCACCGGATCGACGTGGCGGGATTCGAGGCTGGTGAACGTGCGGGTCACCAGGATCGCCACCGACAGCTCGCGCACCTGCTGCAGCCCGAGCACCGTGACCGCCCGGCTGATCGTGTCGATGCGCTGTGAGAAGCCGAACAGCGCGCTGTTGGCCACCTTGAGCAGCATGGCGGTGAGCGCCGGATCCGAGGCGATCAGGTGGGACAAGCGGGTCACCGAGGCGTCCGGCGAGTCCAGTTCGGCCTGAATGCGATGGAATACCGTTGGCAGCGAAGCGAGCCGGTCCATGCAATGTACGAGTTCTTGAGCGGAGTGCATACACGCATTTTCGGCGCGGAATCGCGCGAGTTTAGCGCGGGCCGCCGCTGACGGCGGTTTCGCCGTGGCGATCCGGCGACGGCGGCGACGGCACGTAGGTTAGCGGCTGCACTGCCACGGGTTCGGGCTGGAAGGTGGGGTGTTCGATACCGAACGCCTCCCGTGCGCAGCGCTGCAGACGCGCCAGCACCTGCGGCCAGTCGCCCATGTCGCGGACGCTGACGTGGGCTGACAGCGCAATGCGCTGGTCGTCGAGTTCCCAGATGTGGAGGTCATGCACGCCATTGACGCCATCGACGCCGGCCAGCCGACGACCGACCTCCGGCAGCGACAGATCACGCGGTACGCCGTTCATCAGGGTATGCATCGCCGAGCGCAGCAGGCCGAGCGTCGAGGCGGCGATCAATCCGGCGATCAGCATCGCCAGCAGGGCATCGACCGGCATCCACCCGGTAAGCTTGATCAGAACGCCCGAAGCCAGCGCGGCGATCGAGCCGAGCAGGTCGCCGATCACGTGCAGCAGCGCGGCGCGGGTGTTGAGATCGTGGCCATGGCCCGCCAGCAGGGTCGCGACCACGACGTTGATCACGAGGCCGATCAGGGCGACCACGGTGACGGTATCGGCATCCACCGGTCGGGGCGTGTCCAGGCGCTGCAACGACTGCCACAGCAGGGCCGAGATCAGTAGCAGCATGAACAGCGCGTTGGCGAATGCGGCCAGTGTCTTGCTGCGCGCGAGGCCGTAGCTGTGGCGCGGGGTCGGTGGGCGCCGTGCGAGCACCGCGGCGAGCGCGGCGATGCCCAGCGCCAGGCTGTCGGTCAGCATGTGGCCGGCGTCGCCGAGCAGGGACAGCGAATCGGCGTGCCAGCCGGCCGCGGCCTCGATGCCGGCGAAACCGAGGGTCAGGGCGAGCGCCAGCAGCAGACGGCGCTCGCTGCCCGCCGCCCGCTGTTCGTGGTGGCCGTGGCTGTGCTGGTGATGGCGGTGCGATGCGTGCATGAGTACACCGGCAATGGCGGACGGGTTCGAACGGGACCTCGGCCGGGACGAGGCCGCGCCGGCGGATGTCCGGTCGCGGTTCCGACGGCATGGCCGTGGCGCCGCAGACGCTTCCGGCCGGCCGCAGGCTCGCCCGCACGTCACGGCAGCGCTGTCCGCGGTCGCAGCCGGTCCGCGACGATTGCCGGGCCACGCACCATTATGGTGGAAGCGGTGGCCGGTCGGCCAGCCGGCGGCGGCTCAGGGCTCCGGTTCGAGCAATACCAGATCGACGTCGTTGGCGACCGGCGCGACGCCGGCGACGCGGGCAAGGCGCGTTCCGTCGGCGGAAACGAGCAGAACCGGCTCGCCTTCGCCGACGTCGCCGGCGCTGCAGATCAGGCCCGAGCCGGTGGTGCGGCCGGGCAGGCGGCCGACGCGAATCACCGGTTTCGCGTCGCGGGCGTGTCCGTCACGCGACGGATCGATCACCTCGCAGCGCTCGCCGTTGCTGCCGATCAGTTCGATCCCCAGGACCGAACTGTGGGGGCTGCGGAACTGGGCACGCCGGATCAGGCCGAGATGGAGCTCGGCGCGTCCGTCCGCCTGGACGCAGCACAGGTCACCGACACGGATGCCCCGCGGCGGGCTGGCAAGCTGCGACAGGCCGAAGCCGGCGGCCGATTCGTTGATGATCAGCCAACGATCTGTCGCGTCCGCGGCAGTGGGCCGCGTTCCGGTCCGGCGGGCGCCGAGGCGCGCCAGGACCTCCTCGAATCCGACCGCCACGGTTGCCCGGGGCAGGAAGCGGTTGCGGCTGTGCTTGCGCCCACGGCGACCTTGCCAGCGGCTCGCCAGGCCTTTCAGGAAATCCTGGAAATCCGGCTGCCGGGCCTCGCGCGGCAGGCCCAGGCGCGCCGGATCGACGCCGGCAGCCAGCCCGGCGCGCTGGCGCTCGAGTCGCGCCAGCAACTGCCGCGCGTCGAGGACCAGCGCCCCTGCGGCGGGCTCGCCGCGACTGCCCGACGCCGCCCGTCGGACGCGGCGCCCGTCGCAGTCGAGCACATACACCCCGGGTTGGCGGCGATCGTCCACCGACAGCGAGCGGGACTGCACGATGCGGGCCAGCGGGCCGTGGCGCTTCAGGTAGGCGCGCAGCAGTTCGGAAGCCGCCGGACGGAGGCGATTGGGATCGGCCAGCTCGAACAGCAGGGCTCGGGCGTGCAGGCGCTCGATCTCCGTTTGCAGGTATTCTCCGTCGTCGCCGCCACGCGCCAGCGCCATCTTCGTGAAGCGGCACAACAGGCGCCATGCCGACGGCGAACTGCGCGCATAGACACGGTGGGCGAGTTCGATCCGATGCAGTACCGCGGTGGCGCCCTGGATCAGCGCGACGTCGTAGACCGAATCCTGGCTCCTCCGATACCAGCGCGGCACGACCGCCTCGGCAGCTTCCAGATACCAGGCGGCGATCCGCTTGAAGTGCATCAGGAAGGCGCCGACCAGATCGGCCTCGAACGGCGCCACGGCAATCTCGTCGCGAATGCGTGCAGCCTCGTGACGCGCCAGCACGCCGGTCAGTGCGTGGAGGATCATGCCCAGTTCGGCGATCGTCTCGGCGGCGCCGAGCTGTGCCGCCTGCAGCATGTTCAGGCGCTCGTCGATCAGGCGGACCGCCTCTTCCGGCCGCCGCGATCTGAGGCTGCCGAGCCACGCGTCCCGCTCGGGATCGCGGCCGGCGCCGGCGTCGTCGATCGATGCGAGGCCGGCCTTCGGTCGGAACTTGTCTCGGGGGTCAGGCATTGATGGGCGCGGGCGGGCGCGGGCGCCCGAGTGTCGTTCCGACCGTTCCAGGAGTGCGGAAGTCTATCCCACGCCGTCGCGCGCAATCGATGACAAACTCGACGGTTTGAAGAAATATGTGAACACGAACCAGGCAGGAGTTCACGATGCGCATCCTGAGTTGGAACATCCAGTGGGGGCGGGGGGCGGACGGCCGTGTAGACCTTCACAGAACGATCGCGCGCATCCAGGCCTGCGGACCGCTCGACGCGATCTGCCTGCAGGAGCTTGCCCTCGACTGGCCCGGCCTTGCCGGTCAGGCGTCTCCGATCGACGGGCCGGCAGTGTTCGCCGCCGCCTTTCCGCAGCACATGGCGCTCTACGCTCCGGCGCTGGAACGCGGTGACGGGGCCAATGGATGCCGGAGTTTCGGCAACCTGATGCTGGTGGCCGGCCCGGTCGGCCAGATCTGGCGCCGGCCGTTGCCGGCACCGGCCGATCCGGCCGTGCGAAGCATGCAGCGCGTCTGTCTGGAAGTGGTGCTGGAGCGCCCGGGCGGTGACCTGCGAGTGCTGACGACCCACCTCGAGTACTACTCGGTGCTGCAGCGCCGGGCCCAGGTGGCGGCCTTGCGCGACTGGCAGCGGGAAATCGCCGCGGAGGGTGTCCAGCAGCGTCCGGCACGCGCCGATTCGCTGTTTGGGGGCCCCCGCCGTCCGCCGGCGGCGGTGCTGTGCGGCGACTTCAACTTTGCGCCGGAGGCGCCGGAAATGGCCACCCTTACCGCAGCAGACGACGGCCAGGCGGTGTGGTCGGACGCCTGGCGCATCGTGCACGGCGGTGTCGCGCATGCGCCCAGCGTCGGCCTGCACGGTGCCGACTGGCCCGATCACCCCTACTGCTGCGACTACTTCTTCGTCAGCGACGAACTCGCGGCGCGGCTGCGGCACATCGAAGTCCTCTCCGATACCGCGGCGTCGGACCACCAGCCGCTGCTGCTCGAACTGGACGCGTGAGCCCCCCGCCGAACGCGCTGGCCGTGCAATGCCGGCCCCGAGGTGCCGCGCAGCGACCGGAGGGTGGTCCGGTGAGCCGCGGCTGGCCTCAGTCGGTCGGCAGCGGCTCCACCAGGTCGCGGTATGCGTGCCAGGTGGCATGACCGACCAGCGGCATCGCGATCACCAGGCCGACGTGGAAGGTGGCGAATCCGACGACGGTCATGCCGACGATGACGGCGGCCCACATCATCATCGTGAACGGATTCCTGAACAGACTGGTGACGCTGGCCAGCATCGCCGTCACGGCGTCCTGGTTGCGATCCAGCATCAGCGGGATCGCAACCACGCTGACGGCGAACACGATGGTCGCGAACAGCAGGCCGACGCACATGTAGACCAGCAGGAATTCGAGGTTCTCGAAGGCCAGGATCTGTTCCAGGAAGCCCGACAGGTTGGGCATTTCCTCGGTGTAGAACAGCGCGAACACGACCAGCGAGGCGCGCGCCCAGACCAGGAATATGACCATCAGCACCAGCGCGAACACGCCGATGTTGCCGGCGTTGCGCTTCCATACCACGGTGGTCGGCGCCAGCGCGCAGCCTTCTCCGCGTTCCCGTCGCCGGCTGATCTCGTACAAGCCCATCGAAAAGAACGGTGCGACGAGAAGAAAGCCCGAGGTCAATGCAGAAGTGTACTGGTAGGCATGCTCGAACACGAAGGTGATCAGAAGACCCATGCCGGCGAAGCAGAAGCCGTAGAAGAGGCTGGGGATCGGACACGAGCGCAGGTCCTGCAAGGCCAGCCCCAGCCAGCGCCACGGCGAACCGACTCCGATGTCGCGCACCTTCGGAAAGGGCAGCGCTTCGGCGCGCCTGTCCTCCTCCTCGCGGGCCAGCTTGTCGGCCTGATCCTGCTCCTGCATACGTCGCTCCTCTCTGTTCTTCGTCGGGGTCATCGCATGCCCCATCGCTCGTGGGCCAGATCGCGGCACCGAGGTGGCGGCCGGCAGGCCACGAGCGTCATTCCTCGCAGCAACGCGCCAGCGTCTCGTTCAAGCGCTCCGGCTGCTCCGCCATGATGGCATGACCGCAGTCCGCGATGGTCGCGATCTGCGGCTCGCGGCCACTGCCGCGCAGTGCCTCGTGCAGGACGCCGATGCCTGCCAGCGGCGTCATGCGGTCGCTGTCGCCGCAGACCAGCCAGGTCGGGCAGCGCAGCGCGGCGGCTGCCGCCGGGCCGCCAGTGTAGGCGTCGCAGGCGCCGAGGTCGATCGCCAGCACGCCGGCCGGCTGGCGCGCCATCATCGCCAGATTGTCGGCTCGGGCCTGCTCGCGACCGGCGCCGCCGGCCCCGGCCTGCCCGGCGAACGACCAGTCGTTGATCATCTGCCGCGCCTGCGCGGGATCGCTGCGGGCGGCCTCCAGCAGCGCCGGCGCCACCCGCATCGGCAAGGTGCTGCCGACCAGCGTCAGGGACGCCACCCGGGCGGCGCCACGCGCGGCAGCTTCGAGGGCGATCAGCGAGCCCATGCTGTGGCCGACCAGGGCGACCGGGTCCGAGGCATGCTGGGCGAGCTGGGCGCCCAGCCAGTCGGCCATCGCCTCGATCGTCGTCAGCGGCGATTCGTGGCTTCCACCGTGACCGGGCAGATCGGGCGCCAGCAGCCGTCGGCCGGCATCGGCGAAATACGCGCACTGCCTGTGCCACGCTTGCCGGTCGTTGCCGGCGCCATGCACGAAGACGATCATCCGCAACCCGCCACCGGATGATTCCCGGTACCGCGGGGCGCCGGCCGGGGCTGGTGTCCGGGAAGCCCGCACCATATCGATTTGCAGCCGTGCGGCATCATGCCGGCTCGTCGGGTTCGAGCATCCGCTCGATCAACGCGATCCGGTCCTTGAGCATCAGCTTGCGCTTCTTCAGCCGCCGGATCAGCAATTCGTCCTCGGGCGGGGTTTCGCTGAGCTGGGTAATGGCGACATCGAGGTCGCGATGTTCGGCACGCAATTCTTCGAGGCGCAATGCCAGATTCGTCACATCTTCGAAGGTCTCGCTCATTGCCGATCCGCTAAAGCCGGCACCGACAGGCGCCGTAATCGAGTACAAGGCTCGCGGTATGGTATGCCCGGTGTCGATGATTGACAACACGGCGCAAGCCCTTGAAATGCGAGTGGACGCACCCATTTTTGGGTTGTACCCCGGAGGCTGAGGCGCTTCCGGACTGCCAGGAGGTTTGCCATGCAAATTGTTTATAACGACCAGCAGCTCTACGTTGTCGATTACCCGGGGCACGACGCCATCGAGGTCATCGACAAGCGCCTCGGCCGTGGCATGGTGATCCGCGCCGCGGCAGCCCAGCGCTTCCGCGAGGAACTCGACGGCGTGATCGCCAATGGCTCGGACGAGGATGCTTTCGATATACTCGTCGAACACTACGGCGGCCTGCTCAATCAGCCGGCCATCTACCATTGAGCGATTCGGGGCTGGGCATCCTGCAAGACGATTGAACAAGGCTTTCGTAAGGGAATCCGACGACGAGGACGACGGCCCGGCTGCCCAACAGCCGGCCGTTCCTGCCGGCCGCAACTACATGACGCGGCGCGGCTACGATGCCCTGCGCGGTGAACTCGACGATCTGGTCAGGCGGGAACGTCCCGGAATCGTCGAAGTGGTGTCATGGGCCGCTGGTAACGGTGATCGATCCGAGAACGGCGATTACATCTACGGCAAGAAGCGCTTGCGCGAGATCGATCGCCGCATCCGCTTCCTGATCAAGCGCATCGAAAGCGCGACGGTGGTCGATCCGTCCGAGCAGGGCCACCTCGAACAGGTTTTCTTCGGTGCCACGGTGACGATCTGTGATGCCGACGGCTGCAACGAGCAGACCTTCCAGATCGTCGGCGTGGACGAGGCCGATGCCGGTGCCGGCAGGGTGAGCTGGATCTCGCCGATCGCGCGGGCGCTGATCAAGGCGCGCGAGGGCGATCTGGTGCGTTTCGACAGCCCGGCGGGGCCCCGTGAGGTCGAGGTGCTGGCGATCGAATATCGCTGACACGGCACGCCCGGATGCCCGCTGCAGTGGCTGGCAGGTGTCGGGGGCTTGAAATTCTCCGGGGCGGACCCATGTGGCCAATCACCACACGTCCAACCCAGAAACGGAGTTCGAGCCGATGACCGGAGCCAATGCCGGGGCCAGCAGCAGCGCGGCCCAGACGATGAACTTCCAGGCCGAGGTGAAGCAGCTGCTTCACCTGATGATTCATTCCCTGTATTCCAACCGCGAAATCTTCCTTCGCGAGCTGATTTCCAATGCCGCCGATGCCTGCGACAAGCTGCGCTTCGAGTCGCTGGACGACCCGGAACTGCTCGAGGGCGGCGGCGATGCCCGGATCCGGGTCAGCTTCGACAAGGAATCGCGCACCGTGATCGTGTCCGACAACGGCATCGGCATGAGTCGTGACGAGGTCGTCACCAACCTCGGCACGATCGCCAAGTCGGGTACCCGCGAATTCTTCAGCGCCCTCACCGGCGACCGCCAGAAGGATGCCCACCTGATCGGCCAGTTCGGCGTCGGCTTCTATTCCTCGTTCATCGTCGCCGACAAGGTCACCGTGCTGACCCGCCGCGCCGGCGCCCCGGTCACCGAGGCAGTCAAGTGGGAGTGCACGATGAGCGGCGACACCGCCGGCGCGTACACCATCGACGCGGCCGAGAAGGCCGGACGCGGCACCGAGATCATCCTCCATCTGCGCGACGATCAGGACGACCTGCTGTCGGGCTGGCGCCTGCGTTCGCTGATCCGCAAGTACTCCGATCACATCGTCCAGCCGATCGTGATGAAGAAGGAGGAATGGGACGAGGAGAAGAAGGAACAGGTCGAGACCGACGACGACGAGACCGTCAACCAGGCCAGTGCGCTGTGGGCACGCTCGAAGAGCGAGATCTCCGAGGACGAGTACAAGGCCTTCTACAAGCACGTCGGCCATGACTACGACGAGCCGCTGGCGTGGACCCACTCGCGGGTCGAGGGCCGCCACGAATACACCCAATTGCTGTACGTGCCGTCCCACGCGCCGTTCGACATGTGGGACCGCAATGCCCGCCACGGCGTCAAGCTGTATGTCCGCCGCGTGTTCATCATGGATGACGCCGAGAAGCTGATGCCGCTCTACCTGCGCTTCGTTCGCGGTGTCGTCGATTCGGCCGACCTGCCGCTCAACGTATCGCGCGAGATCCTGCAGGAATCGAAGGACATCGACGCGATCCGCGCCGGCTGCACCAAGAAGGTGCTGTCGATGCTGGAGGATCTGGCCGGCAGCGACCAGGAGAAATACGCGAAGTTCTGGAAGGAGTTCGGCCGTGTCCTGAAGGAGGGCGTCGGCGAGGACTTTGCGAACAAGGAGAAGATCGCCGGCCTGCTGCGCTTCTCGACCACGCGCGACGACAGCGAGGAGCAGGCGGTGTCGCTGGCCGACTACATCGGCCGGATGAAGGAAGGCCAGGACAAGATCTACTTCGTCACCGCGGAGAGCTTCAAGGCGGCGAAGAACAGCCCCCACCTGGAGATCTTCCGCAAGAAGGGCATCGAGGTGCTGCTGCTCGCCGACCGGGTCGACGAGTGGGTGGTCGGCAGCCTCACCGAGTTCGACGGCAAGCAGCTGCAGTCGGTGGCCAAGGGCGGGCTCGATCTGGGCGAACTCGAGGACGAGGAAGAGAAGAAGGCCGCCGAGTCCGCCGCCGGCGACATGAAGGATCTGGTCGACAAGATGAAGATCGCCCTCGGCGACCGCGTCAAGGAGGTGCGGGTGACCCATCGGCTGACCGATTCGCCGGCCTGCCTGGTCGCCGACGAGCACGACATGGGCCAGAACCTCGCGCGCATCCTCAAGGCGGCCGGCCAGGACGCACCGGCGAGTCAGCCGATCCTCGAGATCAACCCCGCCCACCCGGCGGTACGTCGTCTCGACACCGAGACCGCCCGGTTCGACGACTGGGCCCAGGTGTTGTTCGACCAGGCGCTGCTCGCCGAGGGCGGCACCCTCGAGGATCCCGCCAGCTTCGTCAAGCGTATCAATGCGCTGATGCTGGCGATGAGCGGGGATTCCGGCGAGAGCAGGATCATCGTCGAATCCTGAACTTTCCTGAAGCGAAGTCGCTTCGATGAGTGATCATCGATTTTGCACGAGAAACGGGGAGTCCGCGGACTCCCCGTTTCTCGTGGTAGTCCGGAACTCACTTCGCGGGCTTGAAGATGCCGCGCAGACTGCCATCCATGCGAAACGCGGTGTATTGATCCGGTCCCGTGCGGTAGACCCGTGCGCAACCCTCCTTGCCCCCGCGAATCTCCTTGTAGATCGTGCACACCGCATCGTCCGTGGTGTGTCGCCGCCACCCTGCCAACTGACATCGACGGTGTGATCGGCGTGGAAGTGAACCGTCGACATGTTGCCTTCCGAGCCCTTGAAATCGAAAGCGCCGGTGGCGAACATGTCCGCGAGTTGCGCGCCATTCCAGGGGCGCTGGCCTTTTTCCTGGAGCGATTTCTCGGTCGTCCCTCGGGACGCCAGCAGCAGTGCGGCGACGGTTGCCGTCGCAATCGATCCGACTCTCATGTTGGTCTCCTTGTTGGTTCTTCTTTCGACGCAACGCCGAGCGAACCGAATACGGCGAATGGGTTCCGCTCGGTTCGACGAAGGCCCCCGATCGGAGCCCGTCATTAGTCAAGGAGCATCATTCGAGAAAAATCGAGTGGAATCTTCGAGCCGGCCGACAAGTCCGGAACGTTCATCCGCCATAGTCGATCAGCCCGCTGCCACGAGCCACCATCAGCAGCGCGACGCCGAAGCAGACGAGCGCGAAGGCCTGGTCGAGGCGGTTACCCTGGACCCGCCCGGCGACCAGGCGGCCGGCCAGCAACGCCAGCGCGGCACCGCCGGCGAACGGCAGTGCGGTCGGCCAGTCGATGCGTCCGTGCAGGCCGGCGGCGACGATGCCGCCGATCGACACCAACGCGATCACGGCCAGAGAGGTCGCCAGGATGCTGCGGCTGTCGAGGTCGGTATGGCGCTGCAGCGCCGGCACGATGACGAAACCGCCACCGACGCCGAGCAGTCCGCTGAGGGTGCCGGACAGCAGCCCGACGGCGGCCAGCGCCCGCGCGCACGGCGCGGTCCAGTGCAGTCGGCCCTCGGCCGGATCGACATGGCACGGCAACGGCCGCGGCGCCGAGGCGCACTCGCCGACCGGTGGGCGGGCACGGCGCCAGCTGCGGACGCCGGTGACGGCGAGCACGCCGGCGAAGGCGATCAGCAATGGCGGATTCGGAATGTGCTCGGCCAGCCAGACGCCGATCGGCGCCGCCAGCATGCCGATGCTGCCGATCAGGGTGGCGGCTCGATAGCGGACGATGCCGTTCCGGAGCCCGAGGCCGGCGCCGAGCATGGCCGCCAGCCCGACCGCGATCAGGCCCACCGGCGCGGCTGCGATCATCGGCAGGTGCAGGCCGAACACCAGCAGCGGAACCGCGATGATGCCGCCGCCGGCGCCGGAGAGCGCCAGCACCAGGCCGACCACGCCACCCAGCAGCGTGGCAATCAGGGTCGGGTCGGACGGCATCACCGGGTTTCGATCCGCATCGCCGCGGTCCGGTCCGGTTGATCGGTCGCGCATGCCGGAACGAGGCGGCATTCGCCATTGCGATCGCTGCGGCGAGGATCGCGATGACGCAGCGGCGAACGCGCGACGGGCGCGCTTGAACGTGGCCTCGGACCTCGCCACTGCGGCCGCGGCTCGCATCGGCGGGCATGCCCCGCCGCCGCCGTCTCCAGGAGAGAGGTCTTCCCGGCGCTGCCGTGGCGGTCGACCGCCGGGCCGTCGACCGTCGGGCGGGCGGATGCCTTCGCCCGGCTACCTGCCGCCCGCGCTGCGGCGCCGTCCGAACCAGCCGAACCAGCGCCGCGAGCCGGGTGCCTCGGCTTCTCCGGTCGGCGGGTCGCCGGGCCCCGCCTCATCGACTGCCGGCGATTGCGCGTCGTCGTCATCGCTGTTCTCGTTCGCTGTGGCTGGCGGCGGGCCGTCGAGCGCGGGCGCCACGGCGTGCGCAGCTTCCGTGTCGGACTTGCTCGTCGCGTCCTCGGAAGCGCTGGTGTCGATTGCGGCCGTCGCGTCGGCCGACGCTTCGTCGTCGGATACCGTCGCGGTGTCGTCCACAGCGGCGCCGGCGGCGTCCAGATGGCCGACCGCGTCGCCCTCGTCGCTGTCGGCGACTGCCACCGCATCGCTTCCGTGCGGCGATGGCGAACGCTCCGCGGCGTTTGCAGCTTCGGCTTCGGCATCGCCCGAACCGGCATCTGTCCGGGCGAGGGTGGTGTCCTCGACCAGCCGGTCCGCCGCATCCTCGGCGAACCCGGTCTCGGGCACGTCCTGCTGCCCGGGCGCGCCGTCGTCGCCGTCGACGGGGCGCGGCGGCCGATGCAGCGCCGGCACGACCCTGTCACGACGCTTGAATATCGCCGCGATCGGCGGCAGGCCGCGCTTCGTGTGCATCGCTGCCGCAGGCGCCGCCGGCCTCGGCTGCGGCGCGAAGCCGCCATCGGCGTTCCGCGGCCGCAGGATCGCGGGTTGCTCGAGCACGGCTGGCGGCGGTTGCGTGACGGTGGTCGTTCGCGCCACTACCGTGGCCGCGGCGGCCCGCTCGGCGGCGGCCCGCTCCTCCTTTTGCCGGCGCGCTGCGGCGAGGTTCATCTGGCCGCGCTTGGCGCTGTTGTAGCGCCGCAGGATGGTGTAGGCCATCGCATCGTAGAGTGGGGTCGGCGCAAGGCTTCGCGAGAACGCATGGGCGGTGACCGAGGCACACATCAGTGGCAGCAGCAGGCTGTGGTTGGCCGTCATCTCCATGACGATGACGAAGGCGGTTATCGGCGATTGGGTGACACCGGAGAGAAAGGCCACCATGCCGAGAGCCAGCACCGCCGAGCTCTGCACGTCGGGAAAGAACGGGGCGATGTTGGCGCCGATGCCGGCGCCGACCGCGAGCGCCGGTGCGAACAGCCCTCCGGGGATGCCGCTGACGAAGGCCAGCAGGATCGCGCCTGCCTTGGCCAGCGCATAGTAGACCGGCAACTGCTCGGTACCTTCGAGCGCGCCCTTGATCTCGGCGTAGCCGGTTCCGTAGCTGAGGCCCGCGGTGGCGAGGCCGATGGCCGCGGTGCCGAGGCCGCACAGCGCGGCGAAGCGCACCGGAAAGGCACGGGCGAAGGCGCCGAGGCGGCCCGGCAGGTTGCGGGTGGTCTTGATCAGCAGCCGCGTGAACAGGCCACCCAGGACACCGCCGCTGGCACCGCAGACGATCACCGGCCACATCGCGTAGGGCCACGCCAGGGTCGCGTGGGTGGTACCGAAATAGGTGTAGGTGCCGAGCGTTGCGAGCGACATCAGACCGGCGAAGATGACCGCGATCAGCGTCATGCTGTTGGCCATGAAGGGCCGATTTCGCGACAACTCCTCGATCGCGAACATGATTCCGCCCAGTGGCGTGTTGAATGCCGCTGCGACGCCGGCCGCTCCGCCGGCGATGACGAGGTCGCGGGTCGGCGCGATGCGCCCGCGCTTCCTGCCGGACAGGGTATTGAGCACCGATGCGCCGATCTGCACCGATGGGCCCTCGCGGCCGATGGTGGCGCCGGACAGCAGGCCGCCGAGGGTCAGCAAGATCTTGCCCACCATGATTCGCGGGGACACCAGAGCGCGGCGCAGCTTGTCGTCGTCGGTGATCGATGCGGCGATGGTCTGGGGTATGCCGCTACCCTGGGTGCCCGGAAAGTACTTGCGCGAGAGGTAGGCCATCGCCGCGAAACCCGCCGGTGCGATGACCAGCGCCAGCCACGGCGAGATGTGCATCAGCTGTTCGTGGCCGCTGATTGCCAGCTCTGCACCGATCGCGAAGATGATCGCGACCAGGCCGGCAAGCATCGCAGCCCCGACCAGTGCCGCCCGCCGCCGCCAGCGGCGCAGCGACAGCCACGGCATCGCGAAGCGATGACCACTGCGCCTCAGGCGACGGAAATTGCTCGCTCGGGAATTCTTGCCGGTCTCGGGGGAATCGTCGCGTGGCATCCGTGTGCCGGGCTCTCCGTTGGGCTGCGGCGTGCTTGTTTCACGTGATGGTAACAAATGGCCGACACAAAATCCGAGAATCCCCGCTCCCGCCCGGTGCGATGTGATTCCTGCCGTCGATTGGCGGACGTAGAATAGCGGCCGCACAACGGCAACCAACCCCGGCGGGGGGCCGTTGGCAGCCGGGGACCGGCTCCAGGTCCTTTGTCCTGAGGGCAGCAGTGATGAGTGCAGAGAGCAGTTCGCAACCGGTTCCCGAGGCCGTCGGCAGTCCTGATCCATTGGCCTTGCTGGTCCGCTTTCGCGTGCTGGTCCGTGCCGCCCAGCACCATTCCCAGTGGATCGAGCGACAGAGCGGGATCACCGGCGCCCAGCTGTGGGCCCTGCAGGAGCTGGCCGACGATCCGGGCCTGCGGGTCGGCGAGCTCGCGAAGCGCATGGCACTGCACCAGTCCACCGCATCGAACATGGTGGACAAGCTCGCCACCCTGGATCTGCTGCGACGCGAACGCGGCAGCCCGGACCAGCGCGTGGTGCGGCTCTATCCGACGCCGGATGGGCTGGCCTTGCTGGCGCGGGCACCGTCACCGGCGCGCGGCGTGCTGCTCGAGGCGCTGCGGGCGATGGATCCGGACGCGGGCCTGCAACTGCAGCGCGCGCTCGACGCGTTGCTGGCGCGCCTGCGGGATCTGGACTCCGGTTTCGGCATGGCACCGATGCCGACCATGGAAGGGAGCTGAGCCCGGCGCCCGCCGCCTTCCTCAGTAAAGCCCCTTCTTCGACAGTTCGCGGATCGCGCGCCCCAGTCCGTCCAGCGTCAGCGGATACATGCGTCCGCCGAAGATGTCGTGGATCACCCGGATCGAATGGCGATATTCCCATGAGCGCTCGGGTTCGGGATTGAGCCAGGCGGCGGCCGGGTACGCATCGAGCAGGCGGCGCAGCCAAACGGCGCCAGACTCGTCGTTCAGGTACTCGAGTGCGCCACGCTGGTGGAGGATCTCGTACGGACTCATCGTGGCATCGCCGACCATCACCAGCTTGTAGTCCGACGGATACTTGTGGATCACGTCCAGGGTCGGAATCCGTTCGCTGTGACGGCGGCTGCTGTCGCGCCACACCCAGTCGTAGATGCAATTGTGGAAATAGAAGTACTCGAGGTGCTTGAACTCGCTGCGGCTGGCCGAGAACAGTTCCTCGCACACCTTGACGTGGTCCTCCATCGACCCGCCGACGTCGAAGAACATCAGCACCTTGACGGCGTTGTGACGTTCCGGCCGCATCAGCAGATCGAGCCAGCCGGCGTTGCGCGCGGTCGCCGCGATCGTGCCATCGAGATCGAGTTCGTCGGCGGCGCCTTCACGGGCGAAGCGGCGCAGCCTGCGCAGGGCGACCTTGATGTTGCGGGTACCGAGTTCGACACTGTCGTCGAGGTTCCGGTATTCGCGCCGCTGCCACACCTTGACGGCCGTGCGGTTGCCGGCGGATTCACCGCCGATGCGTATCCCTTCGGGGTGATATCCGCTGTTGCCGAAGGGCGAGGTGCCGCCGCTGCCGATCCATTTGCTGCCGCCCTGGTGTCGCCCCTTCTGTTCCGCCAGGCGCTTGGCCAGCTCTTCCATCAGCCGGTCCCAGCCGAGCTTCTCGAGGGCGGCCTTCTGTTCCGGGCTCAGGTGGCGGCGGGCCAGGGCACGCAACCATTCCTCGGGAATCCCGCGGTCGGTGCCGGGCACTTCGGCGACGCCTTCGAAATAGCTTCCGAAGGCACGATCGAAGCGGTCGTAGAGTGTCTCGTCCTTGACCAGACAAGCCCTGGCAAGCACGTAGAATTCGTCGATCGAGTGATCGCAGACGCGCGCCTGCAGACCCTCCAGGAGGGTCAGGAACTCGTTGGTGGACACCGGCAGTCTGGCGGACCTGAGGTGCAGGAAGAAGTCGATCAGCATCGGCAGAGCGGCATTCCGGACGACCACCGCGGCTGCCGCACGGGGCGATCGATGTTGGCCCGACAGTTCCCGGCCGCTGCCGGCCCGGCGTTGGTCGATCGCGCAGTGGCAGCTTTCGCCGCGCCGAGGATTCGCTCCGGCAGAGCCGTCATGCTTGCCTTCTCAGCGGTTGTGGCGCGCCATGAACACCAGACGCTCGAACAGGTGCACATCCTGCTCGTTCTTCAGCAGCGCGCCGTGAAGCGGCGGCACCACCAGCTTCTGGTCGTGAGAACGCAGCGCCTCCGGGGGAATTTCCTCGGCGACCAGCAGCTTGAGCCAGTCGAGCAGCTCCGATGTGGACGGCTTCTTCTTCAGGCCCGGGATTTCGCGCAATTCGAAGAACACGTCGAGCGCCTCGCGCAGCAGGGTCTTGCGGATGCCGGGGAAATGGACGTCCACGATGCGTTGCATGGTCTCCTTGTCGGGGAAGCGGATGTAGTGGAAGAAGCAGCGCCGCAGGAAGGCGTCCGGCAACTCCTTTTCGTTGTTCGAGGTGATGAAGACGATCGGCCGGTGGTTGGCGACCACCGTCTGCTGTGTCTCGTAGCAGTGGAATTCCATGCGGTCGAGTTCGCGCAACAGATCGTTGGGGAACTCGATGTCGGCCTTGTCCACCTCGTCGATCAGGATGACGCTGCGGCTGTCCGCCTCGAACGCCTGCCACAGCACGCCCTTGACGATGTAGTTGGCGATGTCGTGCACGCGGTCGTCACCGAGCTGGGAATCGCGCAGGCGTGACACCGCATCGTACTCGTACAGGCCCTGCTGGGCCTTGGTGGTCGATTTGACGTGCCACTGGTGCAACCGCAGCCCCAGAGCCGCGGCCACTTCCTCGGCGAGCATGGTCTTGCCGGTCCCGGGCTCGCCCTTGATCAGCAGCGGGCGCTGCAACTGGATGGCGGCATTGACCGCGAGCATCAGGTCGGGGGTGGCGACGTATTCGTCGGTACCTTCGAAGCGCATGTCCCGGGACTCCCTGCAAATTGCGGCGATCGACGATTATACGATCGGCGTGCCGCAGTCTGCCGTCGGCGGCCGGCGCGGGAGCCGAGCCGGCATTGCGACGTGTCGGGAAAACCGGGCTAGAATCGGTGCCGTTCTTGCACCGCATCCGCACCTGGACAGGAGAAATGATGAAGGGAACACGCAGCACCACGATCGCCTTGGCGGTGGCTCTCGCCGCCGCATCGGGGGTCGCTTCGGCCGCCGACGGCGATGCCGCCGCGGCGAAGGAAAAGCGCTCGATGTGCATCGGCTGCCATGGCATACCGGGATACCGCACCACCTTCCCGGCGGTCTATCACGTGCCCAAGCTCGGTGGGCAGCACGCCGGCTACATCGTCAGGGCGCTGCAGGCCTACAAGAGCGGAGAGCGCAGTCATCCGACGATGCAGGGCATCGCGGAAGGTCTGAGCGAGCAGGACATGGCGGATCTGGCGGCCTACTATGCCGCCGGTGGCGAGTGAGGAGAGAGCGAATGAACACGTTGTGCAAGTGGGCAGCGATGGTGCTGGCGCTGGTGGCAGTTCCGGCCGCCGCCGGTGACGCCGCTGCCGGCAAGGAGAAGTCGGCCACCTGTGCCGCCTGCCACGGCGCCGACGGTAACAGCCCGACGCCGGATTTCCCGAAACTGGCCGGGCAGCACGAGGACTATCTGCTGCGCGCATTGCTGGACTACAAGAGCGGCAAGCGTGGCAACCCGATCATGCAGGCCCAGGTCGCCAACCTGAGCAGGGCCGACATGGCCGACCTGGCCGCCTGGTTCGCCAGCCGCCAGGGCCTGCTGACGGTTCGCTGAGGCGCCGGAGCCGGCGCCGAGGGCCCGATCGCCGTTCAAACTGCCGGAATATGTCAATTTTTTAACGACTCATCTGAAATTTCGATCCGCAATGTGCGGAAAGCACTAGCCTTAAACAGAGACCGGCTTGATCCTCGGTTCCGGCGGAATCAAGAGCGTTCGGGAGGCTGGCGTGATCGGAGACAACAATAAACGGATGAGGGCCGTGGTGACCGGAGCCGTGCTCGGCTTGGCGGTGCCTCTGGCCGCACTCTACTGGATGTGGCCGGACGAAAGGCCGGCTGCGGCGAAATCGGATGGAATGCCCGAACCGGGGATCCCGTTCTCGTACGAAAGGATCGCCGAAAACGAAACCGCGCGAGAGGTCGTCGCGGCGTCGGATTTCAATTTGCTCGAACCCGTCGGACCCGGTGAATTCACCACCGACTCGGGCTTTGGCGAGCTGGTGACCGTATCGACCGTCGCCGAACTGGAGCCCGAGCCGGTAGTCGCGGCCGGAGCGTCCGGGGCGGCTTGGCAACCGGGCAGGAAGGCGGCTTCGGGCTTCGCCAGAGGCGGTATCGCAGGCCCGTCGGGCGGCGGATGGGCCGCGGGCGGTAGGCGCGCACCGTGGCGGCCGCCGCACTTCGCGGCTGCCGGTGGTGGCGCGGCGGGATCGCCGCCTTCACCCGATCTGCCCCGCTCCCAGGCCAGAGTTCCGAAGCTGGGCGACGCGCAGCAGGCGTTCGGCGACGAGCCGGACATCCTGCGCAAGCCGGCCATCGGTCCGGCGCCGCAGGCGGTGGCATGTGCCGCCGACATTGCCGGACTGGCCCGGCGCTACGGGGAGGGCGCAGCCAACGACTGCGAGCCGGGCGCCCAGGTCGGAAACGCGCCGGCCGGGCCGTCGATCCCGTCCGTTGCCCAGGGGCCGGAGCAGGCGGATCGCAAAGGTGGTGGAAAACGTGGCGGCGACGGCGGCAGCGGCGAATCGGAGAACGGTAACGAGGGTGGCCAGCAAGGCGGATCCGGCACGCCGGACGACCGTCAGTACGCTGCGGCCGGCCAACCGCATGGCGGCGAGGACACGGGAGCGGGCGGACCGGGAGGCGGTCCCAAGGCTGGTGCCGGCGGGCCGCCGGAACAGCAGGCATCGGTGTCCCCCGCGCTGCTGATCCCGCCGATGCCCGACCAGAGTTCCGACGGCGGTCACCACGGTGGCGGCGGCGGACCACCGCAACCGCCGGGCAAGGGTGGCGTACCCCTGTACATCAACACGATGATCGAGCAGTTGTCGGAGCCGCCTTTCCCGGAGCAATTGACGCGGCAAATTGCCGACGACGTGGCCCCGCCCCAGGTCGCGGTGCGCGCGGTACCCGAGCCGGCCAGCCTGTGGCTGGCGGTGACGGCGCTGGCCGGCATGGCGGTGGCGCGTCGCTCGTCGCGCCGCTGAGCCTGTCGCCGAGGTCAGCCAGCGGCGCGCCGCCTGACGCATTCGACGTAGGACGTGCCGTCGGGCGGGCGGCCATCGCGCTGGGCCTGCCACAGGGTCTCGCCGAGGCATTCGAGGACGTCGTGCAGCGCGTCGTGGCGATCGCCGCGACGCGCTGCGGCCTTTTCGAAGGCGGCGCGCAAGCCGGGCGGCTGGTCGATCGAGAGCTGCTCCTCGATGGCCAGGTGCAGCGACAGATGCAGGAATGGGTTGATCTGGCCGTCTTCCGGCGTGAAGTCGCGATGCACGGAATCCGAATCGCCGAGTAGCGCGTGATATTCCGGATGCATCTCGACCAGCTGCGCTGCGATCGTTTCCTGGGGCGTCAGCACCTGGCGGTCGAGGTGCTTGCGCCAGCTCTCCACGAAGAATCGTCGGGCCTGCTCGCGGCTCGGATCGAACATCATCTACCTCAGTCGGTCTTGTCGCGGCAGCCGCACAGGTCGCGCACGAGACATCGACCGCAGCGGGGTCTGCGCGCCGTGCAGACGTAGCGGCCGTGCAGGATCAGCCAATGGTGGGCATGTCGCAGGTAGGTTTTCGGAATGCGGCGCAGCAGCGCCCGCTCGACCGCCAGCACGTCCTTGCCGGGGGCCAGCCCGGTGCGGTTGGCGAGGCGGAACAGATGGGTGTCCACGGCGATCGTCGGCTCACCGTACAAGGTGTTCAGGACGACGTTGGCGGTCTTGCGACCGACGCCGGGCAGCGCCTCGAGTTCGCTGCGGGTGCTCGGCACTTCGCCACCATGGCGTTCGAGCAACTGACGGGACAGCGCCGCCAGGTTGCGGGCCTTGTTGCGATACAGCCCGATGCTGCGGATCTCTTCGGCGATGCCGTCGGCGCCCAGGCTGGCCATCGCTTCCGCAGTCGCCGCCTTTGCAAACAGCCTGCGCGTTGCCAGATTGACCCCCTTGTCGGTAGCCTGGGCGGACAGCACGACGGCCGCCAGCAACTGGAACGGTGAGCCGAACTCCAGCTCGGTGTTCGGGGCGGGTTCGGCTGCGGCGAAACGGCGGAACATCTCCTCGACCTGGGCATTGGTCATGCGGCGCCCGATGGCCGTCGCGGTCCCAGTCATGCGGTGCCGGCTTCGACTGCCGGCGGCAGCGCGGCCTGGCGGTGGCGACGGGCGGCGGCGCGACCCTCGATCCAGTTGCGCAGCGCGATCAGCAACCCGAGCGCGAAGAACGCGCCGGGCGGCAGGATCGCCAGCAGGAAGCCCGGGTAATCATCGCCGAACAGCGACAGCGGCCGGGCGCCGTCGATCAGCAGGTCGATGCCCGAGAACAGCGTGCCGCTGCCGATGATCTCGCGCATCGCACCGAGTACCGCCAGCACCGCCAGCAGGCCGGTGCCCTGGGCGAGTCCGTCGAGAGTCGAATGGACGACGTCGTTCTTGGCGGCAAAGGCCTCGACCCGGGCCAGCACGATGCAGTTGGTGACGATCAGCGGTATGAAGATGCCGAGCACCAGGTACAGGCCGTGGAGCCAGGCGTTGAATGCCAGGTCCACCACCGTGACCAGCGACGCGATGATCAGGATGAAGACCGGGATGCGTACCTCGTAGGGAATGAAGTTGCGCAGCACCGCGACCCCCAGGTTCGCCAGGATCATCACCAGGATCGTCGCCAGGGCGAGACTGACCGCGTTGATCAGATTGGTGCTGATCGCCAGGATCGGGCACAGGCCGAGCAGCTGGACGAGGCCCGGGTTCTGCTTCCACAAGCCGTTTACGACGATTTCGCGAGTGATCTGCTTGTCCATCGGTCGGATTCCTAGAGGCGGCTGCCGGCCGGCGCCGAGTACAGTTCGGAGGCATGTGCCCGGGTCCACGCCAGTGCGCGCGCGACAGCGCCGGTGACCGCCCGGGCACTGATCGTCGCGCCGACGTGATAGTCGAACTCGCCGCCGTCCTTCTTCAATTTCAGGTCGCCGGCGCGTTCCGGCCCGCGCCCGCGGAACTGGTCGATCCACGGTGCCTTCTTGTTGCGGTCCTTGCGCGGGTCGACATAGTCGCCGAGTCCCGGTGTCTCCGAATGGCCGGTGACGCGCACCCCGGCGATGCGGCCGTCCTCGCCGACCGCCACCAGCAGCTCGATGCGCCCGCCGTAGCCATCCGGCGCCGCCGCTTCGACGATCAGCGCGACATCCTCGCCGGCGCGGCGTGCCCGGTAGATCCGGCCGCCGTCGCGCAGGCCCAGCTCCGGCGTCGCGCCGATTGTGACGCTGTCGTCGAGGGGCCTGTTGTCGTAGCGCCCCGGCGGCAGCACCGCATCGACCAGCTTCATCTTCGCCGCCTCGCGCGCGGCCTCGATGTCGGGCAGCGCGAATCGGTAGGTGGCAGCCATCGCCAGCGTGAACACCACCGCAAAGGCCAGCATCACGCCGGCGCTGCGCAGCGAGGTGGCGGTGGCGGTGTGCTCGGCGCTCACGACGATCCCCGCTTGTGGCCGAACACCGGGGGCTGGGTATACATGTCGATCAGCGGCACGCAGATGTTCATCAGCAACACCGCGAACGCGATGCCGTCGGGATAGTTGCCGAAGCTGCGGATCATGTAGGCGATGAATGCCGCACCGCCGGCGAATACCAGCTTGCCCCTGGGTGTGGTCGAGCCGGACACCGGATCGGTGATGATGAAGAAGGCCGCGAGCACGGTGCCGCCGGATGCCAGGTGAAGCAGCGGCGAGGCGAAGCGTGCCGGGTGCATGCCCCACAGCAGCAGCGCGGTCAGCGCCATCGTCACCAGGAAGGCGGCCGGCAACTGCCAGCCGATGATGCGTCGCCACAGCAGATAGAGGCCGCCGGCGGCGAAGCCGGCCACCACCCACTCCCAGCCGCTGCCGCCGATCAGGCCGAACGCCGGGCCCTGGGTGATCTCGGCAACGCGGGCGTCTTCGCCGCCGGTGCGCAGGCCGGTGCGCAGGGCGTCGAGCGGGGTCGCCGCGGTGATCGCGTCGAGCGGCCGTTCGCCGCCGAGGATCAGGTCGATCTGCTGGGGCGGATCGAGTCCGGCCGCCGGCCACTGCGACATCAACGCCGGAAAGGCGACGATCATCACGCAGAAGGCCACCATCGCCGGATTGAACGGATTCTGGCCGAGGCCGCCGTACAGGTGCTTGGCGACGACGATCGCGCACAGGGTCGCCAGCACGATCATCCACCATGGGCCGATCGGTGGCAGCGACAGCGCGATCAGCCACGCCGTGACGATCGCCGACAGGTCGCGGAGGTAGAGCCCGAGCGGCTTGCCCCGCAACTTCAGCATCACGGCCTCGGCGGCCAGCGCGGTGACGCTGGCGAGCAGCAGCTGGATCAGGATGCCCGGGCCGAACTGCCAGACATAGGCGGCGATGCCGGGCAGCAGGGCGAGCAGCACGTGCAGCATGATCTGCTGTACGGTGCGGGACTCGCGGAGGTAGGGTGAATGGCTCATGAGGGTTCCGGCGGCTCGACGGTGCGGCGCTCGCTGCGCGCACGCCGGGCCTCGATCTCGTCGATCTCGGCCTGCTTGTCGGCCGGCAGATTTTCGGTGTTGCGCGCCTTGACCGAGGACTTCTGCTGCTTGGCGCGCTCGAGGGCGGCCGCGATCAGGGCCTTCTTGGCTTCCTCGGCCGGCGACGGCGGGGCGCCGTCGCCGGCCCCGGTTTCGGCCAGCTTCTTGCGCGTCGCATCGGCCTTGGCGGCCAGTCGCTCCGCCTTTTCGCGCTTTTCGCGCTCCTGCCGGTCGTTGCGCGCCTCGAAGCGTTCACGGGCGATATCGGCGGCGGCCCTTTCGCGTTCGCGCGCCCAGATCTCGCTCTTGGTGAAGCGAAAGTAGTCCACCAGCGGAATGTGGGATGGGCAGACGTAGCTGCAGCAGCCGCATTCGATGCAGTCGAAGAGGTGGTACTCCTGGGCCTTGCCGAAATTGTGCGAGCGCCCGAACCAGTACAGCTCGAACGGCTGCAGGTCGGCCGGGCAGTGGTCGGCACAGGTGCCGCAGCGTATGCATGCCATCTCGGGTGGCGGTGGCGGCAGCAGGCTCGGGCTGCCGGCCAGCACGCAGTTGGTGGCCTTGACCACCGGCGCTGCGGTGGTCGGCAGCGCGAATCCCATCATCGGGCCGCCCATCAGCACCCGGTCGGTGTCGGCTCGGGGCCGGCCGGCCTTCAGCAATTCGTCGATCGGGGTGCCGACCAGGACTTCGAAGTTGCCTGGCTCCTCGACGTTGCCGGCAACCGTGACGATTCGCGAGATCAGCGGCTCGGCATGGTCGATCGCGCGCGCCACCCGGTAGGCGGTGCCGACATTGAAGCACTGCAGGCCGAAGTCGAGGGGGCGACGGCCGGCGGCCACTTCGACCCCGGTGAGCACCCGCAGCAACTGCTTCTCGCCGCCCGCGGGGTACAGCGTCGGGATCGCGACGACCTGGATGTCGCCGTCGACGGCGGCACGCATCGCCGCGATCGCTTCCGGCTTGTTGTCCTCGATGCCGATCAGTACCCGCTCGACCGCCAGCATCCGGGCCATGATGCCGGCTCCGCGGACGATCTCGTCGGCGCGCTCGCGCATCAGCATGTCGTCGCAGGTGATGAACGGCTCGCACTCGGCGCCGTTGAGCACCAGCGTGTGGGTCGGCGCGGTCGCCGGCCGCAACTTGATGTGGCTCGGGAAGGTGGCGCCGCCGAGGCCGACGATGCCGGCGTCGCGCAGAAAGTCGCGCAACTCGTCGCCCTTCATCGATTTCCACGGCACCGGTTCGCGCTCGATCCAGCGATCCTCGCCGTCCGTCTCGATCACCACGCAACTCGCCGGCAAGCCCGACGGATGTGGCATCGTGCGTTCCTCGACGGCCTTGACGGTACCGGAGGTCGGCGCATGCACCGCGGCCGACACCGGCCCCTCGGCGGCACCGATGCGCTCGCCCTTCAGTACCCGGTCGCCGACCCGGACCAGCGGCCGGGGGGTGCCGCCGATGCTCTGATGCAGCGGCACCACCAGTTCCGCCGGCATCGCCAGCGGACGGATCGGCCGGCATGTCGAGGCGTCCTTGCGGCTGTCGGGTTTGACACCGCCATGAAACGTGAAGAGCTTTTGCAGCATCAGGCGGCCTTGCCGATCGGAATCGTCGGGTATTTCCACTTCCAGTTCTGGACGGTTTCGGACAACGGCTCCATCGTGATGCAGTCCACCGGGCAGGGCGCGACGCACAGCTCGCAGCCGGTGCAATCGGCCTCGACCACGGTGTGCATCTGCTTGGCAGCACCGACGATGGCATCCACCGGACAGGCCTGGATGCACAGCGTGCAGCCGATGCAGGTCTGCTCGTCGATCATCGCCACCGCCTTCGGCTTCTCGACGCCATGCTCCTCGTTGAGTGGCTTGTATTCGCGGCCGAGCAGGTCGGCCAGCTTGCGCACGCCTTCGTCGCCACCGGGTGGGCACTGGTTGATGTCGGCCTCGCCGTCGGCGATCGCGTTGGCGTACGGCCGGCAGCCCGGGAAACCGCACTGACCGCACTGGGTCTGGGGCAGGATCGCGTCGATCTTGTCCACCAGCGGGTCGCCCTGGACCTTGAAACGTACCGCGGCGAAGCCCAGTATCGCGCCCAGGACGAGGGCGAGGCCAGCCATCACGAGCAGGGCTGCGATCATTTGTGCACCGTCCTACTGGTAGCGGTCCAGGCCGGCGAAACCCATGAACGCGAGGCTCATCAGGCCGGCGGTGACCATCGCGATGGCGGTGCCGCGGAACGGTATCGGCACGTCGGCGCCCTCGAGCCGTTCCCGGATGCCGGCGAACAGGATCAGCGCCATCGTGAATCCGATCGAACTGCCGAACCCGAACAGCAGCGATTCGAGCAGCGAATGACTCATCGCCACGTTGAGCAGCGGTACCCCGAGCACCGCGCAGTTGGTGGTGATCAGCGGCAGGTAGATGCCCAGCACCTGGTGCAGCAGCGGGCTGGACTTCTCGATGATCAATTCGGTGAGCTGCACGATCGCCGCGATCACGACGATGAACGACAGGGTGCGCAGGTAGGTGATCTCGTTCGGGGCGAGCAGGTAGTGGTCGATCAGGTAACTGGTGCCGCTGCCCAGCGTCAGCACGAAGGTGGTTGCGTAACCCATGCCGAGCGCGGTCTCGAGCTTCTTCGACACACCCATGAATGGGCACAGGCCGAGCACGCGCACGAAGACCACGTTATTGACGAGCACGGCACCGAGGATGACGAATACGTAGCTGCTCATGAACGAGATTATCGGTCGAACCGCGGGATTATCGCCTGACCGCGGCGGGCCGCCAACCCTGATTTCAAAGCAGGTTTTCCCGGCCGGCGGCGAATCGGAGCGGCGGGCAGTCGGTGGCGTGGGCGGTCCAACGGCGGATCAGCTGCAGGCGCGCACCACCTCCGCGACCAGCGCCGGGCCACGATAGACCAAGCCGGTGTAGAGCTGGACCAGGCTGGCGCCGGCGTCGAGCTTGGCGCGGGCGCCTGCGCCGTCGGTGATGCCGCCGACGCCGATCACCGGCAATTCCCCGCCCAGCGCCTGGCACAGTCGGGCGAGCACGGCCGTGGCGGTGTCGAACAGCGGCGCGCCGGACAGGCCTCCGGCCTCGCCGGCATGGGCAAGACCCTGCACCCGGTCGCGGGCGAGCGTGGTGTTGGTCGCGATCGCGCCATCGATACGGTGGCGCCGCAGCGCGTCGGCGATGTCGATGATCTGCCGCTCGTCGAGGTCGGGCGCGATCTTCAATACCAGCGGTACGTAGCGGCCGTGCCGGTCGGCGAGACTGCGCTGGGCCGCCTTCAGCGCCGCCAGCAGCGCGTCGAGCTCGCTCTCGCCCTGCAACTGGCGAAGGTTCGCGGTGTTGGGCGAGGATATGTTGACGGTGACATAGCTCGCCAGCGGGTAGACGCGTTCGAGGCAGCCCAGGTAGTCGTCGACGGCGCGTTCGATCGGAGTGGCGGCGTTCTTGCCGATGTTGATGCCGAGCACGCCCTTGAAGCCGGCACCGCGGACGTTGGCGAGCAGCGCGTCGACGCCGTCGTTGTTGAACCCCAGCCGGTTGATGATGCCCTGGACCTCGGGCAGCCGGAACATCCGCGGTCGCGGGTTGCCAGGTTGCGGGCGCGGCGTGACGGTGCCGATCTCGAGGAAGCCGAAGCCCAGCCGGGCGAGCCCGTCGATTGCCTCGCCGTTCTTGTCGAGGCCGGCGGCGAGGCCGACGCGGTTGGGAAAGTCGATGCCCATCACGGTCGCCGGGGTGGCGGCCAGCGGGTGGCCCGCCGGCAGCAGGTCGCCGGCGGCGCGCAGCGCCGCGATCGTCCAATGGTGGACGCGCTCGGGGTCGGTGGCGAACAGCAGCGGGCGGATCAGCGAGTACATGGCGCGGCGGATTGTAGCGCAGGGGGGGCCGAGCGACCGATTCACTCCAGCGCGAAACGGATCTGGGCGCCGACATAGCCGCTGTAGCCGGGCAGGTTCGGCACCGCGAGAACATTGACGCCGAAGTGACGGCCCTCGATCACCGCGGCCGGCAGCACCAGCACCGGCGACGGGTAGCCGGTGGCCAGCAGGCCGAAGCCGCCGAAGCGCAGCGGGCCGATGGCCAGCGGCGTCCACCGCCCGCCGACGTACAGGCTGGCACGATCGTAGCTGTTCCTGAGGTATCCGGCGGAAAAGGTCCATGGACCCAACGGTCCACGCCGGTGGTCACGCTCGAAGCCGACGCCCGGATTGATCTCGCGCCAGTCCCTGCGCTGCTGAAAGTGGTGCGAGACGCCCGACAGCACGAACCAGTCCGCCGCCAACGCCGGCTGCAGCATGGCCAGCGCGGCCAGTCCAGGCAGGATCGCGAGACGGCGCCCGGTCACGCCCGTAGCCCGGGCCGTGCCGTCGTCCGTGGCCGTTCGACGAGCGTGACCGAAACCGGGGATCGCGTTTTCCTCATCGTTGCGGCAACGCGAACGAGCCGTCGGGCGTGGTTACGGGGTTCAATCCAGCTCCGCGAAATCGCGCCGTGTCAATTCCCGCCACAGGCCGCCGACTCGACCCTCGAGCGGATGGAAGCGCGCCTTGTACGACATCTTGCGGCTGTCGCGGATCCAGTAGCCCAGGTACAGGTAGGACAGGCCGAGCTGCCGACATGCCTCCACCTGCCAGAGCACGCCGTAGGTGCCGAGCCCGAGCCGGTCGAGGTCCGGGTCGAAGAAGGTGTAGACGCTCGACAGCCCGTCGGTCAGGCAGTCGATCACGCAGACGATGCACAGGGCGCCGCGCCGGGACGGGTCGCGGAATTCGACGATGCGGGTCTCGACATTGCTCTGCAGCAGGAAATGCGCGTATTGCTCGCGGCTGTCCTGATCCATGCCGCCGCCGGCGTGGCGGCTGCCCTGGTAACGCTTGTACAGGGCGTAATGCTCCTCGGAAAAGGCCAGTGGCCGCTCGCTGGCCAGCAGTGCCTGGTTGGCCCGCAGGCAGCGCCGCTGGCTGCGGTCCGGACGGAAGCGTGCGACCGGGATGCGGACCGGAATGCAGGCACGGCAGGTGTCGCAATAGGGGCGATAGGTGAACACGCCGCTGCGACGAAAGCCGTTATGGACGAGTTCGCTATAGACCGGCGTATCGATCAGGTGCCCGGGTGTGGCCACCTGGGAGCGGGCGATGCGCTCGCTCAGGTAGGAGCATGCATACGGTCCGGTGGCGTAGAACTGCAGCAGTGCGTATGGATAGTCCTTCAGCATGGCGTGGCTTCGCCCCAGTCGAAATCGGTGGCGTGCTCGGTCCAGCGGCCCGCATCGCCGCCGGCGGCCGTGAGCATCGCCAGGCGCCTGGTGAACTCGCTGCGGGGCATCTCGTAGCCGCCGAGTGAGGCCAGGTGCGAGGTCGTCATCTGGCAGTCTATGAGCCCGAAGCCCCGGTTTTCAAGGTGTCGGCACAGATGGGCGAGGGCAGCCTTGGAGGCGTCGGTGGTCCGCGCGAACATCGACTCCCCGAAAAAAGCCCGGCCGATCGCGACGCCGTAGAGCCCGCCCACCAGTCGGCCATCCGCGTAGCATTCGACGCTGTGGGCGTGGCCGAGTTCATGCAGGCGGCAGTAGGCGGCGCGCATCGCATCGGTGATCCAGGTGCCCGCCGCACCGGCGCGCGGCTCGGCGCAGGCGCGGATCACCGCCTCGAAGTCAAGGTCGAGGCGCACGTCGAATTCGTGGCGCCGCAGGCGGCGGCGCAGGCTGCGGGAGATCTTCATCGACACGGGCTCGAGCACCATGCGCGGATCGGGGCTCCACCACAGGATCGGGTCGTCGTCGCCGAACCACGGGAAGATGCCGCGCCGGTAGGCGGACAGCAACCACTCCGGTTCGAGCCTGCCGCCGGCGGCGAGCAGGCCGTTGGGCTCGCGCAGGGCCATCGATGGGGGCGGGAAATCCGGTTCGCCGTCGAGCCAGGGGATCATCGCTCGGCCGGCACGATCGGGATCGACGGACGTGCGCCGGGAACCGGGGTCGGGCCTCGGGAATCGTGGAAGGCCACCACATGGTCCACCGCGAGGCGGATGCCGATCGGCTCGCCGATCGCGTGGTTGTGGTGGCTAGGCACCAGCGACAGCACCCGCGCGCCGCTCCGCAGCCGCAAGGTGTAGAGGATGTCGGCGCCGCGGAAGGCCTTCGCCACGACCTCGGCCTGCATCGTGCTGGCGTCGTCATGGACGATGTCGTCCGGGCGCAGCAGCACGTCCACGTGGCAGCCGAGATTGCAGTCGCTGCAGCCGAGCCCGCACTCGACCGGGATCCGGCTCTCCAGTATGCCAAGTTCCATGTCCACCTGACGATTATTGAGCACGGTGCCGGGCAGGAACACCCCCTGGCCGATGAAGTCGGCGACGAAGCGGTTGGCCGGTCGGTGGTACAGGTTGTACGGCGTATCCCATTGCTGGATGCGACCTTCGTGGATGATGCCGATCTCGTCGGCAACGGCGAAGGCCTCGTGCTGGTCGTGGGTGACGAGGATTGCGGTGGTGCCGGAGGACTTGATGATTTCCCGAACCTCCGCCGACAGTCGCTCGCGCAGGTCCACGTCCAGGTTGGAGAACGGCTCGTCGAGCAGCAGCAGCGCCGGGCGCGGCGCCAGCGCCCGTGCCAGGGCCACCCGCTGCTGTTGTCCGCCGGACAGCTCGTGGGGATACCTGTGGGCGGCGTCGGGCAGACCGATGCGCTCGAGCAGGGCATCCACCCGGGACTGCGCCTCGTCGGCCGCCAGCGCGCGCAGACCGAAGGCGATGTTGCGCGCGACCGTCAGATGCGGGAACAGCGCGTAGTCCTGGAACACCATGCCGATCCGCCGCTGCTCCGGCGGCGTGTGGTGGCGGGCGTCGCTGACCACCCGGCCGTCGAGTCGGATGCGGCCGCCGACGAGCGCCTCGAAGCCCGCGATCGCCCGCAGCACCGTGGTCTTGCCGCAGCCCGAGGGGCCCAGCAGGCAGCCGATGCGCCCCTGCTCGAGGGCAAAGCCGAAGCCGTCCACGACCACCTGGGAGCCGAAGGCGAGGCGAAGCGAATCGAGTTCGAGATGGGCCATGACGGTCGGTCGCGGGGCAGCCGTCGGTGGCCGGGGGCCGCCGACCGCAATGCCCCTGGTGCGTGGGCGGGCGCGGTAAACGAGATCAATTATAATTACGCTTTCCGTCTCGCGCGACGCGGGGCCTCACCTTCGGAGATCACCAACTTGCAAGTGGCCGCCGCCCCCGCCCGTCGACGATGGACGGTACTGAGCCTGGGGGCGGCGGTGTTGGCGCTGCTGGTGATCGTGCCGGTGCTGTCGGTGTTCTCCAACGTCGTGGCCGGCGGCACCAGCGATACCTGGCAGCATCTGACCGCGACCGTGCTGCCCGACTATGTCGCCAACACCGTGATCCTGATCGTCGGAGTCGGGCTCGGCGTATCGAGCATCGGCGTGACCACCGCCTGGCTGACCGCGATGCACGAATTCCCGGGCCGGCGCTTCTTCGAGTGGGCGCTGGTATTGCCGCTGGCGGTGCCGGCCTACGTGATGGCCTACGTGTATACCGACTTCCTGCAGTTCGTCGGACCGGTCCAGAGCTTTCTGCGCGAGACCTTCGGCTGGCGGGCGCGGGACTACTGGTTCCCGGACGTGCGCTCGGTCGGCGGCGCGGTGGCGATGTTCATGTTCGTGCTGTTTCCGTATGTCTACATGCTGTCGCGCAGCGCCTTTCTGGAGCGTGCCGGTGGCGTCCTCGAGGCCGGCCGCTCCCTCGGCCTCGGTCCGTGGGGCTGCTTCTTCCGGCTGTCGCTGCCGCTCGCCCGGCCGGCGGTGGTGGCGGGCACCGCGCTGGCACTGATGGAGACCCTCGCGGACTACGGCACGGTGTCCTACTTTGCCGTTCAGACCTTCACCACCGGCATCTATCGCGCATGGTTCTCGCTGGGTGACCGGGTTGCCGCTGCGCAATTGTCGGCGGCTCTGCTCGGCTTCGTGATCCTGGTGCTGGTGCTCGAGCAGACCAGCCGTGGACGGGCACGCTTCCACAACACGTCGCGACAGCACCGGCCGCATCCGGGGCGACGCCTGTCGCCGCTGGCCGGCGCGATCGCCGCCTTCGCGTGTTTCATGCCGCTGTTGTTCGGCTTCCTGGTCCCGTGCGCGCTGCTGCTGCACATGGCGGTCGTCGAGGGCGATGCCCAGTTCGGTCCGCGCTTCGTCGAGCTGGCCGGCAACAGCTTCATTCTTTCGGTGGTGACGGCCGGCACTGCGGTCGTCTGCGCGGTGGTGCTGGCCTACGCCCGCCGGCTGTCGCCGGCCAACCTGGTCACTGCCGGCCTCAACCGCCTGGTCGGCCTCGGCTACGCGGTGCCGGGCACGGTGATCGCGGTCGGCGTGCTGATTCCGGTGACGCGACTCGACAACATCATCGCCGACTGGTGGGCCGCGGCGTTCGGCGCGAGCCCGGGCCTGCTGCTGACCGGCGGCATCGCCGCGCTGGTCTATGCCTACCTGACACGCTTCCTGTCGGTCGCCCTGCACACCATGGACACCTCGCTGTCCAAGGTCACCACCAGCATGGACGACGCCGCGCGCAGCCTCGGCTACGGCCAGTGGGCGACGCTGGCGCGGGTGCACCTGCCGATCGTCCGGGGCGCACTGCTGACCGCCGTGCTGCTGGTCTTCGTGGACGTCATGAAGGAATTGCCGGCGACCCTGGTGATGAGACCGTTCAACTTCGACACGCTGGCGACCCAGGCCTTCAACCTCGCTTCGGACGAAAGACTGGCCGAGGCTTCGACCGCGGCGTTGACCATCGTCGCGGTCGGATTGCTGCCGATGATCCTGCTGTCTCGCCAGATCGCGCGCCAGCGCCGCAGCGACTGAGCCGCGTGCGAGGCGCTCCGGCCAGCGGGATCGCGGCGATGGTCGGGCCTGGCGTGCCCGCGCACAAACGAAGGTCACGACGGCGAGGGACCGGCGCCAGTGCTCGAGGGGCGCGCGCACGGCGGCCGGACTTGCCGGTGGACTTGAAGCCGGCGCGATGGGCTGCTTCAATCGGTACATGCGACGCTTGTTGTTGCCGATTATTGCCGTCGTCGCGCTGGCTGGCTGCAGTGACGATACCCGCCGCATGACGGTCACCTCGACCGCCTACACGTCGTCGGTGCGGGAGACCGACAGGACACCGGACCTGGCGGCCTGGGGCGACCGCTTGAAGCCGGGCATGAAGGCGATCGCGGTGTCACGCGACCTCATCGCCGAGGGGCTCGGGCATGGCACCGAAGTGCGCATCGAGGGCCTCGACGGGACTTACGTCGTCCGCGACAAGATGAACCGCCGCTGGCGGCGCAGGATCGACATCTACATGGGGCGCGACCGTGACGCGGCCCGCGATTGGGGCGTCCGCGAAGTGGAGATACTGTGGCCGGCGGAGTGAGCCGCCGATTCACGGCCCGCTCGCCGGGTGACGGCTGCGCCTGTCCTGCGCGGCAATTTCGATGGGCTTCGCGAGTCGCCACCCGCGGCATCGGGCCGTTCAGGGCGAGACCCGCAGGATGCGTCCGTCGGCGGCATCGGTGAGCAGGTAGAGTCGCCCGTCCGGGCCCTGGCGGACGTCGCGGATGCGTTCGCCGAGGTCGCCGAGCAGTTTTTCGCGGGAGACCACGCGTTCGCCGTCCAGTTCGAGGTGCCACAGGCCACGGCCGGCCAGCGCGCCGACGAAGACATCGCCCCGCCATTCGGGAATCCGTTCGTGGTCGTAGAACGCGAGACCGCTGGGGGCGGTCGATCGCGGCACCCAGGTGGTGATCGGCGGCTCCAGCCCCGGCGCCGCGCTGGCGCCACCGACCGGCGTGCAGTGGCTCGACAGGCTGCCGTAGTTGCAGCCATCGGAAACCAGCGGCCAGCCATAGTTGCGGCCCTTCCTGACGATGTTCAGTTCGTCGCCACCCTGGGGGCCGTGCTCCACCACCCACAGCTCGCCGCTGGGCGGGTGGATCGCCGCGCCTTGCGGATTGCGATGACCGTAGCTCCAGATCTCGGGCAGGGCCCGGTCGTCGTCGACGAAGGGATTGTCCGCCGGCACCGAACCGTCGGCGCCGATGCGCACGATCTTTCCGAGATGGCTGCCGAGGTTCTGCGCCTCCCGTGAATCGCCCGGACGGTCGCCGTCCTGCTGGCGTTCGCCAAGGGTCACGAACAGGCGGCCGTCGGCGGCGAACACCAGGCGGCCGCCGAAATGACCGTTGCCGTCGACCTTGGGCCGCTGGCGGAAGATCACGACCAGATTGCCCAGCGTGCGGCGGTCGGCCGACAGCACCGCACGCGCCACGGCGGTGCCCTTGATGCCGTGCCCGGCTTCGACGTAGCTCAGGTAGATGCGCCGGTTGCGGGCAAACTCCGGATCGAGCGCGACATCGAGCAGGCCGCCCTGGCCGGCATAGGAGACCGCGGGCACACCGGCGATCGGCGCCGACACGGTGCCGTTTGCGCTGACGTGGCGCAGCCGCCCGGGCTTTTCGGTGACCAGCAGGCTGCCGTCCGGCAGGAAGGCGAGGCCCCAGGGGTAGGCGAGTCCGTGCGCCAGGGTGTCGACCCGTGGCGATGCTTCGGCGGCTCCGACCCTGGAACCGCTGCTGCAGGCGGTGCCCAGGATGACGGCGCCGGCCAGCGCCAGCGGCGCGAGGGCGGCGAGATACGGGCGGTCGGAGATCGGGCGGCTGGGCATGGGGACTCCCGGGGAAGTTGCGTTGTGGCGCGGTTGGCCGAAAAGTGAGCTTTCGAGGAAGATCGATGTGTGAAGTTCCATGAACCGATGCGCAGCCGGTTCAAGTTCGATGCCTTGCAGCCGATATGGCCCTTGCCGTGGCGGGCGCGCTTTGTGCTGCCATGCTCGCGCCCGCAGCATGCGTCAATCCACCCTGACGGAGGCCCAAGCGATGAACCCTTTGATCCGCGTTGCTCTCGCACTGCTCCTGCTGGCAGGCCAGGTGATCGCCCAGGCCGGGGAAGCGATCCGGATCGGTGGGACGGGCAGCGCGCTCGGCACGATGAAGCTGCTCGGCGAGGCCTTCGTGCGGCAGCATCGCGAGGTGGGCACCGTGACGATACTGCCGAGTCTCGGCTCGCCCGGCGGCCTCTCGGCACTGGACGCCGGCGTCGCCGACGTGGCGGTCACCAGTCGGCCGCTGCGCGAGAGGGAGCGCCGTCCGTATCAGCGGGTGATCGAGTACGGCCGCTCCCCGTTCGCGCTGGTCACCAACAGGACCGATATCGCCGAACTGACCATGCGCCAGGTCGCCGACATGCTGAGCGGGCGCACCACCCACTGGCCCGACGGTCAACTGGTGCGCATCGTGCTTCGGCCCGAATCGGACGGGGACAGCCGATATCTCGCCGACATGGCGCCGGAGATCGCCGCGGCGCTCGAACTCGCCCACCAGCGCCCCGGCATGATCGTTGCCCCCACCGACCAGGACGCTGCCGACCAGGCCGAGCGGCAGCCGGGTTCGCTGGCGACGAACACCGTGGCGCTGTTGCGTTCCGAGGGGCGCCGCCTGCACACGATCGCGCTCGACGGCGCGCATCCGACAGCGCGGGCGCTGGCCGACGGCAGCTACCGTTTCTACAAGCCCTTCTTCATGGTGATTCGCAACGACGCGCCGCCAGGCGTCGCGGCATTCGCCGAGTTCGTGCAAGGCGACGAGGCCCGGTCGATCCTCGAGGCCAACGGCCACCTGGTGGCCAATTGACGGGCCCATCGCGTTGATCCGCCCGGACGCGAGGAAGCCATGGAACGACTGCTGACGATCATCGCGCTGTCCGTCAGCCTGGCCGTGACCGTGGCCTTCCCGGCCGCCTATTTCACGCTGGGCAGATCGGTGGTCAACGCCAAGCTCGAATCGGAGACGGAGATCAACAGCCGCCTGGTCTCCGAATACCTCCAGACCAACCCGCAGTTGTGGCGCTTCCAGACCGAACGCCTGATGCAGCCGCTGCGCCGCCGGCCCGACGACGACTCGCCCGAGGTCCGGCAGGTGTATGACCGTGACGGGGCCCTGATCGCAGAGAGCCGAGACGAGCTGGCCCGGCCCCACGTCTGGCGCGAAGCCCCGATCTACGATGCCGGCCAGGTGGCGGGCCGGCTCCGCATCGTGCGTTCGCTGCGACCTCTTCTCGTCGAAACCGCGATCGCCGGATCGATCGGCGCGCTGCTGGGATTCGCGGTGTTCCTGGCGCTGCGACAGCTTCCGCTGCGGGCCCTGCGCCAGGCGATGGCCCGGCTCGAAAGCGAAATCGACGTGTCGCTGACGCTGGCCCAGGAAAAGGCCCTGGCCGAGGCCGCCAACAGTGCCAAGTCGCAGTTCCTGGCGAACATGAGCCACGAGATACGCACCCCTATGAACGGCGTCATCGGCCTCGCCGACCTGCTTCTGCGGTCCGATCTGAACCCGCGCCAGCGTGCCTATTCCGAGCAACTGAATCAGTCCGCCAAGGCCTTGCTGAGGATCATCAACGACATCCTCGACTTCTCCAAGGTCGAGGCCGGCCGCATGGAACTCGATGCCACCGACTTCGACCTGCGCAGGCTGATCGAGCAGACCGTCGCGACGATCATTCCAGCGGCGACGGCCAAGGGCTTGCGCCTGTCCAGCGAGGTGCATCCCGACTTGCCGCGCCTGGTCCGCGCCGACAACGGCCGGCTGCGCCAGATCCTGGTGAACCTGATCGGCAACGCGGTCAAGTTCACCGATCGGGGCGAGGTCGAACTGCGCTGCCTGCCGGACACCGCCGGAGACGATGCCACCGACGGCGGCGGGCTGTCGATCCGGTTCGAAGTGCGCGACACCGGCATCGGCATCGATGCCAGGAACCTGAAACGGCTGTTCAAGCCGTTCTCGCAGGCCGACGGCTCGATGAGCCGGCGCTATGGCGGGACCGGGCTCGGCCTCGCCGTGTCGCGGGAACTCACGAACCTGATGGGCGGCACGATCGGGGTCGAAAGCACGCCCGGCCGGGGATCGCTGTTCTGGTTTTCGATCCGTGCCGAGGTGGCCGAAGAGTGCGCCGAGGTTTCACCCGCGGTGGCGGCCGGGGACGGCGACGATACTGCCCCCGACCTGACTGGCCTCGAGGTGCTGCTGGCCGAGGATCATCCGGTCAATCAGGAAATCGCCCGGACCATGCTCGAGAGCCTGGGCTGCCGGGTCACGATCGCAGCCGACGGCCGGGCGGCCGTCGCGGCCTGCGACAGTCGCCGATTCGACGTGGTGCTGATGGACTGCCAGATGCCCGAGATGGACGGCTTCGAGGCGACCTACCGGATTCGCGCGAAGGAGGCGGCCGGCGAGCGGACGCCGATCCTCGCGCTGACCGCCAACGCGATGGCCGGCGACCGCGAGCAATGCCTCGCCGCGGGCATGGACGACTACCTCAGCAAACCGATCCAGACCGCCGACATGGCTGCCGCGCTGGCGCGCTGGCGTCGCGTCTGTCCCGTCGGGCGCGCCGCCGCACAGCCGCCGCGGGTTGCGGCGCCGGCGCTCTCCGGCGTCAGCCGGCCCGGCGAAAGCTGAGGTTGTAGCGGCAGTCGCCGGTCGACGGATGCCGTCCGCCGGCGAGCGGCAGCACGCCATGGTAGGCCAGCCGCGAGGCGCCGCCCCAGACCACCACGTCGCCGTGTTCGAGGTCCGTCCGCAGCAGGCGGTCGCGGCGCCGGGGACCGCCGAACCGAAAGCGTGCCGGCAGGCCCAGCGACAGCGATACGATCGGATGGGACAGGTCGCGTTCGTCGCGGTCCTGGTGCGGCGACAGCTTCGCGTCGGCACCGTAGCGGTTGATCAGGCAACTGTCGGGCACGAAGCCCGGATAGCCGGCGGTGGCGGCCGCCGCCACGGCGAGTTCTACGAATACCGCTGGCATTGGCGGCCAGCGGCGCCCGCAGTGCGGGTCGAACGTCGTATAGCGGTAGCCTGCGGCGTCCGAGTGCCAGCCGCGCTCGCCGCAACAGCTCATCGCCACCGTCATGGTGTGGCCGCCGGGCGTCTGCATGTGGCGCAGCGGCGCCTGCCGCAACACGCCGTCGAGCGCGGCGAGCAGCGCCTCGGCGCGATCGCAGGCGAAGCGCGGCAGCAACCAGGCGCCGTCGCCGAGTCGGACCGGTGCGGGTCGGTCGGACAGGTCGCGGAAGAGGTCGGCGGTGGTCACGGTGCCGGGTCTTGCATGCGGTACACGCCGCCAGGATAACGCTTGGCAGCGGCGCGCGCAGCCCGCGACCACGGTGTCCCGGCGCCACGAGCTGCCGGTCGCGGCGATCACGCCTGGTGGCCGTAGCGGGCGAGCAGATGGGCGCGATAAGGGGCCGCGTCGAGCGCGCTGCCGGTGGCCCGGCGCAGCAGTTCGTCGGTTTCGAAGCGGCTGCCCTGGGCCCACACGCGTGCTCCCAGCCACGCGAAGATCGACTCGAAACCGCCGCTCCGGATGCACCCGTCGAGTTCGCCGAGTTCGGACTTCAGCGCCGCGAACAACTGGGCCGCATAGATCGCGCCGAGGGTGTAGCTCGGGAAGTAGCCGAACGCCCCCTTGCTCCAGTGAATGTCCTGCAGGCAGCCGTCACGATGGTTGCCGCGGGTGTCGAGGTCGAGCAGGCGGGCCATCTGCTCGTCCCACATCGCCGGCACGTCGGCGGCGGCGATGTCGCCTTCGATCAGGGCGCGTTCGATGCGAAAGCGCGCGATCACGTGCAGTGGATAGCTCGGTTCGTCGGCGTGCACGCGGATCGCTCCGGGCTGCACCCGGGTCATCCGCGCGTACAGGGCGTCCGCCGCGAACGCCGGCCGCTCGCCGACGGCGTCGATCAGCAGCGACGACAGCAGCTCGCAGAACGCCGGGGTGCGCGCCAGCTGCATCTCGAGGCCGAGGCTCTGGCTCTCGTGAACGCCGAACGAACGGGCGGCGCCCACCGGCTGCTCGCGCCACGCCGGCGGAAGACCGGCGACGTAGCGCGCATGGCCGGTTTCGTGGATGGTGCTGTTGATGCCCTGCAGCAGGGCCTCCTCGCTGAAGCGCGTGGTGATGCGCACGTCCTCGGCAACGCCCCCGGTAAACGGGTGGGCGCTTTCGTCGAGGCGGCCGTGGTCGAAGTCGAAGCCGAGTCGTGCGGCCAGCGTTCGAGCGAGTTGCCGCTGGACATCGACGGCCACCGTGCCGAGCGGCGGCAAGGTGTCGCCGCGGCTGCGCGCGGTGGCGATCAGCGCCGGCAGCCAGGAGACCAGTTCATCGAAGGTGGCGGCGACCCGTGCGGCGTTGATGCCGGGCTCGAAGCGCTGGAGCAGGGCGTCGTAGCGGCTGCAGCCGAGTGCGTCGCCGAGATGCCCGGCTTCCTCCCGGCAGATCGCGACGACCTCGCGAAAGGCCGGCAGGTAGGCGCGCCAGTCGTTGGCGGGGCGCTGGCGGCGCCAGCCGAGCTCGCAGCTGGCGGTGGCGATCACCCGTCGCTCGACGACCCGGGCCGGGACTGCCCGGGCGTCCAGCCAGTCGCGCCGCATCTCGCGCAGGTTGGCGGCCTCCCAGTCACCGAGGGGTTCGCCCGCGGCGGCGTCGAGCCACTCGCCGACCAGCGGGTCGGCGCGCAGCTCCCGTGCCAGCAACTGGAGTTCGGCCTCGGCGGCGGCCCGCGCCCCGACGCCGCCCGGCGGCATCAGCGTGGCCCGGTCCCAGGCCAGCATCGCCATCGCGTGGCGAATGCGGTAGAGGCGACCGTGGCGGTGGACGAGTTCGGCGTAGGCGTGTGCAGGCGGCATGAATTCGGTCTCGGCAAGCTCTCCGGGAGGCGGCGGTGCCCGCCTTTCGGTCGGGCCTTGCCGCCGCTATGCCATTTTGCCGCTTTCGGGATTGCAAAGGCATGGTATAGAGGGATCGTTTCGGATGGATGCGGGGCGCAGCGATGTCGACGAGATTCACGATCGCCTTCGATGGCAATTTGCGGGACGGCGTCGATCGGGCAGAGGTGGTCCGGCAACTCGTATCCCGCTTTCGCATGCCCGAGGACAAGGCGGTGGGTCTGTTCACCGGCGAACGCACGATTCTTAAGAAGGGTCTCGATTCGGAGCAGGCACGGCGCTATCTCGAGCAGCTGTCGGCGATCGGCATGGAACTGAAGTCGCTGGCCGAACGCCGGGCAGACGACGAACCGGCGCCTGCCGCCGACGACTACCGCATCGTGTTTGCCGGCGGCGTGCTCGACGGCCGGTCGCGCGAGCAGGTGATGGCAGCCGCGCGCGATCGGCTCAGGCTCGACGGTGAGCGACTCGACCACGTCTTCTCGGGCCGCGAACTGGGCATCAAGCACGGCCTCGACGAAGCCGGTGCTCGACGCTACCTCGAGTTGCTGCGCGGACTAGGCATGGACGTCTGGTGCGAACCCGGGTTGGCCGGAGGTGATCCGGCGGCCGGTGCCCTGCTACCGTCGGATACGGACGGCGGCATCGACGATGCCGAACGGCAGATGATGGAGACCGCGTTCTGGTCCGATGCGACCGAGCAGCTGAACCCGGAGGACGATCTCGACAGCCGGCTGCTGGAAGCCATGAGCGCCGAATTCGAGCTGCCCTTGCCGCAGCGCGAAGCGGGCGGTGGGCACGACGGAGCGGGCTGTGACGACGCCTTGATGCATATGGCCGAGACCGTCGTCGACCCCGCCGCGATGATGATGTACGCGCATGAGATCGCCGACGCCGGCAACCGCATGACGGCGTCGGCGGTCGACATCGCCCCGGTGGCAATCGAACGGAACAGCGGGGCGGTGCTTGTCGACGTGGACAGGGCGCCGCTCGCCGTGGCGTCGGTGGACGGTCCGACCGCCGAACCCGGTGGCGATGGGGCAGCCGTGCCGGTGGCGGACATGGGCGAGAGCCTCGTCGCCCCGGATCGGACGGTGATCGTGTCGGCGGCTGGCGCCGCGGCGACCGGCGCGGCCGTTCGCGCCGCCGGCCCGGCAACGGATGCGCCCGCCGCGGTGGCAGCGGCCGCGACGGGCATCGACCGCGACGACCGTCCCGCCGAACCGATCGCCGCCCGATCCTCCGGCGAAGTCGATGGCGACGATGCCTCGGCCAGTGTCAAGCTTGCGCTGCTGGTTGCCGCGCTGGCGCTGGCCGGCATCGCCACCTGGCTGCTGATCGGCCCCTGAGGTCGCCGTGCCCCGGCCTCGCGGTGGGCGCGCGGCCCGCGGCGTCTCGCGGTCGGGGGCATCGGGTACAATCGCGCTCACTTCCCGCGTGCCCCGCCGGGCTCGCGATCACCGACCAGAATGCCCATGAAAAGCGCCGACATCCGCAAGAAATTCCTCGAATTCTTCGAGTCCAAGGGCCACCAGATCGTGGCTTCCAGCTCACTGGTTCCCCACGACGATCCGACGCTGTTGTTCACCAACGCCGGCATGAACCAGTTCAAGGACGTCTTCCTCGGCTTCGACAAGCGCCCCTACAGCCGGGCCACGACCTCGCAGAAATGCGTGCGCGCCGGCGGCAAGCACAACGATCT
>JAGRGB010000080.1 GCA_020445745.1 Rhodocyclaceae bacterium | reverse complement strand
GGGCCTTGATGATCGGCACCATCAGGCCCTGGTACTCGCCCAGCAGCGCGATCAGCGCGCCGGGCGCCAGCGTCGCGGCGGCCTTGGTGAAGCCACGCATGTCGAGGAACAGCACCGCGGCTTCGCGAAGCTCGCCCTGGCCGGCCATCACCTCGGCCTCGGATTCGGTGATCCGGCGTGCCACCGAGTCGTCGAAGAACAGCGACAGGTCGGCGGCGGCCTGGCGGCCGGACACCGCATCGGCGAGCAGCCGGCGAGCACGCCACAATGCCAGCGCCAGCACCGCGCTGACGACGACGATCGCCAGCAGCTTGTCGAACTCGCCACCGTAGTGGATCTGGGTCGAGCGCAGCGAGGTGACGAAGTCCCGGGTGATCGGGTTGCTCGGCGCGGCGACGATCGCATGGGCCAGGATCGCCAGCCAGCCGAGGGTCGCGGTGGCGCCGGAGAGGATCACCCACAGCGGTTCGAAGCGCAGCGCGCGCAGCCCGATCAGCACGAAGACATAGACGAACTGGGTGTTCTTCAGGGCGAACTGCGGCGGCTGTTCGTACTGCAGGTGGTAGGCCCAAAGCACGAACATCAAGAGCGCCATCTCGGCGACCACGGTGAATCCCAGCCACCACCGCCCCAACTGGCCGGTCAGCGCAAGATAGAGCCGGATCAGGGCCAGCTCGCCGAACAGCACCAGGCCCAGCGGGCCGGCCTGCACCGGGGCATCCGGCGAGAATCCCGGCGGCGAGCCGGCATACAGCAGCGCCAGCAGCACGACGATGGCGAGCTGGACCGCGGTGACCAGCAGCTCGGCACGGTACTGTTCGTACTCGAAGGCGCGCCGCACCCGCGACGGCAGGACCATCGCCGGCGTGGCGGAACTGGTCGCGGCGAAGCGCTGCAACAGGGTGGTGATCATCGGCGACTCCATCGCGCAGGCTGCGCCATCGGCTTCTGGGCGCGCTCAGCCGGCCTCGTCCCAGGACCTGCCGCCGGCGATCCGGCGGCAGGTTCCGGCCGGCACCATCAGCCACTCGTCGGCACCACGTTCGATCGCGGCCTGGCCGGCACAGGCGTGCAAGGCGGTGCCGCAGTCGTTGCGGCCGGCGCGCACGACGCCGTAGCAGCGCTCGCGGGCAAGTTCGAAGTGCATGCCGCCGGCCGGCAGCCAGTGGCTGTAGTGGTGGAGCGCCAGCACCGTTATGCCGACTGCGCCGCCAAGGACAAGGGCGTTGGCGAGGCGGTATGCCATGGCGACTCCTTCAGATAGTCGTAGAGCACGCGGCCGTAGGGCAGCGTCAGGTCGGCGACGAAATGGCTGCCGCCGAGCACCCGGCGCACCGGCAGATCGGCCACCGGCGCATTGACGTGGGGGATCAGGTGCAGTCGTGCCGGGCTGGTCCAGCCGCCCTTGACGTGGATGTCGATGAGGTTGTAGGCCACTAGCTGGGCGATCGCGGGGCGGCCATCGACGTCGGGAATCAGCTTCAGGTTGACCTGGGTGGCAGCCAGCTTGGCGGCCAGCGGCGCCGGGTCGCAATGCATGCCCTGGCCCTCCCCATGGCCGTGCATGCACACCGCGTTGTCGTGCTTGTAGGCCATGCTGGCGAGCGCCACCGGCTGGCCGGCGTATTCGAGCCGGCCGGCCAGGGTGTCCCGGTTCACCTGCAGCGAGACGTTCGCCAGCTTCTTCGGAAAGCCCCAGATCTCGCGGCCGGCGGAGATCGGAGGCTCGCAGTCGAGGTACATCTGGGCGACGAAGTTCACAGGGGCGCCACGGAAGCGGCAGGGAATCACGATGCCGGTTTCGGTGTAGTCGCCGAAGCC
>JAGRGB010000001.1 GCA_020445745.1 Rhodocyclaceae bacterium | reverse complement strand
GAATATCGATGCAAAGCAATGCGCTGCTGAAGCCTCGTATCATTGATGTGCAGAACGTCTCGCCGGTGCATGCGAAAGTCACCATGGAGCCGTTCGAGCGCGGGTTCGGACATACGCTCGGCAACGCACTGAGGCGCATTCTTCTGTCCTCGCTGCCCGGCTGTGCGCCGACCGAGGTGATGATCGAGGGCGTTCTGCACGAATACAGCACGCTGGACGGCGTCCGTGAGGACATCGTCGATCTGCTGCTCAACCTGAAGGGTGTGGTACTCAAGATGCACACCCGTAGCGAAGCGACGTTGAGGTTGTTCAAGGAGGGTGACGGCGTCGTCACGGCCGGGGATATCGAGGTATCCCACGACGTCGAGATCATCAACCCCGAGCACGTCATCGCCCATCTGGCGCCCGGCGGCAAGCTCGACATGCAGATCAAGATCGAGGAAGGCCGCGGCTACGTTCCCGGCAACGTGCGGATGCCGGTCGGCGATTCCAAGGTCATCGGACGGGTCGTTCTCGACGCCTCGTTCAGCCCGGTTCGCCGGGTCAGCTATCAGGTGGAGAGCGCCCGTGTCGAACAGCGCACCGACCTCGATCGGCTGGTGATCGACATCGAGACCAACGGTGCGGTCGATCCTGAAGAAGCGATCCGCTATGCCGCTCGCGTGATGATGGATCAGCTGTCGGTGTTCGCCGATCTGGAGGGTACGCCCGCCGCGGTCGAACAGCCCAAGGCCCCGGCCATCGATCCGGTGCTGCTGCGCCCGGTGGATGACCTGGAACTGACGGTGCGTTCGGCCAACTGCCTGAAGGCCGAGAACATCTACTACATCGGTGACCTGATCCAGCGGACCGAGACCGAGCTGCTGAAGACGCCCAATCTGGGTCGCAAGTCGCTCAACGAGATCAAGGAAGTGCTTGCGTCGCGCGGCCTTACGCTCGGAATGAAACTTGAAAACTGGCCGCCGGCAGGGCTCGAGAAGCTCGGCTGACCTGCGCCTGCAAGAATAGAGGAACGATTCATGCGTCACCGCCACGGTCTTCGCAAACTCAATCGCACCAGCGCCCATCGCCAGGCAATGCTGCGAAACATGACCAACTCGCTGCTGCAGCACGAAGTCATCCGCACCACCGTGCCCAAGGCCAAGGAGTTGCGCCGCGTGGTCGAGCCGATGATCACGCTGGGCAAGAAGCCGAGCCTGTCGAACCGCCGGCTCGCATTCAACCGCCTGCGTAACCGCGACATGGTCGTCAAGCTGTTCGACGAACTGGGTCCGCGCTACGCGAGCCGCAACGGCGGTTACCTGAGGATCCTCAAGTGCGGATTCCGCGACGGCGACAACGCGCCGATGGCGCTGGTCGAACTGCTCGACAGGCCCGCCGAGGACATCGTCGAAGCGGCCGAGGCGCTCGCCGAATAGCTTGCCTTCTGCCGACGACAAGACCGGGTCCCGACGACCCGGTTTTTTTATTGCCGGGCGCGGTTCGGGCGTCGGCGAGCGATAATCCCGATGTCCCGGCGGGTCGCGCCCGCCTGCGCCGCTGGCCGGCAGCATTGTTGGAGCAGTCCCATGGCAGTGATCCTCGTGACAGGGGGCGCCGGCTACATCGGCAGCCACACGTCCCTGGCCCTGATGGCGGCCGGCCACGATGTCGTCGTCGTCGACAACTACAGCAACAGCAAGCCATCGGCCCTGGCAAGGGTCGAGGAAATCGCCGGGCGGCCGCTGCGCGGGCGTTTCGAGGGCGACGTGCGCGATCGCGAAGGTTTGACACGGTTGATGCGCCGCCAGCCGGTCGACGCGGTGATCCATTTTGCCGCCCTCAAGGCGGTCGGCGAATCCGTCGCCCAGCCACTGGCGTACTACGAAAACAACATCGGGGGCACCGTGTCGTTGGCCGCGGCGATGGCCGAGTGCGGCTTGAGGCGGATGGTGTTCAGCTCGTCGGCGACCGTCTATGGCGATCCCGCCAGCGTGCCGATCCGCGAGGACGCCCCGACGAGCCCGACCAACCCATACGGCCGCAGCAAGTGGATGATGGAATATGTGCTGCGGGATCTGTCGGCCAGCGATGCGCGCTGGTCGGTGGCGTTGCTGCGCTACTTCAATCCGGTCGGCGCACACCCGTCGGGCAGAATCGGCGAGGATCCCAATGGTATTCCGAACAATCTGATGCCGTTCATCAGCCAGGTCGCGGTTGGCCGGCGCGAGCGGCTGCAGGTGTTCGGCGGCGACTATCCGACTGCCGATGGCACCGGGATACGGGACTATATCCACGTCGTCGATCTCGCCGAGGGGCATGTGCGCGCGGTAGAGCACCTCATCGATCACGAGCCGGGGGTGCTGACGCTGAATCTGGGCACTGGTCGCGGCTACAGCGTGCTCGAGGTGGTCGCGGCATTCGAGCGCTGTTGCGGCCGGCCGGTGCCGTATGACGTGGTCGACCGGCGAGCCGGCGACGTCGCGTCGTGCTGGGCCGACGCGTCGCGCGCGCAGGCGGTACTGGGCTGGCAGGCACGACGCGACATCGACGAGATGTGTGCCGATGCCTGGCGCTGGCAGGCGGCCAATCCGGATGGATTTCCCGACTCCTAGCGGTGTGCCGCGTCCTGGCCGGGCTGCCCCTGCCTGCCCTGGGCCGGACAAGGCATTCGTCGGTCGACGATCTGGCTCCGTGCCATGCGCCGGAGCGTCGATATCGCCGCTGGTGGTCCCCAGCAAAACCGCGAACGACACGGTGGGGGACGGGGATCATCCAGGTCGGTCGTGGTGCGGAGAACGATGATGGTTGGTGAGAGGAACGTACTGGGTGGTCTGCTGCTGGCTTGCGGTTACGCACCACTGACGGGCTATCGTCGCGACGGCTGCTGCTCGTTCGACCGGCATGACCCGGGCCTGCACCTGGTGTGTGCGCGGCTGACGCGCGAGTTTCTCGATTTCAGCCGGGGGCGGGGCAATGACCTGTCGACGCCGCGTCCGGAGCTTCGCTTCAAGGGGTTAGCCCCCGGTGACCGCTGGTGCCTGTGCGCAGCGCGCTGGCTGGAGGCGCTGGAAGCCGGCGTGGCACCCCCGGTGGTACTGGCCGCGACCCACGAAGCCGTGCTTCAGATCGTGCCGCTGGAGGTCCTGAAGCGCCATGCGGCGTGAGCTGGTGTTACCAGTCGCGGTGGATGCGGTTGCGATACTGGACGTCGTGCGGGAGGTGCTTCTGCATCACTTCGAAGATCTCGTTCAAGCGCGCAGTTGCGGCCTTGACGGTTTCGGCCGTGAGGTGCGGAAGTTCGGACGGTCTGGCCACCGCCCGTGCCAGTCCCTCCAGCAGTCGGACGCGCTGGCGTTCTTCCGATGGCATATAGATGCCCATGCCGCTGCGCTCGACGGTCACCAGGAACTTCGCCCTGCGCTCCAGTCGTTCGAGAAAGCGTTCCTGAATCTCTTGGGGGCTCGCCATGTGCGCTCTCCGCTGCCGAATTCCTGCACGAAGACTATCATCGATGGCATGCGACCGGCGGACGATTGTTCGAATTGCTGACGCATGTCATGCAATTAGCGCCGAAAGGTAGCGACCGGTGTGGGACGCCGGCTCGGCCACGACCGCCTCGGGCGGTCCGGCGACCACCAGCCGTCCGCCCCCGCCGCCGCCTTCCGGCCCGAGGTCCACGATCCAGTCGGCAGTCTTGATGACGTCCAGGTTGTGCTCGATGACGACCACCGTGTTGCCGTGGTCGCGCAGGCGGTGCAACACCCCGAGCAACAGTTCGATGTCGTGGAAGTGCAAGCCGGTGGTCGGTTCGTCGAGGATGTAAAGGGTGCGCCCGGTGTCGCGCTTCGACAGTTCCAGCGCCAGCTTGACGCGCTGTGCCTCGCCGCCCGACAAGGTGGTCGCGCTCTGCCCCAGGCGTATGTAGCCGAGTCCGACGTCGGCCAGTGTCTGCAGCTTGCGGGCCACCGTCGGTACCGGCGCGAAGAACGCCAGCGCGTGCTCGACGGTCATGTCGAGAATCTCGAAGATGTTGCGGCCCTTGTAGCGGATCTCGAGGGTCTCCCGGTTGTAGCGCTTGCCATGGCAGACGTCGCACGGCACGTACATGTCGGGCAGGAAGTGCATTTCCACCTTGATCATGCCGTCGCCCTGGCACGCTTCGCAGCGCCCTCCCTTGACGTTGAAACTGAAGCGTCCGGGGCCGTAGCCGCGGGTCTTGGCTTCGGGAACACCCGAGAACAGGTCGCGGATCGGTGTCAGCAGGCCGGTATAGGTCGCCGGGTTGGAGCGCGGCGTGCGGCCGATCGGACTCTGGTCGACGCTGATCACCTTGTCGAAATGGGCGAGGCCGGTGATCTCCCGGTGCGGCGCGGGATCGGTCGAAGATCCGTACAGGTGGCGGGCCGCCATCGCGTACAGGGTATCGTTGATCAAGGTTGACTTGCCGGAACCAGACACCCCGGTGACGCAGGTCAACAGCCCCACCGGTACCGCCACGTCGAGCTCCTGCAGATTGTTGCCGCGGGCGCCGACGATCACCAATTGCCGTTCCGGGTCCGGTGGGCGGCGCCCGGACGGCAGCGGGATGCACCGTCGGCGCGAAAGATAGGCGCCGGTGAGCGATTCGCTACAGGCCGAGATGTCGTCGGGCGTGCCGCTGGCGATTATCTGTCCGCCGTGTTCGCCGGCGCCCGGCCCCATGTCGACGACATGGTCGGCGGCACGGATGGCATCCTCGTCGTGCTCGACCACGATCACCGTATTGCCCATGTCGCGCAGGCGCTTGAGGGTCTCGAGCAGGCGGTCGTTGTCCCGCTGGTGCAGCCCGATCGAGGGTTCGTCGAGGACGTACATGACGCCGGTCAGACCGGAGCCGATCTGGCTGGCCAGGCGGATGCGCTGGGCTTCGCCGCCGGACAGTGAATCCGCCGAGCGATCCAGCGTCAGGTAGTCGAGGCCGACGTTGATCAGGAACTGCAGGCGCGCGCGGATCTCGGTGACGATCTTGTCGGCGACCTTGGCGCGGTGTCCGACGAGTTCGAGCCCGGCAAAGAAATCCCGGCTGCGTGCGAGGGGCAGCGCGCTGACCTCGGGCAGGTTGCGTCCGCCGACCAGCACGTGGCGGGCATCGGCACGCAGGCGCGTGCCTTCGCAGGCCGGGCAGGCGTGCGTCGCCCGGTATTTCGCCAGTTCCTCGCGGACGACGATCGAATCGGTCTCGCGATAGCGTCGCTCCAGGTTGGGAATGATGCCCTCGAAGCTGTGTTCCTTGAGGGTCGTGCGGCCGCTGTCGGCAAGATAGCGGAACGCGATGCGGGTCCGCCCCGAGCCGTACAGCACGATCTCCCGTACCGACTGGGGCAAGTCGCCGAACGGCATTTCGATGTCGAAATCGTAGTGCTGCGCGAGACAGGACAGCATCTGGAAGTAGAACTGGTTGCGGCGGTCCCAGCCGCGGATCGCGCCACCGGCGAGCGACAATTCCGGGTGGGCGACGACGCGCTCGGGGTCGAAGAAATCCACCACGCCGAGGCCGTCGCACTTGGGACAGGCGCCGGCCGGGTTGTTGAACGAAAACAGCCGTGGCTCGAGATCGCCGAGCGCGAAGCTGCACACAGGGCACGCGAACCGTGCCGAGAAGGCCAGCCGCTCACCGCTGTCCAGATCTACCGCGACCGCCCGGCCATCGCCGTGGGCGAGGGCGGTCTCGAAGCTCTCCGCGAGCCGCTGCCGGACATCTGGGCGCACCCTGAGGCGGTCGACGACGACGTCGATGTCATGGCGCAGGTTCTTTTCGAGCCTCGGTAGGGCGTCGATGTCATGCACCGCGCCGTCGATGCGCAGACGTGCGAAACCCTGGGCACGCAACTCTCCGACCAGCTCGCTGTGCTCACCCTTGCGGTCACGGATCAACGGCGCGAGGATCATCAGGCGCGTCGATTCGGGCAGCGCCAGCGTGGCATCGACCATTTGCGACACGCTCTGCGCCTCGAGTGCATGGCCGGGGTGGTCGGGGCAGTGCGGCGTGCCTGCGCGGGCATACAGCAGGCGCAGGTAGTCGTGGATCTCGGTCACGGTGCCGACGGTCGATCGCGGGTTGTGGCTAGTGGCCTTCTGTTCGATCGAGATCGCCGGCGACAGGCCCTCGATCAGATCGACGTCGGGCTTTTCCATCAACTGCAGGAACTGCCGGGCGTAGGCCGACAGCGATTCGACGTAGCGTCGCTGGCCCTCGGCGTACAGCGTGTCGAAGGCGAGCGACGATTTGCCCGAGCCGGACAGTCCGGTGATCACCGTCAGGCGGTCACGGGGAATGTCCACGTTGATGTTCTGCAGATTGTGGGTGCGGGCACCGCGAATGCGGATCGAGTCCATGCTGTCGGTCGTGACGTTGCCGGCACGCCTCTGGATCGGGGGCGACCTGCTAATATACGCAATTCACTTTCGCTCGCTCAAGCCGTTCCATGACCCAATATTCCGACGACCGCATGAGCCCCGGGGAGCGCCGTGTCGGCGCGACGCTGGCGGCGATCTTCGGATTGCGCATGCTCGGCCTGTTCCTGATCCTGCCGGTGTTCGCGGTGCATGCCAAGACGCTGCCGGGCGGTGGCGACCTGACCCTGGTCGGCATCGCCCTCGGTGCCTACGGGCTCACCCAGGCCGTGTTGCAGATTCCGTTCGGTGCCGCGTCCGATCGCTTCGGCCGCAAGCCGGTGATCATCTTCGGCCTGCTGCTGTTCGCGCTCGGCAGCGCGATCGCGGCCTCGGCATCCGATATCTACGTGATGATCGCCGGTCGCGTGCTGCAGGGGGCCGGTGCGATCTCGGCGGCGGTGACCGCGCTGGCGGCCGATCTCACCCGAGAGCAGCACCGGACCAAGGTGATGGCGATGATCGGCGCCTCGATCGGGCTGGTGTTCGCCGGTTCGCTGGTTCTCTCGCCGGCCCTCTATGCATGGATCGGCATGGCCGGCATCTTCTGGCTCACCGCCGTGCTGGCGCTGGCCGCGATCGTCACGCTGGTGAGCGTCGTGCCGGTCGCGCCGCCGGTGCCGCGGGCCACCGGCCGACTCGTCGACGTGCTCGCGGACGGCCAGCTGATGCGGCTCAATCTCGGCGTGTTCACGTTGCACCTGATGCAGACCGCGATGTGGGTGCTGGTGCCGGCCGCGCTGGTGGCCGACGGGCTGCCGCTCGCCAGCCACTGGAAGATCTATCTGCCGGCGGTGCTGGCGTCCTTCGTCGTGATGGTGCCGGCGGTGATCATGGCCGAGAAGCGGGGGCGCATGAAGCAGGTCTTCAATGCCGCGATCGGACTGCTGCTGCTCGTGCAGGTCGGCCTGTACGCCTTCGGCGAAGGGGTGTGGCCGCTGGCGGCGCTGCTGACCCTGTTCTTCGTCGCCTTCAACATCCTCGAGGCGACCCAGCCGTCGTGGATCTCGCGGATCGCGCCGCCGAGTGCCAAGGGCACGGCCCTCGGGGTCTACAACACCCTGCAGTCGATCGGCCTGTTCCTCGGCGGTGCGTTGGGTGGCTGGCTCGCCAAGCATTTCGGCGCCGGTTCGGTCAATCTGTTCTGTGCCGCGCTGGCGGTGGCCTGGCTGCTGCTCGCGATGGGCATGCGCCCGCCCGCGGTGCGAAGCGCCAAGCCCGCCGTCCAGGGCGCCGACTGACGTCGCCCCGGATCGACCGAGGCGCGCGGATCGCCGCCTTCTCCGGCTAGCGCGTGTAGTAGCCGACGCCGATCAGACGGCCGCCCGAGACCGTGAAGTAGGTGTGCTTGTGTTCGAGCTTTCCGGTCACCGGATTGCGCCAGATGTAGTCGAGTTCGCCATCGCCAGAACGGGCTGCGCGGTCGAGCATCTCGGTCACCACCGGCCGGCCGTCGGGGTCGCGCAACTGGCGGCCATCGGATCCGACCAGGACCGGACTGGCTCCGTGGGCCAGAAAGCGGCCGCTGGCGACATCCACGACGAAGACGTAGAGGTCGTCGCGGACGAACGGCCCGTTGAGTCGCTGGAATTCGGCCAGAGCCTGATTCGGATCGCCGGCCAGCGCCTGTCCGGCGCGGGCGAGCAGGCGCCTTGCCTGGGCCGGCGTCGCGCGGGGCGGGTAGTAGCCGACCGCGACGATGATGTCGCCGACTCGGCGGAACGACGTGAGCTTCGGCTCGCCGCTGCTGTCGGCCGGATTGAACCAGCGATAGGTGATCCGGCCCTCGCCGTCGCGGCGCGCGATATCGACGATTTCACGAAAGAAGGGCTTGCCTTCGACGTCCACCTCGTCGAGCACGTTGTCGCCGATCAGCACGGCCGACGCACCGCCACTCGCGAGGAAGCGGCCGTTGATGTCAAGGGCATAGACGTAGAGATCGCGATCGACGAATTCGGCCTGGCGGCTGAAGGCGTGGACGCCGGCGATGCCGAGCCGGGCGACGTGTGCCGCCGCCCTGTCGAGAAGCGCGTCGGCGCGCGCCTGCTCGCTGCTGCCGTAGATGCCGTCGTCGCCGGCCGCGTGTGCCGGAAATCCGGCCACGAGCGTTGCGACCAGCGCGACGGTGACCAGGGAGAGGCGGGTGAAGGTCATGGGATAGCTCCGGTTGATGGCGGACGGTGTCGTCGGCGGGCTCAGTAGCCGACCACGCGCGGCAGCCACAGCGACAACTGTGGAAAGAACGCGATGATGAAGACCGCGGCGGTCGATACCATCACGAACGGGTGGATGCGCGAGACGATGGCCTCGATGCTCGAGCCGCCGATGCCCGAGGCGACGAAGATGTTCTCGCCCAGCGGCGGTGTCTGGAAGCCCACCGACAGGGCGCAGATGACGACGATGCCGACGTGGGTCGGATCGATGCCGAAGGTGTACATCACCGGCAGCAGCACTGGCACCAGGATCATGATCGCGGCCAGCGTTTCCATGAACATGCCGACGAACAGCAGGAAGCCGATCACCATCGCCCAGATCAGATACAGGCTGTCGGTCAGGCCGAGCATCGAATCGGCGATGATCGCAGGGATCCGCTGCTCGACCAGCAGGCGACCGAACACTGTCGCGGTGAACAGGATCAGCAGCACCCGGCCGGTGATCCAGGTGGTCGTCCGCAGCGAATGCAGCAGGGCCTCGAACTTCAGTTCGCGGTGCAGGAAGGCACCGACGAAGAGCGTGTAGAAGATCGCGACGATCGCCGACTCGGTCGGGGTGAACAGGCCGGTGTAGATGCCGCCGAGGATGATCACCGGTGCCAGGATCGACCAGAATCCCTTCTTCAGCGCCATCAGGATGTCGCTGCCGGACCATTTCTCGGTCAGCCCGACGTAGCCGTTCTTCTTCGAGATCAGGTAGTTCATCAGCAGCAGGCTGCCGGCCATGATGATGCCCGGAATGACGCCGGCGACGAACAGCTTCGGTATCGAGACGGTGCTGAACTGGCCGTACTTGGCGACCGCGTCCGGCGGCGGCATCAGCCCGATCGCGGCGATGCCGAAGATCACCATCGGGATCGACGGCGGGATGATGATGCCGAGGCCGCCGGACGAGGCGGTCACCGCCGAGGCATAGGCCCGGTCGTAGCGGCGCTTGGTCATCGCCGGGATCATCAGCATGCCGACCGCGGCGGTGGTGGCCGGACCGGAACCCGAGATCGCGCCGAAGAACAGACAGGCCAGTACCGTGGCGGCACCCAGGCCGCCGGTGATCGGGCCGGCGAGGTTCTCGGCGATGTCCACCAGGCGCCGCGAGATGCCCGCGGCCTCCATCAGCGCACCGGCCAGCACGAACGCCGGCAGTGCCATCAGCGGGAAGCTGCCGACCGAGGTGAAGGCGATCTGCACGAAGGCGATCGGATTCTTGCCCACCGCCAGGAAGGTCGCGAGCGCTGCGCCTCCCAGCGCGATGGTGATAGGTGGCCCGAGCAGCAGCAGCAGGAAGAAGCCGCCGAACAGGATTTCAACGATGTAAGCGTCCATGACTTGTCTCTCTCCGCGGGTGGTCCGGGCTCATTGTTCTGTTGCGGTGGCGTGCTTGAGCTTCTCGATCTCCTCGGCTTCCGGGTCGACCAGTTCGACGCCCCTGACCAGGGTCAGGTAGTTGTTCCACAGGATGCGGATCGACATCAGCGCGAAGGCGATCGGCAGGATCATGTAGAAGTACTTCATCGGCAGCCCGAGCGTGTGCGATTTCAAGAACAGGTTCATCCGGTTGAAGACGAAGTCGTAGCTGAGATAGACGAAGTACAGGTTGAAGCACACCCACAGCAGGTCGGCGAAGGCCAGGCAGACTTTGCGGACGACGGGCGGCACCAGCTTGAACTGGACCGTTACCCGGTTGTGGGCCGACATCTTCGCGGCCACCGTGGCGCCGAGGTAGGCGAACCAGACGAACATGTAGGTCGCCAGCTCCTCGCCCCAGGGCAGCGAGTACTGGAAGAACTGGCGCAGCAGGATCTGTACGAAGAGCAGCACGACGAAGCAGGCCAGCAGGGCTTCCGACAGGTATTCCTCGATATTGCCGAGGATCCTGGCGGCGATTTTCTTGGCGGACATGGAGGTCTCCCGGTCGGTCTGGAACGAAATCGGCGAACACCCGGGGGCTGTCCCCGGGTGTCGCCCGGGCTCAGCGGCCGAGGGCCTTCAGGACCTTGTCGAGCTTGTCCTTGCCGCCGATGCTGTCGTAGAACTGCGGCCAGACCGTGCCGGTGGCCTTGGCGATCCACTCCTGCTCGCCGTTGGCCGGATCGCTGATCTCCATGCCCTTCTCGGCCAGATCCTTCTTGATCTGCTCCTCGGTGGCCTGCAGGTAGGCGAAACTGTGTTCGGTGGCCTCGCGGCCGGCCTCGAGGATCGCCTGCTGGACTTCCGGCTTCTGCTCCTGGAACACCGACTCGCTGACGATCAGCGGCTCCAGCGAGAAGATGTAGCGGATATTGGTGACGTACTTCTGGACCTCGTTGAACTTCATCGCCGATACCGTGATGTAGGGGTTGTCCTGGCCATCGACGACGCGCTGCTGCAGCGCTGTGAAGGTTTCGGACCACGCCATCGGCGTCGGGTTGATGCCCCACGACTGGTAGGTGGCGATCATGATCTCGTTCTTCGGTACCCGGATCACCATTCCCTTCAGGTCGTCCAGCGAAGTCACCGGCTTCTTGGAGTTGGTCAGTACGCGGAATCCGGAGTACGCCCAGCCGACGATGCGCACGCCGGCGTCGCGGATCGTGTTCTCGGTGAGTTCCTTGCCGACCTCGCCCAGGGTCAGCTTCTCGGCGTCCTCGGCGCTCTGGATGACGTACGGCAGGGTCAGGACGCCGACCGTCGGCGAGAACGGCGTGACGTTGTTGATCGCCAGCACCGAGAAGTCCAGGGTGCCCAGCGCCGCGTTATTGACGGTGTTCTGCTCGTCACCCAGTTGACCGTTCGGGAACATGTCGACACTGTGCTTGCCGGCGGTCTTCTGCTCGAACAAGGTCTTGAATTTCTGACCCAGCTCCCACTGGGTGCCGCCGGCGGCGTCGCCGAGGGCCATCTTGAAGGTGGTCGCCATCGCGGCCGGCGCCGATGCGAGCAGGCCGGCGGCGAGCAGTGAAAAAGCGGTTTTCTTGAGGTTCATGTCAGTCTCCTGTCTCTCTTTGTGTGTGGTCCGGGGGTGAGTCTTGCGACGATCGCGGCCGCTCATGGCCGCCATCGTCACAGCACTTCGTCCTTCAGGTGGTACCAGCGGTAGAGCCACCATTGGCCGAAGCGCCTGAACGGTGCGAAGGCCTGGGATTCGACCATCTCGCGGACGTTCGGAAACGGCAGGCGCGAGGTGAAGATCGGCAATTGCAGCTCCTTGCCGTGTCCGGCGATCCACTGGGCCAGGCGCTTGCCGGCCTGGGCCGAATACATCACGCCGTTGCCGCCATAGCCGAGCGCGTAGTAGATCGTTTGGGTCGGATCGGGCTGGTGGATGCGCGGCATCATGTCGTGGCTGACGTCGACCCAGCCCCACCACGAATAGTCGATCTCGACGCCGGCGAGCGACGGAAACTTGCGCGCCAGGTCTCGGATCAGGAATTGCTCGTATTTCTTCTCGGGCGCGTCGCGGCCGGTGATCGCGCTGCGGCTGCCGATCTGCAGCCGCTTGTCGGGCATCAGCCGGTAGTAGTGGCGCAGGATCCGGGTGTCGGTGACGACCTGGTGGGTGCGCAGTCCGGCGGCCTCGATCTCGGCATCGCTCAGCGGCCGCGTGACGACCGAATTCGACAGGATCGGCAACAGGCGGTTCTTCAACTCGCGATGCAGGCCGTTCGACGTGTAGCCGCCGGTGCAGATGCCGACCGCGCGCGCCCTGACCACGCCGCCCGGCGTGCGCAGGTGATGCACCCCGTTGCTGGTCTCCCAGCCCTGCACCGGGCTCGAGGGATGGACAGTGGCGCCCAGCGCACGGGCCTTCTTCAGATAGCCGAAGGCGAGCTTGCCGGCGTGGATGCCGATCCCTTCCGGCTCGTGCATCGCGCCGCAGGCCTCCTGGTCGCCGATCCACTCGCGCTTGACCGTGTCGGCATCGAAGATGCGCGCGTCGTAGCCGAACACTTCGCGCAGCAGCGCCGCTTCCTTCTCCAGAACCGGCATGACGCGCGGTCTGTGGGCGACGTAGAGGTGGCCGCCGGGCTGTGGATCGCAGTCGATGTCGCGGATCAGCTCCTTGAAGGTCTCCATGCCGTCCAGGCACTCGCGGTGCAGGCCGAGGGCCGCCTCCAGGCCGTAGCGGCTGATCCATTGCGAGCGCTTCAGGCGGCCGGAGGCACACTGGGCCTGCCCGCCGTTGCGGGTGCTGCAGCCCCAGGCGCTGCGGTTGGCCTCCAGCACCGTGGCCTTGATGCCGTACTGTTCGGCGAGGAAGATCGCGGTGGTGAGTCCGGTGAAGCCCGAACCGATGATCGCGACGTCGACGTCGACGTCGGTGTCGATCGGGCCGTCGTCGGCCGGCGGTTCCCCAGCGGTGCCGATCCAGTAGGTCGGGGCGTAATCGCGCCCATGGCCCGGGGTCTGGCTGACCAGCGGATCGTAGGCCGGGTCATAGGGCGTGCGTGCGGCAGTGGCGCGCAACTCGAAGGCGCGCTCGGCGGTGGCGGCATCCATGTCGGTATCCTCTCTGTGACGGCGTCAGGCGCCGCGGACCGGCGGGCGGTCCTTGCGGAATGCGTTCTTGACCGCGATCTTGCCGTTGTGGAAGGTGAATACGTCGACCATCCGCGCTTCGATCCGGGTGCCGTCGCCCTTGGTGCCGACGAAGGTCGATTCGGTGACCCCGCGGTTGCCATGGACGAAGTGATCGGGGTCCTGCCACGAGGCATCCGGGAAGGTCTGCCATGCCAGCTTGAAGCCTTCGCGAACCGCCTCGCGTCCGACGAAACTGCGTCCGAGCAGATCGGGGCCGGCGATCGCATGAAACGAGCAATCGTCCGCCATGAAGTCCATCAGCGCGTCGATGTCGTGCCGGTTCCACGCGTCGCTGAAGGCTTGCAGGAATTCGACGTTCGGTTCGGTCATTTCTGTCTCCTCGTTGGGTCCTTGCCGGCGTCGCCGGAATTCGACGCGCCTTGTGCATGGGTGCAGATTAAGACCGTGGAGCAGTGACCGGTAGGACCAGACCGAAGGAATCGCTTGGTCCAGCCAAGGCATTGAAAATATTTGGATTTAACGACTTTTCTGGAGCGCCGAGTAGGCTTCGGCCAGGGCACTTATGCCAGGCTCGATGTGATCGGCGCGGATCGATGCAAAGCCGAGCCGGAAGACGTTGCCGGGTGGGCAGCGATCGTCGAAGAAGACCGCGCCCGGTTCGAGCAGCACGCCGCGCCGTTTCGCTTCGCGGGCCAGCTCGTCGGCATCGAGCCAGTCCGGCGCCGTCAGCCAGCACGACGATCCGCCCGAGACCGGGACGTAGTCGACTTGCGGCAGGTGCCGGTCGAGTGCCGCGGCGAGCAGTTCCGCGCGCTCTCGATGCGCACTCGACAGTCGGCGCAGCAGCGAGTCGTGATGGCCGAGCGACAGAAACAGCGCGAATGCGCGTTGCATGTAGGCGTTCGGGTGGCGCAGATTGAGGCGGCGCACGCCGCGCAGCTCGCGCACGAGCTCGGCCGGTGCGACGACGTAGCCCAGCCGCAGGCCGGGCGCCAGGGTCTTCGAGAGGCTGCCGACGTAGATCACGCGGTGGTTCTGATCGAGGCTCTTGAGGGTCGGGATCGGCTCGCCCTCGAAGCGGTTCTCGCTCTCGTAGTCGTCCTCGATGATGACGAAGTCATGTTCCTCGGCGGCTTCCAGCAGCTTCTGGCGCCGCTCGATCGGCATCGTCACGGTGGTCGGGCACTGGTGGCTGGGCGTCACGTAAAGGTAGTCGCAGTCCGCCAGCCGGGGACCGAGCTGAAGGCCCTGTGCGTCGATCGGCAGCGCCAACATGCGACAGCCGCGGCTGGCGAAGATGTTGCGGGCGTCCGGGTAGCCGGGATTCTCGATGCCGACCCGCGTGCGCTCGCCGACCAGCAGGTCGGCGAGCAGATAGAGTGCCTGCTGCGTGCCCACCGTGATCACGATCTCTTCGTCCGCGGCGCGAACGCCGCGTCGCGGCAGCACGCGGGTGCGGACCTGGCGCAGCAGCGAGTCGTCGTCGCGCAGGAACATGTCCTGTGCCCACTCACCGATCTCCAGCACCGACAGGGTCTTCATGCAGCATTCCCGCCAGTCGGCGGTCGGGAACTGTGCCGGGTCGAACTGTCCGTAGATGAACGGATAGGGATAGCGCTGCCAGTCGGCCGGCTTGGAAATGTTGCGCTGGGCGCTGGGCCGGAAGCGGAAACGGCTGCTCCAGTCGGGCGCGGTGCCGTGGTCCGCCGGGGGCGCCGCCTCGGCTGCGGTGACGCGACCTTCGAGAATTTCCGGATTGATGAAGAAACCCTTGCGCTCCCTCGACAGCAGGTAACCCTCGTCGACGAGCTGCTGGTAGGCGATCACCACCGTATTGCGGGCGACGCCGATCTGGGCGGCGAGTTCGCGGCTGGACGGAATCGGCGCGTCCAGCGGCAACTGGCCGTCGAGGATGCCGGAGACCAGCATCTGGCGGATCTGTCCCTGCAGGCTGATGTGCGGCGATGCGGCCTGCTGGAAGAACTGACCCCACATCGTTCCGATCGGGCGGGTGCTCATGGTGTCGTCGTGCCCTGTTTGGCCCCGTGCGAGGCACGCGCGGGGCGGATGCCCATGTTCCGAATCTAGCTCGACCTTGCGTCTAGTCCAAAGCCAAATTGCGCCTGGTGCAAGAACAAGAGGGGCCTGGCATGCCAGGTCCCGCCCGCGGTGCCGATGTCGAAGCCCGACGCCGGCTCAGGCGGCCCGCCGCGCGCCACTCGCCGGCGCGATGACACCGAATTGCGGCGATGACGGAACCGCGCTGTAGAGCTTGCGCGGCATGCGCCCGGCGAGGTATGCCTCGCGGCCAGCCTGTACCGCCTTCTTCATCGCGCCGGCCATCAGCGCCGGGTGGCGCGCATGCGCGATCGCGGAATTCATCAGTACCGCATCGCAGCCCAGTTCCATCGCTATCGCCGCGTCCGAGGCCGTGCCGACGCCGGCGTCCACCAGCACCGGCACGCGCGCCTGCTCGATGATCAATTGCAGGTTCCAGGGATTCACGATGCCCATGCCGGATCCGATGATCGAGGCCAGGGGCATGATCGCGCAGCAGCCGATGTCCTCCAGCCGGCGAGCCTGGATCGGATCGTCCGAGCAATACACCATCACGTCGAAGCCGTCGTTGACCAGGGTCTCGGCCGCCTTCACGGTCTCTGGCATGTCCGGGAACAAGGTCTCGGGATCGCCCAGCACCTCGAGCTTGACCAGGCGATGGCCGTCGAGCAACTCGCGGGCCAGCCGCAAGGTGCGCACCGCGTCTTCCGCCGTGTAGCAGCCGGCCGAATTCGGCAGGTAGGTGTAGCGGGCCGGCGGCAGCGCATCGACCAGGCTCGGCTGATTCGCGTCCTGGCCTATGTTCGTGCGCCGGATCGCCACCGTGACGATCTCGGCGCCGCTCGCCGCCACCGCGTCGCGTGTCTCGTCGAAGTCCCGGTACTTGCCGGTGCCGACCAGCAGTCGCGAGTGGTAGCTCTTGCCGGCGATGATCAGGGGGTCAATCATGTCTCTCTCCACATCCTCGGGTCCTGTTTGTTCAGCCGCCACCGACCGCGCCGAAGCGTCGGCCCGATTGCCCCGTCCTCGTCCGCGTGGGCCGTGGTGGCGACGAACCTGTCGGTGGCGTTCATCGGATCTCCTCAGGCGCCGAAGGCACGGCCCAGGTACACCACCAGCAGCATGTAGCCGGCGACGAAGATCGCCTCGCTCGACATCAGCGCGATCGGCTTCCAGCCCAGTTCGGCGAGCTTCTCGAGCGAGGTCTTGACGCCGAGCGCGGAGATCGAGATCACCAGACACCAGCGCGACACCTCGGAGCTGATCGCCACCAGCTGCTTCGGCAGCAGGCCCATGCTGTTGGCAGCGGCCAGCGCTGCGAACACCACCAGGAACAGGGGCAGGATCGGTGTCTTGCTGCCTGCCGTCTCGCTCTTCTTGCGCTCGGCATGGAAGGTGAGGGCCAGGATCACCACCACCGGCATCAGCATCGCCACCCGGAACATCTTGGCCAGCGTCGCCGCGTCGCCGACGTCGGGCGAGATGATCAGGCCGGCACCCACCACCTGCGCCACGTCGTGGATCGAGCCGCCGAGGAACAGGCCGGCCTCGGCGGTGCTCATGCCGGTGGTCTTGACGACCAGCGGGTAGAGCACCATCGCCACGGTCGAGAAGATCGCGATGCCGATCGCGGTCAGCAGCGTATAGCGCTCGTTGTCGCGGGTGGCCGGCAGGGTCGACGAGATCGCCATCGTCGCGGAGATGCCGCAGATGCCGGTGCCGCCGCCGGACAGCAGGCCGAGCATGGTCGGCAGCCCGAGCAACCGGGCCATCAGCAGCCCGAAGCCGATGGTCAGGGCGACTGCGCCGATCAGCGCGCCGACGCCGGCCAGGCCCAGGTCGCTGACGTCGCTGGCGACGATGCGGGCGCCGAGCAACGCCACCCCGACGCGGACCAGCTTCTTGGCCGAGGTCTCGATGCCGGGGATGCACTTGTCGTTGTCGGAAAGGAAGTGGAACGCGATGCCGATCAGCAGCGCATAGAGGAACTGGGGGCCGCCGTAGTGCTCGGAGACGAAGGTCGCCGCCACCGCGATCACCGCGCACAGCATGAAGCCGGGCAACTGCTTGCGCAGCCCCGTCAGGAACGGCGCAGGGGCACTCAAGG
>JAGRGB010000079.1 GCA_020445745.1 Rhodocyclaceae bacterium | reverse complement strand
GTGCCGGACGACGAGGTCGCGGCGGCCTTCTTCGACCGCTTCCTGCTGCGCATCCCGGTGTCACCGGTCAGTGGCGAAGGCTTCCGCGCCCTGCTCGCGCTGCCGCCCCTCGACAGCGGCGGCACGATCTTCGACGGTGCCCTCGACGCCGCCGAGCGCGACGCGCTGGCACGGTGCGCGGCCGCCGTGGCGCTGCCGGCCGAGGTCGCCGAGCGCATGGTCGAATTGCGCACCTGGCTCGTCGCCCGCGACATCGCGGTCTCCGACCGGCGCTGGGTCAAGGTCGCCGGCCTGCTGCGCACCGCGGCGGCAAGCGAGGCACGCGACGCGATCAGCCCCTGGGACCTGATGCTGCTGCCCGGCTGCCTCGGCCGCGACGAGGCCGAGCAACAGGCCGTGCGCGACTGGCTGACCACCCGCCTCGGCGTGCGCGAGGCCTGCGCGCCGCCGCGGCTCGAACGTGTGGTCGCGGCGTTCGAGGCGCAGTTGCTGGCGGAGCGCAACGCCGACGATCTCGACTACGACGACGACGGCCGGCTGCGCCTCGGCGACGCCGGCATCGCCCGCGAGGTCAACGACATGAAGGGCGGCAGCCAGGCCCTGCGCATGACCTACACCCGCAAGCGCCGCTACGGCGACACCCACGTCGGCGCCCGCACCGGCCAGCTCGACGACTTGCTGGAGCGCATCGCCGGCTACCGCGAGGAGCTGGCGACAGTGGCCCGCGAATTCGCCGGCTACCGCGCCACCAGCCTGTGGCTGGACCTGCCGCTGGCCGACGCGATCGACGCCAACCTGGCGGCGATCGGCACCGCCCTCGACACGTTCGCGGCGCGGGCGCGCAGCTGCCGCGCAGGCTTCGAGGCCCTGCCCCGCCTGCCCGACGACCCGGGCATCAGGCCCGAGCCGGTGGCCTGGGAACCGCTCCGGCAATGACGCCCGACGACGTCCCCGGCCTGCTGTTCGCCGCGCGCGAAGCACGGCTGGCGGACATGGACGCGTTGCCGCTGCGCCTGCGCAGCGGCAGCCTGACCCACTCCAGCGCCGGCCTCGAGCTGCGGCTGGCAGGGCTGCGGCGGCTGCTGGAGGGCCTGCTGGCCGGGCGGCTGGCGACCGCTGGCGACTGGCCGTGGCCACCGCCAGCGCTGGCGTCGGCGCTGGCCGCCGCGCTCACTGAGCTCGAGCTGGCCGAGTTCTGCCGCGGCAATGGGGAACTGGCCGAGACCGTGCTGATGGGCCTGCTGTTCCACACCGACTTCATCCCCGGCTATGTCGACCGCGGCGTGTCCGAGGCGCGCGCGATCGGCTTCGCCGTCGATGCCTTTTCGGCCGACTGGCAGCGGCGCTGCGGCGACATGAAGGCGCTGGTGGAAGTCTTCGGCGATCTCGGCGACCTGCCCAAGAACGCCCGCTGGGACCGGCTGCGCGGGCTGCTGCGCTCCGACGGCTGGCAGGAGGTGGTGCGAATCCGCCAGCTTCTGGAGCACCTGCCCGAGCTCGCCCGCATCGTCCGCAGCCTCGGCCGTGCCCGGATCACCGATTTGCCCGACAGCGCCGGCCAGCACACCGAGACGGTGGTCGAGCCGTCCCACGCGCGGGTGCCCGAGGCGCGCACCGTGCATGTACCCGACCTGCCCGGCGAGACCCGCGGCGTGTGCCGCTCCGACCGCATCGCGCGGATGCTGCCGGCCGAGGCGATGCTGCTCGGCCACCCGCGCCTGCGGCTGGTGTGGCACGCGCGCCGCGCCGAGCGCAGCCTGCTGGCCTACGAGGACGACGACCGGATGAGCGAGACGGTGTGCCGCGATGCCCGCGTCGAGCGTCCGATCAACCGCCCCAAGCCCGACCGCCGGCTCGAGATGGGGCCGCTGATCGTCTGCGTCGACACTTCCGGCTCGATGCAGGGCGGCGCCGAGGCAGTGGCCAAGGCGGTGGTGCTCGAAGCGATGCGCACTGCCCACGCCCAGCAGCGCGACTGCCGGGTGGTGAGCTTCGGCGGCGAGGGCGAACTGATCGAGATGGACCTGCCGCTCGATGCCGACGGGCTCGAAAGGCTGACCCGCTTTCTCGGCCAGGCCTACCGCGGCGGCACCGACATCTGCGGCCCGCTGGCCCACTGCATCGACCGCATCGCCGAAGCGCGCTGGCAGCTCGCCGACCTGCTGGTGGCCAGCGACGGCGAGTTCGGCGCCACGCCGGACGTGGTCGAGCGCCTCGAGACCGCCAAGCGCGAGCAGGGCCTGCGGGTGCAGGGGGTGCTGATCGGCGACCGCGAGACGATCGGCTTCCTCGAGATCGCCGATCACATCCACTGGGTGCGCGACTGGCGCCGTTTCGGCGGCCGCGACGCCGACAGCCCGGTGCATTCCCAGAGCCTGACCTCGATCTACTTTCCAGGCGCGCTGCGCAATCCGACGGCCCGGGCCGGCACCGTCGACGCACGACAGGCGTCGGAGGCGGTGCGGCGCGGTGATCGGCAGGGGCTGCCAGGACGGAAGCAAGCGCCGGAGGACCCATGACAGCGGCTGAGCCGAAGGCGGCCGACGGTCGCGCGGCTGCCACGTCCGGGTCCGCGGCGGATTCACGGCGCCGAACGCTGTGGCGCCTGTTGCTGGTATCCGGTGCGACAGCCGCCGTGGCAGTGTTGACAGCGGTTTTCGCCGCCCTGGGCCCGAGCGCGCGGACGCTGGCCGAGCGCCCGCGCGTCGTAATCCCCGAGCTGGCGAACGGCCAGTTCGCCTTCGTCGGCGATCCACGCTCGAACCAGAGCTTCCCGTCGGAACTGCTGTTCGTGCGCGATCCCGACGGCACGCTAAGGGCGTGGTGGATGCCGGTTTCGCGCGGGCGCGTCACCCTCCCCGACCTCCACTGGTGGCGGCCGCTGGCCCGCTGTGCCGACTTCGGGCCAGACTTCGCGCGCGGCGAATACCGCTGCCGGGACGCGGAAGTCCCAGACTGGATACGGAACAGCTTGCGCTGGACCCTCGACGGCAAATCGATACCGGGGAAGCCGATGCACCATGACGACATGCCGCGCGTGCTCGGTACCGCCGAGGGCCGCCATTTCCGCGTCGACGGCATCGACTGGGGTAAATAGAGTCTGCGGAGATCCGACCGCCGCCCGTACAGTGATGCCCTGAACCCTGGAATGCCCGCAATGGATACCGACGGCGCACCGACCGATACCAAACACGGCGCACCCCGCGTCCCGCTGTGGAAGCGGCTGATGCCGGTCGCCGCCTTCCTCTGCGTGTTGTTCGCGGTGGCGGAATTCTCGGGGCTGCGCGAGCATCTCGACCTGGGAATGCTGCGCATGTTGCTGCTGCAGCACCCAGTCGGCGGCGTGGCGCTGTTCGTCGGCCTGTTCTGCCTCGGCAACCTGGCGCAGATCCCTGGCTGGCTGTTCCTCGCCGCGGCGGTGCTGGCGCTCGGGCGGGTCGGCGGCGGCCTCGCCACCTATATGGCCGCCTGCGTGTCGTGCATGGTCACCTTCTACAGCGTGCGCTGGCTTGGCGGCGACGCCTTGCGCCAGCTCGACGGACGCCTCGCCCGACAGCTGCTGGCGCGCCTCGACGCTGCGCCGGTGGCCAGCATGATCGCGCTGCGCACGCTGTTCCAGACCGCCCCGGCGCTGAACTACACGCTGGCGCTGTCCGGCGTCGCCAGCCGCGACTACCTGCTGGCGACGCTGGCCGGGCTGCCGCTGCCGATCCTGCTCTACTGCCTGTTCTTCGACTACCTGGCGATGGCTCTGGGCATCGCCTGAAGCCCAACCGCGCAGGCCCGGACTGCGCTATAAAGGCCGAAGTGGCCTCCACCACGGTTGCCGCGCGTCGGGCCGGCGCGAGCAGCGATGTCACGTGCGATGGCACGAACCGGACCGACCACGACAATCGAACGAAGAGGACACGACCATGAAGGTGATCGGCATCGGTGTCGGGCGCACCGGCACCTACTCGCTTAAGCTGGCGATCGAGCGGCTCGGCCTCGGCCCGAGCCACCACATGGAGGCGGTGTTGCACGACATGGCCGTGCAGGTGCCGCTGTGGCGCGCCGCCCTGGACGGCCGGCCCGACTGGGCGCGCATCTATGAAGGCTTCCCGAGCGCGGTCGACTGGCCGACCGCCGGCTTCTTCCGCGAACTGGTCGCGGCCTTCCCGGCGGCCCGCTTCGTGCTGACCCACCGTGACCCCGCCACCTGGACCGACAGCTTCGCTGCGACGATCTACAAATTGCTCGCCGAGCGCGACAACGCACCACCGGAAATGCGCGACTGGCTGCAGATGGCGCACGACGTGGTGGCCCGCACCGGCTTTCCGGGCGGCCTCGACCGCGAGGCCCTCACCAAGGCCTTCGTCGCCCACAACGAAGCCGTCAGGCAGGCGATCCCGGCCGATCGCCTGCTGGTCTACCAGGTGCGCGACGGCTGGGCGCCGCTGTGCGCGTTTCTCGGGGTGCCGGTGCCGGACGAGCCGTTTCCGCGGAGCAACGACCGCGCCGAGTTCTGGGACCGGGTCACCGGCAAGCTGTGAGCCGGCCGGGCGCCTGCAGGCAGCGCTGCCGATCCGGGCGCGTCGGCAGGCGCCGGCACAGCGCGCTCGCCGCCATCGCACGCTCATCGACGTGTCCTCGGGCGCTGCCCGCATGGCCGGACCGCCAGGCATAAATGCTCTTTATGGGAAGCCGTTCGGCGAGCGAACCGTGCGCCGCAATGCAAGGGTGACGTCGATCGGCGCGATGCCCGCATGACTGCGGTCGCGGCCGGGACGGGTCGGCCCGACTTCTCGCCCGGCGCCGGGCGGGAGCACGCCGACTGGTCGCGCCGCGGTCCCGATTGTCGCAATCAACGATTCCCGCCACGGGCCTGGATCGATCGCGACAAGGCGAACTTGCCCCCACCCCGATGGCTCCATCAGACCGGCACGCCGTCGTCGTTTCAGGCGGATGGTCGCCGACGGGGTGCTTCGCGGGTCCTTGCCTTGCGACCACGCCACGGCGATCGACGCCCGGAACTGACGCGAGATCCGGCGCAACAAGCACCGGCGCAGGATCAGGAAGACGCGCTGCGGCCCGGCCATGCGGAGCATGGCGGTCCCCTCCGGCAAGGTCCTCGTCGGAACGTCGATGTGCACCCGATCGCGTGCGAGGTGTCAACCGGCACACCGCTCTGGAACGTACCGCTCACCACCCGCGCCGGCGACAAACTCCGGACGAAGTCGGCCACCGGCACCACTGGCGTCGGCGCAAGCATGGCGTCGCTGGAGGTGGACGGCAAGGTGAGCATGGGCACTGCGGGCGGGGACGCGCCGTTCGGAATCGAGGACGGGGGCGTGCTGATCGCCTTAGCGCAGTTGCCCGGCGAAGCAAGACGGCGCTCGCCCGCGATCCAGGCTTGCCGGCGTCACCACCCCTGCCCGGCCGCCCCCTTGCGCTTCGGGGCGGCCCGGCCGGGTACTCAGAAACTGGCGCACAGGGGGGTGCCGTTCTGGGGCGGGGCGTAGATCAGGCCGACGCCGCTGACGTCATCGACGCAGAAGGTGAAGCTCAGACCCTTCGCACTGGCTGACGAGGTCAGCACGGCGATGCCGTCCGCGCCGGTGACGGCGTCCACCGTCTCCGTCACGCCGCCGCTGAAGCTGCCGGTGACCAGTGCGGCTTCGACCCGGTTGCCCTGCTCGTCGATCACCGTGACCGTGGCCTGGGCGAACTTGCTGCCACGCGCGCCTGGCGCGGTCTCGAGCACCAGTGACGAGACATGGACGCTGCGGGTCGCTCCGCCCGCTTGCGGGGTCGCCGAGGCTTCGTCACCGGTGGCGCTCTCGTTGCCGCTGGTGTCGAGCGCGCTCAACACATAGTAGTAGGTGACACCGTTGCTGACCGAGAGGTCGTCGAAGCCGTTCGCGGGGGCCGGCACACTCGCCAGCGGGCCGTACGGGCCGCCGGCAGCGGTCGCACGATAGATCTGGTAGCCCGCCAGGTCGGCTTCCGAATTGCCGATCCAGGCCAGCGAAACGACGCCGTCGCCGCCCGTTGCGGTGAGCCCGGCCGGTGGCGCAGGCGGCGTGCCGTCACCCTGGAAGGAGGTGACGACGAACATCCGGTCGACGAACAGCGTGTCGATCGCACTGCTGCCGGCGCTGCGGTCGGTGTCGGTGACGCGCACGTACAGCGTCCCGCCGACATCCTCGGTGAAGGCCTGGGACTGGATCGCGGCGCCCGGTGAGGTGGCGGTGACCACCAGCAGCGGGGCGAAATTCGCGCCGTCGCGCGAATACTCGAAGGCGAAGTCGTCGCCCTCGGCATTCGCCGTGTGGTAGGCCTCGACGTGGAACGAGTAGTTCAGGCCAGGTGCCACGTCGAAGCGCCAGGTGTGGGAGAGCTGGCTGCGGCGCTTGGTCCTGTTGCCGTTGCTCTGTTCTTCGCTCAGTGCTTCGAACACGCCGTCGGCGTCCGCGGTATCGAGGTAGGAGCCGGCGCTGATCGTGCCGGCGTCGGTCGCGAAGTCGGCCACCGCCACGCTGGTCAGGTCGCCCTGGGTGACGTCCACCAGCACGGTGGCGGTGCCGCTGGCCCCTTCATTGTCGGTGACCGTCAGCATGGCCTGGAACTGACCGCCGGTCTGGTAGACGTGGACCGGCGCCATTTCAGTGGCACTGCTGCCGTCTCCAAAGTCCCAGCGATAGGCGGTGATCGCACCGTCCGGATCGCTCGAACCGGTCGGGCTGAACCTCACGCTGAGCGGCGAGATGCCCGAACTCGGCGTGGCTGCGGCCACCGCCAGCGGCGGCTGGTTGGGCGGGGCGACATCGACCGTGACCGAGTCCAGCGCCACCGCGCCATGCTGGTCGCTGACCGTCAGCGTGGCGGTGAAGCTGCCCGCGCTGGAGTAGGTGTGGAACGCGGTGCTGCCGAAGGAGGTGCTGCCATCGCCGAAATCCCAGGCGATCTGCTTGATGCCGTCGTCGAGGTCGTAGGACTTGGAGGCGTCGAACACCACTCTGAGGGGAGCCGGACCGCTGGTCGGGCTGGCCGAAGCGACCGCCACCGGTGCGATGTTGGGGGCGGTCGCGACGACTCGCACGGTACTGGTGGTGCTGGCACCCTGTGCGTCGGCCACCGTCAGCTGGGCCAGATATTCACCAGGAACCTGGTAGTCGTGCACCACGTCGGCACCAATGGCGCTGCTGCCGTCGCCGAAGTCCCAGGCGAAGGCGACGGCGCCGCCGTCCGGGTCGAATGAAGCCGACCCGCTGAAAGCGGTCGCGAGCGGCACGTCGCCGCGCTCGTTGCTGGCCGCCACCAGCGCCACCGGCCAGCGGTTGCCGAGCGGACTGTCGCCGTACATCTGATAGGCGAGTCGGTAGCTCTGCAGCCCGGGCTCGTCGCGGAAGCTGGAAGCGGCGATCAACGTCCGTCCGCCGACGCCTGCCACCGCCGCCAGCATCTCCTGCTCGGCGCGGTCGCCGAATGCGAAGCCGCCGGGGTCGAGCAACTGGCCGTCCGGCAGGACGCGCGCGGCGAACACTTCGGTGCGCTTGTCGAAATAGATCACCGAACTGCGCATGTCGGTCCACGCAACGACGAACTCGCTGCCGTTCCAGGTGACGTCCGGGTCGAATTCGCGATTCGGGCTGGGCGCGGCGGAAATCTCGAAGGGTTGCTGGCTGAAGCCGGGCGCAGCGCCGGAGGGGTAGAGATCGAAGTCGGGCGTGGTACCCGCGGGGATCAGAAAGCCCAGCACGTCGTTGTGACTGTTGTTCGGCGACAGTTCGCGCCATACGAACAGCACCTGTTCGCCGCTGGTGGCCAGGGAGGGTGTGGCGCCACCAAATCCGATGACAAAATCCGCAGACCTCAGGGGATCGAAGACAAATGGCGTGCCGTTGGCTTCGATGTATATGGCGTGCACACTGGAATCGGGGTTGTCGTGTGTCGGGTTGCGCTGCCAGGTGGCCAGCCAGCGCCCGTTCAACGCGATGACTCGCGGATTGCGGGCAAAGTACTGCCCGAGGATCACTGGCGCGGCGTCGAGATTTGCGCCGCTGGCGCCGTCGACACGCATCGAGAACGGGAAGAAGAATTCGATGGTGGTCACGGCGCGGGTGGCGACAACCAGGAAGCGTCCGTCCTGGCCGTCGACGTCGGGCGAACTGCCGTCCATGATCGCCAGCGGCGCGGCGTCGATCACGCTGCCGTCCGGCGCCACGCGTCGCGCCTGGACCTGGCCGTTGTCGGACCACACCACCATGTAGCGGGTGCCATCGAAACCGACGTGCGGGAAGCCGAGCGCACTGCCCCGGGCCAGTTCGAAGGGTTCGGCGTCGAGGGCGTTGCCGGCGCCGTCGAGGCGCTGCGCGAAGATGCGCCGATCGCCCGACAGTTCGCTGGCGAACACCGCCAGCAGCTGATCATTGCCGGCAGCGTCGCGTCCGCTGGCGAAATCTGCGCCGAGCTGGGCGCTGGCCGAGGTCGCAAGCGTTTCGCTGGCGCCCGCTGTGGCGAGCGAAGCACCGAGCACGTCGAGGTTCGGGTAGCCGGCCGCGCGCCCGTCGGCCCAGGCGAACTGGGCACCACCGCCCGGCAGACCGGCGACGCTGTGAACGAACGCGCTGCGTCCGGGTGCGACCGGGTCGACCTCGAGGCCACCGAAATCGAGCACCGTGTCGTTTGCGGTGACGCGCGAGAACACCACGTTGCGGGTCACCTCGAGCCACGACACCCACCAGTCGGTGCCGTCCCAGCCGAGGTCGAGTTGCGGCGGGACGACCGTTCCCAGGCCGCCGCCGGTACCGGCCAGCGTCAGGAGCGGGCCGGGCACGCCGTCAACGCTGAACCGCTGGGCGAGGACCACCTTGTCGAAATTGGCGTCCTTCGCTTCGCCGGCGACGAGGTATTCGCTGCCGTTGGAAACGATGTTCAGGCTGCCCACCGGGAACGGCACACCGATCGGCGACAGCTCGCCCGTGAAGCGCTGAGCGCGCGCTGCGGTCGCGGAATTGCCCCATACCAGCAGGTACTCGCCCTGGGCGGAAGCGAGCTGGAACGAATACAGACTGTTGGTGGCAGGGATCAGCTCGGCGCCGCCCGGATCGAGCACCGCGCCCGCCGCGGAGATGCGCGTCGCGCGGAAATTGTTCTCGCCGGCGCTGCTGGCATGCGCCACCACCAGCCACTCGGAGCCGTTGGCGACGAGCGCGAACCTGGCGCTGCTCATCGAGTTCTGAACGATGAACGGCGATCCGTCGAGCACGCTGCCGTCGGACGCGATGCGCACCGCCTCGATGCGCTGATTGAACGCCGTCGAGTTCGGTCCGCTCCACGCCACCAGCCAGTCCTGCCCGTTCCACGCCACCTGCGGCGCGCCCTGGTCGCCGAAGTGGCGCGCGATCAGCGTGGGCGCCGGATCGATCGGCATGCCGTCGGCGTCGACGCGCAGCGCGTAGATGTCGAAGCCGCGCCCGTCGCTGGCGAACGGTGGCGGGGTGAACGGGCTGCTGCGCAAGTCCTGCCACACGACCAGGGAGACCGTAATGCCCTCGGCGGTGACCCCCTCGGCCACCACCGGTGCGGTCTGCATGCCGATCGCCGCACCGATCGCGTTGTCGCCCGGTAACAGGCGGAATTCGCCGGCCGCGGCGGCCAGCGCCCAGAGCAAGCACAGGAACAAAGCGCCACGGGCGCATGAAGTTCGGGCCGATGTAGTGATCATCTCATCCCCCTCCTGTCGGTAGCAGCTGTCGCAGCGCGACCGGCAACGACCGCGCGCCTGCCATCATCGACCAGCTTAGACCCTTGGGCGATTTCACCGCTTGATATGGCGCAAACGGAGGATGGCGGGCCGCCGGTTGTTCCGTCATGGACTGCATTGGGCCGTCACCTGCAACCGGTGTACGCAATCTTCGAACCACCCGGCGGCTTCGGATCAACACATTGATCAAAATTGGAATTTACGCCGCGCCCGGACGGCGGGCCGCTCGCTCGGGCGGGGCTGCGGGGCAATTCACGCGAAACCGGGTGGATACACCCATTCGCGGCATCCGCGCCGCGGCGTCCGCCGGGCTCCCGCCGGCGCAATCGCTAACCCGCCAGTAACGACTCGAATGGTGCCTTCGGCCGACTTCGCGCCCGATGGAAAGACGCTTCGCAAGCTTGCGCCCGATGATAGGGTTGCAAAGGCCAGCCAAGTGTAGCTGCGACGCGGGCTCGTGATGGGTGGCTTCTGCAGGCAGCACCCCGCGATGATCAGAGGCGCTCGATCGCCCGGCAATCGAGCGCGGCCTCTTCTATCCGGCGCTGCAGTGAGCTTGACGGAGTCCAGGTGCCCCCTCTGGCACGGAATCGGTTGGCGGCGTCGATGATCCTGCCCTCCGAGGCGCGCGCGGGGGCCAGCTGCGCGAGGGCGAGTTCTGCGCGGGCCCACTGCTGGCGAGCGTGCTCTTCCGGCTGCAGGCAGCCGCGGTGGTCGAAGCCAAACATGCCGAAGGTCATCCAGACGACTCGTTGCGGCACTCGGTCGAGCAGCTCGACGATGACCTCGCTGCTGCGCACCCGCTGCCCGGCAAAGCGAGGCAACGGATGTGCGGCCGGGTCGTCGAACATGCGCACCAGCTTGGCGAGCGGCAGGCGGTAGAGGCGATCGTCCCGGTCGAGCAGGAATCGTCGATACGACAGGCCCATGGCGGGTCTCTCCCAAACTTGCGGCGCAGCCCTCATCGCCTCAGTGAGCCACCCAGTCAGCATATTCGAACCGGGTGTTTCGGCCTGGCTGGTCGATCCCGGTCCCGGCATGCCCCGGGATCACCAGCCGCGACATTGCCGGCCGTCGGGGGCACGATCTGTCGCACTGCTGCCCGCGGCGCATCCTAGGCCCGCCTTGGTTTGGCGATCACCAGCGCGATGCCGCCCAGCACCGCTGCTGAAGCGAGCGCGAAGCGCATCGTGACGGGCTCGCCGAGGAATACGATGCCGCCCAGCGCCGCGAGCACCGGGACACTGAGCTGCACCGTCGCTGCGCTGGTCGCCGTCAGCCCGCGCAACGCGGTGTACCAGATTGCGTAGCCGAGCCCCGAGGCCAGCGCGCCCGAGGCGAGGGCATAGGCGACCCCTGGCCAGTCCCACGATCGGAAGGCGAATGCGAGCCCGGACAATACGCCGGCCAAGGGCACTGCACGCAGGAAATTGCCGGCGGTGACGGCGGTCGGGTCGCCACTGCCGCGCCCACGCAGCGAATACACGCCCCATGCGACGCCGGCACCGAGCATCAGTGCCGAGCCCAGCAGCGGAGGCGCCGACAGGCCCGGCAGCAGCAGCCCGACCAGTCCCGCCACCGCGCAGGCGAGTCCCAGCACCTGCCCTTTGCCCAGCCGCTCGCCGCGCCACAGCCCGTAGCCGATCATCGTGGTCTGCACTGCGCCGAACAGCAACAAGGCCCCGGTGGCCGCCGGCAAGCTGAGGTAGGCGTAGGAAAACGCGGCGGCGTAGGCGAACAGCGCGAGCGCCGACGGCCAGCTGCCGGCGATCCGTCCCTCGCCAGAGCGCGTCCGGACGATCAGCCACAGCACCAGGGCGCCGGACGCTATCCGCACCAGGGTAAAGCTGGCGGCGTCGATCGCGGTGTGCTTCAGCGCCATTCGGCACAGCAGCGAGTTGCCGGCAAATGCGAACATCGCCACCAGCGTCAGCAGCAGGCTCGTGCCTCGGGTCATCGCAATTCCAACGCGCTTCGATCGCAACGCGCCAATGATACCGGCCCGTGGAGCGGCGCACGCGTCCGGTCTCCACGGCGCCGGCGGTCAGGACGGAGTGGACATTCCGGACTAGAAAGAAGTGTCCCCGGCGGGTACGCATGCCCGGCGGCGGATCCACACCAACCACAACCGGGAGACCTCAATGGCCTATACACTTGAGGGACAACTGCTGGAAGTCTGCACCTGCAACACCCTGTGTCCGTGCTGGGTCGGTGACGACCCGGACGGCGGAAGCTGCGACGGCACGCTGGCCTGGAAGATCACCGAGGGCAACATCAACGGGGTCGACGTCTCGGGCCTGACGCTGTGCGTGCTGGCCCACATTCCCGGCAACATTCTGCAGGGCAACTGGCGCGCGGTGGTATTCGTGGACGACCGCGCCAATCCGGCCCAGAAACAGGCCCTGCTGGACGTCTGGACCGGCAAGCTGGGCGGTCCGGTCGGCGATCTGGTCCAGCTGGTCGGCGAAGTGGTCGCGGTCAAGGACGCCAAATTCACGGCCGAGGTCACGGACGGCAAGGGCAAGCTGGTGGTCGGCGATGAAATCCACGCCGAGCTGGAACCCTTCCTGGGCGCCGGGGGCAAGCCGACGACGCTGCACGACACGATCTTCACGACCATTCCGGGTTCACCGGCCTATGTCAGCAAATCGCCCAGGTATCGGGCGAAGAACACCGAACTGGGGCTCGACATCGATCTGGCCGGGCACAACGCGGTCCAGGGCTCGTTCCGCTTCGTGGCGTGAGCGGTGCAGGTCCCCGCGATCGCCCACCGCAGCCTGCTGCTGCCGCTGCTGGCGGGGCTCAGCGCTCTCGCCTGGGCGCTATTGTGGCTGTGGTCGAGTTCGCCCTATGGGGTGTTCCTCGACCATAGCCGGATGCGCGAACTTTGCCTGTCGGCGGGCCCTTTCGGGGTGGCGAACCTGTTCGTCGCGGGCTGGATGCTGATGACCGCAGCGATGATGCTGCCGACGACCTTCATCGTGCTGGAGATGTTCCGCCGGCTGACGCTGCAGCGCGACGACCAGCCGCTGCTGATCACGCTGTTGATCCTGGGTTACCTGGCAGTGTGGCTGGCCTTCGGGGTACTGGCCCATGCTGCCGACTGGCTGCTGCTGGACCTCCTCGATCGCCTGCAACCGGGCGTGGACGAGCGGGTGGTCGGTGCCGGATTGCTGCTGCTCGCCGGCGCATTCCAGTTCTCGACCCTGAAGGACCGCTGCCTGAAGCAATGCCGCAGTCCGCTCGGCTTCGTCACCCACTACTGGCGCACGCAGGGCGGACGCGGCGGAGCCTTCCTGCTGGGCGTGCGCCACGGCGCGTACTGCGTCGGCTGCTGCTGGGCGCTGATGCTGCTGATGTTCGCGGTGGGGGCCGGCAACCTGGGCTGGATGCTGGCGCTCGGGGTGGTGATGGCGGTCGAGAAGAACCTCGTCTGGGGACGCCGCCTGAGTCCGGTGGTGGGGGTCGCGCTGTTGCTCTCGGGCGGATGGGCGGCGATCGCCGGCTAAGGGCGACCGGAAATCCGCAGGGCGCTTCAGGTTGGGTCCAGGCGCGCCGGGAAAGCCTGATCACTCGCGTAGGTCGGAGGGGATTGCCCGGCCGGAAATTGCGTCCGGAGTTCAGCGGGCGTCGGTCCCGGCGGCAGAGGTCGGGCGCCAGCCGATAGCGAGTCTGCGGAGCGACAAAGAGTATCGGGAGTCGCGTATCGAATGCCTGCAATACAACCATTCTAGACCTGACCCCACGATACCCTTCCCGGACCCGGCACCGGGCTGCGCCGCGGCGCGGATGCCTCAGGTGCCGACGGGCTTCATTCCGAGCTTCTGGGCGGCCGTCTCCAGGGCATCGAGGCTACCGCCGTGCTCAACCCAGGTCCTGACCCAGGCGGGCGTCGATCCACGGCCGCTCCAGGCCAGCTTGCGGTTCGACGGATGAACATACTTGGGTGGCAGCTTGCGGCCGGCGAGCCCGGACCGCTTCCTGACCGGGACCGCTTCGACGGCTTCGCCGAGCACGTCGTCGAGGCGATAGCCCTGTTTGGCGGCCATCGCCTCGAACCGCTTGCGCAGGTCGTCGGAATCCGTACGCGCGGCGAGTTCCGCCTCGACGCGGCGAGACAGGGTCTTGAGTTCGGGCAGGGACATCTTGGCCAGCGTGCGCATTGTTCCTCCAGCGGGTGGCGCGCATCATGCCACCAATGCTCGACAGCCGCGATTAGGTGTATCCACAAGCGTAGACCGGATGGTCACCCGTCCCCTCGATGGCGCCAGCCGAGGAATCTCCGGGCGCTGAGCCGACCCGCCGGCAACGATCACGCGCGGCAACGGCATTCCCGAACGCCGGGTCCAGGGGGCCATGCGGCCCCGGCAACACGAGCCGGCGGGGACGGCGCCGTTTACGGGCTGGCTGCGCCGGCGGCGCCCACGGCATCGATTGCTTCGCTCGAACGGGCGCGCAAGAAATCGTTCCCGTGGGCGGCCCGACTCAGCCGTTTTCGACCGGCACCAACAAAAAGGCCTCCCGATCGCGGAAGGCCTTCGTCACGTTTGCCTGGGGGTCAAGCCCGTTGGGCGAGATGCCGGGCGGCCGGGTTCATGGACGAAATATTGGAGAACTGCGTACCGGGGGCGATGGTGATCGTGGCGCTGGTGACATCGACCCTAAGGGGGACCGGGCGTTCCTCGGTTCGTTTCCGCCACGCACGACCGATCGCGCGCAGTGCGTAGATCGCGAGGCCGAGGCCGTAGAGCCCGAGACCACCGTAGAAAATCGTCAGAATCAATCCTGGTTCATTGACGTTCATCGTCCATCTCCCCTGCGTTGGCGGCAGCGATCAGCGCATGGGCGTAGCTTGACAGATCATCGACCGGGCGACCGCGATCAAAATCACGATCGCCCTGCCAACGCCTGCGGGGACCGAAGCCCCGCTTGGCATCCGGGGCGCTGCACGGCCCTGGCAGGGGGCCATCCCGACCGGGTCGACGACCGTCGACGGGGGATGCCTTGCTGGCGATGGACGGTCCTCGACGAATGACCGCGTCGGGACCCGAACTCTGCCAAAGCGCGTCGGCCCGGGCAGTTCAAGCCCGGCCCGGATCGACGGCCAGCCGGTTCGTTCGCCGACTCGTCGTCGCTCCGGCACCGCCGGCAGCAGCCGAGGGCGAACGCCTCACCCCGGCCCCGCCGCCCTACTCCGGCGCCGCGCTGCCGTCGCCGACATTGACCATCCAGCCGACACCGAAACGATCGGTCAGCATGCCGAACGCGGGGGACCAGAAGGTCGGGCCCAAGGGCATGCGGACCTCGCCGCCGTCGGCCAGCGCGGCGAACAGCTTTTCGGCCTCGGCGACGTCGGTGGCCGCGAGGGACAACGAGAAGCCACCGAAACGGGCCTGGCCGGAGCAGTCGTCGGACAGCATCACGACCGACTCGCCGACCCGGATCGAGGCGTGCATCACCTTGTTCTCGAATCCCGCCGGCACCATGCCGGGCGGAGGGGGTTCCGGCGAATCCTCGTAGCGCATCAGCATTTCCAGCTCGGCGCCGAGCGCCACGCCGTAGAAGCGGATCGCTTCTTCGCAGTTGCCGGAAAAGAACAGATAGGCCTGTACCTGCATGCTTGCTCTCCTTCAGGGTTGGCAGTTGTTCGGCGCCATGACGCTCGTCACGCGCATCCGGTAGATTCGCCCGCCGGCACATCGTTCAGCCGGCGCGCGACGGGCGGCGCCGCCGGCGTCGCCGATCCGCCCGGCGCCGGCACCGACCGGCTGGAGTTTGCCCCGGCGGATTCCTACACTGGGGTTGTTTCCCCACGGAGGAAGGCCCCGATGTCCGCCGAACTGGTGATCCGCGCGATGCGCCGCGCGGAACTCGACACGCTGGTGGAATGGGCGGCCGGCGAGGGCTGGAACCCCGGGCTGCACGATGCCGACGTCTTCTGGAGCTGCGATCCGCAGGGTTTCATCGCCGCCGAAATCGGCGGCGAACTGATCGGCGGCGGCTCCATCGTGGCCTATCCGGGCGGCTTCGGCTTCATGGGTTTCTTCATCGTCAGGCCCGAGCATCGCGGCCAGGGCCTCGGGCGGCGGCTGTGGTTCCATCGCCGCGACCGGCTGCGCGCGCGTCTCGGCGAACCGGCGACGATCGGCATGGACGGCGTGTTCACGATGCAGGCCTTCTACGCCAGCGGCGGTTTCGTCTTCAGCCACCGCGACCTGCGCTTCGAAGGCGTCGGTTCGCACGGATCGACCGCCGCTGGCCTGGTCGATGCGCGCTCGCTGCCGTTCGAGGATCTGCTGGCCTACGATGGCGCGCACTTCCCGGCGCCGCGGGCGCGGTTCCTGCGGGCGTGGATCGCGCAACCGGGCAGCCGGGCGCTGGCGGCGACCGGGCCGGACGGCCTGCGCGGATACGGCGTGATCCGGACCTGCCGGCAGGGCTACAAGATCGGCCCGCTGTTCGCGGCGGACGAGGATGTCGCCGAATCACTGTTCGGCGGCCTCGCCGACCAGGCCGCCGGCGCGCCGCTCTATCTCGACGTGCCGGAGAACAACCCGGGCGCGATGGCCCTGGCGGCGCGCCACGGCATGCGCGAGGTGTTCGGCTGTGCGCGCATGTATCTGGGCCCGCCGCCGCGCCTGCCGAAGGACGAGATCTTCGGCGTCACCACCTTCGAGCTGGGATGATGCGCGATCCGTGGCACCCGCGTCGGCTGCGCGGCTACGGCCGCCACCCGCCCCAGCCGGCCTGGCCGGGGGGCGCGCGGCTGGCGCTGCAGTTCGTGCTCAACGTCGAGGAAGGGGCGGAGCGCTCGATCCTCAACGGCGACCCGGAGTCCGAATCCTACCTGCCCGAGCTGGCCGGTACCCGCCCGGTCACCGGAGGTCGGGCGTACAGCGCCGAGAGCCTTTACGACTACGGCGCGGCGGTGGGCTTGTGGCGCATCCTGCGGTTGTTCGAGGCCCGCCACCTGCCGCTCACCGCCTTCGTCGTCGGCCGCGCGCTGGAGCTCAACCCCGAGGCCGGCGCGGCGCTGGCCGAGGCGGGCCACGAGCTGGCCGGCCACGGCTATCGCTGGATCGACTACCGCACGGTGGACGAGGCGGTGGAGCGCGAGCACATCGCGCACACCTGCCGGCTGATCGAAGACTGCTCGGGGCGGCCGCCGGCCGGCTGGTACACCGGACGCACGAGCCCCAACACGCGCCGCCTGCTGGTCGAGCGCGGCGGCCTGCTGTACGACTCCGACGCCTACGACGACGAGCTGCCGTACTGGCTCGCCGACGGCCGACGCGCCCACCTGGTGATTCCCTACACGCTGATCCACAACGACATCCGCTACGTGCTGAGCCCCGGCTGCGGCAACGCCGATGCCTTCTTCGCGCTGCTGCGCGACGCCTTCGAGCTGCTCTGGCAGGAGGGCGAGAGCGCGCCGCGGATGATGAGCGTCGGCCTGCACGCGCGCTTCAGCGGCCACCCGGCGCGCGCCGTGGCGCTGGCACGCTTCCTCGACCACGCGGGCGACAAGGGCGGGGTGTGGATCTGCCGGCGGCAGGATATCGCCGAGCACTGGCGCCGGCATCATCCGCTACAGCCGGCCGTCTGAGCCGCGCGGGACCGGGCCGCGGCCGGAGCCGGCCGCGCGACGCGGCGTCCGCTCCGGGCACCGGCCCGCCGCGCCCGCTCAGCGCCGCCCGTCGTACCACGCCGCGATCTCCGGCGTCCCGGCGATCCGCGCGACATAGTCGTCGAGCTTCGGCGCGACCTTCGCGACGAGGTCGCCCGGGATATGGTCGAGCTTGCCGGAGGCCAGCCAGCGCAGCACCACGAAGGCCTTGAGGTCCGCGATGGTCAGCCGCTGGTCGGCGAAGAACTGGCCGCCGTGGGCTTCGAGCTGGCGGTCGAGCCAGCGCAGGTAACGCGGCAGGAAGTCGGCGGCCAGCGCCTCGCGGGCGCTCTTCAGCTCGTCGCCGCTGAGGCCGAAGGTGGTGCCGAGCTTGACGGTCACGTCTTCCAGCGCGCCCATCACCTCGTCGCACAACAGGGCCTGCAGCGGGTCCGCCGGGTAGAGGCCGGCGAGCTTGCCGGCATAGCGCGTGATTGCGTCGCTCTGGGTGACCTGCACGCCGCCGACATGCAGCGTCGGCACCTGGTTCAGCGGCGTGGACTTGCGCACCTCGGCGAAATCGGCCGGGGCAAAGCGATGGTCCTCGAACGGGATGCCGCCGATGTGCAGGGTCAGGCGGGCCGGTTCGGCCCGGCCGCCGGCGAAATCGAAGTAGGTGAGCCTGAGTGCTTCCATGGTCTTTCCTTGGTGGTTGAGTGGCGCGTCGCTTGCGGCGCTCGGTGGTGGTCTGCCTCGTCGATCACGGGACATCACGAGGGATGCATCGGGCCGCGTGGCCGGGCGCGAGCGACAGCGACAGCGACAGCGACAGCGACAGCGACAGCGACAGCTGGGACCATCGCGCCGACGAGCAACGCCGTCACCGGACGCGAGGCGCGCTTGCGCGTGCCGGCATTTGCGAAGCGGACCACTAGATATAGGCCTGCGCGAGCCGGCAGGCAAGGCCGGCCGGTGGCGAACCGGCGCGGTTCGCGAGGTGTCGCGAAATGCCTCCCGACTCGGCACCGCCGCCTTCGCCGCCGGGGCTTCGCTGGCGGGCCGCCCGTGGCCACGGCACAATACCGCGCACGGCGGCCGGATCGGGCCGCAACCGTCGAGCGCGGGGGGATCACGACGATGGCCGGCCAGGACACCGAATTCTTCAGCAACAGCGCCAACTGCTACGGCTATGCGGCGAAGTGCGCGCAACCGGCCAACCACCTCGGCGGTGGCCAGGCCAAGCCCGGCGGGGCGACGCCGCAGGCCAGCACCGCGGCCTACCTGACCGCGCTGCAGCAGGGCGTGCTGGCCGACGCCGGCACCCGCGCCCGGCAGCTCGGCCAGTTCAGCGTCGCATCGCTGTCGAGCGGCCAGATACCGGTGCCCGCCGCCGGCTGGTACCTGATCGCGATGCTGAACCACGACACCGGCTTCCACTTCGTGCGCCGGCAGGCGCGCCATTTTGCCGGCGAGCCGTTCTGGAAGTGGAAGCAGGGCAACCCCGGGCTGGTCGAGCGCAACGCCTTCGACCCCGACGCCAACAAGTACGTGCGCATCACCAACGCCAACTTCCCGAAGCTGATCCGCAACGGCATGCTGACCGAGCCGCCCGGCTACAGTGGCTGGCAGACCGTCACGTTCTTCGAAGTGCATCCCGCGGGCTTCACGGTCAGCGCGTCGTGAGCCGCGGGCCCGGGCGGCCGCGAGGACAGCGCTCAGCCCAGGCCCTGACGACAGCGGCGCTGCTCCAGCGGCACGATGCGTGAGGGCTTGATCGCCCGCAGGATGAACTGGAAGCTCTCGTCGCGCACGGTCGCCGCCAGCAGCTGGAAGTCCGCCTGGTACAGGTAGCGGAAGTCCGACATCGCGGTGACGCCGACCTGGCGCTCGTATTCGCTCTGGTCGAGGAAGGTCAGCGATTCGCGGTTGACGATGCGGGTGTGGGAGGGGTCGCCCCAGGCCCACGGCGAGTCGAAGGCCGGCGAGGTCCCGACCAGCAGCCCGCCGGGCTTGAGGATGCGCCAGAAGTCGCTGAACTGGGCGAAGAAGAACCTGTAGTCGCCCTGGGCGCCGGTGTGCTCCAGCACCTCGTAGGCGTGGATCTCGTCGAAGCTGTCGTCGTCGAACGGCAGCCGGGTCTCGGTGAGGTCCCAGACCACGTCGGGCCCGTGCTCGGCATTGATGTCGAGGGTCGTCAGGTTCTTCCAGTGCGGATCGTTGTCCGCCGACAGGCGCTTCTCGCGGCTGGCGCCGCAGCCGATCAGCAGTTCCCGATAGGGGCCCGCGTCGTCCCGGCGCGACTCGCCGGTCTTGGCGTGCCACATCTCGTCGCAGGCCTGCTCGAAGCGTCTGGCGAGCGCCGCGTGGTCGCACAGCACCGATCCGCCGACGAGTTCGCGCCCTTCGGCGCGCACCCGCGCCAGCAACGCATGGTCGTCGACCAGGCGCCGCACGTGGGCACCGAAGTCGGTACCGGCCGGCGCGACGAACTCGGGCAGTCCGGCGTTTCTCATCACCATCGCGGTGAAGCGGCCGGCGTGGTGGCCCTGCTCGATCGTCGCGGTCGGCACCCCCATCCACAGGCCGTGCAGCGTCGTCGTGTGGCCGGACCACGGCACGGTGTCGAGCAGCAGGTCGATCTGCCCGTGCAGCGCGAAGTAGTCGGCCAGCGACAGCGAGCCCTGCAGCTCGACCCGGTCCGGGTCGATACCGCAGGTCAGCAGGCGGTCCCTGAAGACCAGCCGGGTGGTGGCGTTCTGCAGGCCGTGGGCCAGCACCACCATCGTCGCATCGGGCAGCGCGGCGAGCGCCGACGCCCACAGCCGCAAGGTGCCGTCGCTGATCTTGTTGAGCCGCGCCACCGAGGCCAGGCGGGTCGCGCCGGCCGTCCGGGGCAGCGGTGCCGGCGCCGCCGCCGGCGCCGTGTAGGTCGCGAAGCACTCCCCCAGGGACAGCAGCCGTTCGCTGTACGCAGCCTCGGCGCCGGCCGGATCGAGCTGGCTGTCGCTCAGGTAATAGTCCATCGTCGGCAGCCCGGTGGTGCACGCGTAGCCCAGGTAGCAGGCCTGCAGCGGTGCGATGCGGCGCGCGAACAGCGCGATCCTGGCCGAGGTCATGCCGCCGAGGTCGAACAGGATGTCGATGCCATCGTTGCGGATCAGCGCCGCCGCTTCGTCCTGGTCCTGCACCGGATAGAGGTCGGTCCAGTGGTCGGCGATGGCTTCGAAGCTGTCGGTCGTCGCGTCGCGGTTGGGCGCATCGAAATACAGCCACAGCTCGAAGCGCGAGCGGTCGAGGTGGCGGAACAGGCCGTCGATGAAGAAGGCCACCGGATGCTCCCGGAAATCGCCGGAGACGAAACCCAGGCGCAGCCGGCGACCGGCGGCCGGCACGGTGTCGACCGCGGCGGCCGTCCCGCAGGCCGCGGCGGCGCGCTCCCCCCAGGCCCTGTGGTCCGCCACCAGTCGATCCAGGTCGAACGGGTCCTGGTAGCTCAGCGCAGCGAGACCGGAAGCCGCGGCGTCCGCCCTGGGCACTTTCGCGAACAGCTCGCGGGCCTCGCCGATCCGCCCCAGCGCGAAGCAGGCGGTGGCGAGGTTGAAGGCGGCGACCACGTCGCCGGGCCGGTGGCCGAGCGCCCGCGCAGCGTGGTCGGCGGCCCCCTGGTAGTCGTGCAGCACATGCAGGCAGGCGCCCAGGTTCAACTGCAGAGAATAGTCATCCACGCCCAGCGCCAGTGCCTGACGATAGGCCCGCGCGGCCGCTTCGCTGTTCTGCCGGGCCTGTTCGGCGAGGCCGAGCAGCACGAACACCTCGCGGCTCGGCGGAAACGCGCCGAGATGGGCTTCGAGCGCCCGTACCGCCTGGTCGAAGTGCTCGATCTGGATGAAACACCACCCCATGTTGCGCAGCGCGTCCGGATGATCGCCGTCGGCGTGCTGGACCGCGCTGCCGTAGGCCTGGATCGCCTCGGCGTGGCGCCCCAGCGCCGCCCTGGCGACACCGAGATTGAACCAGCCGACCGGATCCGTCGGCGCCAGGCGGGTGACGTTGTCGAAGCACTCCAGCGCCCGCCCGTGGTCGCCGCTGCGGCTGCAGGCCTGGCCGAGCATCATCCACGCGTCGCCGGCCTTCGGCACCTTGGCGACGACCTTCTCGAGTTCCTGCCGGGCCGCCTGGGGGTCGCCCCCGGCCAATTGCCGGCGGGCCCTGTCGAGCGCCTTGCGCGCCCGTTCCGGATAGCTGGACATCGGATTCCTGTGCTTGCGGTTGTCCCGGGTGGCGCCGCGCCACGACGCCTGCAGCCGCCGATTCTAACGCCCCCGCCGATCGCTGCCACGACGAGCGCCGACGGGCCCGTCGCCGATCCGCCTCGGCAAGCTGCGCCATCTCCGCCCCGACGCTCGCGGGCGCCGACGCATGGCATGCCGGCCGCCGACGGAAGCCGCTAGAATCCGCTCCGCGTCCGCACCGTCGAGTCGTGTCCTGCGGCCGGCGCAACAGTCATTCTCGATCGATCGTCGATGCCCCGCCGGGCCGCCCCCGGACGGGGCCGCTGTCTGTGGGAGCCTGCCATGGGCGAAGCGCTGCTGCGCGACCGCAATTCCGAGCCGCCCGGTGCGGAGGACGTATTCGAGCGCATCGCCTGCGGGCTGGCGACGCACGGCCATAGCGTGATCGAAGGCGCGCTGCCACTGCCGCTGGCGAGCGCGCTCGCCGGCGAGGTCCGAGAGATGTCGGATGCGGCCTTTCGTCCGGCAACCATCGGCCGCAGCCGCGACCGCATGCTCAACGGCTTCGTGCGCCGCGACGCGATCCACTGGATCGACGGCCGCAGCGACGCGGAGCGCGCCTGGCTGGCATGGAGCGCCCAGTTGCAGACCTACCTGAACCGCCGCCTCTTTCTCGGCCTGTTCTCGTTCGAGTGCCACTTCGCCCACTATCCGCCGGGGGCCTTCTACAAGCGCCACTTGGACGCCTTTCGCGGCGACGCCAACCGCATCCTGACCACCGTGCTGTACCTCAACCCGGCCTGGGGCGAGCTGGACGGCGGTGAACTGCTGCTCTACGCCGACGACGGCGGCGAACCGCTGCTGCGGCTCGCGCCGGCGCTCGGCACGCTGGCGGTCTTCCTCAGCGAGGAATTCCCCCACGAGGTGCTGCCCGCGCAACGCGACCGCTACAGCATCGCCGGCTGGTTCCGGGTCAACACGTCGAACGCCGGCCGGGTCGATCCGCCACGCTGAGTCTCGGCGCGCCGTCGTGGCGGCGCCGACCGCCGCCGGGCTCAGCGCCAGGGCGCCACGCGACACGCGCCGATGCCGTCGAAGTCCTCGCCCAGCAGCCAGCGCGCGGCGGCCTCGCGCATCGCGCTGGCCATCGCCGGCACGAACGGCGCGTGACCGGCGTCGTCGACCCACAGCAGACGGCTGCCGCTGAGGCTGGACCAGGCCTTCCAGCTGTTGTCGGGCCGGCACACCAGATCCCGGCGACCATGGACGAACAGCACCGGCAAGCCCTGGAGGCGCGCGATCGCGGCGAGCACCCGGCGCTCGCCGAGGAAGCACGCGTGCGCCAGGTAGTGGGCCTGGACGCGGTAGCGCAGCAGCACAGACCGGTCCGGGGCATCCCGGGGCGGTGGCCGGCCCTCGAGCACCGCCTCCCAGCGCCGCCACGCCGCCGCCACGTCCGCCAGGCGGGACTCGTCGGCGGCGGCGAAGACCCGCCACAGCCATTGCCGGAAACGACGCCGCTGGCCGCGCGGGGCGCGGTCGAGGAAGCGCTGCCACTCGTCCGGATACAAGGCGCCGGCGCCGCCGAAGAACCATTCCAGATCCGCCCGCCCCGACAGGAACAAGGCGCGCAGCAGGAGACCCGCCACCGCGCCGCGATGGGCCGCCGCATAGCACGCCGCCAGCGTCGCCCCCCAGGAGCCGCCGCACACCAGCCAGCGGTCGATGCCGAGCCGCGCGCGGATACGCTCGATGTCGTCCATCAGGGCGGCACTGTGGTTGTGCCGCAGTGGCTGCGGTGAGCGGCTGCGGCCGCAGCCGCGTTGGTCGAACTGGACGATGCGGTAGCGCGTGGGGTCGAAGAATCGACGCTGCATCGCCGTCGCCGCCGAACCCGGCCCGCCGTGCACCAGCAACAGTGCCTTGCCGCCCGGTGATCCGCTCTGCTCGACGTACAGTTCGTGGCCGCCCGGCACGGCCAGCCAGTGGCTGTCGTAGGGCAGGACCGGATCGAACAGCGAGGTCGGCGGTGACGCGTCCATGGGCTCCCGATGTTAGCCCCGGCCGGCGCCCCGAGGCGAAACTACAGAAAATCTTGAGGTGTGAATCCAGAAGCGAATGATGATTCGGATCAATCTTGCGAGCAGACTACTGCCATGACGTAGCGGCGATTCGCTCGTTACGCGGCCGCGAGCCGCGTCCCCCACACCAAGGAGACATGCGATGAAATGGGAAACCCCGACGGCGACCGACTTCCGGTTCGGTTTCGAAATCACGATGTACATCGCCAGCCGCTGACCACCAGCCGCTGACACGACGAAAAAACGGGGCCCGCGCATGCGGGCCTCGCCATCTGGAAGCCCGCATCATGCAACTCGTGGTACTCGGCGCCGGCGCCGGTGGCGGCTTTCCGCAGTGGAACTGCAACTGCCGCAACTGCGCCGGGTTGCGCGACGGCAGCGTGCGCGCCCGGCCCCGCACCCAGTCGTCGATCTGCGTGCGCGCCGATGACGCTGCCGACTGGGCGCTGTTCAACACCTCGCCCGACATCCTGCAGCAGATCCGGCAGTTCCCGCCGCTGCAGCCGGGCCGTGCGATCCGCGACACCGGCATCCGCGGCATCGTGCTGATGGACGGCCAGGTGGACCACACCACCGGCCTCTACATGCTGCGCGAGCGCGGCGAGAAGATGCCGCTGTGGTGCACCGATCCGGTGTTCGAGGATCTGACCCGGGGCAACCCGCTGCTGCGGGTGCTGGAGCATTTCTGCGGCGTCGATCGCCACCCGGTGCCGCTCGACGGCGCTCCGTTCACGATCCCCGGCGTGGACGGCGTCGCCTTCACCGCGCTGGCCCTGAAGAGCGCCGCCGCGCCGTATTCGCCGCACCGCAACGCGCCGGTGCCGGGTGACAACATCGGCGTCACGATCACCGACACCGCCACCGGCCGCTGCGTCTTCTACGCGCCGGGCCTGGCCGAGATCGAGCCCCATGTCTGGCAAGCGATGACGGCGGCCGACGTGGTGCTGGTGGATGGCACCTTCTGGACCGACGACGAGATGATTTCCCTCGGCCTGTCGAAGAAGCGCGGCAGCGACATCGGCCATCTCGCCCAGTCGGGTGCCGGCGGCATGCTGGAATGGCTCGATGAGCTGCCGACTGCGACCCGCAAGGTGCTGATCCACATCAACAACACCAACCCGATCCTCGACGAGGACAGCCGCGAGCGCGCCGAGCTCGAAGCACGCGGCGTCGAGGTCGCGTACGACGGCATGGAGATCCGCCTGTGAGCGCGCCCGCCTGGAGTCGTGAAGAATTCGAGGCCCGCCTGCGCGACAAGGGGCAGGCCTACCACATCCACCACCCGTTCAACGTCATGCTGAACACCGGCAAGGCCAGCCCGGAGCAGATCCGTGGCTGGGTCGCCAACCGCTTCAGCTACCAGGTGGCGATCCCGGTCAAGGACGCCGCGGTGATGTCCAACTGCCCGGACCGGGAGGTGCGCCGCGGCTGGGTACAGCGCATCCTCGACCACGACGGTTACGGCGACGATCCGGGCGGCATCGAGGCGTGGATCCGGCTCGGCGAGGCGGTCGGCCTGAGCCGCGCGGAGATCACCGACGGCCGCCACGTGATCCCGGCGGTGCAGTTCGCGGTCGATGCCTATGTGAACTTCGCCCGGCGGGTGCCGTGGCAGGAGGCGGTGTGCTCGTCGCTGACCGAGCTGTTCGCGCCGGCGATCCACAAGCAGCGGCTGGCGACCTGGCCCGAGCACTACCCGTGGATCGAGGCGGAGGGCCTGCAGTACTTCCGCAACCGGGTCTCCCAGGCCCGCCGCGACGTCGAGCAGGGCCTGTCGATCACCCTCGACTATTTCCAGAGCCGGGCGATGCAGGAGCGCGCGCTCGACATCCTGCAGTTCAAGCTCGACGTGCTGTGGGCGATGAACGACGCGATGGCCCAGCGCTACGGGGTGACGACATGAGCACGGCCGCCAACGCCGACACCTGTCCGGTGATCGGGCGGGGCTTCCGCCTGCAGTGGGAGGCCGCGCAGGACTGCCACGTGCTGCTCTATCCCGAGGGCATGGTCAAGCTGAACCAGTCGGCCGGCGAGATCCTCAAGCGCTGCGACGGCACGCGCGACGTCGCCGGGATCGTCGCCGACCTGGAGCGGACCTTCGCTGCCAGCGGGCTGGAAAAGGACGTGCTGGCCTTCCTCGACATGGCACGCGGCCAGAAGTGGGTGCAGTGGTGAATGGTACCGGCCGTCCCGGACCACCGCTGTGGCTGCTGGCGGAACTGACCTACCGCTGCCCCCTGCACTGCGTGTTCTGCTACAACCCGGTGGATTTCGCGACCCGTGAAGACGAAATGTCCACCGACGACTGGCTGCGGGTTCTGCGCGAGGCCCGCGCACAGGGCTCGGTGCAATGCGGCTTTTCCGGCGGCGAACCGATGCTGCGCGAGGACCTCGAGGTGCTCGTCGCGGAGGCCCACCGGCTCGGCTACTACACCAACCTGCTGACCTCCGGCGTCGGCCTGACCGAGACGCGCATCGCGGCGCTCAAGGACGCGGGGCTCGACCACATCCAGCTCTCGTTCCAGGACTCGACCCGCGAGGTCAACGACTTCCTGTCCCACACCCGCACCTTCGAGCTGAAGGAGAAGGTCGCGGCGATGATCAAGGCCCACGGCTACCCGATGGTCATGAACGTGGTGATCCACCGCCTCAACATCGACCACGTGGACCGCATCATCGGCATGGCCGACACGGTCGGCGCCGAATACCTGGAACTGGCCAACAGCCAGTACTACTCGTGGGCCGAGGTCAATCGCGAGCACCTGCTGCCGACCCGCGCGCAGATCGCGCGGGCCGAGGCGGTGACCGCCCGCTGGCGCGAGCGACTGGACGGGCGCATGCGCATCTTCTTCGTCGTGCCGGACTACCATGAGAACCGGCCGAAGCGCTGCATGAACGGCTGGGGCAACGTCTTTCTGACGATCACGCCGGACGGCACCGCCCTGCCCTGCCACACCGCCCGGATGCTGCCCGGGCTCGCCTTCCCGAACGTGCGCGACATGAGCGTGCATGACATCTGGTACGAATCCGAAGGCTTCAACCGCTATCGCGGCACCGGCTGGATGAAGGAACCGTGCGCCTCCTGCGACGAGCGGGAGAAGGATCTCGGCGGCTGCCGCTGCCAGGCCTACATGCTGACGCAGGACCCGGCCGCGGCCGACCCGGTGTGCGCGAAGAGCCCGCACCACCAGCGGGTCGCCGATGCGGTGGCGCGGGCCGAATCGGGCGCCGCGAACGAACAGCCGCTGATCTTCCGCGGACCGGCGGAGTCGCGCAGGCTGGCCGGGCAGGACTACGCGCCCGGTCGATCCTCGCCGCCGGTGCCGGCTGCCGAAAACCCCCCGAAAGTCACCGACCGCTCGTAGCTCGTAGAGCACCGACCGTCCGAAAGTCAAGTTTTTTCGACTTTAGTCATAGGTTTAGCGCGTCCGAACGTGACGCAATTTGCGCCCTCCCGGGCCGGCCGATACTAGCCTTGCATCCATTCCGACTGCCACGAGAGGTGTACGATGCATGCAATGTTGAAGCGCCGGGGCGGGCCCGCCGGCCTGTTCCTCAGCCTTGCCGTGTGGGCCGGCGGCAACGCGGCGCTGGCCGCCGAGCCGATCGAGCCCTTGCCCCTGAGGGTCGAGCTCGACGCCGCCAAGGTCGCGCTCGGCAACAAGCTGTTCCACGACAAGCGCCTGTCGCGCGACGGCACGATCGCCTGCGCGAGCTGCCACCGGCTCGACAGCGGCGGCGTCGACAACGCCCCGGTATCCACCGGCATCGATGGCGCCAAGGGGGGCATCAACGCACCCACGGTGTTCAACGCCGGATACAACTTCCGGCAGTTCTGGGACGGCCGCGCCAGCTCGCTGGAGGAGCAGGCCGCCGGCCCGATCCACAATCCGATCGAGATGGGCAGCGACTGGCAACAGGTGCTCGCCAAGCTGCGCCAGGATCCGGCCCTGGTGGCCCAGGCCGCCGCAGCCTACCCGGCCGGCCTGTCGGACGAAACCATCGTCGATGCGATCGCCACCTTCGAGCGCTCGCTGGTCACCCCGTCGGCCTTCGACCGCTACCTGCGCGGCGACAATTCGGCAATCGGCCTGGACGAGGCGCGCGGCTACCAACTGTTCAAGAACTACGGCTGCGTCGCCTGCCACCAGGGCGTCAACATCGGCGGCAACATGTTCCAGGTGTTCGGCGTCATGGGTGACTACTTCGCCAAGCGTGGCGGCCCGACCAAGGCCGACCTCGGTCGCTACAACGTCACCGGCCTGGAAGCCGACAAGCACGTGTTCAAGGTGCCGAGCCTGCGCAACGTGGCGCTGACCGCCCCGTACTTCCACGACGGCTCGGCAAACACGCTGGAAGACGCGGTCGACGTGATGTTCCGCTACCAGCTCGGCCGCAGCGCGCCCGCCGAGGACAAGTCGTTGATCGTCAAGTTTCTGCGCACCCTCACCGGCGACAAGCAGGCCCGCTCGCTGGTCGCGACCCGCTGACACAGGAGAACTCCATGAGCAAGAACAAGATCCTGGGCTTTGCCGCCGCCGCGACCCTGATCGCAGTGCTGATCGTGCTGGTCGCGCTGACCCGCAGCGTCGATCTCGAGGCCCACAACCGCATCGTCGCCACCTTGCGCGAGATGAAACAGCTCGACGCCGAATGGAACACCGAGGTGTTGCGCTCGAAGACCGGCTTCAGCGAACACTACGACGCGGTCGCCCGCCCGCTGGCACAACTCGCCTCGCTCGAGTCGCGGCTCGAGCAGCAGACCGCCGGCCTGATCGGGCGCGAGGGTGGCGACGCGGTCGCCCTGGCCCTGCAGAGCTATCGTGAAGTCATCAAGAAGAAGATCGACGCGGTCGAGCACTTCAAGTCGCAGAACGCGATCCTGCGCAACTCCTCGCGCTACCTGCCGACCGCAGCCCAGGAACTGGGCGACGGGATCACCGCGGCCGGCGTGTTGCCCGCCGAAAAGATCGTGCCGCTGCTCGCCGATCTGGTGAATCGCTCGCTGAGCTACATCCTGGCGCCGGAACAGAGCCGCCGCGAGCTGATCGAAGGCCAGCTGGCACAACTCGGCAGACTCCCGGCAAGCCTGCCGGCGGAGCTGGCCGAGAAGGCCAGGCTGTTTGCTTCCCACGTCGAGACGGTGCTGCGCCAGCAGGACGCCGGCGACGTCATCCTCGGCGAACTCGACGTGCTGCCGACCGCCGAACGCATCGACGTGCTCTCCGACGCGATTGCCGGCCAGCACGATCGCAGCCTGCTCGCCCAGCAGCAGGCCCGGCAGTGGCTGATCGCCTATTCGGTGGCGCTGCTGCTGGCCCTCGCCTGGCTGGCCTCGCGCCTGATCCGCAGCTTCCGCCTGCTGCGCCGGAGCAATGCCTCGCTGCAAAAGGCCCACGCCGAGTTGCAGGAGTCCCAGGTCTACATGGTGCAGTCGGAGAAGATGTCGGCGCTGGGGCAGATGGTCGCCGGCATCGCCCACGAGATCAACACGCCGCTGGCCTACGTCAAGGGCACCGTCGATGTCATGCACGAACAGATCGCGGGTCTCACCGCGCTGCTCGGCAGCAGCCGTCGCTTCGCGTGGCTGATGCGCCAGCAGGCGGACAAGTCCGATATCCGGGACGAATTCGTCAAGCTCGAAGCACTCGCCAAGAAGACTGTCGACGACGCGGTGCTGGAAGAGATGGATGCCCTGCTGGAGTCGAGTTCCAACGGCATCTCGCAGATCAGCGAAATCGTCGTCAACCTGAAGAACTTCAGCCGCCTCGACCGCGCCAAGGTCAGCCAGTTCGACGTCCGCGAGGGCCTCGAGAGCACGCTGCTGCTGGCCAAGAACCTGCTGAAGAACAAGGTCAGGATCGACAAGGAGTTCGACGACATTCCGAACATCTCGTGCTCGCCGTCGCAGATCAACCAGGTCTTCCTGAACCTCATCACCAACGCCGCCCAGGCAATCCCGGACGATCGCGAGGGCGTGCTCACGCTGCGCACTTCGCGGGCCGGCACCGATCGCGTGCGCGTCGAGATCCAGGACAACGGTGCCGGCATCCCGGCCGACGTGCTGCCGAAGATCTTCGACCCGTTCTTCACCACAAAGGAAGTCGGCAAGGGTACCGGCATGGGCCTGTCGATCTCGTACAAGATCATCCAGACGCACGCCGGACGGATCGAGGTGGATACCGAAGCCGAGGTCGGCACGGTGTTCACGATCGAGTTGCCGGTCCAACCGCCGGTTGTCGATGACGACGCGATGCTCATCGACGACGAAATGCCGCTCGCGGCATGACGGTCACAGGCAAGGAGAAAAACATGACCGCCATCCAGAAACCCGCCGTACTCTTCGTCGATGACGAAGTCCATATCGTCAATCTGCTGAAGATCATGTTCCGCAGCGACTACGACGTCGTTTCCGCGACCTCGGGCGCCGCAGCGCTGGACATCATCCAGTCGCGCAAGATCGATGTCATCGTCAGCGACCAGCGCATGCCCGGCATGACCGGCACTGAACTGCTCGCCAAGGTGCGCCGGCTGTCGCCCGGCACCATGCGCATCCTGCTGACCGGCTACTCCGACCTCGCCGCGATGGTCGGCTCGATCAACGACGGCGAGATCTTCCGCTTCGTCAGCAAGCCCTGGGACAAGGACGAGATCCGTGCCATCGTCAAGGACGCCGCCGAAGCCGCCCGCAACACCGAGGCATCGGCGCAGCTGATCGTCGACGAGCCCGAGCCCGAGGCGACCACCGGGCCGCTCGGCAGCATCCTGGTGCTCGACGAGGATCTTGCCCAGAGCAACTGGTTCAAGGAGCACTTCGGCACCACCTTCGCCGTGCATCAGGCGAACCGCATCGACGACGCCCTGGACGTGCTCGAGCAGCAGAAGGTCGGGGTGATCGTCACCGACACCCGGGTCGGCGGCGAGAACACGCTCGACCTGCTGCGCATCCTCAAGCAGCAGCACCCGCAGGTGATGACCGTGATGCTGACCAACGAGGCGGACTCCGACGCGGTGATGAAGCTGATCAACCAGGCGCAGGTGTGCCGGCTGTCGTTCAAGCCGATCAAGCGCGGCGCGCTCGATCTGGCGATCCGCGCGGCAATGATGCATCACCGCCGCATGGTCGCCGACCCGAAGCTCGCGCAGCGCCAGCGGGTCGCGGCCTCGCCGGCCGGCGAAACCTCCCTGACGCGCTCGCTGGCGAGCCGCCTGCGCGCCTTCGGCGGACGCCTGCGGCTCGGATTCGGCAGCTGATCCGCGGACGGCCGGGCGCGCATCGCCGCGCATGTTGTATAAGACGGGCTGAAGCATTCGCCGGAGGCCGTCATGCCCGTCTTGTTACCGCGCGCGGCGATCGCCGCGCTCGTGCTGTCCACTGTCACCCTGGCGCCAGCCGCCCGTGCCGAGACACTGGGCGAAGTCACCACCGCCTGGAAGCTGATCGGCGCCAATCACCGGGTGGTCGTCGAAGCCTATGACGATCCGCGGGTGGGCGGCGTCACCTGCTACGTCTCCCGCGCCCGCACCGGCGGCCTGAAGGGCAGTTTCGGACTGGCCGAAGACAGGGCCGAGGCATCGATCGCGTGCCGCCAGGTCGGCCCGATCGAGGTCGCCGCACCGCTGCCCAAGAAGGAAGAAGTGTTCTCGCAGCGCATGTCGATCCTGTTCAAGCGCCTGCAGGTCGTGCGAATGGTCGACAGCAAGCGCAACGTCCTGGTCTACCTGACCTATTCCGACAAGCTGATCGACGGCAACCCCGAGAACAGCGTCACCGCAGTCGCCGTCGACCGCGGCCAGCCGATTCCGGTCGAACGCTGAGTGTGACCACGAGCCGCTTCGACGCCCACTGGCTGGCCGAGGCCGTGCGCCTGCGCGAGGCGCGCGCGGGGCGGCTCGACGACAGCGCGCTGCTGGCCGGCCTGCAGGCATCGCCCCGCGATTTCGATTCCCGCGCCCTGGCGCGCGCCGGCGCGCTGGCCGAAAGACTCGGCTGGCACCAGGCGCTAGTTCAATGGCACGGCAACGGGCGCCTGACCGGGCTGCTGCTCGCGGCACTGGCAACCAGCGGCGGCGCCGGGCTGGCGCTGGCCGCAGTCGGCGACGGCGGCCGCCCGGTCAACCTGGTGTGGGCCTTGCTCGGGCTGCTCGGCATGCACGGGCTCAGCCTGCTGCTGTGGCTCGGCGGCAATCTGGTGCCGGCCGGCGGCTCGGGCGCCGCGCTGGGACGGCTGTGGATGCGACTGCTGCGCCGGGTGCCGGCGGCGCGGCGGATTCCGGAGCTTGGCGAGGCGCTGGCGCGCCTGCTGGCCCGCGACGGCCTCGCGCGCTGGCTGTTCGGCATGATCAGCCACGGGCTGTGGGCGCTGCTTCTGGCGAGCGCGCTGCTCGCTCTGCTGACCCTGTTCTCGCTGCGCCGCTACGGCTTCGTCTGGGAGACCACCATCCTGTCCCCCGACACCCTGGCACTGCTGGTGGCGACCGTCGACGGCCTGCCGCGGCTGCTGGGCCTGGGGGCGCCCGCCATCGACACCCTGAGCGGCGTCCAGGCGGATGCCGCAAGGGCCGCCTGGGCGAACTGGCTGATGCATTGCGTGGCCCTGTACGGCGTGCTGCCCCGCCTGCTGCTGTGGGCCTGGTGCCAGCGGCGCTGGCGCGCGGCCGGCGAACGGCTCGCGCTTGACATGGCGCTGCCGGACAACCTGTTGCTGCGCCGCCGGCTGATGCCCGATCACGGCAGCGGCCACGTCGCCGACCCGGCGCCGGCCGGCATCGATCATGCGCAGATGCCTCCGGCACCGCGGCTCGAGGCCAGCGCCGGCGGTGCGCTGGTCGCGGTCGAACTGGGACCGGACCTGCCCTGGCCGCCCGATTCGGGCATTTCGTTGAAGATGCTCGAGCGGGTGGAAAGCCGGGACGACCGTCGGCGTGCGCTGCAAGCGCTGGCGGCCGATCCGCCCAGCCGGCTGCTGGTGGTGTTCGACGCACGCCTGAGTCCGGACCGCGGCAGCTACGCGCTGCTCGCCCAGCTCGCCAGCCACGCCACGCGGACCGCGGCATGGCTGGCGAGCGACCCCGCCGGTGGCGACGGCGCCCACCTCGAGCACTGGCGGGAGGGACTCGCCGAACTGGGTATGTCGCCGTCGCTGATTCTGACCGACGAAGCCGCCGCGATGCTGTGGCTGGAGCATGCCGATGAGTGAGCTGCCGCGTCTGGCGGTGGTCGGGCACACCAACGCCGGCAAGACCTCGCTGTTGAGGACGCTGACGCGCAACGCGCAGTTCGGAGAGGTCTCCGAGCGCCCGGCGACGACCCGCCACGTCGAAGCCGTCGAGCTGCTCGCCGACGGCGAACCCCTGCTGCTGATGTTCGACACGCCCGGCATGGAAGACGCGCTGGGCCTCGCCGACCTGATGGACGAACTCGCCGGCAACGACAAGCCGGACGGGCCCGAACTCGTCGAACGCTTTCTCGCCAGCCCGCAGGCGCAGGGCAGGTTCGAACAGGAGGCCAAGGTGCTGCGTCAGATGCGCGCTTCGGATGCCGGCCTGTACGTGATCGACGCGCGTGATCCGGTGCTCGCCAAGTTCCGCGAGGAACTGGCGATCCTGGCGCGCTGCGCGCGGCCGCTGTTGCCGGTACTGAACTTCGTCGCTACCCCCGGGCACCGCGCGGAGCAATGGCGCGACATGCTCGCCAGGCTGGGTCTGCATGCGGTGGTGGCGTTCGACAGCGTCGCCCCGGAGATCGATGGCGAGCGACGTCTGTTCACCGCCCTCGCAACCTTGATCGAGCGCCACCGCGAAACCCTCTCGAAATTGACCGAATCGCGCGCCGCCGAGGCGCTGGCGCGACTCGAGGCGGGCCGCAGGATGATCGCCGAGTTGCTGGTCGACGTCGCCGCGCTGCGCGTCACGCTGACCGACGAGGCGCGCGAACTGGCTGCGCTCGAGGCCCTGCGCGGGCAGGTGCGGACACGGGAAGACGCCCTCGTCGCGGCGCTGCTCGAACTCTACGGCTTCGGTCGCGAGGACGGTCCGGACGTGGCGCTGCCCGAACTCGCCGGACGCTGGGACCAGGACTTGTTCAGCGCGGAGGCACTGCGCGACGCCGGTGTGCGCGTCGGCACCGGCGCCGCCGCCGGTGCCGCCGCCGGCATGGGCATCGACCTGGTCACCGGCGGCCTGACGCTGGGCGCCGCTGCTGCGCTGGGGGCGCTCGCCGGCGGCCTGTGGCAGACCGTCAGCCACTATGGCGAGCGCCTCGGCAGCAGGCTGCGCGGTTTTCGCGAACTGACCGTGGACGACGCGATCGTGCGCCTGCTGGCGCTGCGCGGCCAGCGCCTGCTCGAGGCCCTGGAACGGCGCGGCCATGCCGCGGTCGAGCGGGTCAGTCTGCCGCCGCCGGACGAGTCGTCGTGGCGCGCGGGCGTACTGCCCGAAGCACTCGCCGAGGCACGCATCCATCCGGGGTGGAGCGCGATGGCCGGCAGCTTCGAACCGGATGCCGAGCGCAGCGCGGCGATCATCGCGTTGAGCCGGGAAGTTCAGATCGGCCGCCTGGCGGCAAAGGATTAGGCGATGGGGTTCGCGACGGACTACCTGGAGCAGATCGCGCAACTCGGCAGCCACCTGCCGCTGCCACGGGTCCGGGCACTGCACCTGCCGCCGCTGGCGGACGGCAACCGGAAATGGGGAGAATTCTGCGCCCTGGAACTGGCCGACGGCTCGCTCGGTCTGTCCTACGTGATGCTCGACGACACCCTCGAGCGGCTCACCGCGGCGCGCGACGCGCTCGGCATCGAGGGCGCGGATGCGCTGACAGTAGCCCGCGGCTACGCCGGCCACGACCCCCTGCGGAAGACCCTGGGCTTCGCCGCGGCCAACGCGATAACCCGCCACTTCTTCGACCGGGCGGGCTTCTCGCCGCAGGACAGCACCGATTCGATCGGTGGCCTGGCGCCGGGCGCCGGCGACCACGTCGGCATGATCGGCTATTTCGCCCCCCTCGCCGGCCGCATCGTGGCGAGCGGCGCGCGCCTCACCGTGGTGGAATTGCGGGCCGACCTGGCCGGCCCGCAGCCGGGCTTCGAGATCACCCTCGATGCCGCCCGCCTGCAGGACTGCAACAAGGTGCTGTCGACGTCGACGATCCTGCTCAACGATACCCTCGACGCAGTGCTCGGCCACTGCGCCGGCAGCCGCCACCTGGTGATGATCGGCCCCAGCGCCGGCTGCCTTCCCGACGCGCTGTTCGCCCGCGGCGTCACCGGATTCGGCGGCACCTGGATCGAGGATCGCGACGGCTTCGTGGCGACCCTGCCGAGCGGTGAGTCCTGGAGCCGCTTCGCGCGCAAGACGATGCTCAACTCGAGCAATTATCCGGGCGCGGCCGCCTTGCTGGCGCGGCTCGGCTGAGCGGGCCCCGCGGCCGACGAAAAAAAGGCCGGCATCCGCCGGCCCCTGAATGTGCTGCCGGACGTGCCGGTCAGCCCATGTGGTTGCCGCCGTTCAGCGAGAAATCGGCGCCGGTGGCAAAGGCCGACTCGTCGGACGCCAGCCAGGCGACGATCGAGGCAATCTCTTCAGGTTCACCGAGGCGCTTGACCGGGATCGTGGTGACGATCTTGGCGAGCACGTCCTCGCGGATTGCCCGCACCATGTCGGTGCCGATGTAGCCCGGGGAGACCGTATTGACGGTAACGCCCTTGCCTGCGACCTCCTGCGCGAGCGCCATCGTGAAGCCGTGCATGCCGGCCTTGGCGGTCGAGTAGTTGGTCTGGCCGAACTGGCCCTTCTGGCCGTTCACCGACGAAATGTTGATGACCCGGCCCCAGCCGCGGTCGGACATGCCGTCGATGACCTGTTTGGTGACGTAGAACAGCGAGTTCAGGTTGGTGTCGATGACCGCGTGCCATTGCTCGGCGGTCATTTTGCGGAACTGGCCGTCCTTGGTGATGCCGGCATTGTTGACCAGTACGTCGATCTCGCCGACCTCGGCCCTGACCTTGTCGAACGCGGCCTTGGTGCTGTCCCAGTCGGAGACGTTGCCCTCGGACGCGACGAAGTCATAGCCGAGTTCCTTCTGCTGCGCGATCCACTTGTCCTTGCGCGGCGAATTGGGGCCGCAGCCGGCAACCACCTTGAATCCGTTCTTGGCCAGGCGCTGGCAGATGGCGGTCCCGATGCCGCCCATGCCGCCGGTGACGTAGGCAATCTTGCTCATGATTCTCCCTCTTTGAGTGTCCGTGAATACGGAACGGGCGCCGACGACCGGGCGATGCTGTCCGCAATCGGCCGTCGCCATTTCCGGTCCGCTCCGGGTGGCCACTATAGCGAGAGTCCGAGATGCTGCCAACAACAGGCGCTTGCCGGAGGTATCACGGCGCCGCTGTCAGCCACGACCGGCCCGCTCCGCCCGCTCCCCGGCGCGACCTGCCGGGGCCAGCGAGTGGTCGTCGCTGGCGGCATCCGGACGGCGACTACGATGCCTTGCGAGGCCCTCGGCGGTCGGCGCGGCGGGACGACCGCGGGGCGCGCCGCGCACGGCAGCGAACGTCCACGCAAAAACGCCCGCGTCGGCCAAGCCGACGCGGGCGCCAGGGGGAGTCGCAAGCGACTCAGGCAGCTTTCTTGGCAGCTTTGCCGACGGCCTTGACGGCGGCGCCGGTGGTGCTGCTGACATTGGCCTCGGCGATCTCGGCCACTTTCTTGGTCGCCTTGGTGACGCTGTCGTAGGTGGCGTTGGCGGCAGCGATCGCCGACTTGACCGCGGCCACCGCGACTTCCGATCCGCCCGGCGCCGACTTGGTGAGCGCGTCGAGGGCGATCGTCACGTTCTTGTTCAGTTCGGCGATCTGGCCGTCGGCGATCTTGCCCAGCTCTTCGCCGCAATCGACCAGGATGCCGTAGGCGCTGCGATAGTAGGCGACCATGCTGGCCAGGGTCGGCTCGGCGAGGCCGGACAGCACCGACAGGGCAGCCTTCGGGTCCTTGACGGCCAGCACGGCCTCGGCGTTGCTGCCGGCGTCGGCGATCGCCGCGCGCACGGTGTTGAGGTTGAGGGCAACCAGGCGCTCGACGGCACTCATGCCGAGCGAGGCGACACTTGCCGCGGTCTCGAGGGAAGCCGTGTTGGCGGCGACGATCTTTTCGGGCGTGACGTTCATTTTTCTCTCTCCTGATAATGGCTGGCGGGGTGTTTCGAATTCAATCTGCAGCACCCCGGTGACCGTTGTTGCTGCAGTGCACAATTGCAGTTTGCATCGGGAACACCTCGAAGTCAAGCGTTTTGTGCATTGCAGCAAAAGTCACTCTCGGGCTTCCCCGGCTGCCCTGACGCGACTTATCGCCATCGCCGCGGCCGCGGTCCGCGTCTCGACGCCGAGCTTCTCGAAAACATGCTCCAAATGCTTGTGAACCGTGCGTGGACTGAGGCCGAGGATGTCGCCGACGTCACGGTTGGTCTTGCCCTTGATCACCCAGTGCAGCACCTCCGCTTCGCGGGCGGTCAATCGGAACGCGGCGCCCAGACCTTCGATCACCGCGGCATCCGATTCCTCGCGCATCACGATCAGCCATTCCCCCTCGGCGGTGGGTTCGTGCACCGTGCACACCAGGCGGCGCCCCGACCGGGCGAGCGTCAGCGGCAGCGGATCGCGCCCGGCGGCGCGTTCACCGGATGCCGACGCCAGCCAGCCCAGCAGTTCGTCCGGTGCCAGCGGATCGCGGCACAGATCGAAGCTTTGCAGCAGCTCGCGGGCCAGCGGCGTCTGCCACACCAGCCGGCCGCTCACCGGGTCCACCGCGACAGTGGCCTGTCCATGGGCGTCCAGCGCGGTGCGTGCCTGCCGCGTCATGCGGGCCGTCTGTACGTGGGCGGCGATCCGTGCCAGCACCTCGCGCGCGCGGATCGGCTTGGTGACGTAGTCGGCACCGCCGGCCTCGAACGCGTGGACGACATGCTCGGTTTCGGTGAGGCCGGTCATGAACACGATCGGCACGTGTTCGGTCGCGTGATCGGCCTTCAGTGCCCGCGCCACCTGGAATCCGTCCATGCCCGGCATCACCGCGTCGAGCAGGATCACGTCCGGTACCAGTTGGCGGGCCCTCGCCAGCGCGTCCTCGCCGTTGGTCGCGACCAGCACCATGTAGCCGGATTCGTCGAGCGCATCGTGCAACACCGCGAGGTTGTCGGGGACGTCGTCGACAATCAGCACGACGCTGCTACCCGAACGGTCCACTCGGCTCATCGCTGCCCCTCCGGCCCGATCAAGGTCTGCAGCGCTTCCAGCCTGAAATCGCGCAGGAGCCCACGGGCCCTTTCGACGAACGGCGAGAACTCGGGACCGAGGTCGGCGATCTGCGCCAGCCGCTGCTCGATGCCGCGCACGTAGCCGATGGCGAGCAACTCGCCGAGGGCCTGCAGGTGATCGTCCGGCGGCAGTCGCATTTCACCACTCGCCGGCGCCGGCGCCTCGTCCTCGATCCAGGTCAGGTCGAGGCGCACGCCGATCCAGTCGAGCAGTTCGCTGACCCGCACCGGCTTGAGGATGAAGTCCTCGGGATGGACGCTGCTCTCGTGTTCGAGCCCCTTGTCGAAGGCATTGGCGGAGATCACCGCGAGATGGGCCTGCGAGAGCCCGTCGCGACGGATCCGACGGATCGTTTCCCAGCCGTCGATGCCGGGCATCGCCAGGTCCATGAAGATCAGGTGCGGCTCGAATTCGGCGAGGCGGGACAGGCACTCGTAGCCCGACGCGGCCTCCGCCAGCACGAAACCCAGCGGCTCCAGCGCGCTGATCAGGAACTCGCGATCGGTCTGCTGATTGTCGACCACCAGGATGCGGCGCCTCGGCCCGTGATAGCCGGTGCGCCGTGCCCGCACGCGGCTCGCCGGCAGCAGCTCGGCCTGCAGCTGGGGCAGGTAGAGGCGGATGCGGAACAGACTGCCCTCGCCGACGCGGCTCTCGACCGACAATTGGCCGCCCATCACGTCGGCAAACATGCGGCTGATGGTCAGACCGAGTCCGGCTCCCCCGGCCTGCTCGGCGGCGCTGCCGCGGGCAAAGGGCTCGAAGATGCGGTCGATCTCGCCGGCCGAGATGCCGGGGCCGGTGTCCTCGACCTCGAAGGTGGCCATCTCGCGCACGTGGCGCACGCGCAGCCGCACGCTGCCGCGGCCGGTGTATTTCACCGCGTTGCCAAGCACGTTGATCAGGATCTGGCGCAGGCGCTTCTCGTCGGCGCGCACCGCCGTAGGCAGCGTGCCCTGGGGCTCGAAGTGGAATTGCAGGCCCTTGGCGCTGGCCTGGGGCTCGATCATGTCCACGATCTCGTCGAGAAATGCCATGAAGGCCACCGGGCGCACGTCGAGCTTCAGCTTGCCGCCCTCGATGCGGGCGATGTCCAGGGTCCCCTCGATCACCGACAGCAGATGGTCACTGCTGCGCCGGATCACGCGCATCGCGTTGCGCCGGTGGGGCGGTATCGCGTCGTCGCCGTCGAGGATCTGGGCATAGCCGAGGATCGAGTTCAGCGGCGTCCTGAGTTCGTGGCTGATCGCGTTGATGTAGCGACTCTTCGCCTGATTGGCGAGTTCGGCCGCACGCTTGGCCTTCTGTAATTGCTCGTCGGTGCGCCGGTGCGAGGCGATCTCGCGCACCAGCAAGGCCGTCTGGCGGTTCGATTCCTCCTGGGCCACGCGCCGGCTGTTGTGGGTCAGCACCAGCCACCAGGCGACGATGCCGAACACCAACAGCAGCATCGCGTAGATCTTCATGAAGCGCGGCTCGAGGCCCGCCCCGAGTTGCCCGGCCGATTCCCCGAGCAGACGAAGCTCGTTGTTGTACAACAGCCCGAGCACCATCGCCAGCGCGACCGCGACCACCGTCATCAACAACAGATAGTGTCCCAGGCCGGTATCGAGGTAGGGCCACACCGCCTTCGGCAACACCCGTCGCAGGGCTGCCGACCACTGGGCCGAGAGGCGGGCGTCGGGCTTGCACAGGTCGCCGCAGCGGGCGTCCAGCGAACAGCACAGCGAGCAGATCGGCCCCCGATAGGCGGGGCAGCCGGCGATGTCCTCGGCCTCGTAGCTCTGGCCGCAGATCACGCATTCGCCGTGCCCGGCGGCGGCCGGCTGTGGCGGTCGGGCGCGGTAGTAGCGGCCACCGGTGAGGTAGGCGATCAGCGGCGCCGTGGCAAAGGCGACCCCCATCGCGATCAGCGTCGAAAAGGCCTGGGCCGCATCACCGAAGGCTCCGAAATAGGCCGCCACCGACAGCACCGAGGCCAGCACCATGGCGCCCAGGCCGACCGGATTGACGTCGTAGAGGTGGGCGCGCTTGAACTCGATGCCTGGCGGCGACAGGCCCAGCGGCTTGTTGACCACGAGATCGGCCACCACCGCCATCATCCAGCTCACGGCGATGTTGGAGTACAGGCCGAGCACCCGCCCGATTGCCTGGAACACGTCCAGTTCCATCAGCATCAGCGCGATCGCGGTATTGAACACCACCCACACGACGCGGCCGGGATGGCTGTGGGTCAGCCGCGCGAAGAAATTCGACCATGCCAGCGAGCCGGCATAGGCGTTGGTGACGTTGATCTTCAGTTGCGAGATGAGGACGAAGATCGCGGTGATGGCGATCGCCCAGCTCTCGTCCGCAAACACCAGCCGATAGGCCACCAGATACATCTGGTTGGGGTCGACCGCCTTGTCTATCGGCACCGCGTAGTTCAGCGCGAGCCAGGCCAGCAGCACACCGCCGAACATCTTGGCGACGCCGATCACCACCCAGCCGGGGCCGCCCACCAGCACCCCGGCGAGCCAGCGGCGCCGGTTGGCGCCACCGCGCGCGGGCATGAACCGCAGGTAGTCCGCCTGTTCGCCCATTTGGGTGATCAACGCAACGCCGACGGTCAAGGCCGCACCAAAAAGGTGCAGATCGAATTTCGCTCCGCTGCCGTCGCGCCCGCCGTAGTCGCCCAGCGAAGCGATGATGTCGGGACGCTCGCTCAGCACGAAGACGAAGGGCAACACCAGCAGAACCAGCCAGATCGGCTGGGTGATCACCTGCAGCCGGCTGATCGCGGTGATGCCATGGGTGACCAGCGGTATCACGACCAGCGCACAGATCACGTAGCCCACGCTCGGTGGAATGCCGAGCGCCAGCTCCAGCGCATAGGCCATGATCGCCGCCTCGAGGGCGAAGAAGATGAAGGTGAACGAGGCGTAGATCAGCGAGGTCAGGGTCGAACCGATGTAGCCGAATCCGGCGCCGCGGGTCAGCAGGTCCATGTCCACCCCGTAGCGCGCCGCGTAGAGGCTCACCGGCAGGCCCGCGAGAAAGATGATCACGCCGGTGGCGATGATCGCCAGCGCGGCATTGACGAAGCCGTACTCGACCAGCAGGGTGGCACCGACCGCCTCCAGCACCAGGAACGATGCCGCGCCGAAGGCGGTATTGGCGACCCGGAGTTCCGACCAGCGGCGGAAGCTGTGGGGGGTGAAGCGCAGCGCGTAATCCTCGAGGGTCTCGCGCGCGACCCAGGTGTTGTAGTCACGCCGCACCTTGACCACGCGCTGCAGCGGGTCGGCGCCGCCCTCGTGCGCGGCATCGGTTCGAAAGGGATGGTGGGCGTCGTTCAACGGGGCGCGGGGGTCGACTCGATCCGCCAAGCCAAGCAAGCACCGGGCCCGCCCCGGCCGCCGCGGAGCCGGTCTCGAATCGTGTCCCGCCCTCGATCGCGACGGCCCGCTCGGGCGCTCGCTACCGGCGTCGGGTCGGGCGGATCTCCGTCGACGACGGTCGCGGGCGACCGGCGACCGAGGTTGCCCGGTCCGACCGCGGGGCCGGTCGCGCCGGACCGCTCCGTGCCGCGGGATTCGCCGCCCGCCTCATCACCCCCGGGCGCCCCGGTCGGCAAGCTGCCGGCGGAGTTACCGCGACCCGTCGCCGGGGCGCGCCGAGGGTCCGCCCGCGAGCACGGGCGTGGCGCTCAGAATTCCCAGGCGACGCCGACGTTGGCGAAGCTGCGACCGCTGCCACGACCCGCCGCGCCCGACACCTTGAGCCCTTCGATGATCTCGTAGCGCAGTCCCAGCGCCTTGTCCGGCGCATGGTAGAGGCTGCCGAACACCTCCGCGGTGACGGCCAGTTCGTCCGTCACCGGGTAGGCGGTACCGATGCCCCAGCCGTTGTCGGCCTCGGTCTCGTCGTCGACCTCGACCCATTCCCGCGACAGGTTCAGGTGCAGGGTCTGGCCGGATTCCAAGCCCCAGCCGAACAGCGCGATCACCGCGACGGCGTCGGCCGTCTCGTCGAGGTCGGCATCGTCGCTGGCGTCTTCCCGGCCCCATTCGAACTTGAGGCCCACCGACGGGCCGGTCTCCTGCTGCAGGGGTACCCACTTGACCGCCGCGCCTATCCCCTCGAAGGTCTGGTCGGGCGAGACATCGTCGTCCTTGGCCCGACCGACGCTGAGTTCGACCTCGACGTTGTCGATCGGACCGTAGCCGACCGCCGCTTCGAACCCCTTGACGTGATCGTCCTTGCTCCATCCCAGCTCGACCTTGGCGCCGCCGAGCGGCAGCGTGCCGGCATCATCGACCGTCATCGGTCGTTCGGCGAGCGCCGCACCGGGGATCATCAGCGTCGCGATCAATGCACCGAGGCCGCCGCGGGCCGCCTTACTGAACGGGTTGTTCATCTTCTTCTCCTCGTCTGTGTCGGAAGCAACACCCGCGCCGCCACCGACGGTCATCGTGCCCTGAAGAATGTGCCCGGCCGGCCGATAAGCACACAGCCGGGTGCGGGCCACGAGTGGGCGAGCCCTGCCGATAACGGCGCCGCCCCGACAGCCTTTACGGTGAGATGAGAATTCGAGCGAAAATCCCGCCTGCGCGCCGCGACGACAGTCCCGGCAGGCGCAGGTCCGATTTGTTGCGCAGCGTCGCCGTGCGCTGGGCAGGCGGGCTCACGGCCGTACTCGTGCTCGCCGGATGCGCCGAGCCGGAGCCAGTGCGCATCGGCTTCATCGGCGGAATCTCGGGTCGCGGTGCCGACCTCGGCATCAGTGGCCGCAATGGTGCCCAGCTTGCGGTGGAGCAGCGCAATCTCGCGGGTGGAATCCGCGGCAGACCGATCGAGTTCCTGGTGCGGGACGACGGCGGCGATCCGCAACACGCCCGCCGACTGCTGCGCGAACTCGTCGCCGCCGGCTGCCGCAGCGTGATCGGACCGATGACCAGCACGATCGCCGTGGCGCTCGCCGAAGAGGCGGATTCGGCGGGGATCGTGCTGCTCAGCCCGACCGTGACCACCGACGCGCTGGCCGGCATCGACGATCATTTCTTCCGCGTCGTCGCGCCGACCCGAACCTTTGCCCGACGCGTCGCCGAGTATCTCGGCGTGACCCTCGGATTGAGCCGCCTCGCGGTCATCTACGACGCCGCCAACGCCGCCCATGCCGCCAGTTGGCTAAAGGATTTTCGCCACGCCTACGAATCCGAAGCTCGCCAGCTGGCGATCGTGCTGACCTTCGAATCCGGCACCCATCGCGACTTCCTGACGCCGGCGCGGCGCCTGCTGGCCGAGTCGCCCGACGGCATCCTGATCGTGGCGAACTCGCTCGATGCGGCGCTGATCGCCCAGCAGGTTCGCAAGCTCGATCCCGATATCCAGTTGGCCGCATCCGAGTGGGCAGCGACCGCACGCCTGACCGAGATCGGCGGTCGCGCGGTGGAGGGCATGGTGGTGGCGAGCTTTGTCGACGAGTCCGATACCACGCCGAGCTATGTCGCGTTCCGGAGGGACTACCTGGCGCGCTTCGGCCGGGCACCCGGCTCGGCAGGCCTGACCGGCTTCGACGCGGCCAACACGCTGATGAACGCCATCGCCGAGCAGCGTCCCGACCAGAGCCTGCGCGAGCGCCTGCGTGCCACCGCGACAGGGTCGGCCGCACAGGGAGCGTTCGCGATGGACCGCTTCGGCGACGGCCAGCGCCAGCCGCGGATCCTTACCGTCAGGAACGGCCGGTTCGAACCGGCCCCGCCACCACCGTGACGCGCGGCAACACGATTCGCGGCTGGCTGCTGAGGCACCTCGCCTGGCTCTCGCTGGTGCCGGCGATCTCGGTCTCCGCGGCGCTCGGAGCGATCCTGCTGGCCACCATCCAGGAGGATCTCGACGTCGAGAACCGGGCCTTCGCGGATGCCGTCGTCGCCGAGGTCAACCAGCTCCTGCACGATCCCGTGCGGGAGCTGACGCGGCTTGCCGAGCACCTGCCGCCGCCGGCCGCCAGCGACGAAGTCGAGCAGTTGCTGCGGGCCGCGGTACTTTCGAACCTGAGCTTCGAGGCGCTGTATCTGGCCGGAGCCGACAACCGCGTGATCGCCGGCATCATCTCCGGCGACGACCAGCCCGGCAGCGCCAGCGAACTGCGGGACCTCGATGTCTCCGGCTGGGAGCACGTCCAGTCGGCCCGCAGCTACGGCGAGGCGGTATGGTCCGACACCCATCTGTCGGCGCTGGTCGGACGAATCACCGTCGCCATCGCGGTACCCGTCGGCCAGCAGGTACTGGTGGGCGAAATCGGGCTTCACCGGCTCTCCGAATTCGCCCAGCGGGTCAGTGCCAGCGGCCATCTGCTGGTGGTGATCGTCGACCGTCGGGGACAGGTGGTGGCCCATCCGGATCCGGCTATGGGCCTGCAACAGGTCAATCTCAGCCATCTCTCGGTGGTCCGGGACGGTCGTGCCGGCAATCGCGACTCGCACGGCTTCGAAATGGGCGGCAAGCGCTACCAGGGCACCGCCAGCCGTGTCGAGGGTCCCGGCTGGGTCGCCATCGTCGCCCAGCCGAGCGACCACAGCCAGGGCCAGATCGATCGCGCAAGCGCGGTCATCGTGCTGGCGGTGATGGCGATCGGGCTGCTCAGCTGGACGCTGGCCTCACGCCTGTCACGGCACCTCGGCGAACCCCTCGACGCGCTGGTAGGCCACGCGGTCAAGGTTTCACAGGGTGACTACGACCTGGCGCCACCCTCGACGCCGTGGCCGGAACTCGACCGCCTGGGCGATGCGATGCGGCGGATGGTGACCTCGATCGTGTCGCGCGAACGGGCATTGGCGGCAACCGAGGACCGTTATCGCGCCCTGGTGGACGGTATCGACGACCTGATCGTGCAGTTCGATACCGGGCTCGTCATGCAGTTCTGCAACCCCGCCACCAACAAACTTCTCGAACGTGACCCGGCGGCCTGCGCCGGCATGCCCTTGCTCGACGTCGTGCACCGTGACGACCGGTCATTCACCCGCCGCCGCCTTACCCAGTGGATGAAGGCAGGCGACGCGCAGCTCAGCCTGGAGAACCGTCTGGTCGCCAGTGGCGGCGCGGTCAGGCGCGTCCTGTGGTCGCTGACCAAGGAATACGGCGAAGACGGCAGCCTGCTCGGCCTGCGCGGCATCGCGCGAGACATCTCGGACATGAGGCGTGGCCAGGACGCGATGCGCGGACTGGTGGCGGCGACCGCGCGCCAGTCCGGCGAAGGGTTCTTCCGTTCGCTGGTACTTCACATCGCCCGCACGCTCGATGTCGAACATGCATTGGTGTCGCGCAATTCGGGCGACGGCAAGACGATGCACAGCCTGGCGATCTGGTCGAACAACGCGTTTCGCGAAAACTTCAGCTATCCGGCCGCCGGCACCCCCTGCGAGAAGCTGTTGTCCTGCCGGCGGGGGGTGCTCGCCGACCACATCGAGGCCGGTGCCACGCCAGGCCCGCTGGACGCCGATCGGCCGCCCCAGACATTCCTCGGCGCAACCCTACGCGACAGCCGCGGCAACGGCGTCGGCACACTGATGGTGCTCGCCGAGCGCGATCTCACCAGCCAGCCCGAGCTCGCCCAATTGATCTCGATCTTTGCCGATCGCGCGGCGATGGAACTCGACCGCCAGCAACTCGAGGGCGACCTGCGGCTGGCGGCCTCGGTGTTCGAGAACAGCGCCGAAGGAATCCTGATCACCGATGCCGGGGAACGCGTCATCTCCGCCAACGCGGCGTGCGAGCCGATCACCGGCTACAGCCCGTCCGAACTGATCGGCAACCGGCCGAGCATGCTGCGCTCGGGACAGCATGCGGACGAGTTCTATCGACTCATGCGAGAGGATCTGGCGCGCGACGGCCAGTGGACCGGCGAGATCTGGAATCGCCGCAAGAACGGCGAGGTCTATCCCCAGTGGATGACGATCACCGCGGTCGCCGACGGCGATGGCCGGATTCGCAACTATATCGCCAGCTTCTTCGACATCAGCGCCCGCAAGGAGGCCGAGGCGCGGATCCACTTCCTCGCCCACCACGATGCGTTGACCGGACTGCCCAACCGGCTGCTGCTGCAGGACCGTCTCAACCAGGCCTTGTCGGCCGCCAGGCGCGACACCCTGAATGTCGCGATCCTGTTCTTCGATCTGGATCGCTTCAAGCTGATCAATGATTCCCTCGGCCACGATTTCGGCGACGCGCTGCTCAAGGAGATCGCTCAGCGCCTCTCCGTCGTGATACGCGAAGGCGAGACCATCGCCCGTCTCGGCGGCGACGAGTTCGTCGTGGTGCTGCCAGCGATACGCCATTCCGAGCAGGCATCGCTGGTCGCGGAACGCATCCTGTCGACGATCACGGCGCCGATGACCCTGCGCAGCCAGGCCTTCCAGGTCACCGCCAGTGTCGGCATCAGCATCTATCCGGACGACGGGGTCGACGCCGACACCCTGCTGCGCAATGCCGATACGGCGATGTACCACGCCAAGGAACTGGGGCGGAACAACTTCCAGTTCTACACCGCCTCGCTCAACGCCGTCGTCACCGAGAGGGTCCAGCTCGAAAACGACATGCGGCGCGGCCTCGAGCAAAACGAGTTCATCGTGCAATACCAGCCACAGATCGATACCCGCAGCGGCCGGATCGTCGGCACCGAGGCGCTGGTGCGGTGGCTGCACCCGACCCAGGGCATGATCTCGCCATCCCGCTTCGTGCCGGTCGCGGAAGACAGCGGGCTGATCGTCCCGCTCGGCGAATTCGTGATGCGCGAGGCCTGCCAGCGAGCGGCCGGGTGGCAGCACACCCTGCCCCACCCGGTACGCGTCGGCGTCAACATCTCGGCTCGCCAGTTCAGCGCCGGCAACCTGCTCGAGACCGTCGAGTCGGCCCTCGCGGCGTCCGGCCTGCGACCGGATCTGCTCGAACTCGAGATCACCGAAAGCATGCTGATGGAACAGCCCGAAGATGCCGCACGCCTGCTCGCGGAACTGTCCGGACTCGGCGTCCAGCTGGCGATCGACGACTTCGGAACCGGTTACTCGAGCCTCGCCTATCTGCGGCGCTTCGCCATCGACCGGCTCAAGGTGGACCAGAGCTTCATCCAGGATCTCAGTCACGATGCCAACGATGCCGCCATCGTGCGGGCGGTGATCTCACTGGCCCATACCCTCAACCTGGAAGTGATCGCGGAGGGCGTCGAGACCGACGAACATCTGCGGCGGCTGCACGACTGGGGCTGCTACAGCGTCCAGGGCTACCTGTTCAGCCAGCCGCTGTCGGCCGCGGATTTCGAGGCCTATTGCGTCGACGCGCAACCGCTGATGAGGCGCTGGCAGGCGACTGCCTGAGGGCGCGGCCGGGCGCGAGGGATGGCCGGCTTGAGTCCGGGAGCCGCAAACGCTACAATGTTGCATTAAGTTGCCGCGCCGCATCCCGTGCCCCAGACCCATCGAGATCCCGCCAGCCTGATAGCCGCCTGCGGCGGACGCGTCACCCGTACCCGCACCGCGGTGCTCGCGGTACTGTTCGAGGCCGGTCGGCCGATCAGCCACGACGAAATCGGCGCCGCCCTGGACGCCCGCGGCGTCGGCCACGACCGGGTGACCTTGTATCGCACCCTGGACTGGCTGGTAAGCCACGAACTGGCCCACAAGGTAGCCGGGCCGGACCGCGCCTGGCGCTTCAACGCGGTTGGCGACGAAGGCCACCAGCACGCCCATTTCCACTGCGACCAGTGCGGCCGCGTATTCTGCCTGGAGTCGCTGCAACCGGCGATCGCGGCAACCCTGCCGACTGGCTTCCGGCTCGGGCGCGCCGAATTGAGCTTCCACGGCGTCTGCCCCAACTGCCATGGTCCATTGCCTTCGGCGACCGAATCCAATCGCAACAAGATTGCATCATGAAGCCGGTATCGGTCGACACCTCCCGGCGGTCGCCATCCGGCACCCGCAAAGGCCGGAGCGCCCCGTCGCTGCTGTGTGCGAGCGTCGGTCACCGACTCGCGCTGGCGGCGGCCGGCGTCGGCCTGGTATGGCTCACGACGCTATGGGCCCTGCGATGAGCGAGCCGATGCTGACCTTCGACAACCTGACCCTGGGATACGATCACCACCCGGTGGTCCATCACCTGCACGGTGAAGTCGCGCAGGGCACGCTGCTGGCACTGATCGGCCCCAACGGAGCCGGCAAGTCGACGCTGTTGAAGTCGATTGCCGGCGAACTGCGGCCGATCGAGGGCAAGATCCGGCGCCGCGATCCGGCGCCCGGGGGCTTCGCGTACCTGCCGCAGCAGACAGCCCTCGACCCGACCTTTCCGATTTCGGTGTTCGACCTCGTCGCGATGGGACTGTGGCGTCGACTGGGCCTGTTCGGAGGTCTCGGCCTCAGCGGCCGCCGGCGGCTCGAGGAGGCGCTGGCCCAGGTCGGCCTGACCGGCTTCGAACGGCGACCGATAGGCACCTTGTCCGGCGGTCAGCTGCAGCGGGCGAGGTTCGCCCGGCTGCTGCTGCAGGACGCGCCGCTGATCCTGCTCGACGAACCCTACACCGCGATCGACGCGCAGACCGTCGACGACATGGCGGAGCTGGTCGGACGATGGCACCGCGAGGGTCGCACCGTGATCGCGGTCCTGCACGATCTCGAACACGTGCGCAGCCATTACCCGGAAGCCCTGCTGCTGGCGCGCGAGGCGATCGCCAGGGGGCCGGTCCGTGACGTCCTGTCGCCCGCCAATCTGGCGCATGCGCGGCGTCTCGCAAAGGCCTTCGACGGGCACGCGGCGGTTTGCCACCGTCACGCGGAGGCGGCGTGATCGACAACTGGCTGATCGACCCCTTCGTCGAATTCGCCTTCATGCGACGCGCGCTCGCCGGCGGTCTCGCGCTGTCGCTCGGTGCCGCGCCGATCGGCGTCTTCCTGATGCTGCGGAACATGAGCCTGGCCGGGGACGCGATCGCCCACGCGATCCTTCCCGGAGCGGCGATCGGCTACATGCTGGCCGGCCTGTCGCTGCCGGCGATGACGGGCGGTGGCCTCGTCGCCGGGTTGGCTGTGGCGCTGCTCGCCGGCGGTGTCGCCCGCGTCACCCAACTGCGCGAGGACGCCAGCCTGTCGGCGGTGTATCTGATCTCGCTGGCGGCCGGCGTGATGATCATTTCCTTGTCCGGCAGCAGCGTCGATCTGATGAACGTGCTGTTCGGCAACGTGCTGGCCCTCGACGACGCGACCCTGCTGCTGCTCGCCGCGATTTCCACGCTGACCATGCTGGCCCTGGCGCTGGGGTATCGCGCGCTGGTCCTCGAGTGCGTAGATCCTGCCTTCCTGAGAAGCGTCAGCCGTGCCAGTCCCCTTGCCCATTTCGGCTTCCTCGTGCTGCTGGTACTGAACCTGGTGGCCGGTTTCCATGCCCTCGGCACGCTGATGGCGGTCGGCATGATGATCCTGCCGGCGGCCTGTGCCCGGCTGTGGCACCAGGATCTGGTGCCGATGCTGACATCGGCCCTGGCCTGTGCCGTGCTCGGCACCGTGACCGGCCTGCTGCTGTCCTTTCACGTCGGCTTGCCGTCCGGGCCCGCGATCGTACTTTCCCTGGGTGTCCTCTATCTGCTGTCGCTGATGGCAAGCCCGGTCGGTGGTCTGGCACGCCGCCTGAAGCCACGCTGGCACTACACCTCCTGAGCCGATGCCGCGCCTGCTGAGTTCGCTGCTGCTGTGTCTGCTGCTGTCTCTGCCGGTCCATGCCGAGCGATTGCAGGTGGTGGCGAGCTTCAGCATCCTCGCCGACCTGTGTCGCGAGATCGGCGGTGAGCGCGTCGATGTGCGCAGCCTGATCCAGCCCGGAGGCGACGCCCATGCCTACCAGCCGAGTCCGGCCGACGCACGGGCGATCGCCGATGCCGACCTGGTCGTCATCAACGGCCTCGGCTTCGAAGGCTGGATCGAGCGGCTGCTCGAATCCACCCGGCACCGTGGCGATCTGGTAGTCGCGAGCGATGGCGCCCGCCTGATCGAGGGCAGCGGCCGGTCGTCCGACAACGCGGACGACGATCAGGAGGGGCATGGACTCGACCCCCACGCCTGGCAGGATCTGTCCAATGCCCGGATCTATGCGCGGAACATCGCGCTGGCGCTCGCAAGGGCGGACCTCGACGGTGCCCCCGCCTACCTGAGCCGCTACCGGACCTACGCGACGCGCCTCGAAGCACTGGACATTCGTTTCCGCGCGCGCTTCGCGACGGTGCCCGAGGCGCGGCGCCGGGTCGTCACGTCCCACGACGCCTTCGGCTACCTCGGTCGTGCCTATGGCCTGACGTTCGTCGCGCCGGTCGGCCGCTCGAGCGGGTCACACCCGTCGGCGGCGGGCCTCGCGGCGCTGATCCGACAGATCCGCGAGCAACACATCTCGGCTGCCTTCGTCGAGAACATCGCCGACACCCGGCTGGTCGAGCAGATCCAGCGTGAAACCGGAGCCCGCATCGGCGGCACCCTGTATTCGGATTCCCTGTCGCCGGCAGGTGGCGACGCCTCGACCTATCTGCAGATGATGACCCACAATCTCGAGACCCTGGCCGATGCCCTGCACCAGTGACGCGGGTCGGTCGGTACGATTGCGCGGTGCGCAAGGATGAATTTCAGGTGCAGGGGTTTATCCGTCTGCCGGCCATCGACACAATGGGCGTTCATTTCGAAAATGGAGAATGGATAATGGCCGACTCACCGCATATCGCCCGCAAGTCCCCGTTTCCGGTGGACGTCGAGGCCGGCAAGACCTACTACTGGTGCGCCTGCGGTCGCAGCGCAAATCAGCCCTTCTGCGACGGCTCCCATGCCGGCAGTGGCTTCCAGCCGGTGGCCCACATCGCGGCCGAATCGGGCACGCTGTATTTCTGCGGCTGCAAGCACACCGCCTCGCCGCCGCTGTGCGACGGTAGCCACCTCAAGCTCTAGGCGGCACGCCGGAGGGCCCGTCGCGGAAACGAAAACGGCGCCCTTTCGGGCGCCGCTCCTGTTGCGGACCGCGTGCTGGACAGCGGGCCCGACCTGCCGACCTTACTTGTAGTAGCCGACCGCACAGACCTGATCGCCGATTCGGGTCACGAAGGTGACCTTCTCCACCGGGTCGGTGCTGCCGGGCCGCGGCCACATGTACCCGACCTCGGCGATCTCTCCTTCCTTGGCGGCAGCATAGATCTTCTCGCCGATCGGCTGGCCGGCCTTGTCCTTCAGATCCTTCAGGCTCTTCCCGGTCAGCGACGGGTGCGCCGTGAAGTTGCCGTCCGGCCCGCCGCAGAACGGATACAGGTCACGATCCTTGAAGCCGCCTTCGCCCTTGGCGAAATGACCAAGCGCCGCGTCCTTGTCGGCCGCGACCGCAGCCGCCGCCTTTTCGAGCATCGCCTTGGCTTCGTCGGCCGTGCCGTAATCACTGGCGAAGGCAAAAGTGGTGGTCAGGCCGATGGCCATGGCTGCAACGATCTTTTTCATTTTCCTTCCCTCGTGTTGTTGTCGATGGCGGTGCCGATGCACTCGCCTTGCGCTTGCACGCGTCGCGCAGCATAGGCGCCGAACGAACAGGGGACAACCCGTCATTTGGCACAAATTGCAAACACCGGCGGCAGGGAGCCTCCGGCGAGCCGCCGCAGCCGCGGTCGGCATCGAACCGTCGACGTCACGTCCGTCGGGGAAGGCGGCTCGGCCACGTGCATCCGGCAGCGGTGCTTGCCGGATGCCGACCGAGGATTCGTTCGCGTGCCGCTCGAGCGGTCGCCGCATCCCGGGCCAGGGCGGCGAACGACCGACGTTCGGCGGTTGCGTCACCAGCCTCGGTCAGCGCCACGGCCCGGCAGGAAGCGCCGCTGCTCCGGCGGGATATACTTTCTCCATGTCTCCGTCGTCTCTGTCGCCGGCCGCCCACCGACACCGTGGGCGCAGTCCACGATGATCCATGGTGCACGGCTGAGCCTGCCTCCGCGGCCATGCCGCAAGAATGGCGAGTGGCGCCACGTCGGCTTCGAGATCGAATTCTCCGGGCTGCCGATCGATCGTGCGGCCCGGATCTGCGCCGAGGCCCTGGGCGCGCTTTGCGCGAAGCGCACCGAAGTGGATTTCAGACTGGATGCGCCATCTCTCGGCGAGTTCCGGCTCGAGGTCGATTGGGCTTACCTCAAGCAACAGGCCGAGGCCAGCAGCATCGGCGAAGGCAGCGCCCAGTGGGTCGAACTGCTGAAGACCCTCAGCCGGGATATCGTTCCGCTCGAGCTGGTATGCCCGCCGATCTTCGTCGACCGCATCGGCATGCTGCTGCCGGCCGTAGAGGCGTTGCGCGCGTCGGGTGCGCGCGGCACCGGCGATTCGTTGATTTCGGCCCTGGGAGTCCATGTCAATGCGGAACTGCCGAGCACCGACGGCGGAACCATCGAGCGCCATATCCGCGCCTTCGGGCTGCTGCAGTGGTGGCTGGCGGACGTCCAGCAGATCGATCTGTCGCGACGCATCAGTCCCTACGTCGATCTCTACCCCGAGCGCTACGTACGCCTTCTCGCGAGCCGTCGCGGCGCCGATACGTTGGCTCGGCTGATCGACGACTACCTCGAGGACAACCCGACGCGCAACCGCGCACTCGACATGCTGCCGCTGTTCATGAGCGTCGATCCCGGGCGTGTCAGGGCAGTGCTCGAAGACGAACGGATCAAGCCGCGCCCGACCTTCCACTACCGCCTGCCCGACTGTCGCATCGAGGAGCCGGGCTGGTCGCTGGCGGCCGCCTGGGATTCGTGGCTGGTGGTCGAGCGACTCGCCGACGACGTCGGCCTTCTCGATCGGCTTTCCGTTGACTTCGTGGCCGCCGAGCGCCCGTTGTTCGGTGTATCACGCAGCAGTTGGGACGCACACCTGGACGAATGGCTGCGAGACCACGGATTGGCGTGACCGGCTCGGCGCGTCGCTGGTCGCCTTCCTGGTGGGCCGCCCGCACCGCATTGCTGCTGACCGGCGCACGCGCGGAGCGCATCAGTGTGCGCCACCTGCCGCGCCACGAGGACTATCGCGGCCTGGTGATCGGGGGGGGCGAGGACATCAGCCCGGAGCACTATGGCGGCGACCTCAGCCAGCAGGTGCGGCTCGACCCGGCGCGCGACGCCCTCGAGATCCGCTGGATCGAATGGGCGCTGGCCCGCAACATTCCCTTGCTCGGCATTTGCCGCGGGGCACAACTGATCAACGTCGTGCTCGGTGGCGACCTGCATCAGGACATACGCGGCATGCGACAATTCACCTACAATCGGCCCGGCCTGCTGCCGACCAAGCAGGTCATGCTGGCCGCCGGTTCGCGGGTCGCCACGATCTGTCGCCGCCGGCGCATCCGGGTCAACAGCCTGCATCACCAGGCCGTGCGCAATTGTGGCGACGGTCTGGTGGTCGTCGGCCACGATCTCGACCGCATCGTGCAGGCCTTCGAGCACCACGGCAAGTGCGCGATCATCGGCGTGCAGTGGCATCCGGAGTACCTGTTCTACCTGCCGCCCCAAATGCGCCTGTTCCGCTGGCTGGTGCAACAGGCAGAAGCGTGAGCGTCCCCGCCCGGCCGCCCGAAGGTGCCCTCGCCCTCCCTCGGCGAGGATGTCGCGCAGCGACAGGGGTCGTCCGGTGAGCGCCTATCTGTTGCTGTTCGGATCGTCCTTTCTCGCCGCGACGATCCTGCCGTTCTATTCCGAGGTGGTCCTGTTCGCGTTGCTGCGCGAGGGCGGCGAGCCGATATCGCTGGTGTTCACCGCGACGGCCGGCAACACCCTCGGCGCCGTCGTCAATTGGTGGCTGGGCCGCTATCTGCTGCGCTTTCAGGAGCGCCGCTGGTTCTACTTCAAGCCGGCGCAGATCGAAAAGGCCCAGCGCTGGTACCAGCGCTACGGCGTGTGGACGTTGCTGCTGGCGTGGATGCCGGTTGGCGGAGACCCGCTGACACTGATCGCCGGCATCATGCGGGTGCGGCTCGACATCTTCGTGGTGCTGGTCGGGCTCGGCAAGGGACTGCGCTACGTCGCCGTGGTCTGGCTGTCGGACATCACGCCGTTCTGACGACGCCATCATAGCCTGCGCCTCCGCCCTCCTCGTCGCACAGGGCCTCGGCGCGCGTCCGCGCAATGGTGGCGTGCGCACACCCGTCGATGCCCTGCGGCGGGGCCGAGCACGAGGCCGGCCCGGAATGCCTCAAGCAAACCGCAGCGCGGCCGAAAGAAGACTTGCAACCTCCCTCGTGTTTCTCGGCAGGATTTCGATCCTGCCGTCTTTGTCCGCAATTGCGGCGCGCACGGCCGCTAGTCGACGAGCAGCATCCCGAGGTCGATCGGACCGCGGCGTTCCGAGGCCAGCGCGAGGAAGAGTTCGGCCGCAGACAGGGCGTCACTCAGGGCATTGTGAGCGGGATAGCGCGGCAGCCCGAAACGGCGCCGCAGATTGCCCAGGCGGAACTCGCCGCGGACCGGCCTGCGATTCTCCAGTTGTGCCGCCGTGGTGGCCAGGGCCAGCGTATCGACCGCCGGCGTCACGATCTCGGCACCATAGACGCGCCGGCTGGCGGCGGCGATGAATCCGACTTCGGTGGGCGTGTAGTGGGCCACCATGACACGCCCCGCGAGCACTGCGAGAAACTCCGACAGCACCACGTCGAGCGGCGCACCCTCGGCCGACTCGTCATCGGTGATGCGGTGGATCACGGCCGATTCGGGACTCATGTCGCCACGCAACCGCAGCACCCGATGGCGGGCCGTCGACAGCACGATCCGCTCCTTCTCGATGCACACCCAGCCGAAGCTGACAATCTCGTCGCGCTGCGGATCTCCGCCGGTCGTTTCCAGGTCGAGGGCGACGAAAGGCACCTTGCGCCAGTCGCTGCGGCGCGCAGGAAAGGGTACCGCCAGGAAATCGCGCAGCGGCCCCTCCGGTGCCTTCTTGAGCAGCCTGCGACGCCGTGCGTCGGGCCCGAACAGACCGAACAACTCAGTTCCTCCGCCAAGGCGCCGACGCCGTGCGGATCCGGCCCTCGCTCATGCGGCGACTCCACCAGCGGAGTAGCGCACCGCAAGAGTCCTTTGCATGTCGCCGACCACCGCGAACACGTCCTTCAGGTGCTTGCGTTCGAGGGAGGTCAAGCGTTCGGGATCGACGAAATTGTCCGGCGGCTGGCCTTCACGGATCTGCTCGACCTGATGGCGGATGCGCAGCAGACCGAGGAACTCGTGGGCCTCCTCGAGTTCGCTGGCCGACTCCTCGCTCAGCACATGGCCGGCGACGCAGGCATGCAGGCGACGGACGGTGCCGACTTCGGTGATGCCCGCGGCCAGCGCCTGAACCCGCGCCAGATCCACGATCGGAATGATGCCGCGAGTCTTGATGTCGAAGGTCTTGGCATGCTCGCCGCTGGCGATCAGCACGAGATGGCGGAAGAAGCCCAGTGGAGGCCGGTTGGCGAGCATGTTCTCTACCAGTTGGGCGAGGAAGCGCTCGCTGTGTCGACTCTCTTCGACGACGTGGCGCGTCATCGCCGCCTGCAGTTCGGGGGCGCCGGCCACCAGCCGCAGGTCGAGAAAGTTGACGAGCACCTTGGCCAAGGTTTCGTCCGTATGGCGGATCCACACGCGGAAACTGTCCTGCCACTGCGACAGGGGTTGGCGCCACTTCGGATTGCTGGCCATGATCTCGCCCGGGCAGTAGCGAAAGCCGCAATCGTTGAGGCCGTCGTTGACGAATCGCGCAAGCGCTTCGAAATAGGCCCCGTGGGCGGCCTCGTCGTAATCGTCGGCGATGATCAGCGCATTGTCCTGATCGGAATGGGTGGACTGTTCCTGCCGGCCCTGGGAGCCCCCGGCCAGCCACGCGAAGGCCACCGGCGCGGGGCCGAGGCGGGCCTGGCCGAGTTCGAGCAGGCGGCTCGCCAATCCGTCTGCAATCGAGGACACCGCCTGGCCGATCTGCCCGGCGGTTGCGCCGCCGGCCAGCATCTGGATCTCCAGTTCCGGCAATTCCGCACTGAGCGCCGGCAGTCCGGCGGCATCCTCGCAGCTGCGGATCAGCATGGCCAGGTGCGCAGCATTGGCACTTTGCCAGCGCAGCAGGTCGCGGGTCGACACCATGCCCCGGATCTCGCCGTTTTCGACGATCGGAAGATGGTCGATGCCACGCCGGGTCATCACCATCAGCGCTTCGAAGGCCGGGTGCTCGGGAGCCAAGGTGCGCGGATCGGCGGTCATGATGCTGGAGATCGGCGACTCAGGCGAATGCCCGGTCGCCAGGCAGCGGGCGCGCAGATCGCGATCGGTGACGATACCGCGCAACTGACCGTCCTCGACCACCAGCATCGCCGCCGTCGCCTGGTTTCCCATCAGCGCCGCGACCTCGCGAATCGAGGTGGCGGGCGGAGCGGTCACCGGGTGCCGCGCGATGAACGACGACAGTGGCATGCTCATGAGATTGGGCCGGAACATGACCCGGTCGGCGACCGTGTGGCGGGCGTGGCGCAGGTGTTCGCCGAGCGTGCGCTGGAAGAAGGCATCGACGTCGGGAACCTCGCGCCGGCATTCGCGCAGGCGATCCGACGGCAGGCAATACAACAGCAGATCCTCGACGGCCCGGTAGCGTCCTCCGCCGGCGGCCAGCCCGGCAGCGTCGAAGACGTCGCCTTCCGCGTACTTTGCGAGCAGCAGATTGTCGTCGTCACGCTCCTCGATCGCGCCCTTGCGCAGCACGTAGCACTGCGGTTCGTCTTCACCCTCCGGCGGGAACGGACTGCCGCGACGCAGATAGCGGATCGTCAGGTCATCGACAAGGGCGCCGAGCGTGGCTTCGTCGAGCAGCGAGAATGGAGGTACTTCGGCCAGAAAATCCCGGATCTCGAGCAATTCGACGCTGCTCACTGGAATGCCCTCCATGGTGCACGCGGCACCCATCATGCCGTCCCCGGCCACGTTCCCGCAAGCGTGACCCAGTTCTCGAACCGGTTTCCCGGCGATCACGACTCAGGCAACAGACGGGCAGCCGATACGAGCTCCGCCAGCCGGCCCGATTGCGAAAGACCGGCCCCGAATGCCGTCATCGCCATCGCCGCCGCGCCCCTCGGCAACGCCGGGCACGGGGCCAAATCGGCCAGTTCAGGATATTCGCGTGTGCTCCTCGCGATTTTTGGCAGGGCGATTGCCCTGCCATTTTTTCGCTCTCGTGCCGGCTCGCGACACGGCGGCAAAGGGATCCGCGTGCCGCAACCACCCCTCGCCGCAACTTCTTTGAACCGCCGGCAGCGACGCTGCGACCCATGCATGCACGACACGCAACGACCAGGAGAAGATCATGGAAGCCGCCCGTATCTACGCCATCGTCACCCTGATCGCGGTTGCAGCGCTGGCGGTCACCACCGCGTTCGTGATCTGACGCAGCGCCGGCAAAGAAAACTGAACCTCGGCGCGCGACGTCGCGACTCACCTCACGACAAGGCAGTACGAACCCCAGGAGATGGACATGAACACCCGCAAACTGATCGCCACAAGCCTGATCGCCGCCTTTGCCAGCGCCGCGGCCCATGCCGGCGGTGAGGTCGTCTACTACAACGCCGACGAGCGGCCCGACCCGATGATCGTCGCCCGCATTCTCGGCGCGAAGCCGGCCCAGGCCGCGACCGAAGCCCAAACCCCCACGATTCGGACCCGCTCGATCCGCACGCGGTCGATCCATCTGATCCAGACCGCGGACAATACACCGGTGGATACCGGCTTCACCGCGGAGTCCACCGACACCGCGCACGAAGCTGCGCCGGTGACCAGCGAGGCACCGGCCGAAGGGTTTGCGCTGCCGGTCCAGTTCGCCTTCGATTCGGCTTCGATTCAGCCGTCGGCAACGTTCCAGCTCGACGCCGTTGCCGAAGGTATCCGACTGGCCGGCGTCGATGTCCGGGTCAAGATCGAGGGGCACACCGACGCGGTCGGCTCCGACGAATACAACCGGAAGTTGTCGCTGGCCCGCGCCAAGGCGGTCAAGAACTATCTGGTCTATCGCCACGGCATCTCGCCCGATCAACTGGTGGTCGAGGGCTACGGGGAGGCCATGCCGATCGACACCGGCAATCCGTTCGCGCCGCGCAATCGTCGGGTCGAGTTCCGCGCCGCGCGCGGCTGAGCCCGATGGATCAGCGAGCCCGGTTCGCGGCAGTGACGTCGCGAACCGCCAGTGCCAGCGGGGCGGCCACGGAACACAACGTGATCGGCGGCCCGCGAGCGACGATCGCCGCCCACAACGCGCTGCCACCGTCAGGGCACGCACCGGACTGCGCCACGAACTCCTTTGGGGCATCTGGGGGCGGAAAACCCGTGGAGGGCTACTTGCATGTCAGTTACCGATAGGCGCGCGCTCCTCGGGGCCGCCCTTGCCGCCGCCTCGTGCCTGGCGTTGGCGGGCATGGGGCAGACCGCCGGCATGGGCCAGACCACAGTCGTGGGGCAGACGACGCCCAAGAGCGAGCCGAGCGTCGCCGTCAGTCCCGATCCGGGCCGCATCCAGCTTCGCTGCTGGCAGCACGGCCGCTTGCTGTTCGACGCGCGTTCGCTCGACGAGATGCCCCAGGTTCCCGGCAGCCGGCTGGCGCTGAAGGGCAGCACTGCCGACGGCCCGCTGCAGGTGATCGATCTCGACGACACGGTCTGCCTGGTGATGCCCAACCGAGGCACGCCGCGCCCCGCCAGCGGCAACTGAAAGGAACGGCGGCCACCGGCCGTCGGCGGCCATCGACAGCGTCGCTCGCCACGGCGCCTTCCCCATCGGGGCGCCTCGGGCATCGCGACCGCGCTATTGCGTCCGCCGGGCCTGGCGGCAGGCGCCTCGCCCGTCCCCGATCGCGGGGAGACGAGAGACTCTCGAACGCAAGGCCCTCGGCGAAACACCCGCGTCCGCTGGCGAGCTGCCGAATCAGGGCGCCGGGCTGGAGCAGCGCGCCCCATGGACACCGAGCGGTGCCGCGCGCGGGCGCTTCGGAGGCGCCCGCGACGCGGCTGGGCTGCGCGCCGATCCCGTGACCGCGATGCGCGTCCGGCAAGGCGAATTCCGCCGCAGGGTCTGCCACAAGGCCCGTGACGCCGGCATTCGCGGTGCCGCCAGGCCCCACCCGTCGCGACACCGTGTCTTGACGAGCGGCGGCCCATGCCGGTCCCGGCGACTGGATCTTCCGCCAGCAGGCGCATCATTCCGCGACCGTCGCAGCTGCCACCAGCGCGACGCGGGTGTCGCGGGCGAGCTGCGGATAGCGGATCCAGCCCGCATCGACAGCCGCATCATCGACGATGGCGGCAGCGATCATCGCGCGGTGCCATCGCCGATAACCTGGCAGCCGTGCCGCATTTGCAGGCACAATCGGCGACGTCGACCTGCCAACGGATCGTCGCCGTGACAATTCCCCCGTATCGCCTGCCGGCTCTGATGCTGGCGCTGGCGACCAGTACATGTCCCGCGCAAGAGATTGACCAAGACGCGCTGACCGAGGCGCGTCGCACGCTGCAGGGCGGGCTCGACGCCGATGCCCTCGGCGCGGCCTACGGTGCGATGGTCAGCGTCACCACCGCCCCCGAGATGTCCGCCGCCACCTACCGTATCCGCGACAACTCTGCATCCCAGCCGACAATGCGGCTGTACAAGCTGCCGCTGTCCTGGCCGGTTGGCCGGCAGGACCGTGACTGGCTGCCTTACGCCCACGCCAGCCTCGGCCTGCTGGAGTACGGCTCGCGGGTCGAGCTTGTCGGCGAGGACGTGCTCGCACGCTGGACCGCCTACGGCGGCGAACTCGGCCTTGGTGTGCGCCGACCGGCCGGCCACTGGACCTGGGTCGCCCAGGGCGGCCTCGGCGTGGTTCGTATCGAGAGTCGTGCCCGCTATCAGGGAATCGTCGGCCAGACCTTGCTGGCGCCGCTGCTCAAGGGGCTGGTGTTCGACTGGCGGGCCGAGGCCACCAAACTCAGCGTGGCGCTGGGCGCCGACTATCTGCGCGCGTTCGACCCCTGGCGGTTGGAGGCACGTACTCGCCTGAGCAGTGCCCGTGTCGACACCTTCAGCAGTTCGAGCGAATTCATCGACTTCGACGTCACTGCCACGGTGCTGACGGTGCGCAGCGACGCCATCCGCCCGGTCACGATCCGTGTCGCCGGGCGTCCCACCCGATTGCGCCTGAGCCTGGGCGCCACCTCCCACCTCGGCAAGAACGCGGACGCACTCGGCTTCGACCGCTTCATAGAAGCCGGCGGCGGCCTTGAACTCGACATCAGCGGCGATTCGAGCGTGGTCGATTCGATCACGCTCGGGGCGCTGGCGATCTACGGTCCGGACGTCGTCGGCTGGAGCCTGTACGGGAGACTGGGCTTCTGATTCGAACCGCGCGCACGCCGGGCGCCACGCACCGGCGACTGCGACGATGCCCGCCACTCAGGCCTGGAATCAACGGGGCGTGACGCCGAGCCCGATGCCACCGCCGACGTTGCAGGCTCCGCCGTTTCCAGGGCGGAAGCAGAATTCCCCCATCAGACTGCTGCTTTCCCATGGAATCTGCATACGGCGCGAATCCCGCGCCACAGCGATGCGTACCCGCTTGAAGAGTTGCTCGACCGGCAGCCCCGGGGTGCCGATGTGATCGAGCAAGTGCTTGGTATAGAGACTGTTGGCGTAGTTCTGACCGTCCATCGCGATCGAACCCGGTGCCGTGGAGAACGCGACCACGGTACCGTTGGGCGCCTGCACGCGCGCCAGGCCATTGTTGACGGCGCTGCGCAGCCCGCCACGCAAACGAATCACCCGGCCGTCGTCGGTCTTGAATGCGGCCGCCTTGTAGGGGTTGTTGCGGCAGGCGTCGAGAATCAGGATGTTGGTGCCTTCCTGCAACTCGCCAAGCTGGCTGACCAGCTCGCTCATGTCCGCGCTCTTGCGGGCGATGTCGTCGTCGCCGGAGATCTTTTCGTCGACCGGGATCAGGTAGTTGCGCCCCTCGACCTGGGCGCCGTGGCCGGCATAGTAGAGCAGGCGCACCTGATTGCGGCGGGCGAGAATCGAGAATTGCCGGATTGCCTCGAGCATTTCGCCGAGATCGGCATTCTCACGCATGATCACGTCGAATCCCAGGCCCCTGAGCGCGGACGCCACGGCCCGCGCGTCATTGACCGGGTTCTTCAGCGGTGCCTGGCGGTAGGCGGCGTTGCCGATGACCAAGGCCAGACGGCCGCCGTCGGCGACGGCCGTGGCCGCGCCCGGCAACCACACGGCAGCCGCGACCAGTAGCCACATGCACCTGCGCACGATCAGCGCGCCCATTCGAATCAACCTCCCGAGTCGCCCTGTGTCCGCGAAGCCCGCGACACGGTTACGACTTCTACGATCGGGTTGCCTTCCAGCATCGCCTTGGCGACGTCGATTTCGTTTTCCGGCACATACACCAGGTAGATCCCGAGTTGCCCCGGGCCACCAGCCAGTGTGCCGCCGATGCGTACCAGGGTCTCGCGGATCTCGCGCTCCAGCGCATCCGATTTGAACACGACTTCCAGTGCCGGACCCGTGACGACTTCCCCAGTGTTGACCGATCTGAAGCGCTCGAATTCCGATTGAAGTTCACCCTGTTGGTTGACCAGCAGTGCGATCACGCCGAACTGCACTGCCACCACCGCTGCAGCCCCGGCCAGTGCCGGCGTCAGTCCGAAGCCGCCGAGCCATTCCCTGAACGCGGCCAGCGCGCCACGCGGCGCCTGCGCTGTCCTGGGCGTCACGCTGTACTCCTGCCCGTGGCGGATTCGCGCAACCAGCTTGTCGAAACCCTGACTGTCGGCGAACGCGGGCTCCGATTCACGGATCCTGGTCTGCAGCGACTCGGTCCAGCTCAGCTCGCCCTTGCATTCCGGGTGGGCCTGCAATTGCCGCTCGACCCAGCGCCGACCGTCTTCGTCCAGAGTGCCATTGACGTACCACGGCAGTAGTTCGTCGAAGCGTTGGCGTGTTTCCTGATTCATCATTTCGTGCTCCTCGCCGAACCCCTACTCACGCTCCAACAACAGCCGTAGGCAGTTCTTGATCTTCTGGCGTGCGTGAAATAGCCGGGTCTTCACGGTGTTTTCGGGTACGGACTGGACTTCGGCGACTTCCTTCAAGGTGTAACCCTCGTAGAACACCAGGTGCATGCACTCGCGATGTTCGTCGGAGAGCTTGCCCATGCAGTGCTGAACGCCCTCGCGCCGCTGTTTCTGCGCCAGCGCGTCGAAGGCGGTTTCGCCGTCGGAAGGCATCTGCTCGTCCAGTTCCTCGTGATCCGGAGTGGACGAACGCAGCAACGTGAGTACCTTGTAGCGGGCGATGCCTAGCAGCCAGGTGCTGAACCTGGATTCTCCGCGAAAGCGATCCGGATGCTTCCAGACCTCATGCATCGTATCCACCACAATCTCCTCCGCCAGTGAGGCGTCCCTTATCCGGTTGAGCGCAAACGCGTAAATGCGCCTGCTGTAAGCGTCGTAAAGTTTGCGAATGGCATCTTCGCTGCCTTTTCCGACGGCCTTGAGGAGCTCAAAGACCTCGTCATTGTTAAGTTCCATGAGGCTCTCGTGAAATAAGTCGCAGGGCGTTGCGACCCGGTTCAAAGTATTTTTTCGGCGACCAGACCAGCCCAAATGCTACTGCATCCGCCGCAGTGGTCCACGAACGAAGCGCCCGCACGTGGCGAGCGCTTCACGGTCCGGGCCCCGACCGGCACCAGCGGCGAGCCGGGACCGGCGGGCAGTCGCGGCCTCAGTCGGCGCGGGCAACCATGCTCCGGGGCACGAACAGGAAGTCCCCGGATTCGTGGCCCGCGAATTTCAGCGGCGCGTACTCGGGACGCTGCTCCATCTGGAAGCGACTGGCCTGATCGAGCACCCGCGCAGCCACTTCGCGGTAGAGCCGCTGGGCTTCCATCGCATCGTTGTTTTCACGCAGCACCTCGAGGAATATCCGTGCAAACACCGAGTGCTTGCCGCCGCCACCGTCGAGGACCGGCTGCACGCCGCCAGACGTCAGTACCGTGCGTGCCCGCGCCTTGACCATTGCCCTGAGCCAGCGCGCCCGCGCCTCTTCCGACATGCCGGTCTCGAGTTGCCCGATCGACGACCGGGTCAGCGTGCCCGAGTAGCAGGAATCGGCAACGACGATCGCGTGCTTGACCGAAATGGCGTTCAGGAAATCGGTGATCGATACGTTCGAGATCCAGTTCGCATCGCTGTTCGGCTCGGCATCCACTGGCAGCCAGTAGCCGCGCAGGTTGGCGCGATCGATCTCGCCGTGTCCGGCGTAGTAGATCAGGAGGTTGTCGTTCTCGGTGAGTTCGGCGCGCAATCGATTGAGCTCCGACAGGATCTGGTAGCGACTGGCATTGATCAGCAGCTTCACCTTGAAGCCGTACTTGTCGCGCAGCAGTTGGGACACCGCCTTGGCGTCCTCGACCGCGGTCTCGAGCTTTGGCAGCAGACCGTATTCCTCGTTGCCGACCACCAAAGCGTGGAAACTGCCGAACTCGACCGAACTGAGATATCTGGGCGGCTCGGGCGGCGGCGCCGCTTCCGCGCCACCGTCCGGCACCAGCACGAACTCGACGCTGGCCTTCTTGCCCTGGCGATCGACCGCGACCAGGCTCACCGGCGTCTTGTCGCGCAGCAGCGCGACCTCGGTCTTGAACAGTCCGCGCTCGTCGGTACCAAGACTGAGGTCGTTGATCGTGAAGGACAGCAGACCAGCCGGCGCCGTGACCTTGCCGACGATCTCGCGCTTTTCGACGCGACCGCGGATCCTGACCTCCGGCGCACCACGCGTCAGCACCACCGCCGGGTCGATCAGTTGGATGCTCGGCGGAGCCAGCGCCACTTCCGGTTCGCTCGAACGCTCCTGCCGATCACGCGCCTCGAGTTCCACCAGTTGCTGTCGGTAGTCGCGCGCTTCGCGTTCGATTCTGGCGATCTCGTCGCGCTGCCGCGCGAGCTCGTCCTCGCGCAGCTTCAGCTTCGCCTGAGTCTTCGCCAATTCGGCCTGGGCCGCAGCGTTGCCGGCGGTCTTCTGGCGCGCGAGCTGGGCCTTCAGTTCCGTCACCCGCTGCTCGTCCTCTGCGGCGCTGGCACGCCTGGCCTCGAGTTCGCCTTCGCTCTCGGTCAATCGAGCGCGGGCGACGCCGAGTTGCTCGCGAAGCGCCGTCGCGGTGCCCTCGAGGGTGCGCAGCTGATCCTGCGACTGGGCCAGGTTGGCCGTCAGCCGCGCCACCTGGCCGGCGCGCTGCTCGAGTTCCGCCTCGCGCGACTGCAGGCGCTGGCGCAGACTGTCGACAAGCGCCTGGCGCCCTTCGTCCTGCGCCCTGCGGATGCTCTGTTCCAGCGATTGCAGTTCGCTGCGGGCGTCGCTGCGCTGCTTCTCCAGTGCCTTGCGGGCCTCGTCGAGTTGCCGACGGGTGGCTTCGAGTTCCTGCCGCAGCCGCTCGATCTCCCGCGCACGTTGGCCATCGTCACCAGCGTCGAGGGCGATCGCCTCGCCGAGCCCCGCGGCCTCACGGTACAGCGCGATCGCCTTGACCGGATCGCGCTCGACGCCGAGCCCCTGCTCGTAGAGATGGCCCAGGTCGATCCGTGCCCGCGAGTAGCCCTGATCGGCCGCCGCGCGGTACCAGCGCGCCGCGGCCGCGTAGTCCGGCCGCGCGCCGCCGACGCCACGCTCGTAGATCTCGCCGACATAGGTCTGGGCCTCGGCGTCGCCCTCTTCCGCCTTGGACATCCACACTTTCAGCGCGGTGTTCAGGTCGGCGCGGTCATAGACCACGTACTCGCCGCCGCGCAGCGCACACTCGGCCGCATTGAGCTTGGCCGGGCGCCGCGCGCTCAGGTATGTCATCTGCGCGCCGAGGCGCCGGACCTGGCCCGGCAGCAGGCAATCGACGATCATCAGGTCCTCGACGGCCTTGACCGCCGCCGCACTGAGTCCGTCGGCGCCTGCCGCGACCGGCGTCAGAACCGGCGCGAGCAGCGCAAAACACATCGCGCCCAGACGTCCGGCCATTGTTTGCATGACAGATTTCATCGATGTCTCCGCATCGCAAATGGTGCCACGGCTCCCGCGCCCGCGGAAACCGGCACGGCACCGCGCCGTGGTAGACAATCGCCACGCCGTCGAGAGCGCCGTCAAGAGATATGTCGCCCACGCGACGCCTCAGGTTCAATTCGGGCCGTGACCGTCCGTCGGCGAGGCGCGCCCCGGGGCCCCGTCATTGCGTGTGACGCGCTCTATCTGGCAATGTGGGCAACCTTGGGCTAGGCTCCGATCTTGATTTAGGTCAGGCACGGCCAATTTTCCACCAGGGGGTCAACAAAATGAACAAAGTACGCTCGAAAACGAACCGTTTTCGTCCCATCGCCGTGGCGCTCGGCATCTTCGGTGTTGGCGCGGTCCACGCTCAGGTACCGAGCCCGAGCCCGGCCGCCGGGGTCCTGACCGGCGTGCCCGGACTCAACGAGGTCCAGACCGCCGCCGCCCGCGTCACCGAGACCATCTGCCCCTTCCTTGGTACTCCGGATCCGCTCGGCAGCCCCCAGGCGCGGCTGTCGGACACCTGCACCCGGCTGGTCGTCAGCGCCCTGGAAGACGGCAGCGCCCTCGACATGGGTCTCACCAGCGCCGAACTGGCGACAGCATTGCAGGCCGTGGCCCCCGAGGAAATGAACGCCGCCGGACGCATCGCCGTCGAGGGCTCCCTGTCCAACCCGGTCAACGGCCGGCTGCTCGCCCTGCGCTCGGGCGGCCGCGGCATGCTGCTCGCCGGTTCCGGCTTGACGATCGACGGCAATTCCCTGGCGCTGGCCCGGTTGCTGCCCGCCGGCAGCCGCGGCGGCTCCGCCGGAGAGGGTGAGTTCGGCGGACGCTGGGGCGGTTTCATCAACGCCAACTACAACAGCGGCGACCGCGATGCCTCCCGCAACGAGGATGCCTTCGACTTTTCCGATGCCGGCCTCACCGCCGGCATCGACTACCGTTTCACCGACGCGCTGGTGGGCGGCGTGGCACTGTCCTGGTCGAAGACCGATGCCGACTTCGATGCCGACCTCGGCACCGTCGAATCCGACAATTTCGGCGTCTCCCTGTACGTCAGCTATGCCACCCCAACCTGGTACGTCGACGGCCGACTCGGCGTCTCCAGGATCGACTTCGACACCGAGCGGCGCATCCTCGTCGTCAGCAACACCCCCGCCGAGGCCATCGACACCACTGCCTTCGGCAGCACCGACGGCGATCAGGTCAGCTTCAACGCCGGCGGTGGTTACAACTTCGAGGTCGCCAGCATGACCGTCACCCCCTACGGCCGCCTCGACTACCTCAAGCTCGATGTCGACGGCTTCACCGAACGCGAGGACAAGGAGGGCATGGGCCTCGTCATCGGCGACCACGACACGGAATCTCTGCAGTCGGCCATCGGTGCACGCGTCGCGCGTACCTACAGCACCGGCGGCGGCGTCTTCACGCCCTATGCCGGCATCGAATGGAACCACGAGTTCGACAACGACAAGAAGTCACTGGTCGCCCGCTACGCCAACGATCCGTTCAACGAGAGCTTCACGATCACCAGTGACGATCCCGACCGCGACTATTTCACCCTGTCGCTCGGCGCCTCCGCGGTGTTCCCCCACGGCCTGGCGGCGTTCGTCAATGTCGACACCGCCCTCGGCCTCGCCGAGACGCGCAGCTACGCCTTGACCCTCGGCGGCCGTCTCGAGTTCTGAGACGACTCTCGAAGGGCCATCCCGCTGCCGCTGTCTCCTGCGGCAGCGGGATCTGCGCGCGCACTATTGCGCTGCTCCTCTCGCTGGCCACGCTCGCCGCCTGTAGCACCCCGCTCGAGCGTCTCGACCGTCGCGCCGCTGTGGCAGGGCTCGACCGCTTCCTCCTCGAGGGGCGCGGCTTTCAGCACCTGGCCTATCGGCGAAACACGGCGGATCACCAGTTGCATGTGTACCTCGAAGGCGACGGCCTGGCGTGGCTTCGACCTCAGTTGCCGAGCGCCGACCCCACGCCTTACCGCCCGCTGATGTTCGACGCGATGCTGGTCGATCGCGGGACCACCCTCTACCTCGGCCGACCCTGCCAGTTCGTCGGCCTGGAGCGTGCGGCATGCACACCGCTGGCCTGGACCCACGGGCGCTACTCGCCGGCGGTGGTAAACAGCCTCGCGACAGCACTGCAGTCCCATCTCGCGCATTTCCCGGCCACCTCCCTGGTGTTCTTCGGCCACAGTGGCGGCGGCACATTGGCGACGCTGCTCGCTGCCCGTTTCCCCCAGACCGCTGCGGTCGTAACCGTCGCCGCGAATCTCGATGTCGACGCATGGACGGCGCGACATGCCTATTCGAAGCTGGCGGGATCCCTCGATCCGGCGCGCCAGCCGCCACTCGCGCCCTCGGTGCGGCAGTGGCATCTCGCCGGCCGCGAAGACCGGGAGGTCCCGCCGGTGCTGGCCCGTCGCTATCTCGCAGCCAACGCTGGGGCCTGGTTCAGCGTCATCGACGGCTTCGATCATTCGTGCTGCTGGCTCGGGTTGTGGCCGGGCGTGCTGCGGGTAGTGTCGACAATGGCGAGGGCCCCCACCCGACCGTGAGCCGGATCGCGAATCGATTTCACCGTTCTGCCGATCCGGCCACCCGACAGTTGCCCTTCGGGGGCGCCGGCCCGCACACCGCGCAACAGTCAGCAAGACGGTCGTCGCAATCGCCGCAGAGTGGGCCGCCCCGGCGGCGCGAAGCCGGCGTCGGCTCGCACAGGCGGGGGGGGACACCACGCCGACATAAAAATGTGTGTCGAATACCCTAAAGACCGATGCCCCCCGGCCGATGACAACAACAGGGCTACGGCCCTGAACCCTCCCTCCTCTTGTGCGTGGCAGGACTTCGGTCCTGCCTTTTTTTCGTCCGCGCCGAAGGATTCATCCCGAAACCGCAGTCGGCCGCCTGCAACTGAGTGCAAGGCCATGAATGCAGGAGACCCGTCGGCTCCGGCAGGGCACCGGCGAGGTGCTGGGCGGTGCCCTGCCGACTTCGGGATCCTCGGTTCCGCGCTTTCCGGATCGTTGCCGTGACGATGAACATCGCCACGGGCACGCCCGACTTCACCAGCCCGGCCTCCCAGATCACGTTCCACCCGACGGTCGAAGCCCAAAGGATGCGCCATACCCTCCGACGCCGGAACTCCGGCGGCGCGTCATGCCCCTGACCCAAGGACGCTGCAACGGCTCCGGCGATGCGAAATAGATTGCAGGCCGGCAGGCACCAACTATGCTGATTATCGGGACAATCGGGACGCACCATAGGCTTGCACGGTGGCCAGCGGCGCTCCCCTTGTGCCACCCGTCGCTAACCAATGGAGAGGACATCATGAATGCTGCTGGATACGCTGCGCTATTGGCCGCCGCGTTGCTGTCGCTGCCACCTGCCGCCAATGCCGACGGCCGCGGCCATGGACATGGCCGCCACGACGACGACTATGGCGCCCGCCTGACAGGCGACCAGGAAACGGCTCCGGTCGACACCGAGACCCGCGGGCGCTTCCGCCTGGAATTCAACGACGACAAGAGCGCGGCCACCTTCCGGCTGCGCGTCACCGACGGCGTCCGGGTCACCCAGGCCCATATCCACTGCGGCGTCGAAGGTCAGAACGGTCCGCCGGTAATCTTTCTCGGTGGCTTTCACGATCGTGGTTGGGATGTCGATGGCTGGTGGGTCGCGAATGCGACCGTGACCGACGACAACATCGTCAATGACTCGTGCGGCACGACCCTGGTGGATATCGCCGCCGCGATGGATGCCGGCATGACTTACGTCAATGTCCATACCGTGGCAAATCCCGCCGGCGAGATCCGCGGCCAGATCAGACGGGATCGCTGATCCCGGCGCCGACAGTGCCGGCCGGGGCACGCCCCGGCCGGCATTTTTTTGTCTCCGTGCCCAGCGCCTGTCTGCAAGGTCTTGCCAGCCGACCTTGACCCGGCCGCCGGTTCGTGACATCGTCATATGCACTTCAGATACCGTCACGAGGCGCCCGAGGGCGCCGCCAACAAGGAGCCAAGCCATGCAACAGCCCGCAATGAAGCAATTCGCAGTCGCAGCCCTCGCCGCTGCGGGACTATCCCTGTCCTCGTCAGGCATCGCTGCCGGCAGTTGCAAGGGCCTCGAGAAAGAGAAATGCACGCCGTCGGCGGGATGTACGTGGATCGACAGCTACAGCACCAAGAAAGGCATCACGGTAGAGGCCTATTGCCGAAGCAAGGGTGGCAACAGCTCGGCGTCGGCAAGCGCCACGAAGCACGCCAGCAATTCCGGGAGCAGCAAGCAGGGCGCGAGTCACTAGCGGTCTGCTTCGTCGATCAAGGGAAATCACGAAAGCGTTGCATCGGGCTCGTGGCAAGGCGCGAGGCGCGCTTTCGTGTCCCGGCATTTGCGCAGCGGACCACCAGCGGCACGGGCGGTTTCCTCGCCGGCCGTCCGGCCCACTTTCGTCCGGCAGCAGCGACCACTCGCGCGGCTGCCGGCAGTCACCGCCACGTCGGGCGGCTAGCATCGGCGGCTCCTGACATCGTTCGACAATGCCGCCACCGTGTCCCTGTTTCAGAAACTGAAGTCCTCGGGCAAGCTCGTGCCCGCGCCTGCCAAGGCCCTCGTGCCGCTCGCCGCGATCGCCGCCGCCACGATGATCGCCAACGCGTCGATCTTCTACGCCGAACCCGGCTACGTCTATCACGTCCGAACCATCACCGGTCAGGAGCATGCCGTCTCCGACGTCGGTTACCAGTTCTACCTGTGGGGTCGCTGGAACGCATGGAAGCGGGCGATGACGGTACAGTCGGTGGCGGGAGGCCGGGAGGACCTGGCCTATGCCGAGATCGAAGGCACCGAGACCAGCGCCAACATGCCGCCCCTGAACATCATGTTCCTCGACCAGGTCGACGCGGATGCCGAGGCCACCGTCCGCTTCTCAATTCCGACCGACAACGAAGGCTTCCTGCAACTGGCCCACGAATATCGAACGCCGGCGAATCTGCTGCGCACCGCCCTGATGCCGGCGTTCAAGGAAACCCTCCAGGCCACCGCCTCGCTGATGAGCGCCGAGGAGTACTACAGCGGGGCGAGAACCGAATTCAACAGCGAATTCGAGAACCAGATGAACAACGGCATCTATCTGGTACGCCGCGAGGAGGTGTATGCCGACTCGCCACGGAAGGTCAAGGGCACGGCGAACCTGGCGCTCGGCAACGAACAGGAAGAGTTCGGCGACGAATCGAAGGTGGTCTACGAGGTTCGCAAGGTGGTCGACGAAACCGGCACGCCGCGACGCAAGGCCCAGAAGTTCACCAGTTTCGGCATAGGCGTCGTCGATGCCCGGATCACCAACATGACGCCGAACAACCGATTCGTCGAACGCATGCAGCTGAAGCAGAAGGCGTCGGCGGACCGCGCGATCGCCCGTGAGCAGCGGATCCAGGAGGAAGAACAGCGACTGCTGGCAATCGCCCGCGGCGAGCGAGAGGTGGCCGAGCGCCAGGCGATGGCGAAGGTGGAACAGATCCAGAAGACGACGGAGGCGGAAACCGAGAAGCAGCTGGCGCTGACCCAGGCGACGAAACTCAGGGAACAGGCCGAGATCGAGCGCGAGACTGCACGGATCAATCTCGACAAGGCTCGCATCGAGGCGGAGACCCAACGCACGCTTGCCGACGCCGAAGCCTACAAGAAGCGTGAGATCCTCAAGGCCGACAATGCCCTTGCCCAGAAGCTCGACGCCGAGATCGAGATCCAGCGCTTGTGGGCCGACGCATTCGCGCGCAGGTCCGTCCCCACCAATGTCTTCGGCTCGGGGCCGGGCACGCCGACCGGTTCCGACGGCGAGGTCCGGGCGTTCATGCAGTTGCTGACCCTGGATTCGGCCAAGCGCCTGGCCTACACGAGGGACATGGCCAAGTGACATGATCGGAGCGGGCATCGCGAACAGGATGCGGGGGCGCCTATACTTGTGCTCATCGCCCGCGGATTCGCTTTCATCAAGACGGCATCCGGGCGTGCGGCCCGCTACGGCCGCTGACAAACCATAAGCGGCTTCGCGACGATGCAGGGCACAGACGCCGGCGGCAACCCCGCCATACCGATCCTGGAGCAGCATCGAGTCGCCGTGGGAGCGCATCGTGATGGGACCGACGCAGCCTGAACCGGCAACCGTCGTCGAGGAAATCGCCACCGGCGACGCTGACGAAATCGCGCGGCTGCGAACCGAGTTGCGGGCGCTTGCGAGACAGGAGCGTCGGACGCGCAACATCATCGACGCGGCGCCAGACGCCATCGTGGTCATCGATCGCGACGGAAAGATAGTCCTGACGAACGCCCAGGCGGAGGATCTGTTCGGCTATCCGCGAAGCGAAATGGTCGGCGAGTCGATCGAACTGCTGGTGCCGGACAGCATGCGCGAGGCCCACAACTCGCACCGTCGAGCCTACCTCGAGAAGGCCTCGGTCCGACCGATGGGCCTGCAGTTCGACTTGTTCGCCCGGCGCAAGGGCGGGCGCATGGTACCGGTGGAAATCAGCCTGAGTCCGATCGACGACGAAGAAGGGATGCTGGTCGCGGCGGCGATACGCGACAGTACCGAACGCGCGATGGTGCAGACCGCGCTGCGCAACGCGCGGGACGGACTCGAACAGCGGGTGCGCGAGCGCACGGCCGAACTGGAGCGTGCCAATCTGGCACTGCAGAACGAGATGGCCGACCGCAAGCAGGCGGAAAAGGCCCTGCACCAAGCACAGAAAATGGAGGCCGTGGGCCAGCTCACCGGTGGCGTGGCCCATGATTTCAACAATCTGCTCACGGTCGTGATGGGCAACCTGAACATTCTCGCCCAGCACGTCGAGGACGACGAATTCGCCAGCGATCTGATTCGCGCGGCGACCCGGGCCGTCGAACGCGGAGCCAACCTGAACCGCAAACTGCTGGCGTTCTCGAGGCGTCAGCGCCTGACACCGGTTCCGGTCAGCCTGAAGGAACTTGTCGAGGGGATGGCCGACATGTTGCGACGGACCCTCGGCGAGACGGTGCGCATCGACATCCGCCACAGCGGCGACCTCCCGCCCGCAATCGCGGATCCGTCCCAGCTCGAGGTCGCGCTCCTCAACCTCGCGGTCAACGCACGCGATGCGATGCCCGACGGCGGCGTGCTCACGATCGAAACCGCGGCCGCCGAACTGGACGAGAACTACGCCTCCCTCGAGGTGGACGTGACCCCCGGCAACTACGTCATGCTGGCCACCTCCGACACCGGGGCCGGCATGAGCCCCGAAGTCCTCGCCCGCGCCTTCGAACCGTTCTTCACGACCAAGGAAACCGGCAAGGGCAGTGGCCTCGGCCTGGCGATGGTGTATGGCTTCGTCAAGCAGTCGGGCGGACACGTCAAGATCTACAGCGAACCCGGATTCGGAACGACGATCAAGCTGTTCCTGCCCGAATTGCGGCACGAAGCGAAGGAACACGCCCCGGCCAAGGCGCGCCCCAGGACACACGTCGGCGGCAGCGAGAAGATCCTGGTGATCGAGGACGAGCCCGACTTGCGCGAGCTAGCCTGCCGGGTGTTGCGCTCCCTGGGCTACGCGGTGGTCGATGCCCCGGACGGCATCATCGGCCTGGAACTGCTCGAGCAGCAGGATGACATCCGCCTGCTGTTCACCGACGTCGTACTGCCGGGCGGGCTCAATGGCCCTGAGATCGCGCGCCGGGCCACGGAGCGGCGCCCGGACCTGAAGGTGCTGTACACGTCCGGCTATACCGGCAACGCGATCCAGCAACTCGAGGCGCTGTCGACCGAGGTGCGCCTGATCACCAAGCCCTACCCTATCGACCAGTTGGCGCAGGAAGTCCGCGCCGCACTCGACGACACACCGATCCCGGAACCCTAGCCGACGGTCCTCGCGCCAGCGCCAACCTAGCGCTAGCCCCTGTCGCACCCGGTGCCCGCGGTGCGCATCACCGGCAAGGCCTGGATCGTTTCGCCGCCTCTGCCCCGCGGAGGCCAACCGGCGGCGCCACGCGCACGAGAAGCGGCTCTGCCGCGGTGGCCAGCAGGACCGCAGGCCGCCGATATCGCAACCGGCACCCGCCCGTGCGGCGGATGCAGCCTCATGCTCGCGACCGCAACGGCAAGAAATCGGGCGACACTGCGCGGCATCTCATGATTTTCTCTAGCCTGCAAACGATTGCAGACCGATGTGCGATCGGCACGACAGCGCTAGAGTCACGGCCGGCGGATCGCCCGCACCCGCACCACGAACCTTCGAGGAGAAAGAATGATCGCCATTTGCAGCGCCCGGCAACCCTTGTTGCTTGCCACCGCCGTGCTCGGCGCATCCGGCCTGGCCGCCCCCGGCTTCGCGCAGCAGGGTGGCGACCTGACCCTGAAACCGGTCACGGTCACCGGCAGCCGTGCCGAGGCGTCGAGCTTCGAACAACCGTTCTCGATCGACGTGGTCGGCCGCGACGCCATCCGCCAGGGCCAGCTCGGCGTCAACGCCTCCGAATCGCTGGTCGCGGTGCCCGGCCTGGTGATCCAGAACCGCCAGAACTATGCCCAGGACCTGCAGATCTCGTCGCGAGGATTTGGCGCGCGCTCGGCCTTCGGGGTGCGCGGCATCAAGCTGATCGCCGACGGCATTCCGGCATCGACACCCGACGGCCAGGGCCAGGTGGCGACCTTCAATCTCGACATGGCCGAGCGCATCGAGGTCCTGCGAGGACCGTTCTCGAGCGTATACGGCAACAGCTCCGGTGGGGTGATCCAGTTGTTCACGCGCGACGGCGAGGCCCCGACCAAGCTGTCGGGGCGCCTCGTCGGCGGCTCGTTCTCGACCACCAAGATCGAACTGGGCGCGGAGGGTGCGCTCGGCAGCGGCGGCTATCTGGTCGACGTGTCGCGGTTCGACACCGACGGCTACCGTGACCACAGCGCCGCGACCCGCGATCAGGCGTTCGCCAAGATCACGCTGCACCCGGGCCGGGACAGCAAGTTGACCCTGGTCGCCAACGGACTGCGACAGGACGACACCGAGGATCCCCTCGGGCTGACCTGGGAGACCTTCCAGACCGACCCGGCCGGGGTCGAAAGCAGCGCCCTCGCGTTCGACACCCGCAAGGACATCGAACATGGGCAGGGAGGCGTCAGCTACGAGCGCCGGCTGGCCGCCGGCCGCCTGCAGTTCTCGGCCTATGCGGGCACGCGCAGCGTGATGCAGGTGCTGGCGATTCCGGCCTTCGTGCAGGCCAGCCCGACCCATTCCGGCGGCGTCGTCGACTTCGACCGCAGCTTCCACGGCCTCGCCGGGCGCTGGATCCACGAGCTTGCGCTCGCCGACGGCAAGCTGACGCTGACCGCAGGCGCCGACTACGATCGTTCCGAGGACGACCGCCAGGGCTACGAGAACTTCATCGGCGGCACCCTCGGTGTCCGCGGCGCATTGCGCCGCGACGAGACCGACACTGTCACCAGCCTCGATCCCTACGTGCAACTGGCCTGGGCACGCGGCCCCCTGACCGTGCAGGCCGGGCTTCGTCACAGTCACGTCGAGTTCGACGTGGACGACGACTTCCTGGCCAACGGTGACGACGGCGGCTCGGTGAGCTACCGCAAGACGACACCGGCCGTCGGCGTCGCCTATGCAATAGGTCCGGCGGTCAATATCTACGCCAGCGCCGCCCGTGGCTTCGAGACGCCGACCCTGGGGGAATTGTCCTATTCCGGCGAGGACGGCGGCTTCGGCTTCGACCTCGAAGCGGCCCGCAGCACGCAATTCGAGCTTGGCGCGAAGGCGCTCGTCGGCGACGCGACGCGCATCGACGCGGCGGTGTTCCGGATCCGCACTCAGGACGAACTGGTGGTCGCGAGTTCGCTCGGTGGCCGTACCGCGTTCCAGAACGCCGCGGAAACCCTGCGCGAAGGCGTCGAACTGGCGATCGACTCGGAATGGAGCCACAGCCTGCGTGCCCGCGCGGCACTGACCCAGTTGCGGGCGATCTACTCCGACAGCTTCTCGGCCGGCAACACGACCATCGACGAAGGCCGGCGCATCCCGGGCATCCCGCGCACCACGGCATTCGCCGAGCTGGCGTGGAAGCCGACCGGCGGTTTGACCCTGGCGGCCGAGGGTTTCTACCGCGGCCGGGTATTCGTCGAGGATAGCAACACCGAGCAGGCTGCCCCCTCGTACGCCATCCTCAACCTCCGCTTGAGCGCGGAACAGCAGAGCGGCCACTGGCAGGTCGAGCAGATGCTGCGGGTCGACAACCTGTTCGACCGTCAATACATCGGTTCCGTGATCGTCGGCGACCGCAATGGGCGCTTCTACGAACCGGGCACCGGCATTGCTTGGTATGCCGGCATCGGAACCCGCTACGTCTTTGACTGATCACGCGCCGATCTCCACCGCCTGGTGCGCCCATTGCAGCCTGTCGTTGGTCGACCCCGTGGCCGACGACAGGCACCATGGCTCGCGCCGCGGCCATGGCCTCCCACAGACCGCCATCGGGCGTGCCAGACAGCGAACGCGGCGTGACTCCCAAGCTGTCACGCACTGTCACAACCGCCGCGAACAACTGTCCAGTTTTCGAACACCCGGGGCAGTCGTGTGCACGCGCCGGTGCACCGCGGTTCACCGCGGACCGCGCTCCACCAGCGGCTTTCCGCGGGAGTAGGGCATTTATTTTCACGTTTGTCGCAGGATTGGCACGAAGCTCGCGCTGGAATCCGTGTTCGATGCGACGGCGGTACGGCACGCAGCTTCGACCCAAGCAGGACGCAGGCAAATCGATCGGCGGAGGTATCGGAGTGAATGCAGTCGTTATCGCGTACGGCAGCAACCGCCACGTGTCATGGGAAACCGATGCGAGACGATCACGCGCCTCACCCACCCTCCGGCCCACCGCCGGTCGCATGCTCGGAACCCGTTCGTTCGCGCAGTCCGGCGGACGGGCGCCGACCCGGAGCTGCACGTCGCCGGCAACATTTGGCGGGCTCGGCTACGTGCTCGCCGCGAGCCGGGCCACGATTGCGGCCCGGGCCTTCGGTGATGGCGGCGACTGCGCCGTCCCGGCCGCTGGCAACGCCCTGGATCGGCACTCGGCAGCCCCGCCATGAAGGCTCTGCGGCCTTGCCAAATAGGTGATTTTCATGATTTTTCGCAGTCGTTGTGTTCCCACAGGCGGTACTGTAAGCTCGCGACCGGCAACACTGGTACCGCTCGGATCTAAGTTGGTATTAATCGAGGAGGAGTAGAGAGTGAAGACTAGAACGTGTTCTGCCAAAAGCATCGCCATTGGCATCATGGCGCTCGGATTTTCCCAAATGGCATGGTCAGAATCCAACCTGAACATTTCCGGATGGGTCAATGAGGGCATGGTTTACTACGACGACGGCGTAGATAGCGATACCTTCCAGACGACTGACAACGGAACGACGCTGAACAGCCGGGTCACCTTTTCCGCCTCGGCCGACGTGCCCAATACCAGCATGAAAGCCGGTATGGAAATCATTCTCGAGCCCAACCAGAGCAGCGAGACACCGCTGCTGTTCTCGAGCCAGAGTGCTTCCGGGGGTTCGGGCGTTGGCGATACGATCGGTACGCTCGGCAAGAGTATTTATCTGGAGGGTAGCTGGGGTAAGGTCACGATGGGTCTGCAAAGCATGCCCACCGACAACATCGCCGTGCTGGCCGATCCGTCGGGAACGCTGTGGACCCAGATTTCACCACTGTTCCGCTTCAACGGATTCACGATCCAGGGCCTCGGTGCAGGCGCCACCAATACCGTCTGGGGAAGCTTTGCGCAGTGTCTGGCCACGCCCGGCCTGGGCATCGGCATCGACTGCAACGGCATCTATCGCAAGGGTTTCCGCTATGACCTGCCGCAGTTGGCCGAGGGCCTGAATATTGCGGTCGGTTTCGCCAATGACGAAATCTACGATATCGCTGCCAAGTACACCACCGACGTGAGCGGCCTGAAGGTCATGCTGCATGGTGGCTACGCGATCAACGTCGGCAACGGCGGGGCGAACGTCGGAGGCAGCCAGTCCGAAACCTTCCAGGTCCAGGTCGGCGTGATGGATGCCGGAACGGGCCTCTTCGGCACGCTGGCCTATCAGAACGAGTCGTCCGACGATGCGGCTGCGAACTCCGGCGATGACACCGATGC
>JAGRGB010000078.1 GCA_020445745.1 Rhodocyclaceae bacterium | reverse complement strand
GACATCGAGGACGCGCCCTTTTCCCACCTGCAGGGCCTGCCCACCGATCTGCGTCCGGTCACCTCCTGGCCGAACCGGGACGAAGCCTGGACCGACGTCGCCAAGGGCGTGCGACGGGCGGTCAAGCAGATCCAGGCGCAGCGATGCGGCGACAGACACCCGCCGGCGGCAGCCCCAGCGCCGCCGCAGGCCGGGTTCGACGGTGACGCCCTGCTGCAACGGGTGGTCAGCGGCTACCACGACCAGGTCCGGGAAGCCGCCCGGGCTCGCGGCACGGCGATCGTCAACCCGCGTGCGCTCGACCGGCTGGCGGCGACGCTGATCGACGTCCGCGACCAGCGGCGGGTGCTGTGGGTGGACGACGTGGCCGCCACCAACCGTTTCGAGGCTGCCGCCCTGTCCCATCTGCAGATCGACGTCGTCCACGCGCCGGACACCGATTCTGCGCTGGCGCGGCTGCGTGCCGCCCGCGACGATGCGTCGGACGACGGCTTCGACCTGGTGATCTCCGACTGGACGCGGATGCCGGCCTCGTCGGCCGACGAGGCCGAGGGCCTGCGATTGCTGCGGCGGATGCGCGAAGAAGGCTTCACCACGCCGCTGGTCTTCTATCACGGGGAATTCGAGCCGACACGCCGTGCCCACCGCAGCGCAGCCGCCGCCCGCGGCGGCGCGCTGGGCGAAGCGGTGCAGCCGGACGAACTGATGCAGCTGGTGGTGCGCGCGCTGGCCTCTGGCTGACGGACCGGACGGTGCCGGTCAGCCGCCGATGCGCAGGCCGGTCTTCTTCAGGATGCGGCTCGAGAACAGCACGTCGTAGCGGCGGCAGGCACGATGGAGCCGTGCGCGGATCTCGGCGACCCGGGCCAGCACTTCGTCGCGGCAGGCACCGTGGACCATCGCGAACAGGTTGTACGGCCAATCCGGCAGCGCCCGCGGCCGCCGGTAGCAGTGGGTCACGAACGGCAACGCGCCGACCACCTCGCCGAGCCGGTCCACGGCGTCGTCAGGTACGTCCCAGACGCTCATGCCGTTGGCGGTGTAGCCGATCGCGTAGTGGTTCGGGACCGCACCGATGCGGCGGATCGCACCGCTCTCGAGCATCGCCGCGAGGCAGCCGATCACCGCGTCCTCGGCGCAGCCGATCCGATCGGCGATCAGGCGATAGGGGTGCCGCGCGAGCGGCAGGCCGGCCTGGGTGGCGACGACGATGCTGCGCATCAGCGACGGGTCGGCATTGCCGCGGATGGCCATCGCCGGCCTCGGTGCCGGCGCCGGGGTGTCGACGGCGCCGGCGCGGGACGCTTCCGCGTCGGCCGCCTGGCGCACCGTGAGACGCATGTCGACGAAGTATTCCCGCTCCTTCGGGAAGGCATACACCGGTAGCCCGGCATCGGTCTCGATACGGCGGATCGCCGCGGCGATGCCGTCGGCGCTTTCGGTCGCCAGCACGAACCACATGTTGAGCCGGTGCTCTCGCCGATAGTTGTGGGCGACCTCGGGCAGCCGATTGACGGTCTCGGCAACGTCGTCGAAGCGCGCCTCCGGTGCCGCCAGCGCTGCCAGCACGAAGCGGCCGCCCATGCGCTCGACCTGGAACATCGGGCCGAAGCGGGTCAGCACCCGGGCGCCGAGCAGCCGATCTAGCCGGCCCAGCAACTCGTCCTCGCCGATGCCGAACTGCACGGCAGCCTGCCGGTAGGGTTCCGCGACCAGCGGGAAGTCCCCCTGCAGGCCGTTGACGATCCGTCGATCGATCGCGTCGAGTCGCGCCTGCGCTTGCTCAACCATGGTCGTGACCTGCATAGGATGCGCCGCGCTGCTTGAAGCGCTGGGTCGAGAACAGCACTTCGTGCGGGAAGCGCGCCAGGCTGCAGCGCCCGGCGATGATCCGCAGGCGCTCGCGAACCTCGACACGGTCGCGACCGTGCAGCATGCAGTACAGGTTGAAGCGCCAGCGGCTGCCCGCACGGCGGCGGCGATAGCACAGGTTGACGCCGTCGCAGGTCGCGAGCCGCGTGCCGAGGCGATCCGCGTCCTCGTCCGGCACGTCCCAGACGCACATCGCGTTGGCGCGCCAGCCCAGCTCATGGTGGCGCACGACCACGCCGAAACGCTTCACCGTACCGTCGGCGAGCCAGCCTCGCAATTGTCCGATCACCGCCGCCTCGTCGAGGCCGGCGCGACGGCCGATGCCGCGGAAGGGTCGATCGGTGAGCGGAATGCCGCCTTCGATCGCCGCCATCAGTGCCCGCTCGACCGCGCTCGGCGCCGGCATCTCGGGCGGCACGGCGCGCGCCCGGCTGCGCACGCGGGCGCCGGTCGCGAGATCGAAGCCCAGGTCGATGTGGTACTCGGTGAGCAAGGGCAATTCGATCATCGGGCACGCCGTCGCCCGCCGGATCTCGCGCAGGCTGCGGGCCAGCGCCAGGCAGTCGGCGGCGGTCGCGACGAACCACAGGTTCCACTCATGTTCGCGCGCGTAATTGTGATTGACCGCGGCCGAGGCGCTGACCACGGCGGCGACCTCGGGCAGATGCCGGGACGGTACGCGCAACGCCGCCAGCGTGCTGGCGCCGACGCGGCGGGGCGCGAACACCGGCCCGACACGGCTGACCGCGCCGCTCGACTGCAGGTATGCGAGCCGCTCGCGCACCCTCGCCTGCTCGCAGCCGAGCGCTCGGGCGATGCGCAGATAGGGGCGGGCCTGCAGCGGGAAGTCGCGCTGGTAGTCGTTCAGCAGGTGCCAGTCCAGGCCGTCGTCGCGGCGGGCGACGACCGCGCCGGTCGATGGCATGCCGGCGATCGGGCCAGCCACGATACCCATTTCAGAACCCGATCCGCGCGGCGCGCGCGGTGAAGAAGATCCCCGACGGCGCCCGCGCCGGCAGCACCGCCAGGGCCTTGCGGGTGGCGGTGTCGTACACCGTGACCCGGTCGTCGTCGCGGGCGGAAACCCACACCGCCTCGCCGCGCGGCGTGAACTCCATGTGCAGCACCGCCCGCCCGGGCGACAAGGTGTCGATCACCGCGCCTTCGAGCGTGTCGATGACCTGCACCAGCGCGTTGTCCGGGAAGGCGAAGTTGACCCACACCTGGCGGCCGTCGGGGCGCGCCATCACGAACACCGGCTGGCCGGCCACCGCAATGCGGCCGACCTCCCGCCAGTCGGTGACGTCCACCACCAGCACTTCATGGCGGCCGACCGCCGGCAGATAGGCCTTTCCGTCGGCCACCGCCCAGCCGCGCAGGTGCGGCATCTTGAACACCGGCAGCTTGTCCTCGCCGCGACCATAGCCGTCGAGGATGCGGCGCACCCCCTGCTCCGGCTGCCACAGGTCGAGCAGCGCGATGCCGTCCTCGCCGAACAGGCCGGCCATGAAGTAGCGCCCGCCCGGGGTCACCAGACCATCGTAGGGCTGCTTGCCGGCGGCGAAACGGCGGGTGCGAGGCGCGGACGGGTCGGTGAAATCGGTGACCCAGATCTCGCCGGCATCGAACAGCGCATAGGCGAAGCCCTGGCCCGGCACGTCGGCCAGGCCGACCACCTTCGAGAAGCGCCCCGGCGCATATTCGGCGGCCACCTCGGCGACCGGTGCCAGGGTGTCGGCGTCGAAGGCCTTGATGCCGCCGGGCTGATAGTTCTGGGCGACCACCAGGCGGCCGTCCTGCGAGATCGAACCGCCGATCGAATTGCCCGCCTGGATGATCCGGCGATCGATGCGACCGGCCAGCAGGTCGAGCTTGGTCAGACCGCCGTCGCGACCGAAGACGTAGGCGTAGCGCCCGTCGCGGGAGACGGTGGCGTGGGCGTGGGAGAGGTCGCCGAGGCCCTCGATCCGGCCGAGACTCCGGCGGCCGCTGTGGTCGACGATCTGCACGCTGCCGCTGGCCCGCTCGATGACGATGCCGAGATCTCCGGTGCCGCGCAAGCCCGCCACCGGCCGACCGGCGCAGCCCGCGACCACGACGGCCGCGAGGCCGGCCAGCACCCTGGAAATCGTGCGCCACCGGTTCACCAGCCCCCCCTTTCGGCGAGTGGCGGAAAACCGCGCTGCAACTGCTCGACGATCCATGCGGCCTCGGCTCCGCTGAGGAAACGCGACCATCCGGGCATCGCTGTGCCGGGCCGCCCGCCGAGCACCGCGGCGATCAGCGCGGCCGCCGGCTTGCCGGACAGGCTATCGGGCAACAGTGCCGGACCGAGCCCACCCGTCAGGCGAAGCCCGTGGCACGAGCCGCAATCCTGGCGCACCATCGACACCAGTTGCGCGCGTCGCACGAGATCGGGCTCCGCCGCCCCGGCGCCGCCGACAGCGGCCACCGCCAGCACCGACGACACCAGCATGCGGCTCACCAACAGACGCACCACCAAGCCCTCCTTCGCGTAACCGAGTCGATTTTCATGGCCGTCGGTCATCACCGCCTTGACCACCGTCAAGCGATGACCCCGGCCGCCGCCGCGCGATGCGAAACGGGCCCCGAAGGGCCCGCATCCGCCTGCCGGGTCGGCACCCGGACTCAGTACACGTCGTGCTGGGTGTTATGGACGTTGAAGTGACCGGTCGGCGTGATCAGCTTCGGATCCTTGATCACCGCCTTCAGCGCGAGGGTCTTGTCATCCACCACCACCACCGCCGATTGCTTGTCCTTCGCGCTCCACACCGAGAACCACACCTCGTCGCCGGCCTTGTTGTACTCCGGCTGCACGACCCGCTTGGCACCGTCGTCGGT
>JAGRGB010000077.1 GCA_020445745.1 Rhodocyclaceae bacterium | reverse complement strand
TCCGCCGTTGCGGCATCAAACCGTGTTCAAGGCGAGCGGAAGGCCTCCGGCCACCACATCGGGCATGCCGGACGGGCATTCCGCCAGGGAAGGGTCAGAGGATGCGGGGGGGCCGCCAGATCCCGGCGGGATCGCGGGAGAGGACAGGGGCTTCGGCGACCGTAGCGATCATGTCGGGCGCGACGGGCGCCTGCGCCGAGAACGGGAACTGCAGGGGATGGAAGCCGCCGGTCTTGCACTGCTGGCCGGGCTTGCAAGGATCGCTCTTGCCGGGCTTAGGGGATTCGTCGTTTTGCGCGTCGGCCGCCTCGCAACAGGCATGGCCGGTTTCGATCATCTCCGCCGCAGGCGCGGCCTGCATGGGGCAGGCTTCCGGCAGAGCGAGCGCTGCCCATCCGTACGCGGGAAGCGTGACGATCAGCAGCAGGGCGATCAGTCGCCGGACGACGTGCATGACAGAAGGACGGATCGATCTCGTTTCGCGATTTTACACCGGCACCCTCGACACAGCGGCAGGACAAGCGTCACACCGGCGAACCTTGGCATATTAGGCGCAGGACGAGGCCGGAAGTTCAAACTGCCCATGGCGGCACGCGGACTCGCCGCATCGAGCAGATGTCCCCACGCCGGGGACGGCAGCCGTGCATTCATGCGGGAAAGACCGAATCCTTCAGCGCGCGGACGAAGCGGTTCCATTCACGCCACCGTGGAAGGAACATCGGGACCTGCTTCCGATAGCCCCGATACGGTTCGCCGAATTGCTCCAGCATCTTCCTTTCCTCCGTGTATGCAAGCCGGATGTAGGCGAGCACGATGAGCGGAAACAGCGCCACCGTGACGATCGTCGGCCAATGCACGATCTGGCCGAAGACCGCGAGCATGATTCCGAGATACTGGGGGTGGCGCACGAGCGCGTACAGTCCGCGGTCGGCGATGCGGCCTTCACGCCGCGCGCGCCAGACCTCCCGCCAGCCCCCGATCAGCAGCATGAGGCCGGCGACGACGAAGACGCCGCCGACCAGCATTTCGATCGCGGCGCCGACGGCGCCGTAACCGAGCAGGGATGCCCACAGATGCCCGGTCTGGGAGTACAGGGGCAGGTCGATGCCGAAAAAGCCCGTCAGCAGGTAGATCGTCAGCGGGAAGCCGTACATCTCGGCGTAGAGCGCGATGACGAACGCCTGGATAAGTCCCGCTCCGGCCCACTCCCGCCAGCCCTTCGGCGCGACGAACCGATACAGCACCCAGGACACCACCACGATCAGGATCACGACCCATCCCCAATGCCCGTAGTGGGCGGCAAAACCATTTGTCTGATTCATGACATCATCCTCAAGGCAGGGCTTCCCATTTTCACAAGCTCATGCGATTCAAGCGCAGGGCGTTGCCCACCACCGACACCGAGCTGAAGCACATCGCCGCGGCCGCGAGGATCGGCGAGAGCAGCAGTCCGAACACCGGGTAGAGCACACCCGCCGCCACGGGCACGCCCAGCGAGTTGTAGATGAACGCGAAAAACAGGTTCTGGCGGATGTTGGTGAGCGTGGCGCGGCTGAGCCGCCGGGCGCGCACGATGCCGCGCAGGTCGCCCTTGACCAGCGTCACCCCGGCACTCTCCATCGCCACGTCGGTACCCGTGCCCATGGCGATCCCCACGTGCGCCTGCGCGAGCGCCGGGGCGTCGTTGATGCCGTCGCCGGCCATCGCCACGATGCGGCCCTCGGCCTGCAGGCGCTTCACCACTTCGGTCTTCTGCTCGGGCAGCACTTCGGCGATGACCTGATCGATGCCCAGCTTCCGTGCCACGGCTGCCGCCGTCGCCTTGCTGTCGCCCGTGAGCATGACGATCCGCAAGCCCTCTTCATGCAACTGCCGGATCGCTTCCGGCGTCGTGTCCTTGACCGGATCGGCGACGCCGATCAGGCCGGCTGCCTGGCCGTCGACGGCGACGAACATCACGGTCTGACCTTCAGCGCGCAGGACTTCGGCGCGCTGCGGCCACTCACCCGGGTCGATGCCCAGGCTGTCGAGCAGGTGCCGGGTGCCGATCACGACCGCGCGTCCGTCCACCGTCGCAGCAACGCCCTTGCCCGTGACCGACTGAAAATCGCTCGCCGTGGGGATGTCGAGGCCTCGCTCCTCGGCGCCGGCCACGATTGCCGCAGCGAGCGGATGTTCGCTCGCCCGCTCCACGCCGGCGACCAGTGCGAGCACCCGGGCCTCGGCGAAATCCTTGTCGACTTCGAGCGCCGCGAGCCGGGGCTTGCCGAGGGTCAGCGTGCCGGTCTTGTCGGTGACCAGGGTGTCCACCTTGGCCATCACCTCGAGCGCCTCGGCGTTCTTGATCAGCACGCCCGCCAGGGCGCCCCGGCCGGTGCCCACCATGATCGCCATGGGCGTGGCCAGCCCCAGCGCACACGGGCAGGCGATGATCAGCACCGCCACGGCGTTGATCACCGCATGGGCCAGGCGCGGCTCCGGCCCCCACTGGCCCCACACCACGAAGGCCGCCACGGCGACGCCCACGACGGCCGGCACGAACCAGGCGGACACCACATCGACGAGCCGCTGGATCGGCGCCCGGCTGCGCTGCGCCTCCGCGACCATGCGCACGATCTGCGCCAGCAGGGTCTCGGCGCCGACCCGCTCGGCGCGCATGAGCAGGCTGCCGGTGCCGTTCACGGTGGCGCCGATGACACGGTCGCCGGCGCGCTTTTCCGCCGGGATCGGTTCGCCGGTGACCATGGACTCGTCGACCGCGCTCGCGCCGTCGGTCACCCGGCCGTCCACCGGCACCTTCTCGCCGGGACGCACCCGCAGCAGATCGCCGGGCTTGACCCGCTCCAGCGGGACGTCCTCCTCGCGGCCGTCCTCGCGCACCAGACGCGCGGTCTTGGGGGCGAGCCCCAGCAGCATCTTGATCGCGGCGCTGGTCCGGCTGCGGGCGCGCAGTTCCAGCACCTGTCCGAGCAGCACCAGAGCCGTGATCACGGCCGCGGCCTCGAAATAGACCGGCACCAGCCCGTCCTCGTTGCGGGCGCTGGCCGGGAAGATAGCGGGGAACAGCGTCCCCGCCATGCTGAACGCCCAGGCCGCCCCCACGCCGAGGGCGATCAGCGAGAACATGTTGAGGCGGCGGTTCACCACCGACTGCCAGCCGCGCACGAAGAGCGGCCATCCGCCCCACAGCACCACCGGGGTAGCGAGCAGCAGTTCCAGCCATTGCAGCGGGCGAGGGGCGACGAGGCGGCGCACCAGCTCGGGCGCGAGGTCTGCGGCCATCGCGAGCACGAATGCCGGCACCGCGAGGACCAGGCTCAGCCAGAAGCGGCGACTCATGTCGATCAGTTCCGGGCTGGCCTCTTCCTCTGCGGTGACGCTTCGCGGTTCCAGCGCCATCCCGCAGATCGGGCAGTTGCCGGGCTCCTGGCGCACGATCTCGGGATGCATCGGACACCAGTATTCGGTTCCGGCCGCCGGCGGATGACCGGCCTCCAACTCCAGGGCCATGCCGCACTCGGGGCAGGTGCCGGGCCCCGGTTGGCGCACTTCGGGGTGCATGGGGCAGGTGTAGGACGGGCTGTCTTCAGGCGGCGCGGCAGCGGGAAGAGGGACTTCGGCGCGCTCTCGGGCGCGAGTCTTGCGGCCCACGTACCGGGCCGGCTCGCGCTCGAATGCGCTCGCGCAGTGCGCCGAGCAGAAGTAGTACGTCTCGCCTCGATAGTGCGCCTGGGCGGCGGCACGCTCCGCCACGACACGCATGCCGCATACGGGATCGGTGGTCATCCTGCGCTCCTCATGAACCCATGCGCCCGAGCGCGGTGATCAGCCCCCGGACCGGAAAAGTCTGCCATCGCCCATTCGTTCATCTGTCATGGCGGGCCATCCTGCGATCCCGCATCCGAGCGTCCCCCGCCGAACCAGCGGGACCACCATCGCGTCGTGCACATCACGCCACAGCCGAGCAGGATCAGGACTGCGGTCAACAAGCCCGCGGCCGCCAGCCAGTCCCAGCTCAGATACAGTCCCCCTCCCACGCCCGCCGCAACCAGCACAGCGGCAGCTCCCTCCAGAGTGAGCCTGCCGGCCAGCCGCCGATGCGACGGCGAGCAGACAGCGCGGTTCGCCGACCTCGCAACGGTTTCGACGATTTCTGAATGTTCCATGGACTCATCTCCTTCAAGTCTCCCCGCAGATGGACAATCCTTAAACTTCGGTCTCGTCGGCACCGATCAGCAGCGTCGACTCGGTCAGATACCGGTACCGCGGAATCTCGAGGTTCGTGGGCGCCGGAACGTTCTTGAAGACGCGGCCGGCCAGGTCGAACCGGGAACCGT
>JAGRGB010000076.1 GCA_020445745.1 Rhodocyclaceae bacterium | reverse complement strand
CTTGGCACGGGCCCGCAGCACGAAGTTGACCACTTCGTTGCGGAAGTCCTTCGGGTTGCTGATGCCCGCCGGCTTCTCGATCTTCTCGAGTTCGTCGTTCAGCGCGTTGCGGTTGAGCATCTCGCCGGTGTTGGGATCGCGGAATTCCTGATCCTGGATCCAGAAGTCGGCGTAGGTGACGTAGCGGTCGAAAATGTTCTGGCCGTACTCGGAATAGCTTTCGAGATAGGCAGTCTGGATCTCCTTGCCGATGAACTCGGCGTAACGCGGCGCCAGGTATTCCTTGATGAAGGCCAGGAAGCGCGCCTCCGCCTCGGGCGGGAACTGCTCCTGCTCGATCTGCTGCTCGAGCACGTACATCAGGTGCACCGGGTTGGCGGCGACTTCTCGGTGATCGAAGTTGAACACCTTCGACAGCACCTTGAACGCGAAGCGGGTCGACAGGCCGGTCATGCCTTCGTCGACGCCGGCGTAATCGCGATACTCCTGGTAGGACTTGGCCTTGGGGTCGGTGTCCTTGAGGTTCTCGCCGTCGTAGACCCGCATCTTCGAGTAGATCGACGAATTCTCGGGTTCCTTCAGGCGCGACAGGATCGCGAACTGGGCCATCATCTTCAGCGTGTCGGGTGCGCACGGCGCATCGGACAGCGAACTGTTGACCAGCAGCTTGTCGTAGATCTTGATCTCGTCGATCAGGCGCAGGCAGTACGGCACCTTGACGGTGTAGATCCGATCGAGGAAGGCCTCGTTGTTCTTGTTGTTCTTGAACGCCACCCATTCGGATTCGTTGGAGTGGGCCATCACGACGCCGTCGAACGGAATCGCGCCGAAGCCTTCGGTGCCCTTGTAGTTCTGTTCCTGGGTCGCGGTCAGCAGCGGGTGCAATACCTTGATCGGCGCCTTGAACATCTCGACGAATTCGAGCAGGCCGCGGTTGGCCAGGCACAGGCCGCCGGAATAGCTGTAGGCGTCGGGGTCGTCCTGCGAGTACTGCTCGAGCTTGCGGATGTCGATCTTGCCGACCAGCGAGGAGATGTCCTGATTGTTCTCGTCGCCCGGCTCGGTCTTTGCGACGGCGACCTGGCGCAGCACCGACGGCCGGACCTTGACGACGCGGAACTTGGTGATGTCTCCGTTGTGTTCGTGCAGGCGCTTGACAGCCCACGGGCTCATGATCGTGTAGAGGTAGCGGCGCGGTATGCCGTAGTCGTCCTCGAGCAGGGCGCCGTCTTCTTCGGCGCTGAACAGTCCGAGGGGGGATTCATGCACCGGCGAGCCCTTGATCGCGTAGAACGGAACGTGTTCGATCAGGCTCTTCAGCTTCTCGGCCAGCGAGGACTTGCCGCCACCGACCGGGCCCAGCAGATACAGGATCTGTTTCTTTTCCTCCAGACCCTGCGCGGCGTGTCGGAAATAGGACACGATGTGCTCGATGACCTCTTCCATGCCGTAGAAGTCCCGGAACGCCGGATACAGCTTCAGCACCTTGTTGGAGAAGATCCTCGAGAGGCGGGGATCGAGCCGGGTATCGATCAGTTCGGGCTCGCCGATCGCCATCAGCATCCGCTCGGCAGCGGTCGCGTAGGCGGAGGCATCGCTGCGGCACAGTTCGAGATATTCGTCGATCGACATCTCTTCCTCGCGCGCTGCCTCGAAGCGTGACTGGTATGCCGTGAAGATGCTCATTGCTGAACCTCCTGTCTGGATGCTGTGGTGCGAACCGGCTCGCCCGCCGATCAGCCTCGATAACGACTCTTAGTGTGGCACAAGGTGTTGCGATCGATAGCAGGATTTGACGCCGCTTTCGTCGGCTGTTCTCGCCCCGCCCGAAAACTGCGACTCGCCATCCACGGGCGTGCGGCGCATGGGCCAACCGCCGGGTCTCGCACCGAAAAGGTGGCCCCCCGTGGACTCAGTGGCAGTCCGGCACAATTTGGTTCAATGATGACAGGCAGCCGGCCGGACGTGTAGCGGCGAATGGGCATGATTGTTGCCAGATTGCGTTGATGGCGCGCGACAATCATGGCATCGGGCTGGCGGTCGACGGCGTCGGCAGCCGGCCTGCGGGCGGGGTACGACCCGATCGCGAGCGAGGCCCGAGGGCGGGATCCGAGGGGCCCCTGTGGTAGACTAAAAATTTGCCTTCAACAAGGCGGTCAGCCCCGCACGAGGCCTTCGCATCGCCGCCGTCAAGCGTTCATTCAGGGAAGTTCATGGAGACCAATCAGGAAAACCGCAGCGCACTCGAGCGCCAGATCGAAATGACCGTGCCGGTCGCCGAAATCGACAGGGAGGTCGAGAGCCGGCTCAAGCGTCTGTCGAAGACCGTGAAGATGGCCGGGTTCCGCCCCGGCAAGGTGCCGCTCAAGATCGTCGCCCAGACCTATGGTCCGCAGGTGCGTTCGGAGGCGGTCACGGCAGCGATCCAGAAGGCCTTCGGCGACAAACTGCGCGAGGGCAACTACCGCATCGCGGGTGACCCGCACATCGAGCCGCGCGAAGGCACCGACGACTCCCTGACGTTCGCGGCGACCTTCGAGGTCTATCCGGAGATCGTCCTCGGCGATCTGTCGGAGCGCGAGATCGAGAAGCCGGAACTGGCGGTCGGCGAGGACGAGGTCGATCGCACCATCGAGGTGCTGCGCAAGCAGCGCACCAGTTACAGCCCGGTGGAACGGGTCGCGGCCGACAGCGACCGGGTCACCGTCGACTTCACCGGGCGCAAGGATGGCGAGGTGTTCGAGGGCGGCCAGGCCCAGGACTTCCCGTTCGTGCTCGGCGCCGGCGCGATGCTGAAGGATTTCGAGGCGGCCGCGGCCGGACTCGGTGTCGGCGAGAGCAAGACCTTCGACCTGACCTTCCCGGAGGAATACCACGCGAAGGAACTGGCCGGCCAGCAGGTCCAGTTCGAGATCACCGTGAAGAAGGTCGAGGAGGCCAGGCTGCCGGCGCTCGACGAGGCGTTTGCGACCAGCCTGGGGGTCGCCGACGGCAGCCTGGAGGCGATGCGCAATGAAGTGCGTGCCAATCTCGAGCGCGAGGTGCGGCGGCGGATCCAGGCGCGGATCAAGGAGCAGGTCATGAATGCCCTGCTCGACGTCACGCCGATCGACGTGCCCCAGGCCCTGGTCGAGGTGGAATCGCGCCAGATGGCCGACAATGCGCGGCGCGACATGGAGGCGCGCGGCATGCCCAGCGCCAAACTGCCGGTGCAGGCGTCGTGGTTCACCGAGCAGGCGGCACGCCGCGTCAAGCTCGGCCTGATCATGGCCGAGGCGGTCAAGGTCAATGAATTGCACGCCAAGCCGGAACAGGTCCGCGCGCTGGTCGAGGATTTCGCGCAAAGCTACGAGGATCCCCGGGAAGTGATCAACTGGTACTACGCCAATCCGCAGCAGTTGCAGCAGGCAGAGGCGCTGGTGATCGAGGACAACGTGGTCGAATGGGTGCTGGGACGGGCCAAGGCGGTCGTCAAACCGGTGGCCTTCGACGAGTTGATGGGCAACGCGGCCTGAGGCCGGAACTGGACAGGAACATGAACACGAACAACCCGAACGGGCGGTCGGACTGGGAGCCCCGCGCTCTCGGCCTGGTGCCGATGGTGGTCGAGCAAAGTGGGCGCGGCGAACGTGCCTACGACATCTACTCGCGGCTGCTGAAGGAACGTGTCGTGTTCCTGGTCGGTCCGGTCAACGACGTCACTGCGAACCTCGTGGTGGCCCAGCTGCTGTTTCTGGAGTCGGAGAATCCGGACAAGGACGTCTATTTCTACATCAATTCTCCGGGCGGCTCGGTGTCTGCCGGCATGGCCATCTACGACACCATGCAGTTCATCAAGCCGGACGTCAGCACGCTGTGCATCGGTCAGGCGGCAAGCATGGGCGCCTTCCTGCTGGCGGCCGGCGCCGAGGGCAAGCGCTATGCGCTGCCCAACTCGCGGATGATGATCCATCAGCCGCTGGGCGGATTCCAGGGCCAGGCCTCGGACATCGAGATCCACGCCCGGGAGATCCTGGCCTTGCGTCAGCGACTCAACGAAATGCTGGCCAAACACACGCGCCAGCCCATCGAGAGAATCGAAAGAGACACGGATCGGGACAATTTCATGTCCGCCGACGGCGCCAAGGAGTATGGTTTGATCGATAAGGTGCTGAGCAGCCGCGCCGACGCCGCTTGACAGAGGACCGCGAGATGACTGACAAGAAATCCGGTGACAAGCTTCTTTACTGCTCCTTCTGCGGTAAGAGCCAGCATGAGGTCCGCAAGCTGATTGCCGGTCCCTCGGTCTTCATCTGCGACGAATGCATCGAGCTGTGCAACGACATCATCCGTGACGAGATCGCCGGTGAACAGGTCGGCGAGGCCAGCCGGAGTTCACTGCCGACGCCCAAGGAGATCGCGGCGATACTCGATCAGTACGTGATCGGTCAGGTCCATGCCAAGCGGATCCTGTCGGTGGCCGTGTACAACCACTACAAGCGCCTGCGCCACATGGGCGGCAGCAAGGACGAGGTCGAGCTGTCGAAGAGCAACATCCTGTTGATCGGCCCGACCGGTTCCGGCAAGACGCTGCTCGCCCAGACCCTCGCCCGCCTGCTCAACGTGCCCTTCGTGATGGCCGACGCGACGACCCTGACCGAAGCCGGTTACGTCGGCGAGGATGTCGAAAACATCATCCAGAAGTTGTTGCAGAAATGCGACTACGAGGTCGAGAAGGCACAGCAGGGCATCGTCTACATCGACGAGATCGACAAGATATCGCGCAAGTCGGACAACCCGTCGATCACCCGCGACGTGTCGGGCGAGGGGGTGCAGCAGGCCTTGCTCAAGCTGATCGAGGGCACCGTGGCCTCGGTACCGCCCCAAGGCGGGCGCAAGCACCCGAATCAGGATTTCGTCCAGGTCGATACCACCAACATCCTGTTCATCTGCGGTGGTGCCTTCGATGGCCTGGAAAAGGTCATCCGCAATCGGACCGAGAGGGGCGGCATCGGTTTCGGCGCCGAGGTCCGCAGCATCGAATCCGGCAGCGGCGTGTCCGAGACGCTGCGCAACGTCGAGCCGGAGGACCTGATCAAGTTCGGTCTGATCCCTGAATTCGTCGGGCGCCTGCCGGTGGTCGCGACACTGCAGGAGCTGGACGAGGATGCGCTGATCCAGATTCTCGTCGAACCGAAGAATGCGCTGGTCAAGCAGTTCCAGAAGCTGGTCGGCATGGAAGGCGTCGAGCTCGAGATCCGGCCCGCCGCGCTGCAGGCGATCGCGCGCAAGGCGCTGCATCGCAAGACCGGTGCGCGTGGATTGCGCTCGATCATCGAATCGGCGCTGCTCGACATCATGTACGACCTGCCGAGCATGGACGATGTCGAGAAGGTCGTGATCGACGAGGGAACCATTACCTCGGGATCCGCACCTATCCTAATGTACATGGATCAGCCCAGGGTTGCCGGGTCGAAGCAGTAGCAGTCCCTCCGGACGCGGTACTTGTATTCCCGAACTCGGGCCCAAACTGGGTCCTGACAGTTTTCGAACCAAGGAACCCAAATGTTCGACAAGACGCAGCAACCGGTAGAGTTGCCGCTCCTCCCCCTCAGGGACGTGGTGGTGTTCCCCCACATGGTGATCCCGTTGTTCGTCGGCAGGCCCAAGTCCATCAAGGCCCTCGAGACCGCGATGGAAGACGGCAAGAGCATCCTGCTGGTCGCCCAGAAGTCTGCCGCCAAGGACGAGCCGACCGCCGAGGACATGTACGAGATCGGCTGCATCGCCAACATCCTGCAGATGCTGAAGCTGCCGGATGGCACGATCAAGGTCCTGGTCGAGGGCGTCCAGCGTGCGCGCATCGAGGAGGTCGTCGACGAGCGCGCGGTGTTCCGCGCCACCGCGACGCCGGTCGTCGTGGCGGAGGCCGAGCGCACCGAGACCGAGGCCATGCGCCGCGCGATCGTCGCCCAGTTCGACCAGTACGTTAAGCTCAACAAGAAAATTCCGCCCGAGATCCTGACCTCGCTGTCGGGTATCGACGACGCCGGTCGCCTGGCCGATACGATCGCTGCCCACCTGCCCCTCAAGCTCGAGCAGAAACAGTCGGTGCTGGAGATGTTCGACACCGCCGAGCGCCTCGAGCGGCTGTTGAGCCAGCTCGAGACCGAACTCGACATCCTGCAGGTCGAAAAGCGCATCCGCGGCCGAGTCAAGCGGCAGATGGAGAAGAGCCAGCGCGAGTACTACCTCAACGAGCAGGTCAAGGCGATCCAGAAGGAACTCGGCGAAGGCGAGGACGGTGCCGATCTCGAGGAGATGGAGCGCAAGATCCGCTCGTCCGGCATGCCCAGGGAGGCTGCCGCCAAGGCCCAATCCGAGATGAAGAAGCTGCGGCTGATGTCGCCGATGTCGGCCGAGGCGACCGTCGTACGCAACTACATCGAGACCCTGACAGGGCTGCCGTGGAAGAAGAAATCACGGATCAGCAAGGATCTGGCCGAGGCCGAACGCATCCTCGATCGCGACCATTACGGTCTCGAGAAGGTCAAGGAACGCATCGTCGAGTATCTGGCGGTGCAGCAGCGCGTGGACAAGCTGAAGGCCCCGATCCTGTGCCTGGTCGGACCGCCGGGCGTCGGCAAGACCTCGCTCGGCCAGTCGATCGCCCATGCCACCAACCGCAAGTTCGTGCGCATGAGCCTGGGCGGCGTCCGTGACGAGGCGGAGATCCGTGGCCATCGTCGCACCTACATCGGTTCGATGCCGGGCAAGATCCTGCAGAACATGAACAAGGTGGGCGTGCGCAACCCGCTCTTCCTGCTCGACGAGGTCGACAAGCTCGGCGCGGATTTTCGGGGCGACCCCAGCTCGGCCCTGCTCGAGGTGCTCGACCCGGAACAGAACTCGAGCTTCGTCGATCATTATGTCGAGGTCGAGTACGACCTGTCCGACGTGATGTTCGTGGCCACCGCCAACACCCTGAACGTTCCCGGACCGCTGCTCGATCGCATGGAAGTGATCCGTCTGTCGGGCTACACCGAGGACGAGAAGGTCAACATCGCGGTGCGCTACCTGCTGCCCAAGCAACTCAAGAACAACGGGCTCAAGGTCAGCGAGATCTCGGTCACCGACGACGCCGTGCGTGACGCCATCCGCTACTACACCCGGGAGGCCGGGGTGCGCGGCCTCGAGCGGGAGATCTCGAAGATCTGTCGCAAGGTGGTGAAGGGCCTGGTGCTGAAGAAGCGCAGCACCAAGGTGGTGGTCAATGCCAAGTCCCTGGCGAAGTATCTCGGCGTGCGGCGTTACACCTTCGGCATGGCCGAACGCGCCAACCAGGTCGGTCAGGTGACCGGTCTGGCCTGGACCGAAGTCGGCGGCGAGTTGCTGACCATCGAGTCGGTGGTGATGCCCGGCAAGGGCAAGGTGCTGCATACGGGCAAGCTCGGCGAGGTCATGCAGGAGTCGATCCAGGCGGCCCTGTCGGTGGTGCGCAAGCGCGCCCGCACGCTGGGCATCAGGGACGACTTCCACCAGAACAGCGACATCCACATCCACCTGCCGGAAGGCGCGATCCCGAAGGACGGTCCGTCGGCGGGCATCGGACTGTGCACCGCGCTGGTGTCGGTGCTGACCGGCATTCCGGTGCGTTGTGACGTCGCGATGACCGGCGAGATCACCCTGCGCGGCGAGGTGCTGGCGATCGGTGGCCTCAAGGAGAAGCTGCTGGCGGCGGTGCGGGGCGGCATCAGCAAGGCGCTGATCCCGGAAGAGAACGTCAAGGATCTGGCCGAGATCCCGGCCAACATCAAGGATGCGCTCGAGATCGTGCCGGTGCGCTGGATCGATCAGGTGTTCCGCGAGGCCCTCGAGCGCGAACCGCAGGCAATGGCGGAAGACGAGACGCCGATCCCCGCGGAAAGCGGCAGCGGAGACGATCTGGCCGGCCAGAACGGCGTCACCGCCCACTGAGTCGCCGTCAGAATTCCCGTTCGCGAGACAGGGCTGGCCCGGAAACGGGGCAGCCCTGTTTTTTTCGTGGCGGCCTGTATCAGGGGCCGGCGGCGTCTTGACATTGGCAAATTCTGCGGGCTATAAAACGCTTGCAGTTTCGTGTCGCCGGAAATGGTCTGGAATCCCGCGCCGTTGCTGGCATTCGACTCCAATGGTGGGCGAACCGAACGGGAGGAGGCATAAGTGAATAAATCAGAACTCATCGACCAGATTGCGGATCAGGCGGAGATTTCCAAGGCGGCTGCGGGAAGAGCGCTCGATGCTGCGATCGGATCCATCAGAAATGCATTGAAGAAGGGCGGAACCGTTACACTGGTCGGTTTCGGAACCTTCTATGTCGGCGAGCGTGCCGCGCGCACCGGCCGCAATCCGCGAACCGGCGCCAACATCAACATCGGATCGGCCAAGGTGCCCAAGTTCCGCGCTGGCAAAGGCCTCAAGGATGAAGTAAACTAATCCGCTTTGGCTTGCCGCTGGGCAAGCTTCGAGCGGGTGCTTAGCTCAGTTGGTAGAGCGCCGCCCTTACAAGGCGGATGTCGGGAGTTCGAGCCTCTCAGCACCCACCACGGGCCAGGGCGGAGACTCCCCGGCTGACTGATTGACATCCGGCGGGGCGCGTCCGATGCCCGCCGGCCGATTCTGAAGGCGAAGGCGCGAGCTTCGCCTTTTTGTTTTCTCCACCCTATCCCCTCATCGAGATCATGTTCGACGCAATTCGCAGCAACCGACGAATCGTGCAGGCGATTCTGGGCCTGATCGTCGTCACCTTCGCATTCTTCGGCGTGGAATCCTATCTCAGCAGCATAGGCAAGGATTCGAGTCTGGCCACGGTCGGCGATACCAAGATCGGGCCGGTCGAGTTCGAGAATGCCCTGCGCCGGCAGCAGGATCAGATCCGCGCGCAATTCGGCGCGGACATCGATGTTGCCCAGCTGAACTCGCCGGAGATCCGCCGTGCGGTGCTCGACGGTCTGGTCAATCAGCGCCTGCTGGCCCTCTATGCGGCGGATTCGCGACTCGCGGTATCGGCCGATCAGCTGCGGCAGGTGATCGGTTCGATCGACGAATTCAAGCAGGACGGGCAGTTCTCCCGCAGCCGCTACGAGCAGGTGCTGCGCGCGCAGCACCTGTCGGAGGCGCAGTTCGAAGCCAAGCTTCGCCGCGATGTCGCATTCCAGCAGCTGACCACCGCGGTTGGCAGTTCCGCGATCGCCGCGCGCAAGACCGCCCGCCAGTTGCTGGCGCTGCAGCTCGAGGAGCGTACCGTGGCAACCTCCCGCGTCTCCGCGGAGGAACTTGCCGGCGAGATCGCGGTGAGCGACGACGAGGTGCAGGCCTTCTATCGTGCCAACCAGGGGCGTTTCCGGCTGCCGGCGCGGGTCAAGGCGGACTACCTGGTGCTCGACCGGGAGAAGTTCATCGAAAAGATCGAAGTGGACGAGGCCCAGGTCGAAGCGTGGTACCAGGAACACCAGGATCGCTACCGGCGCGAGGAAGAGCGCAGCGCCCGCCACATCCTGATCGAACTGCCCGCCGACGCCGGCGAAGACGAAGTGGCCGAGGCCACCGCCCGCGCGGAACGGATCCTCGCCGAGGTGCAGGCGACCGGTGGCGAGAATTTCGCTGCGGTGGCCGCCCGCGAATCCGAGGATCCGGGTTCGGCGGGCAACGGTGGTGATCTCGGCTACTTCACCCGCGACGCGATGGTCGCGCCGTTCGCCGACGCGGTCTTTGCCCTCAAGGAAGGTGCCATAAGCGACGTCGTGCGCAGCGACTTCGGCCTGCACGTGATCCAGCTCACCGGGATCCGTCCCGAGCAGGTGAGGCCGCTCGATGAAGTCCGCGAGACGATCCGGACGGAGCTGCGCCAGGAACGGGCGGCCCGCGAATTCGCCCATGCCGCCGAAGCCTTCGCGAACACGGTCTATGAGCAGCCGGACAGCCTCGCCCCGGCCGCCGAGCAGTTCGGGCTGACGGTGGCGAGCTCCGACTGGATCTCCCGCGGCGGTGGCACCGAGTCGCCGTTCGACAATCCCCGCCTGGTCGGCGCGCTGTTCTCGTCCGATTCGCTCGAGCGCAAGCTCAACACCGAAGCCGTCGACGTCGGCAACGGCCGTCTGGTGTCTGCCCGGGTCGCCGCCTACGAGCCGGAGAAGACCGAGGCGGTGGACGAGGTGCGCGAGGAAATCGTCGCCGAGCTCAAGCTGCAGGCGGCCAGCGAGGCGGCCGCCAAGCGGGGGCAGGAACTGGTCACCAGGCTGCGCGCCGGTGAAACGGTCGAACTCGAGTTTGGTGAGCCTACCAAGATTACCCGCGGCTCGGGCGAACTCGATCCCCAGGTGCAGCGCGAGCTGTTCGCGATGCCGGCTTCGGTGGCCTTGCCTGCCTATGGCGGAGCGCTTGCCGGCGACAAGGATTTCGTCGTGTTCCGCCTCGAAGCGGTGAATACGCCGCCGATCGCCGACAACGACCCACGTCTGGCGGCGGTGCGCAGCCAGTACGAGCGGATGCTGGCGGAGCGGGATCTGCAGGCCTTTCTGGCCGAACTGCGGCGCAAGTACAAGGTCGAGGTCAACCTGGCCGCACTGCAGTCAGTCGCGTCCTGATCGCATCAAAGGCGCCCGCCGCGAGGCGGGCGCAGTGCCGGGTGCCCGCGCCATCGGGGGAAATGCCGTGAGCCGAGCGGCGAGAGCGGCGCCCGTCGTTCAGCCCTGCTCGGAGTTGCCCAGTGCGGTAGTGTTGAAGCCCCCGTCCACGTACATCACCTCGCCGGTTATGCCGCTGGCCAGATCGGAGCACAGGAAGGCCGCGGCGTTGCCGACCTCGTCGATGGTCACGTTGCGCCTGAGCGGTGCGTTGCGCTCGTTGAACGCCAGCAGCTTGCCGAAGCTGCCGATCCCGGACGCCGCCAGCGTCTTGATCGGTCCCGCCGAGATCGCATTGGCCCGGGTGCCTTCGGGGCCGAGGCACACCGCCAGGTAGCGCACCGAGGCCTCCAGGCTGGCCTTGGCGAGGCCCATGATGTTGTAGTTGGGCATGGTGCGTACCGCACCCAGATAGGACAAGGTCAGCAGGCTGCCGTCTCGACCCTTCATCAGCGGCCGGGCCGCCTTGGCCAGGGCCGGGAAGCTGTAGGCCGAGATTTCCTGCGAAATGCGGAAGGCCTCGCGGGAGCAGCCGTCGAGAAAGTCGCCCTCGAGGGCGTCGGTCGGTGCGAAGGCGATCGAGTGCACCAGGCTGTCGAGCCCGTCCCAGTGCCCGGCGAGCAGGTCGAACAGTTCGGTGATCTGCTGGTCTTCCTGCACGTCGCACGGGAACACCAGTTCGGACTCGAAGTCTGCCGCCATCTTCGCCACGCGGTCACGGAAGCGGTCGTTCTGGAACGTGAATGCAAGTTCGGCGCCTTCGCGATGCATCGCCTTGGCGATGCCGTAGGCGATCGACCGGCTGCTGAGCAATCCGGTGATCAGAATGCGTTTTCCGGCCAGGAAACCCATCTGTCTTTCTCCAAGTCGGCGAATCGCGCATTATAGCGGATAGCCCGGGCCCGGATGTTGCCTCGGATGCATGGCTGGCGCGCTGGCGATACACTCGCCGGATGCATCGCAACTCGCCGCCTTGGCTTCTGCTGTCCTGCCTGCTGGTGACGCTCGTCTCCGCCTGCGGCGAGGTCTGGAACGACCCCTATCCCGGCGAGCGCGCCGACGCGCCGGTGTTGTATTCGGCTTTCGTGAACCGCCCCAAGCACCTCGATCCGGTGCAGTCCTATAGCGAGAACGAGGCCACCTTCACCTACCAGATCTACGAGCCGCCGCTGCAATACCACTACCTGAAGCGACCGTACGAGCTGGAGCCGGCGGCGGCCGCCTCGATGCCGCAGGTTCGCCTGTTCGATGCCGACGGCCGCGTGCTGCCGGCGGATGCGCCACCCGAGGTGATCGCCGCCTCCGAGTACACCATCCGCATCCGCGAAGGGATGCGCTACCAGCCCCATCCGGCCTTCGTCGACGATCCGGAGATGCCGGAAGATCCGCGAACGATGGCCGACTTCGGGCGCAGCGGCAGCCGAGAGGTGACCGCCGACGACTTCGTCTACCAGATCAAGCGACTGGCGCACCCGCGGCTGCATTCGCCGATCCTCGAGCTGATCGCCGGCTACCTGCCCGGGCTGCGCGACCTCAATCGCCGCCTGCGAGAAGCCGTGGTGGCGCCCGGGGACTGGCTCGATCTTCGCAAATTCCCGCTCGACGGCGTCGAGATGGTCGATCGTTACACCTACCGTATCCGCCTCACCGGCGCCTATCCGCAGTTCCTGTACTGGCTGGCGATGCCGTTTTTCACTGCGATACCGTGGGAGGCGGAACGTTTCTACGCCCGCGAGGGCATGGCCGAGCGCAACTTCACGCTCGACTGGTGGCCGGTCGGCAGCGGTCCGTACATGCTGGTCGCCAACGACCCCAACAGCCGCATGGAACTGGCCGCCAACCCCAATTACCGGGACGATGCCTATCCCTGCGAAGGCGAGGAGGGCGACCGGGGGGCCGGCCTGCTGAACGACTGCGGCCGCCGGCTGCCGCTGATCGAGCGGGTCGTGTTCGCCCGCGAGCGCGAGAGCATTCCGTACTGGAACAAGTTCCTGCAGGGCTATTACGACGCATCCGGGATCTCGTCGGACAATTTCGACCAGGCGGTGCAGACGGTCGGCGAAGGCGACGTGCGGATCACCGACGAGATGCAGGCCAAGGGCATCGAGCTGGTGACCTCGGTGGCGCCGACGGTGATGTACATGGGCTTCAACATGCTCGACCCGGTGATCGGCGGCGACAGCGAATCGGCGCGCAAGCTGCGGCTGGCGATCTCGATCGCCATCGACCAGGAGGAGTTCATCTCGATCTTCCACAACGGTCGGGGCGTCGCGGCGATGCATCCGCTGCCGCCGGGCCTGTTCGGCTTCCGCGGCGGCGAGGCCGGAATCAACCGCTATGTCTATGACTGGAAGGACGGGCGGCCGGTGCGCAAGCCGGTGGCCGAGGCCCGTCGCCTGCTGGCCGAGGCCGGCTACCCGGAGGGCCGTGACGCAGCCACCGGGGCGCCGCTGGTGATCTATCTCGACACCACCGGCACCGGTCTCGGCGGCAAGGCCGAGGTGGACTGGCTGACCAAGCAGTTCCGCAAGATCGACGTGCAACTGGTGGTGCGCGCGACCGACTACAATCGCTTCCAGGACAAGATCCGCAGCGGCAATGCACAGATCTTCTATTGGGGCTGGAATGCCGACTACCCGGACCCGGAGAATTTCCTGTTCCTGCTGCATGGCGCCCAGGGCAAGGTCGCCAGCCAGGGCGAGAACGCGGCCAATTACCGCAACGCCGAGTACGACCGATTGTTCGAACGCATGAAGGCGATGCGCGACGGGCTCGAGCGCCAGCGCATCATCGACCGCATGATCGCGATCCTGCAGCACGACGCGCCGTGGAACTGGGGTTTCTACGAGGTCGTGTACAGCCTGCAGCATTCGTGGATCGAGAACCGCAAGCCGGGCAAGATCGTGCGCAACACCCTCAAGTACCAGGACATCGACGGCGCACTGCGCGCCCGCCGCCGCGCCGAATGGAACCGGCCGGTAACCTGGCCATTGGGCCTCGGCGCGGCCATGCTGGCGGCACTGGTGATCCCGGCCTGGCGGCAGTACCGGCGGCGCGAGCGGGCCACCGCGCTGGCGGTGGAGGCGGGCTGAGATGAATCGCCCGCTCCGCTCACTTCAAGTGCGGAGAGTACGCTTCGCGCGGCGGACCCGTTCGGTGAGCGCGAGGCCGCGCCTCGCGAATTGCTCGCCGCACCCTGCCGCGAGGGCGCAGACCGTCCACGGCCGGCTTTGCACAGCCGGCCGGCTGCGCGGGCGCGAAGCGGTGCTTCGCGAATTCCCCGTTTCGCCCTTTGGGGCGGCCCGGCAGGAGGTCTGAGATGAATTGGCCCCCACGCTCACTGCGTTCGCTGCCCCCCCGGGGGGCGCAGACCCCCTTTGGGGCGGCCCGGCAGGCGGTCTGAGATGTTCGCCTACCTCGTGCGTCGGGTCGTCTATGCAGTGCCGATCCTGATCGGCGTCAATCTGCTGACCTTCCTGCTGTTCTTCGTCGTCAATACGCCGGACGACATCGCCCGCATGCAGCTCGGCGTGAAAAGGGTGACACCGGAGGCGATCGACAACTGGAAGCGCGAGCGCGGCTACCATCTGCCGCGCTTCGTGAACATGCGCGAGCAGGGTTCGCGCAGGATCACCGAGACGATCTTCTTCCAGAAGTCGGCGCGCATGTTCGCGTTCGACTTCGGCGCCTCCGACGACGGCCGCGACATCGCCCGCGAGATTGGCCAGCGCATGGGCCCGTCGCTGGCGATCGCGGTTCCGACCTTCATTCTCGGCTTGTTCGCGGCAGTCTGCTTCTCGCTGCTGCTGGTGTTCTTCCGGGCCAGCCGGCTCGACGTCGCCGGGGTCGTGCTGTGCGTCGCGATGATGTCGATCTCGAGCCTGTTCTACATCATCTTCGGCCAGTGGCTGGTGGCCAAGGTGTGGCAGCTGGTGCCGATTTCCGGCTACGTCGGCGGGCTCTCGAGCTGGCCGTTCCTGGTGCTGCCGGTGGTCATCGGCGTGTTCGCGGGCCTTGGCGCCAGCGCGCGCTGGTACCGCACGCTGTTTCTCGAGGAGATCGGCCGCGACTACGTGCGCACCGCGCGGGCGAAGGGCGTTTCGGAGCGCGTGGTGCTGTTCCGCCATGTGCTGAAGAACGCGATGATCCCGATCCTGACCGGCGTCGTCGTGGTGATCCCGCTGCTGTTCATGGGCAGCCTGCTGATCGAGTCCTTCTTCGGCATCCCGGGGCTGGGCAGCTACACCATCGAGGCCATCCAGGCGCAGGATTTCGCGGTGGTGCGCTCGATGGTGTTCATCGGCTCGCTGCTCTACATCGTCGGTCTGGTGCTGACCGACATTTCCTATACCGTGGTCGATCCCCGGGTGCGGCTGGAGTGAGGTGATGGGCGCGTTCCAACCGGTGCTGCTGTGGACCGACGTCGCGTTGTTAGGGTTGCTGGCCGGTGGCATCGCGGCCGGCGTCCTGCAGCGTGGCGATGCATTGCGGCGGGCGGCGTGGCAACGCATGCTGGCGCGTCCCGGCGCCACCGTGTCGCTGGTCGTATTGGCCTTCTACCTCGGCGTCGGGATGCTCGACTCGGTGCATTTCCGTCGTGCGCTGCCGGCTTCCGCGGACGGTGGCGTCCATTACGCGGCTCGGGTCGAGAGCGTGCTCGACGTGCTGCTGGCGCCGCTCCTCGAGAATCCGGAGAAGACCTACTCGGCGCCGCTGGCGACGCACGCCTTCGTCAAGGACAACATCGAGCGCGACGGCGGCGTGGTCGGCCGCGACTTCCCGCGCCTCAATCACGGTGGCGCCCATCTCGGCGTCGGTGGCGACGGGCGCGGTGGTGACATCGCCGTGCGGCTTGCCGGCGGCGCCGCCGCCGGGCTCGCGGTCGCATTCGCGCTGGCCGCCGGACTGCGCCGTCTGCGCGGTGGCGGCGCCGCCGCTGGCGGCCAGGGCCTGAGCCGCGCCGCTCGGGCCGGGTGGCTGGGTTTTCTGGTGCTGGCGGTGGTGATCGGCGCGGTCACCGCGCTGGCCGCCGGCTACCATGTGTTCGGTACCGACAAGGTCGGCCAGGACGTGCTCTACCTGACTCTCAAGAGCGTGCGCACCGCGCTGATCATCGGCCTGCTGACGACCGTGGTGACGCTGCCGATCGCTATTGCGCTGGGGATCACCGCGGGCTACCTGGGCGGCTGGGTGGACGATCTGATCCAGTACATCTACACGGTGATCAACTCGATTCCCGGTGTGCTGCTGATCGCCGCCGCGGTGCTGATGATGCAGGTGGTCATCGAGACCCATCCGGACTGGTTCGCGACCGCGGCGGAGCGCGCCGATGCGCGCCTGCTGGCCTTGTGCGTGATACTCGGCATGACCAGCTGGACCGGCCTGTGCCGCCTGTTGCGCGCCGAGACCCTGAAGCTGCGCGAGCTCGAATACGTGCAGGCTGCGCGCGCCTTCGGCGTCGGTACGGCGCTGATCCTGCGCCGTCACGTGCTGCCCAACCTTATGCACATCGTGCTGATCGCGCTGGTCATGGACTTCTCGGCGCTGGTGCTGGCCGAGGCGGTGCTGTCCTATGTCGGCATCGGCGTCGATCCGAGCACGATCAGCTTCGGCACCATGATCAACGCCGCGCGCATGGAGCTGGCGCGCGATCCGGCCGTGTGGTGGTCGTTGGCGGCCGCCTTCGTCGTGATGTTCGTGCTGGTGCTGGCGGCCAACCTGCTCGCCGACGCGGTGCGCGAGGCCTTCGATCCGCGGGCCGCCTGAGCGGTCAGCGCTTTTCGCGCATCAGCCGTGCCTTCTCGCGGTCCCAGTCGCGCTTCTTCTCGACCTCGCGCTTGTCGTGCTGCTTCTTGCCCTTGGCCAGCCCGATGCCGGCCTTGATGCGGCCGCGGCTGAAATGCAGGTCGAGGGGCACCAGCGTGTAACCCGCGCGCTCGACCTTGCCGATCAGCTTGGAGATCTCGGACATGTGGAGCAGCAGCTTGCGGGTGCGGGTGGGGTCGGTGCGCACGTGGCTCGAGGCGCTGATCAGCGGCGTGATGTGCATGCCGAAGATGAACACCTCGCCATTGCGCACGACGATGTAGGATTCCTTGATGTTGGCGCGCCCGGCGCGGATCGCCTTGACCTCCCAGCCCTCGAGGACCATCCCTGCTTCGAAGCGCTCCTCGATGAAGTACTCGTGAAACGCCTTCTTGTTTTCGAGAATGCTCATCTTTCGTGCAATCGATGGGCGCGCCGCGACGGCCCGTTGGGCTAGAATCCGGCATTCTAGCAGCGTGCTCCCGATGCCCGCGAAATGGCCTCTGTCAAGAAAATCGTCCTGATCGAATTCACCCCGGCACAGATGTTCGAGCTGGTGGATCGCTGCGAGGATTACGCGCAGTTCCTGCCATGGTGCGGCGGTGCCGACGTGTACGAGCGAACCGACACGATCACTCACGCCCGGCTGCACGTGAGCTACCACGGCATCAAGACGCACTTCACCACCGAGAACGAGAAGTCATATCCCGAACTGATGAGGATCCGTCTGAAGGAGGGGCCCTTCCGCCACCTCGACGGCACCTGGCGCTTCGTCGCCCTCGGCGACAAGGCCTGTAAGATCGAGTTCGAACTGCACTACGAGTTTGCCAGCCGTCTGCTCGAGAAGGTGCTGGGGCCGGTGTTCAGTCACATTGCGAACACCTTCGTCGATTCCTTCGTCAAGCGGGCCGGTACCGTTTACGGCGGCAACGCCTGAGGAGGCGCCGATGGATGCCAAGATCGACATCGAAGTGGTCTACGCGCTGCCGCAGCGCCAGGAGGTGGTCAGGCTCAAGCTCGCCGAGGGGGCCACGGTGCAACAGGCGATCGACGCATCCGGCCTGCTCCAGCGCCATCCCGAACTGGAACCGGGCAAGCGCAACAAGGTGGGCATCTTCGCCAAGCTGACCAAGCTCGACGCGCCCCTCAGGGATCGCGACCGGGTCGAGATCTACCGGCCGCTGATCGCCGACCCGAAGGAAGTGCGGCGCAGGCGGGCGGAGCAGGGCAAGGCGATGAAGAAAGGTGGTGGCGACGCCGGCGAAGAGGCCGCCGACTGAGCGGCCAGCGGGACGGTGCTACTTGCAGCGTTCCTCGATCAGCTTGCGCAGGTCGGCAGCGTGCTTGGCACGCTGTTCGTCGGTCAGGAATTCGGGCTCGCCGTTGGCGTTGTAGCGGGCCATCCGCCGGCCCGATTCGATCGCCGCGAGCTGGCCGCGGGCATTGCTGCACTGCTGCTCGATCTTGGCCTTGCGGGCATTGTCGTCGGCCGCGTTGTGGCTGGCCTCCTGGCGCTCGGCGTGGCGCTTGCGAAATTCCTCCTCCTGCTCGGCCAGCGACTTGCGCTTGGCCTGGCCGCCCGCCGACGCCGCCGGCGCGGTGATCAGCACCTCGGTGGATTCCACCCCTGGTGGCGGGACGTCTGCGTAATGGGTCTGGCCCTCGGCGTCTTTCCAGACGTGGACCTGGGCTGCAGCCAGCGGCGGCAGAGTGACGAGTGCCAGCGCGGTGGCGATTTGGAGCGGTGCGCGGAGTCTCATGGAGCCGATTCCCGAGTCTTGGGGACGGTCTGTATAATACGGATTTGGCTGCAAGGAAAAAAGCCATGCGAGTGAGCCAGAAGGCTCTGACCTTCGACGACGTCCTGCTCGTCCCCGCCCATTCCGACGTGCTGCCGCGTGATGTCTCCCTCGCGTCGCAGTTCACCCGCAACATCCGCATCAATATTCCCATGGTATCGGCAGCAATGGATACCGTCACCGAGTCGCGCCTGGCGATCACGCTGGCCCAGGAAGGGGGCGTCGGCATCATCCACAAGAATCTGGCGCCGGAGCAGCAGGCTGCCGAGGTATTGAAGGTCAAGCGCTTCGAATCGGGCGTGCTGAAGGACCCGATGACGGTCGCCCCGAACGACTCGGTGCGCGAGGTCGTCGCGCTGACCGCCCGCAACAAGTTCTCTGGCCTGCCGGTGGTCGAAAACGGCATCGTCGTCGGCATCGTCACCAACCGCGATCTGCGTTTCGAGAACAACCTCGATCAGCCGGTGGCCGCGATCATGACGCCGCGCGAGCGCCTCGTCACGGTGCGTGAAGGGGCGAGCCTCGACGAGGCCAAGGCACTGATGCACAAGCACCGCCTCGAGCGCGTGCTGGTGGTCGGCGAGCACTTCGAATTGCGTGGCCTGGTCACCGTCAAGGACATGCTGAAGTCCCACGAGCACCCGATCGCCGCCAAGGACGATCACGGGCGGCTGCGGGTCGGCGCCGCGATCGGCGTCGGCGAGGGCACCGAACTGCGCGCCGAACGGCTGGTCGAGGCCGGGGTGGACGTCATCGTCGTGGACACCGCCCACGGCCATTCGCAGGGCGTGATCGACCGGGTCGGTTGGGTCAAGAAGCATTTTCCGCAGGTCGAGGTGGTCGGCGGCAACATTGCCACCGCCGTTGCCGCGCGGGCACTTCTGGACGCCGGCGCCGACGCGGTCAAGGTCGGCATCGGTCCGGGCTCGATCTGCACCACCCGCATCATCGCCGGTGTCGGCGTGCCCCAGATCAGCGCGATCGACAACGTCGCCCGTGCGCTCGCCGGCAGTGGCGTGCCGATGATCGCCGACGGCGGCATCCGCTTCTCCGGCGACATCTCGAAGGCGATCGCTGCCGGCGCCAACACGGTGATGCTGGGCGGCCTGTTCGCCGGCACCGAGGAAGCGCCCGGCGAGACCGTGCTCTATCAGGGGCGGTCGTACAAGTCGTACCGTGGCATGGGGTCGCTGGGCGCGATGCAGCAGGGCGCGGCCGACCGCTATTTCCAGGACGGCGAGGTCAACGTCGACAAGCTGGTGCCGGAAGGCATCGAGGGCAGGGTGCCGTTCAAGGGGCCGGTGACTGCGGTGATCCACCAGCTGATCGGCGGCCTGCGCGCGTCGATGGGCTATGTCGGCTGCGCCACCGTGGAGGAAATGCGCGATCGTGCCGAGTTCGTCGAGATCACCGCTGCCGGCATCCGCGAATCCCACGTCCATGACGTCCAGATCACCAAGGAAGCGCCCAACTATCACGTGGACTGATGGGCGCCACAGCCAGGCGAGGCGGCTGCGGCCGCCTCGCGTCATTTGCGAAGCACGGACATGTCCCATCACAAGATCCTGATCCTCGATTTCGGCTCCCAGGTGACGCAGCTGATCGCCCGCCGGGTGCGGGAGCAGCACGTGTATTGCGAGATCCACCCGTTCGATGTCGGCGACGATTTCGTGCGCGGGTTCGGCGCCGCCGGCGTGATCCTGTCGGGCGGCCCCAACTCGGTCTATGAAGCGATCGACTGGAAGGCGCCCCAGGCGGTGTTCGAGCTGGGCGTGCCGGTGCTCGGCATCTGCTACGGCATGCAGACCATGGCCGAGCAACTGGGCGGCAGGGTCACCAGCGATGGCCGTCGCGAATTCGGCTATGCCGAGATCCGCGCCCGCGGCCATTCCGAGCTGTTCCGCGGCATCGAGGACCGCAGCAACGATCAGGGCCATGGCCTGCTCGACGTGTGGATGAGCCACGGCGACAAGGTCACCGAAATGCCGCCCGGCTTCAAGGTGATCGCCAGCAACGAGGCCTGCCCGGTGGCCGCGATGGCCGACGAGGACCGCCGCTTCTACGCGGTGCAGTTCCACCCCGAGGTCACCCACACGCTGAAGGGCCGCCAGATCATCGCTCGCTTCGTTCACGAGATCTGCGGCTGCGGCAACGACTGGAACATGCCTGACTACGTCGCCGAGGCGGTAGCTCGCATCCGCGAGCAGGTCGGTACCGACGAGGTCATCCTTGGCCTGTCCGGCGGCGTCGACTCGTCGGTGGCGGCGGCACTGATCCATCGTGCGATCGGTGAGCAATTGACCTGCGTGTTTGTCGACAACGGGCTGCTGCGGCTCAACGAGGCCGAGCAGGTGATGGAGACCTTCACCCGCAACCTCGGCGTGCGGGTGATCCACGTCGATGCCAGCGAGCAATTCATGGCGCATCTCGCTGGCGTCGCCGATCCGGAGCAGAAGCGCAAGATCATCGGCCGCGAGTTCGTCGAGGTGTTCCAGGCCGAGGCTGCAAAGCTGCCCAACGCGCGCTGGCTGGCCCAGGGCACGATCTACCCGGACGTCATCGAAAGCGCCGGCTCGAAGACCAAGAAGGCGCACACCATCAAGAGCCATCACAACGTCGGTGGCCTGCCCGAGACGCTGAACCTGCAGTTGCTCGAGCCGTTGCGTGAACTGTTCAAGGACGAAGTGCGCGAGCTCGGCGTGGCGCTCGGCCTGCCCCACGAGATGGTCTACCGCCATCCGTTCCCCGGGCCGGGGCTCGGTGTGCGCATCCTCGGCGAGGTCAAGCGAGAATACGCCGAGCTGCTGCGCCGTGCCGACGCGATCTTCATAGACGAATTGCGAGCCGCCGACTGGTACGACAAGACCAGCCAGGCCTTCGCGGTGTTCCTGCCGGTGAAGAGCGTCGGCGTGATGGGCGACGGCCGAACCTACGAGTACGTCGTCGCGCTGCGCGCGGTCGAGACCCAGGACTTCATGACCGCCCACTGGGCCGAACTGCCCCACGGCCTGCTCGGCAAAGTCAGCAACCGGATCATCAATGAGGTGCGGGGCATCAACAGGGTGGTGTACGACATCTCCGGCAAGCCGCCGGCGACGATCGAGTGGGAATGATTTCGGCACTTTCCGCACCTATCGCCAGCTATCAGAATTGATGTCTATCTGTATGAAAATAAAGATATGTTCTGTCATTGGCTAT
>JAGRGB010000075.1 GCA_020445745.1 Rhodocyclaceae bacterium | reverse complement strand
CAGGCCGGCAAGCCGCTGATCGATGCCACGCTCGAAGCCGTGCGCATGCGCCTGCGCCCGATCCTGATGACCTCGCTCGCCTTCGGCTTCGGCGTGCTGCCGTTGGCACTGGCCAGCGGTGCCGGCGCCGGCAGCCAGAACGCGATCGGCACCGGCGTGCTCGGCGGCACGATCGCCGCGACACTGCTCGGCATCTTCTTCGTACCGCTGTTCTTCGTCGTCATCCGGCGACTGTTCACGCGGCGAGGCGCGGCCGAGGCCACGCTTGCCGTGGAAGGGAGTCACTGACATGAAGACATCGACCGCCCTCATGCGCCGCAGCGGCGCGGTGCTGGCCGCGGCCCTGCTGTCCGCCTGCACGACCCTGGCACCCGACTATCAACGACCCGCAGCCGCGGTACCGTCGACCTGGCCGCAGTCCGTCGAAGGTGTCACGCGTACCGGCTCGCCGATCGTCGAACAGCCCTGGCGCGAAGTGTTTCTCGATCCGCGCCTGCGCAGCGTGATCGAACGCGCGCTCGCCAACAACCGCGATCTGCGCGTCGCCGCGCTCAACGTCGCCACCGCCCAGGCCCGCTATCGCGTCGAGCGCGCCGACCGGCTGCCGGCGCTCGACGCCGACGCCAGCGCCACCGCGCGCCGCCTGCCGGCAGACCTTTCCGCCAGCGGCGAGGCCGCGATCAGCCGACAGTACGGCGCTTCGATCGGCATCACGGCCTGGGAGCTGGATCTGTTCGGGCGCATCCGCAGTCTCGAGCAGCAGGCCCTGCAGACCTACTTCGCCACCGAGGAAGCCCAGCGCAGCGCCCGGGTCGGCCTGGTGGCCGCAGTGGCCGATGCCTGGCTGGCGCTGGCCGCCGACCGCAGCCTGCTGGCACTGGCCCAGCGCACGCTGGATACCCAGCAGCAGACGCTCGCGATCACGCGCCGGAGCTTCGAGCTGGGTGTGTCGTCACGACTGGCGGTGAGCCAGATCGAGACCACGGTCGCGCGCGCCCGCGCCGACGTCGCCAGCCAGACCGCCGAGGTCGCCAAGGACCGCCATGCGCTGGCCCTGCTGGTCGGCGACGCCATCGACGAAGCCTGGCTGCCGGGCGGCCTCGACGACACCGACGGCGCGCTGCTGGCCCGGGTGCCGGCCGGCCTGTCGTCCGACGTGCTGACCCGGCGGCCGGACGTGATGCAGGCCGAGCACCAACTGATCGCCGCCAACGCCAACATCGGCGCCGCCCGCGCCGCATTCTTGCCGCGCATCAGCCTGACCGCGGCAACGGGCACCGCCAGCTCCAGCCTCGACAGCCTGTTCGAGGCCGGCCAACGGAGCTGGAGCTTCGTGCCGACGATCAACCTGCCGATCTTCGACGCCGGCGCACTGGCGGCCAGCCTCGACATCGCCGAACTGCAGCGCGACAGCGCCGTTGCGAGCTACGACAAGGCGATCCAGGTGGCGTTTCGCGAGGTCGCCGACGCACTCGCCGACCAGGCGACGATCGGCGAGCGGCTCGACGCCGGCGAACAACTGCTGGCGGCGGCACAGGACAGCTACCGCCTGTCCGAGGCCCGCACCCGCAATGGCGTGGACAGCCACCTGAGCCTGCTCGACGCCCAGCGCACGCTGTACGGTGCCGAACAGGAACTGATCGCGACGCGACTCGCCGAGGCAAGCAACCGGGTCGCGCTGGTGAAAGCGCTCGGCGGCGGCTGGCAGTGACGCCGGGCAGATGCCGATGGCAGGCCCCGGTCAGCACGGCGCATGCGCGGGTGCGCCGGACTTCCCGCAGCGGCGGCCCGCGCCTTGCTCGACGTCGAGATGGCTGACCCAGGTCGGGCCACCTTCGATGCGCTGCTCGAATCGGTAGCGGCTGCGGCCCGCGGGCGCAGAGGTCGGAGTTCGACTGAGGTACACCGTCGTCGTCAGTGGCGGGGGAAGGCGATGCGTGCCATCCATGCAGGTTCCCGACATCGCGCGAGAATTGCCTTCCACAAGGCCCCAGGCGTTCAAGCTCCGTGAGTCGACGGAGGACAAGTCCCGCGTTCTCGCGACGTGGGCGGCTCTTCTTCGGCCTTTGCTGCCGGCCAGCTTACTCGAACTGAGCGGCGGCAATTCGGCCGACACCTGCCGCACAACCTTCAGCGCCTTCAGACGGCAGGTCTCGAAGTCATCGAACCGGCGGCCCCAACTCAT